>CAVKJH010000022.1:0-15018 GCA_963656755.1 bacterium
AAAGTGATAATGCTTCCCAATAGTGCTCCTTCCGGTTTGTCATCCGTATTTGGGAGTACCAGTTGGTATGGAATGTTTTATGTAGCTAACAACAATTACGATAATATATCCGGTTTGGGAACAGTGAAGGTTTATCCTCATTTAAGTTCTTTGTTTGAAGTGGATGGGGTTGTCTATGTTCCTGTTAACCCTTCGCAGCGCACCTGCGATGTGATAGACTGTAATTACAGTGACACAATTGATGATATTGTAGTACCCGAAACGGTGTTGTACAAGGGGGTGGCAATGCGCCCACAAAACGTGAATGAGTATTCGTTTGTCAATAGCACAAAGAGGGGCAAACTTAATTTGTCAAACAACGGGACTGTCGGTGATTATGCATTGTCCGGTTGCGAGAACCTGACATCCGCTGTCTTGTCGAACAGCGGGTCGGTCGGCGATTATGCATTGTCCGGTTGTAGTAGCCTTAAGTCCGTAGTTGTAGGCGATGGAGTAACTTCGTTAGGTAATTACTGCTTCGAGGATTGCAAGAACCTTTCCGAACTGACCCTATCGGACAACGTGGCGGAGATTGGAAAATATGCCTTTATCAATTCGGGGTTGAAGACTTTCTCATGCCCTTCGGAGCTGACAAGTTTGGGAGGTTACGCTTTTTGCGGCTGCGAGAGTTTAACCGAGGTAAAGATCAACGGCAAGCTGACGGCGTTGAGTTCATACCTTTTCAGCGGTTGTTCCAGTTTGGCAGGATTGTCTATACCTGCCAATGTGAAGAGCGTCGGGGATAATGCATTCCGGGGATGCACATCGTTTGCAACACTGGTGATTGAAAATGACACAGACGTGCTGACATTGGGCAGCAACGGCTCGTCACCGCTTTTCAAAGACTGTCCGCTCGACAGCGTGTATGTGGGTACGCACATAAGTTACAAGACCTCGTCCTCTTATGGTTACTCGCCTTTCTACCGCAATGCCACGCTCCGCACCGTGAGCATTGGCGACAATGTGCGCGAGGTGTATGACAACGAGTTCTATGGATGCACCGGTCTGAAGACAGCTATTGTCGGAGAAAATGTTGCAAAGATCGGCAACTATGCCTTTTCGGGATGCAGCAGCATGGAAAGTTTCCTCTTTGGCAAGATGGTGGAAAGCATCGGCAACGAGGCATTCTCCGACTGCACCGCACTGACCACGTTGGTAACTCACCGCACGACACCTCCAACCTGTGGCACGGAGGCTCTCGACGACATCAACAAATGGAACTGCACACTTTACGTTCCGACAAACTCGCTTGCTGCATACCAGGCAGCCGACCAGTGGAAGGAGTTCTTCTTCATAGAGGAGGGTGCACCCACAGGTATCCGTCAGCCCATCAGCGGCACGGAGAGCACGGTGATCCGCCGTTACGATGCCAGCGGCTTTAGGATATCAAGTCCGACAAAAGGTCTAAACATTCTAAAGATGAGCGATGGCACGACGAAGAAAGTGCTTGTAAAATAAGCGGGCCAATGATTTTGGTTACCCCTTCTGTATAGTCGCGACTCTGGGCAGGTATGACCAGCTAAGTGCACAGTATAGATTTGCTGGCGGGAGAAGTCCCATATCAAACTAATCTTAAAAAATGGAGGAATACCTATGTGTATAGAATCTAATTTTAAGATTGAAATCAATCGTAAGGAGATTGTTACGTTGATTATCATCATGTTCATGCTCCTTGCGTGACGTTTCACAGCCTGTCTCATTAACAATGTAGACAGGCTGCTTTTAAATAGTACATGGTTCAATGATTTGTCAAGAGTTGGGCAATAGCATGTACAAGGAGATGGGGCTCTTTTAGTCATTAACAATCTATCCAGAATAATTCATAGAGGTTCCGCCGTACGCACTTTTGACGGTTTCTCCCGAAAGGGGATCACGGCGATGTTTTGTTTGTGCTGAACAAAGAAGCGCAAATGTTGAATTTTCGGCCGTCAGCATGATTTGTCGGCCTCGTATATGGCAAAAAGCAAGCGTATGGACACGACGGGGCGCATCCTATTCTTGAGGATGTCACCAATGCCGTATGTGTACTTTGATTTTTGCGTTGCAGGGGCTATGCCGTCATTCTCGCAAGTGCGGTTTCCAGTTCTTCCCGGTGCCGATGATGCGGCGAGAAACTGATTTTGACATACGTCTTCTTCTCTACGATGTACACCGCACTGAGCATAATACGCTTGATGAATGAATCCATCGTGAACCGTTCAATTTCCGTATCTTCTGATGACAATGCGCTCACGCACGGCTCCGCAAACTCCCTGTTTTGTAAGCTCCCCGTATCTTTCGTCCTCCGCTTTCTGCGCCTTGTGGTAGTCGCTCTCCGCACGACGTTTCTGCTCGTCAACCATGGAGAGCAGCACGCTGTTGCCGGAAAGTCCCGTAAGGTAACGCACATACCACTTGTCGTTAGCCCAGTCCATGAACTCATGGCTTGCGAAGTGACTGTCGCCGCGAAGCTCAAACACGGTATTCGGCCAGCGTGCCATGAATTCCTGCTTGCGGACATCAGGAATGAGTTTTCCTATTTTCCAGGCAATAGATGTGCGCATGCCGTTCAACAATACCAATCCACCGTTGGAAGACAGGTCCGGGGCATCGAAATCAACACGGATTTTCTTGTCTGAAACGATTTCGGGAAGAGAAAAAAGCATTTTTTCTTGGGAATCCGAGTTTTTTGATGTACTTTTGTGCATAAGAAGCGTTTTTAAGTCCTTGTTTTTCAACACTATAAAGGTACTCATTTTTGCCGAGACGGCAAAGAAAAACGCTTCTTCTTTTTGTTTCTGTGAATAATTCAGGTTAGAAAGATGAGTGGTACAATATATAAGGAAACAACGCTATGAAACAACGCCGGATTAGTTTAAAAGACTTGGCGGAAGAGCTGCATGTAAGCATTGCAACCGTTTCGCGTGCATTGCATGGCAGCCACGAGGTAAGCGAGGCGATGCGTGCAAAGGTGCAGCAACTTGCCAAGAAGCGCAACTATCACCCCAATCCGTTTGCACAGAGTCTGCGGAAGGATGTGCCGCACGTTATCGGTGTGGTGGTTCCCAACCTTGTAACCCATTATTATGCGGCAGTGCTCGACGGTATTGAGGACTATGCCTTGCAGCATGGCTACCTTGTGTTTTCGGCCAACAGTCATGAGAGTCATGAAAGGGAAGAGCGCGCGGTAGAAAGTTTTTTGTCCATGCATGTAGACGGTGTGATATCTTGTCTGGCGCAGGACACTGTCGACTATTCTCATTACGAGCAGATGGAGCAACTGGATGTGCCGTTGGTATTCTTTGCCCGCACCTGTTTGTCCGACCGTTTTTCGCAGGTGGTAGGCAACGGCGATGAGGCCGCTTATGCTGCCACCAAGCATCTTCTTTCTACGGGTTCGCGCCGTATAGCTTTTTTGGGCGGTCCCGACCATCTTGACATGGTCAAGCGTCGCAAGCACGGTTACTTGGAGGCATTGCGCGAGGCAGGCATTCCCATTGACCGCGATCTTGTGGTATATGGGAAAATAGAATTTGACGAGGCTCGTCGTAAGACCATCGCCATGTTGCGTTCGGCCAATCCGCCCGATGCCATTCTGGCATTCAACGACATCATCACCTATGCGGCCTTTGATGCCATCAAAAGTTTAGGTTTGCTTATTCCGCAGGATGTGGCGATTATCGGATTTACCGATGGCGACAAAGCAGCCTTTGTCACTCCGGCACTGTCGGCAATTATGGATCAGGCGCACGAGCAGGGTGCAGCTGCGTGCGAACTCTTGATACGCCGTATCCAGGGAGACCGTAAAATCTATAAAGTGGTCGTTCCCATGATTTTGAAGATCAGGGACAGCAGCGACAAGCGTCCGTCCAAGTGATAGCGTGATATCCTACAACGCACAAGGGGGATGCCGTGAAAAGCATACCCCTTGTGCGTTATAGGCGATCTATTTATTTTTTGCCAATATTCTTTATCCAGTTCAGCGGTCGCTTGATGAGTTTCTTTATGCCGCTTTCCTGTTCTTTGGGAGCTTTGAAATCGTCGGGCAGTCCGTTGTAGCGTGTTGTACGGCCTTTGGGAGCCGGCTCCTGTTCGGGTGCGTGGCGGTGTCTCGGCTTTCTTGAGCGTTGCTTGTTGTTGGCCTTTTGCTGTTCGCCGTCAGCTTTCTTGGGCGCGTTGGGCTGACGCTGCTGGCTGGTGTTGGCCGCCTCCTGCGTGTTGTCGTGCCGTTTCGCCTTCGTGTTGCGTTTTCTTCTGTTGTTCTGTTTCTGCTCGTTGGCGGCGTCGTTGCGGTTGTCTTGTGGGGCGGCTTGTTGTTCAGGTGCTGCTTTCTGGCGGTTGTTGTTGCCAGTCTTGTTGTTCGGCTCTTTGGCTTTCTGTGTGCCGTTGTCGGTCTTGGGCTGTGTGTTTTCAGCTTTGCGTGAGCCTTGTTCGGCTTTCGGCTGTTTCTCTTCGCGCGTGTTGCGCTTGCCTCTTTGTTTGTTGGCTTTGTGCGACGTGTTGTCGCGGTCTTTCCGTCGGTTGCTCTTTGCCGAAGCCTTTCGCTTGGAGGTGACATACTCGGGAGCCTCTCCGCATCCTTCTGGCAACGGGTTCTTGGTGATTTCCTTGTCGAGGAATTTCTCCACTTGGTGGAAGGCAAACATGTCGTCCTCGTTGACAAACGTGATGGCCCGTCCGTCGCGGTCGGCTCTTGCCGTTCTTCCGATGCGGTGCACATAGTCTTCGCAATCGTGGGGCACGTCGTAATTGATAACCATCGTGATGTCGTCAATGTCGATACCGCGTGCCAGGATGTCGGTGGCCACGATCACGTCGAGCTGTCCGCTTTTAAATTTGAACATCATGTCGTCGCGCTGCGCCTGGTCGAGGTCCGAGTGCATCTCGCCGCTGTTGATGTGCAGCCTAGTGAGTGCCTGGTTGATGCGTTTCACCTTTTGTTTAGAGCCAGAGAAGATGATGACCCGTTTCAAGTCGCCGGCCTTGAAAATATCCTTGATGATGTCGAGCTTCTGCGTTTCATAGCAGATGTATGCGCTTTGCTGTATTTTCTCGGCGGGTTTGCTTACGGCCAGTTTTATCACGATAGGGTCTTTCAGCAGACTTTGTGCCATTTTCTCGATGTCGTGGGGCATGGTGGCCGAGAACATGATGGTTTGGCAGTTTTTCGGCAGGTAGGACGCAATCTTCATGATGTCCTCCGAGAAGCCCATGTCGAGCATACGGTCGGCTTCGTCGAGAATGAAGAAACTCACCTTCGAAAGGTCCACATTGCCCAGCGAGAGGTGCGAGATGAGACGTCCCGGCGTGGCGATGATGACATCGGCACCCATCCGCATGCTTTTCAGTTCCTGGTCGTAGCGGTTACCGTCGTTTCCGCCGTATACGGCAACGCTCGAAACGTCGGGAATGTAATAGGAAAAACCCTGCATGGCCTGGTCGATTTGCTGTGCCAGCTCGCGTGTCGGCGACATGATGAGGCAGTTGATGGCCTCTTTCGGGTATCCGCCGTCGTCGAGCATCGACAGTACCGGCAGCAGGTAGGCCGCCGTTTTGCCCGTTCCGGTCTGTGCCACTCCGAGCACGTCGTTGCCTTTCAGTATCTCTGGTATGCAGTTTTCCTGCACTGGAGTGCATTCGTCGAAGCGCATGTCGTAGAGCGCGTCGAGAATGTCGTCATTCAAATCTAAATCTGTAAATTTCATGTTTTCTTGATTAATTTGGTGCCTTGAAGTAGCAGAACCATGCCACTACGGCAAAAATGATGTTTGGCAGCCATGCCGCAAGGATGGGCGGGAAACCGGCGTTGATGGCAAATGTGGCCGACACGGTCTGCAGCATGATGTAACCGAAACTCAGCGCCAGTCCGATGCCCAGGTACATGCCCATGCCCCCCTTTCGCTTTCTCGAAGATAGGGAGGCGCCGATGATGGTAAGGATAAACGACGCGAACGAGGAAGCGATGCGTTTGTGGTACTCCACTTGGTATTGCACCACGTTGCCCGACCCCCGGTCGATCTGTTTGGAGATGTAGTCGTGCAGTTCGGGCGAGGTGAACGTTTCCTGTTGTCCTTTGGAATAGACCAGGTCGGTGGGTTCCATCATGATGACCGAGTCTTTTTCCGTACCGCTGGTGATGTGTTCCTTCAGACCCTTCAGCTGCCGCACTTTCCAGTTTCTGATTTTCCAGTGGTACTTCGATTCCGAGATGGTGTCGTACTGCACCTCCATGGCCGTTAGGTGCGATACGAGCTTCTTGTTTTCGAACTTGTCGAGGCAGAACCCGTAGCCCCGTTTCATGTTGTTGTCGTAGTGCTGTATGTAGGCTATGACCCCTTGGGCCACTTGCAGCTGTACGTTTTCGGCCGAGGTGTTCTTCTTCTTGTTCTTGTACATGGTTTCGAAGTTCTGCCTGATGACGGTGCCGTGGGGGATGACATAGGCAGAGAGGTAGTACGACAGTCCGGAGATCAGCACGCACGAAATCATGTAAGGCCTGAGCAGTCGTTTGAAGGAGATGCCGGTGGCCAGCATGGCGATGATTTCGGAGTTTCCGGCCAGCTTCGAGGTGAAGTAGATGACGGCGATGAATACGAACAGGGCCGAGAACAGGTTGGCGAAGTAGGGCACGAAGTTGGCGTAATAGTCGAAGACGATGGCGCGCAACGGAGCGTGGTACTGTGTGAACTTGGCCAGGTTCTCGTTGATGTCGAAGACAATGGAGATGGAGATGATCAGGATGATGGAGAAGAAATAGGTGCCTACAAACTTCTTGATGATGTACCAATCGATCCGTTTGATGTATCTCAGTGGGTTGAGCCGGTTGAGAAAGCGCAGCTTTTTGCCCGTCCACCCCATTATGCCCTGCAGCACCAGCGTGTTGGCGGCAATCCATGCTGCAAGCCGGTGGAGCCATGCCGGATGGCGGCTCGCCCACCTTCTTGTACTGTACGCTTTCAGGTGCTTTCTTATCTTTCTGTAGCTTTTCATGCCGTGTGCTTAGATGCGTCTGCCCAGTTGTCCGACGATGCCGGCTTTCCATGCGGCGAAATCGCCGTCGATGATGTGTTGCCTTGCGTCGGTTACCAGCCGCAGGTAGAAGGCCAGGTTGTGTATTGAGGCAATCTGCATGGCCAGCAGTTCGCCCGCCTTGAACAAGTGGTGCAGATAGGCTTTGGTATACACCTGGTCGGTGTAGCAACCGTCGGGGTCGATGGGCGTGAAATCGTTCTCCCACTTCTTGTTCCTCAGGTTCATGGTGCCCTCGTAGGTGAAGAGCATGGCGTTGCGCCCGTTGCGTGTGGGCATCACGCAGTCGAACATGTCGACGCCCCGTTCGATGGCCTCCAGCAGGTTCTGTGGTGTTCCCACGCCCATGAGGTAACGCGGTTTGTCCTTCGGCAGTATTTCGTTCACCACCTCAATCATTTCGTACATCACCTCCGTCGGTTCGCCCACGGCCAGTCCACCGATGGCGTTTCCGTCGGCTCCCTTGTCGGCCACATACTTGGCCGCCTCTCTCCGCAGGTCCTTGTAAGTGCATCCCTGCACGATGGGGAACAGCGTCTGCTCGTAGCCGTAGAGCGGTTCGGTCTCGTTGAACCGTTTGATGCAGCGGTCGAGCCACCGCTGCGTCATGGCCAGGCTCTTCTTGGCGTAGGCGTAGTCGCTCTTTCCCGGCGGGCACTCGTCGAGCGCCATCATGATGTCGGCCCCGATAATGCGCTCGGTGTCCATCACGTTTTCGGGGGTGAAGAAATGCTTTGAGCCGTCGATGTGCGACCGGAACTCGCAGCCTTCTTCCCTCAGCTTGCGTATTCCGGTAAGCGAGAACACCTGAAATCCTCCCGAGTCGGTGAGGATGGGGCGTTCCCACCCGTTGAAGCCGTGCAGTCCGCCGGCGGCGCGCAGCACGTCCAGTCCCGGCCGCAGGTACAGGTGGTAGGTGTTGCCCAGGATGATTTGTGCCTTCACTTGTTCGCGCAGTTCCGCAAAGTGCACGCCCTTCACCGATCCGCAGGTGCCTACCGGCATGAAGATGGGGGTCTGTATCTGCCCGTGGGCCGTGGTAATCAGGCCGGCACGTGCATCGGAGGCTTTATCGGTATGTTGCAGTTCGAATTTCATCTTGAATGGTAAATGTGTTTGGGGTGGGGTATGCACCCCTTTAAACTATTGTGCGATGGCCCGGAAGCCTATGGGTTCCTCGTTCTTCCGTACGAACTCGAGTGGCTTGTCTACCAGTTCGTCGGTGAGGGCGAAGTCCCAAACCTCCTGGATGGTTTCCACATAGTGGAACGTCAGTCCGCTGCGGTAGTTCTCGGCAATCTCGTCGATATCCTTCCGGTTTTCCTTGCAGATGACGATATCGGTCATGCCCGCCCGTTTGGCCGCCAGGATTTTCTCCTTGATGCCGCCCACGGGCAGCACTTTGCCGCGCAGTGTTATCTCGCCGGTCATGGCCGTGTTTTTCCGCACTTTGCGTTGCGTGATGGCCGAGGCGATGGAGGTGGCTATGGTGATGCCGGCCGAGGGGCCGTCCTTCGGTGTGGCACCTTCGGGCACATGGATGTGGATGTCCCAGTTGTCGAAGATGCGGTAGTCGATGGACAGTTGGTCCACATGTGCCTTGACATACTGTAGGGCAATCATGGCCGACTCTTTCATCACTTCGCCCAGGTTGCCCGTCAGGGTCAGGCGGCTGCCGTGTCCCTTGTTGAGACTGGTTTCGATAAACAGTATTTCGCCGCCCACGCTGGTCCAGGCCAGTCCGGTCACCACACCGGCATCGCTGTTGCCCTGGTACGCGTCGCGGTAGAAAGGCGGCTTTCCCAACAGGTCTTCCAGTTGCGAGGGCTGCACCTTTGCATAGGGCAGACTGCCGTCTGTGGCATAGATGAGGGCCATCTTGCGCAGGGCCTTGTTGATCTGTTTCTCCAGTTGACGCACGCCGCTCTCGCGCGTGTACTGCTCGATGATCTTTTCAAGCGTTGCCTTGGTGAACGCGGGCTTTATGTCGAGTGTGCCGAATCCCGTGTTTTCCAGTTCGCGCGGTATGAGGTGCCTTTTGGTTATCTCCACCTTTTCTTCGGTCACATAGCCCGGAACCTCGATGATTTCCATGCGGTCGAGCAGCGGCGCGGGCAATGTGCTGAGGTCGTTGGCCGTAGCGATGAAGAGTACCTTCGACAGGTCGTAGTCCACGTCAAGGAAATTGTCGTGGAACGCGTTGTTCTGTTCGGGGTCGAGCACTTCGAGCAGTGCCGACGACGGGTCGCCGTTGATGGCGTTCTGGGTCACCTTGTCTATCTCGTCGAGGATAAAGACGGGGTTGGACGATCCGGCCTTCTGTATGCTTTTGATGATGCGTCCGGGCATGGCCCCCACGTAGGTGCGGCGGTGTCCGCGTATCTCGCTCTCGTCGTGCAGTCCGCCGAGCGACATGCGCACATACTTGCGCTTCATGGCTGCGGCAATGCTTTTGCCCAGCGATGTCTTGCCCACTCCCGGCGGGCCGTACAGGCAGATGATGGGCGACTTGAGGTCGCCGCGCAGTTTCAGCACGGCTAGGTATTCGAGTATGCGCTCCTTCACCTTTTCCATGCCGTAGTGGTCGTGGTCGAGTATGCGCTTGGCCCGCTTCAGGTCAAGGTTGTCGTCGGTATATTCGTTCCAGGGCAGCGCCACCATCTGCTGCAGGTAGTTGAGCTGCACGCTGTACTCGGGGCTTTGCTGGTTGAACAGGTCGAGCTTGTCGAGCTCCTTGTAGAACAGTCGTTTGACCTCCTCGTTCCACAGCTTGTCCTTGGCCTTGGTCTGGAGCTCTTTCTTCTCGGGCGACTTGTCGTCGCCGCCCAGCTCTTCCTTGATGTTTTTCATCTGCTGCTGCAGGAAGTACTCGCGCTGCTGCTCGTCCAGGTCTTCGTGCGTTTTCTGCCGTATCTGGTTTTTGAGTTCCTGCAGTTGTATGTCGCGGTTCTCCAGCTTGAGCAGTCCGATGGCCCGTTCGCTGATGTCGTCCATGCCCAGCAGTTTGATCTTGTCGTTGGGGCTGAAGGGCAGGGTGGTGCACAGGAAATTGATGAGCAGCAAGTCGTTGGAGATGTTCTTCAGCGTCATCATCGTCTCGTTGGGGATGTCCTCGTTGCTTTTGATGAGCTTGGCGGTTGTGCTGCGCACGTCGTCGATGATGGCTTGCAGCTCTTTGCTGATGTCGGTGGGCATGGCATCGTCCGACCTCGTCACTTTGGCCTTGAGGAAAGGCTTCGTGGCCACGATCTTGTCGAGCGTGCAGCGGCCGTGGGCTTGGAAGATGGCCGTCATGTTGTCGCTGCCGGGCATGTCGATGACGCGTACCAGGTGGGCGTATACGCCGATGCGGTAGAGGTCTTTGGCCTTGGGGGCGTCGACCTCGGCATTCTTCTGCGAGAAGATGGCGCAGATGGAGTCGCTCGAGTTGGACAGTTTGCGGATGAGGCTCACACTCTCCTTTCTGCCGATGAAGATGGGCACGAGCACACCCGGGAATACCACCATGTTGCGCGTGGCAAGAATGGGGATTTCTTCGGGGGCTTCGGTTTGGAGGAGGTTGTTGATGTCGCCTTCGTAGTCGGCAAACATTTGTATGGACGTATTGGGCATGTTACTCATTGGTTTATCCTAAGTGCGCGTTATGCTTTGTCACGCGTTGATTCAAAATTGTCTGTGGGCGGGATGCTTCCGGCCGTTTTTTGCTTTCGTCCGTCATCGTTCCGTTTCTTGTTCCCTGGTGCGGCGCACCATACTTGCCGGGCGAGGGTAGGGAAGCCGGGACGTACAAAGTCAGGAGACGCGTTGGCCGTGATTGCCGCAACCCGTCTGGAATAACTGTCGTTTTCTTGCTGTCCGAACGGATAGCGTGCAAAGTTACTAATAAACTTCGACATTCTTTGTTTCGCGTTGGTAAAATTTGCGCTTTTGCTATCGTGTGTGAAATAATTATGTGTCTGCATGCGTTATCCATGATGTTGAACCAAGGAGAAAAGCAATGACAAAAGACGTTTTTTCGTTTCGCCGCTTTGACATACGGCAGGGACAGTGCGCCATGAAGGTGGGTACCGACGGTGTGCTGGTGGGCGCATGGGCGGCCGGCGGCCGGCGCATACTCGACATCGGGGCCGGCACGGGCTTGATTGCGCTCATGATGGCCCAGCGCTTTCCGCAGGCTTGCGTCGATGGGGTTGAGGCCGACGGGCAGGCAGCGGTGCAGGCCGCAGAGAATGCATGGCCGTTTGCGCAGGTCAAGATACACCCCTGCCGTTTGCAGGATTTTGTACCCGATGCGCCGTACGACAGCATGGTGAGCAATCCGCCATTTTTTGTTGACAGTCTGCGCGCTCCCGACAGTCAGCGTACCTTGGCGCGTCACGATGTGGACTTGTCGTTTGCTGACATCATCCGGTTTGCCGACCGGTGGCTGACCGGCGCCGGACAGCTTAGTGTGGTGCTTCCCGCCGAGGTCGTTGACCGTTTTTCCGAAACGGCCTGTCTGTCAGGGTTCAGGATGGTGAGGCAGACGAAAATACAGACCACCTTGCGCAAGCCGTTCAAAAGACAGTTGCTGGCTTTCTCGAAAGACTGCACGTTGCCGTTGGTGCGTTCCGAACACTGTCTGCTCGGCACTGACGGGAATCGTAGCGAATGGTATGCGGCACTTACGAAAGATTTTTATATACGCTGAGTACAGTCTGGCCCGGTTGGGGGTTCCCTTTCCGCTTTCGGATGGCCGCTTTCTGTTTCCTGCTATTTGTTGTCATTGCCTCTTTGGGGTGGCGGTTTTCAAACACATGGTCCGAAATCGAAACGTTTGTAAAATTTATGTCTGTGATTTTAACACTTCGGGAAGTGGACAAATAGCGGCCGTAACAGGGAGCGGCCGTTCCTGAAAGCCCGAAAAAGGCGGCTGAAATATAGGTGGGGATAAAAGTGTTCGGCGAAAGACCCTCTTTCGCATAGCCGCATGTGTGCTGCGGCGGTATGTTGGGGCACTGTTCGCCCTGCGATATGCGGCAAACCGCAACCCCGCGGATGCCCTTTGGTCAACGGAAAACAAAAGGCCGGAAGGCCGGAATGTTCGTTTAGTGTTCAAGTATATGGAACAGAGGCGATAGCGTGGGATGGTTAAAAATGGCGCATTTGCTTGCAGGCAACTGGCTGTTTGCCGATAAGCGATTTTTGGCGCATGATTTGTAAAACCGTTTCAGAACTTTTTTTGCCCGTCGGCAATCGGTGTCGCTAATTAAGACCGGGCAGGTTGCGCTCTATTTTGCGCTGTATGAGTTTGGCCAGGCGCACGCCCCTTTGCGTTTGGGTAAAGAAATCCTTGCGGATGGCGCTCATGTCGTTGAACAGCTCGCAGGTGGTGGTCTGCAGCAGGTTGGGCTGCCGTTGTCGCTTGTCGCCGTCGGGGTTCACGATGATTTTGATGCCTTTCGGCTCGATGCGCACGTCGATGTCGCACCCGGTCATGACGGGGTCGCCGTCGTAGTGGATAACGCCGGGCTGCGAGCGGTGTATGTGCAGGTGGCGTGTGCGTAGACTTTTGATTTTCGAACTTTTGTCGAGCGTCTTGCTGAACATGTCGATGGCAATCTGCGGAGCGTCCAGAATGTCGAACGGTTCCATGATGACCACGTCCATAAAACCGTCGCTCATCGATGCCTGCGGGGCTATGTAGGCGTTGTTGCCGTACTGCGATGCGTTGGCGCACGATATGAGGAACGCCTGGTAACTGGTGCTGATGCCGTCGGCTTCGACCTCGTAGGTCTCGGGCTTGTACTTGGTGCCCTCTTCCAGAATCTTCTGCGCGTAGGTGATGGGGCCGCGTTTCCCGGCCTTGGCGAACTTCTGGCTGACAAAGGCGTCGAACCCCACGCCGCATGTGCAGAAGAACGGGTATTCGTTGATGATGCCGTAGTCGAGGTCGTGCACCTCGTAACGGTTGATGATTTCGATGCTTTTCCGCACGTTGAGCGGCAGCAGCAGGTGCCGGGCCAGGCCGTTGCCCGAACCGCACGGGATGATGCCTAGCGCCGTGTTGGTGTGGACGATGCCGCGCGCCACCTCGTTGACGGTGCCGTCGCCTCCGATGGCCACCACCACGTCGACCCCCTCCACGCTGGCATCGCGCGCTATCGAGGCTGCATGCCCCGCATATTTCGTCTCCACAATGCGGTAGTCGTAGAGGTCATGGTCGAGATGGGCCTCGATGGCCTCCGGAATGCCTGCCTTGCTGACGGTTCCCGATATGGGGTTGATAATAAACAGGATGCGCTTTTTCATAATGCAAAATTAATGCAAATAATTTTGTTTTGGCTTTTTTCATGGCTATTTTTGTAGTCGGAAAGCGATTTCTGTGCTTTTTGTTCCTTATATAGAAAAAAAACACTAACTTTGTGGCCTAAATGTATAACACGTAGATTTACTACACCTATTTTTAATGATGGGACAATTACAAGAAAGATACAAAAACTACCGTGTGCCCCAAAAGTACATGGAGGCCGGTGTTTATCCTTATTTCCGCGAAATCACAAGTAAACAAGGACCTGTAGTGACGATGGGCGGCCATAAGGTGCTGATGTTCGGAAGCAACGCATACACGGGTCTTACCGGCGACGACCGTATCATCGAAGCTGCCAAGAAGGCGCTCGACAAGTATGGGTCGGGATGCGCCGGCAGCCGTTTCCTCAACGGAACGCTCGACATCCATGTACAGTTGGAAAAGGAGCTTGCCGCCTTTGAACACAAGGATGAGGCTCTCTGCTTCTCTACGGGATTCTTCGTCAATTCGGGTGTCATCCCCGCCGTCGTGGGCCGTGGCGACTATCTCATTTGCGACGACCGCGACCATGCATCGATTGTCGACGGACGCCGGTTGAGCTTTGCCACCCAGCTGCACTATAAGCACAACGACATGGCCGACCTGGAGCGCGTGCTGGCCAAGCTGCCCCAAGAGGCCGTAAAACTGATTGTGGTTGACGGCGTGTTCTCAATGGAGGGCGATTTGGCCAACCTGCCTGCCATCGTGGAGCTGAAGCACAAGTACAATTGTTCCATCATGGTCGATGAGGCTCACGGACTGGGCGTGTTCGGCAAACAGGGCCGCGGCGTATGCGACCATTTCGGACTGTCCGACGAGGTGGACCTCATCATGGGAACGTTCTCGAAAAGTCTGGCATCAATCGGCGGTTTCATCGCAGCCGACAAGGATACCATCAATTACCTGCGTCATACCACCCGCACCTACATCTTCTCGGCCAGCGACACTCCTGCCGCTACGGCTGCCGCACTCGAAGCCCTGCACATTCTGCAGAACGAGCCCGAACGGCTGCAGCATCTGTGGGATGTTACACACTATGCACTGAACCGTTTCCGCGAGGAAGGCTTTGAAATCGGCGAGACCGAGAGCCCGATTATTCCTCTGTATGTGCGCGACATCGAGAAGACATTCATGGTTACCAAGCTTGCATTCGACGCCGGTGTGTTCATCAACCCCGTCATCCCGCCCGCTTGCGCTCCGCAGGATACGCTGGTGCGGTTTGCCTTGATGGCTTCACATTCCATCGAACAAGTGGAAGAAGGCGTACAGGCTCTCAAGAAGATTTTCGTAGAACAAGGCATCATTAAATAAACATTGTTTTTCCGTCGCAATTCCAGCAAATTGCGGCGGATTTCTTTTTTTACGGCCACGACGTAGAAAGCCGCATCGCCCTATTGCGATGCGGCTTTTTGCAGCTATGGCCCGGGGTGGTCTGTTTACCATGCGGGCTGGTCGTGGGGAAATGCGTGCGCCCCACTATGCGGCGATGTCCGGTGGCCGTAGCATGAATGTACGTGGCCTTGGGGGGTACAAAATGAAAGTAGGAGAAAAACCTGTCGGCTTTTCTCCTACTTGATGATAGTCTTGCGTCGGGGCGACAGGATTCGAACCTGCGACCACCTGGTCCCAAACCAGGAGCGCTA
>CAVKJH010000023.1:0-170857 GCA_963656755.1 bacterium
GGTAGAGCACAACACTTTTAATGTTGGGGTCATGGGTTCGAGCCCCATGCGAGTCACAATGAAAATTTACCTCGGAATTTAAAATGTTTGTAATAAGTAGATTATCTTTTATTAATAAGAGATTTCTTTTACGTTGATTTTTGGGGTTATTAGTCTTGTTCGTTCCCGTATCTCTCTCGTACTATTTTGATTACAAGCGTTACGCATGGGATCTCTTCATGTCGGACTATTACTTCGATGATGGCTACGTGTTCCGCCGCTAAGCTACAAAAGAAGGCAAAAGCCAAGGCGAGAGAAATCTCGCCCCGGCTTTTGCCGCAACCAACGGCATGATGCTGTGCGCCTCTAATGAACGTTTGTATGGATTATATCTGGTATCTAAAAAACATTCACTATTCTTCTTCAATATCACCATTTAGGAATTTGGTCATGAATTCGTCAAATACATCTTTTATTTTATACTTATCAAGTATTCGAGTAGCTAATTCGTGTCCCTCATTGGCAAATTCTATTATAGTAGCCATTGATTCCAAAACTGACATAAGTGGAGGCATATTATACTCTTCAGTTTTCTCATCCAAGAACCGTGCGATTGTCAAAAATGCTTCTTGACATTGAATCTCTTTTTTATCTCGCACGATGTTGCACCAATTGTTAAAGACTGGGTTTGTTTTATCAATTTTCCGAAATAGGTTGATGATATTGTTCTTTGCTTGTTCAATACCTTGCATAGCAGAATACAACAACCATCTTTTTGCACCTACGAAGTCGCCTTCGTCTTCCAACAAGAGCCCAATATTATTTTGAGCCTTGCCATATCCTAATAGGGCTGCACGAAGATAATATTCTTTTGCTTCTTTTAATTTTCCTTCTATATGTAATGATTTACCCTTTTGAAAAATATCCACTGCTTCATTTACATCATTGGATTCAATAGAATCGTAAACCTTACTATTGTTATCTATATACTCGTCGACAGAGTTAAAGGACTTAGTAATTAATTCCTCGTATTTTAATCCTCTGCATCTAAAACATATTCCATTTTGGATATACTTATACTCCGACAAATATCCATATCCATTACACCTTGTACAAGGAGTAAAATTCATAGGTCTTAGAACGCTACCCTTTTGCGTATATACAAGGGAAGGTAAAGTGTCATGCACCATTTTATGACATGATTGACACAATGTTATAAGAGCATTATCACAATATTCCCATGGTTCTTTTTTGAAAGATATAATATCTATGATGAACATTAAGAAGCTCCGTTGTACCACACATTTGACAGGTATGTTTATCTCTGCGCAAAATACGAGTTCTCACTTCTTTCCATCTTGCATCTTCCAACTTTTCCTCGTATGATAATTCGGTATTATGCATTTTGTAGGTCTTATTGAAAATGGTTCAGACGGCTAATGTACTTGCCCAGAATGTCGAACTCGATGTTGACAACCGAGCCTACCTTGATATCACGGAAATTGGTGTGCTGGCGTGTGTAGGGTATGATGGCCACTTGGAAGGTGTCGTCTGTAGGGTTGACCACGGTGAGCGACACGCCGTTGACCGTTACCGAACCTTTGTCTACCGTGAAATAGCCCCGTTGCGCCATTTCGCGGTCGGCCTTGTAGCGGAACTTGAAATAGGTGCTGCCGTCGGCATCGTCCATGTCCACGCAGGTAGCCGTTTCGTCCACATGGCCTTGCACGATGTGGCCGTCGAGGCGTCCGTTCATCATCATCGACCGCTCTACGTTCACGCTGTCGCCCGGCTGTAGCTGCCCGAGGTTGCTGCGGCCGAGCGTTTCCTTCATGGCCGTAACGGTATAGGTTCCATTGGCGATGGCCACCACTGTAAGGCAAACGCCGTTGTGCGCTACGCTTTGGTCGATTTTGAGTTCGTCGACGAACGAGCACCGCAGGACGAAGTCCATATTCCCCTGATACTTTTTCACGGCGACTACGGTCGCCATCTCTTCTACTATTCCGCTAAACATTGGTTTCAGTAAATTAAAAAGGAGAACTGAGGTGAGGCAATCCTCATGACTCAATTCTCCGATAGTAAAAAGGGAATCATACCGATGATGTGATGAAAACTCCAGCTATATAAGTTGTGAGAGCCCTCCGTCTTTGTAATCCACCGGCAACAATGCTTAGTCGCAAATGCGATTTATGTGGCCCGCCATTGGCAAGAGAAGCGTCTCAGTTTTCATTGTAATTTGATGAGTATCCCAATCGAACCGATACAACTCCCAAAAGGTTTCTCCTTTTCATTTGCAAATTTACCACTTTACCTTTTATCATCCAAACAAAACGCCTCTTTTTTTCTGAAAGAAACTCCAAAAACGAGAGCCTTGGCTTGTGGCATGTCCGCAGAATGTGTCGGGTGTTTTATCCTTCTCATTGTCTGCGGACGTGGTTTGTGCTTAGCCTTTTTACAGGCGGAGGCGCTCGAGGATGTCGGCCATTTTCTGTTTGGTCTCAATCTTTGTAGGAACAAGCGGCAGGCGCAGTTGGTTTTCGATGAAGCCCATGTCATTGAGCAGTGCCTTTACGCCCGCCGGATTGCCGTCGACAAATAGGAGGCTGTAAAGCTCTGTGAACATGTGGTGGATTTTGCGGGCGGGTTCATATTCGCCTTTGAACTCCAGCCGTATCATGCGCGAGAACTCTTTCGGCAGGGCATTGCCGATGACCGATATGACACCGGCTGCGCCGCTGGCAACCATGGAGAAGGTGAGGGCGTCGTCGCCGCTGATGACATCGAAGCGGTCGGGCTTGTTGAAAATGATCTCGTCGACCTGCTCCAGACTGCCGGCAGCTTCTTTGATGGCCACGATGTTCTCGCATTCGTGCGCCAGTCGCAGGGTGGTGGCGGCCTTCATGTTCACGCCGGTGCGGCCCGGCACGTTGTAGAGCACGAGGGGCAGCGGACTGGCTGCTGCGATGGCTTTGAAATGCTGGTACAAGCCTTCCTGCGATGGCTTGTTGTAGTAAGGGCAGATGCTCAGTATGCCGTCGATGCCCGTCCAGTCGGTCGACTGCATTTCGTCGATGACCGCAGCCGTGTTGTTGCCGCCGCAGTATTTCAGAATGGGGATGCGCCCGTTCACCACTTCACGGATCAGCTGGGTGATTTTCTCCTTCTCGTCGTGCGACAGGCAAGGGGCTTCGGCCGTGGTGGCCAGTATGCAGAGGAAATCGGCCCCATGGTTGATCTGGTGTTCCACGAGACGTTTGAGCGACTTGTAGTCAACTTCCCCATCGGGTGTGAATGGAGTGATGAGGGCTATGCCCAATCCCTTAAAAATATTGCGTGCCATTGTAATTCGTTTTCAATGATGAATGAAATGCGGTCGTTCTGAACAAATCCTTTTGCAAAGATACGGTTTTACTTTCAGATTGCAAAGAATTTGCGACTAAACCTTGCGGCTGATTTTTACTTGCTGCCGATATAAAGGAAAATCATGCCCAGCAGCACCAGTGCGAGGTCGACGGCTTTCGAACGGAGATTGCGCTCGTGGAAGAACAGTCCGCCGAAGAGAAAACTGACGATGACGCTGCCGCGCCGTATCATCGACACGATGGAAATCATAGCTCCGGGCAGGCTTAGCGCATAGAAGTAGGCAAAGTCGGCTGCGCTCAGGAAGAGGCTGATGCCGATGATGCACCAGTCCCAGCGGAAGGGGGTGGTTTGTTTGCGGTGAGGCCACCAGAGGATGGCCATCATAGTACCCATCATGGCCATCTGGTAGATGTTGTACCACGATTGTACGGCCATGCGGTCGATGCCCACGCCGCCGTCTTCGGGATTGGCCATGAGGTACTTGTCGTAGAGGCCGCTGATGGCTCCCAATACCGCTGCCAGCACGATGAACCCTATCCAGCGGTTGTGCTCGAAGTCGATGCCTTCTTTCTTGCCCGAGCGGCTCAGCAGGAAAAAGGAGGCCACGGCCAGCAGTACACCCGTCCATTGCCATGCGTTGAGGCTTTCGCCGAACACCAGTAGCGCCCCCACCAACACCATGACCGGCCGGGTGGCGTTGATGGGTCCCACGATGGTCAGCGGCAGGTGTTTCATGCCGAAATACCCGAATATCCAGCTCGACAGTACGATGAAACTCTTGAGAATGATGTACTTGTGCATTTCCCATCCGCCGTGCCCCACATGGAAAAGCGATGTGGCAGGCAGAACATCGGTGTAAGAAAGTGCGATGAAGGGAAGGAAGATGAGCGACGAGAACACCGTGTTGAGAAACAGCACGGGGATGACGGCGTTGTCGAGAAGCGATTTCTTTTTGAACGAATCATAAAATCCCAGCAGTGTAGCTGAGAGGAAAGCTAATACCAACCACATATCCTGAATGAAAATCTTTTGCCGTTAATAATCTATCTGCCACAGGAAGAGGCCGTTGGCCGGCATCGACTCGCCGGCATCCGACCGCGTTCCGCCGTGCAGTATGCTGTCGAACTGCTCCAGACTGATACGGCCGCGCCCTACATCGACCAGCGTGCCCACCACCGCGCGCACCATGTTGCGCAGAAACCGGTTGGCTGCTATCTCGAAATAGTAGGTGTGCTGGCCGGTCTGCACCCATTGGGCGGTGGTCACGTTGCAGAGGGTGGTTTTGTTGTCGGCTCCGGCCTTGCAGAAAGCCTTGAAATCGCTGACCGTCAACAGTTGAGCTGCTGCCCGGTTCATCCGTTCGAAATCGAGCGGCCAGTGCATTTCTACCGAGTGGTGGCGCAGGAATGGGTCGCGCCGCGTGTGGATGAAATAGCGGTACACACGCCGGCGGGCTGAGAAACGTGCGTGCATTTCGTCGTCCACGGCCGCTATCTTTTCGCACGATATGTCGCGCGGCAGCACACGGGCCAGCCTGTAGCACAGCTGGTCGGCATCTATGGGTTGCGGGCTATCGAAATGGCACACCATCTGGTTGGCATGCACGCCGGCATCGGTGCGCCCGGCGCCCACCACCTCAATCGGTCGGCGCAACAGCAGCGACAGGCTCTCCTGCATCTTTTGCTGCACCGACATGCCGTTGGGCTGTATCTGCCATCCGTGGTATGCGGTTCCGTCGAAACGTATCCAAGTGAAGTATCTCATGGGCGGAAATCAATTTTTGTGCAAAATTACAAAAAATATGGATGATAGTGCCATTCCGTGGCCTGTCTTTTCCGTCCGGGAGCCGTCTGTGGCCAGTGTGTAGCCCGCCTTACGGCCGGAAACGCACATAGGCACGGTCGTCGAACGACACATTGCCCTCCATCAGTCCCTTGGTGGCAACGAACGTGCGGACGCAGTAGGGGTCGGAGGCCAACTGGGTCATCAATGCCGCTTCGCTTGCCTGCAGGGTGGGGTGGAGGAAGGGGTAGCCGTCGGAGGCCAGCACAATCTCCGCGTACGAGTGGTCGGGTTGCACTACCTTTACGCCGGGCATGTAAACCGGGAAACCGTCGATGACGGCGTAGGTCACGTTCTCTTCTGCCATGCTTTCCACGAGTGCCGGCAAGATGGTGTCGCGGGCGTAGTCGTGTGCGAGCTGTCCGTTGCGCACCATGTCGGGGTGGTCCTTCAGGGCTTGGCCGAAGGCATCGGCGCGGCGGCGGGCCAGCAACTCCTCGCAGGGTTTGCCGTTCTGGTAGAGGAGTCCGTCGACCATACATTGGCAGTCGCCTACCATCCATATCTCGTGCCGCAATCTGCTGTAGACTACGGCACTGGCGCACAACCGTTCTTCGGGGTGCAGCCTCGGCCGGCTGTCGTCGGCCGGGTAAAGCGCGTGGATATGCGCCGTGACCTGCTCGCAGAACTGGCCGACTGTGGCATCGGGAGCCAGACGGGCTATGAAGTCGGCCACTGCCAGCATGCACGCCCGCCCGTTCGTTGTGTGTGGATTTATCCGTACGGGTGACTTGCTGGTACTGCCGTCGATTACCGCCACATAGTCGGCCGTGACGACGATGCCGTCTTCGCAGTCCGACTGCCGGTGTTTTCCTGCGAGGTGTTGCTCTATGATTTTCATCCGAAATATATTTGGCAATGCGTTTGGGGAAAAGTGTTCTATATTGGAGACCCTCTTGAAGGTCCCAACGGTTCCTTCTACCTCATTTCTCTCGCCTATGGCTCTCTTTTTATCCTCCGCATGGCCGTCGTTCTCTTCCTTGGGCGGTCGTCCCAGCGGGTGGTTGTAGCTCTTCTGTTGCCCGTACCTATAGAATGCGGCCTTGAGGCACTTGACGACACGCCGATTGAAGCACGAAAGGAAATGGCTCGACTGCTCGCCAAGGAAATTAATCGGCAAGTCCTATATAAGGCATGATAAACTTGACCAGGCAATAGCCTCCACCGATGAGCCAACAATAAAGAAGGGCGGCAAGGAGGAATGGTTTGAACCCTGCTTTCTTAAACTTGTCGATGCTGGTTTCTGCGCCAAGCGCTGCCATAGCCATGGTCAGGAGGAAGGTGTCAAGCTGGTTTATCCATGTCACCATGTTCTCTGGCAACAGACCGAGAGAATTGAAGCCGATGGCAACCAAAAAGAAAATGGCGAACCAGGGAATGGTAATACTGGCCTTTTCCTTTGGGGTGTTGTTTGTATCCGTTGAACTGGCTTTGCTGATGTTTCTTGCCACAGCCCAAGCGATGACCAACAAGACGGGAACCAACATCATCACACGAATCATCTTTACAATGATAGCCGTGTTGCTCACTTCCGTTCCCATGGCATTGGCGGCTCCTACCACATGCGCTACCTCATGAACCGTAGCTCCGGTGAAGAGTCCCATCGTCTCTGGCGACAAATCAAAGATGCCGGCACGGTAAAGGATAGGGTAGAGAAACATGGACAGCGTTCCGAAGATGACCACCGTGGCCACTGCCACCGCCGTCTTGTAAGGCTTGGGGCGAATGGCACCGTCTACACCCAGCACTGCCGCCGCACCGCAGATGGCACTACCGCAGGAAGTGAGCAACGCGATGCTGCGGTCTATCTTCAGCAGTCTGCCGAACAAAACTCCCAAGCCGATGGTTCCGCAGACGATGACAGCATCCATGAGGATGGCAGACAGGCCCACCTGCATCACATCCTGGAAGGTTAGCTTGAAACCATAGAGAATGATACCAGTACGAAGAATGCGCTTGGAACAGAATTTAATGCCGGGAACCCATGTGTCGGGCAGGTTGTTGCGCAGGCTGTTGGCATAAAGCATGCCGATGATGATGCCCACAACCATGGGGCTCAATGATAAAGCCTTCACCCAAACCATTTCGCCGATGTAGAAGGCAGCACAGGCGAAAAGTGTGATGAGCAGCACACCATGCAGCATACTGCTCCTTTGTTCTGATAATATCATGTCTTTTCTGATAATTTGCGGGTGCAAAGGTAGGTAAAAATATGAGAAGTTGTATTTACAGAATAACTATCCGCTATAACCTTTGGTTATGAACGATTTGAACATCCTGGCAATCCCTGCCGTTGCCCCTCTCTTTTCCACGAAGCAAAACTTGCGCAGAATCTTGCAGTTCTGTATATCCAGGATTTTGAACTTGTTGGCATAAACTTCCTGATAGATGGCTCTGATGCTGATGATGCCCATACTGTCGGAATGTTCCACAAAGTGCTTGATGCCCTCCGTGGTACCAAAGTTCATCTCGATGTTCAAGTCTGAAAGTGCGATACCGTGGGCTTGTAGGGCATGTTCTATCACGTCCAGGGTGCCGGAGCCCAGTTCTCTCAATACCATTGGCGTTTGCCGCAGTTCATCGAGCGAAATTTCATCTTTCCCAGCCAAATGGTTTTCGGAACACACCATTGCCACGAGTTCATCGTCCATAAAGGGGGTATACTTGAATTGCTGCTGTCTTTTGATGCCTTCAATCATGCCCAAGTCGATGCGCCCCGATGCAAGGGCACCCTCTATCTCATGTGAGTTGCCGCTCAATAAGGTGAGCCGGATGTCGGGGTATTGGCTTCTGAATCTCGCTATCATCTCAGGCAGGACATATTGCGAAATGGTAGTGCTGGCACCGATGCGAAGTTCGCCTTCCGACTTTTGGCTCAATTTCTTCATATCGAAGTCCATGTCGTGATAGGCATCTATGATTTTGCAGGCATGGTCGAGGAGCAGTTTGCCGGCACGGGTAAGTTGGATGCGATTGCCGATTCTGTCAAACAACCGCACCCCATATTCCTTTTCCAACTCCTGTATATGTTTTGTAATCGCTGGTTGGCTGATAAACAACTCGTTGGCAGCCTTGGTGAAGCTTAGTTGGGTTGCTACACTTCTGAAAACTCTTAGTCTTGTATCAATCATACAGTGTCGCTTTTCAAGTCGCTTTTGGGGGAGGTATATATGCCTTGAAGCCGACTGGATGGAAAGGAAAATTTATTCCGTTTGGCTAAAACCGTTCATGCCCGTGTACTATCAGGTTTGGGGGAGATGGGCTGTACGCGGGCTGTGCCGGATGCGGCGTGTTTGCGAAAGATATCGTATGGCGTTGCGGTTCGGTAGTTATCGCACTGCGATTCGATAGCTTTCACGTTGCGGTTCGATAGCTATTGCACTGCGGTTTGTTAGCTGCCGCAAGGCCGTCAGTCATCTTTCGTTTGCCGCTTTTTCAGCTTTTTCAGTCTGCGCTTGGCTTCGGGTATGTCGGGGTACAGGGTGAGCGCCTTTTCGTAGTTGCGGATGGCGGCATCGTGCATTTTCTCCGTTTCGCACTCCTTTCCCATCACGACATATTCGACGGCCAGTTTTTTGAGGTATTCGTCCTTTTGTCTGAGCTGGTTTTGCAGGTCGGCTATTTTGCTGCGTTGCACGTTCACGAGGTTTAGCTTGCGCCGGATCAGTCTTTTGGCTGCCGGTTTTTCGATGTCGTAGCGGCTGTGAATGGCCAGGAAGAAGGCATCGAGTGCGGCTTGCATGTCGCCGCGGTCGTATGCCTGCACCGCATCCCAGTATTCCTTGTCGGCTTTCGACTGCTTGAGGGCCAGGCTGATGGTGGTCTGGTCGTTGTAGCTCTGTGCGAAATGCAGCACTTCGGAACGCACGAATATCTCGTTGCGTTGTATGGGGTTGGTTAGGGTGATGCCCTTGAGCGACGTGCAGCGCGACAAGGCCACATAGGTCTGTCCGCCGGCAAACACGCCGCCCGTGAAATCGATCTTTACATGGTTGAACGTCAGTCCCTGGCTTTTGTGTATGGTGATGGCCCAAGCCAGCCGCAGGGGGAACTGGGTATATGTGCCGAGTTCCTGCTCTTCGATTTTCTTTTCCTTTTCGTTGAACGCATATTTCACGTTGCTCCATTTTTCGCGTTCCACATCCAGTTCGGTGCCGTCCTCGGTAAGCACATAGATGCGGTCGTGTGTGTCGTCGTCGAAACCGACAACGGTGCCCAAAGTGCCGTTGACCCAGCGGCGTTCCATGTCGTTTTTGACAAAAAGCACCTGGGCGCCCACTTTAAGCTCCAGTTCCTTGGGGGTGGGCAGGTTAGATGCTGGAAATTCGCCTTCGATGTAGCCGTTGAACACCTCCGTGTCGCCGGGGAGGTTGGCCAGCTTCTGGTTGTTGATGAAGTCTACGGTGTCGCGCCGCGCCGAAAGCGTGATGGACAGTTGTCGGGGATGGTCGTCTCCGTCAACGGGTTCTTCGCGGTTGTCTTTTCCGACGCGTTCGTTGATCAGTGACAGGTCGTGCGCCGAGACCTGCGAAATGCGGATGTGGTCGAGAATGTTGATAAACGTGGGGTCGGTTTGCCGGTACACCTTCTTAAGCTCGATGGATATGAGGCGCATCTGCTGGAAGGTCTTGGCGTCGAAGAAAAAGGCCGACGGGTAGAAGGGACGCAGCAGTTGGCGGTCTTCCTCTTTCACCACGGGTTCCAACTGGTAGATGTCGCCCACGAGCAACAGTTGCTTGCCGCCGAACGGTTCGCGCATGTTGCGGCAGTAGATGCGCAGCACCTTGTCGATGAAATCGATGATGTCGGCGCGTACCATACTGATTTCGTCGATGATGATAAGTTCCAGTTCGCGGATAATCTTTATCTTCTCGCCGTTGTATTTCAGTGTGTTGCGTATGTTGCGGGGCGAATACTGGCTATCGTTGGGCAGGAGCGGGTGGAAAGGAAGTTTGAAGAAACTGTGCAGTGTGGAGCCGCCGGCGTTGATGGCGGCAATGCCCGTGGGAGCCAGAATGACGTGTTTCTTCTTGGTGTGCGAGGCAATGTATCGCAGGAAAGTGGATTTACCCGTCCCCGCCTTTCCTGTAAGGAAAAGCGAACGACGGGTAAACTGTATGATTTGAAGAGCCTGCTGAAGTTCTTCGTTGTCGAGGTCTACAGGCGTTTCGGTGGTGTTCGGCATAATCGCTCTACAGATTGTCGAAGCTTACGGCCTCCTCTGTTTTCCGTTTCTTTTCAGTACCGTTTTCTGCCTTTTCCTTGTTGTTCGCGCCGCTTTGCACCGGTTGCGAAATGGGGTTGCCGTTTTCGTCGAGCACAATCTCCTCGTCGGTAACCATGATGCTGTCGCGCTCGAGGCTCGACGAGTCGTTGCGCACGGGCGCATAGTAAGGCTGGCAGTCGTACATGTCCTTCGTGATGCTCTCGTCGGCAGGTGCCTGGAACTTGGCGTGGTATTTGGCAAATGCCGCGTCGGCCATCAGCGAGTGGATGAAATAGCCACAGATGGGCAAGGCGGTCTTGGAACCCTGGCCCAGGGCACCGGTGCGGAAATGGATGCTGCGGTACTCGCCGCCTACCCAGGCGCCTACCACCAGATTGGGACTTACGCCCATGAACCATGCGTCCGAGTGGTTGTTGGTCGTTCCGGTCTTGCCGCCCCAGTCGGTGTCGCGGAATGAGTTGCCGGCATATTCGGCAGCCGAGAAACTCACGGACGTGCCCCCTCCGTCGTGGGTGCCGCTCATCAGCATCTTCTGCATGAGGAATGCGCTCTTGTAGGGGATGACCTGCTCGGGCGTGCTCTGCTCTTTGTACACCTCGTTGCCGTCGCTGTCCACGATGCGTGTCACCAGTACCGGACGGTGGTGCTGGCCGTTGTTGGCAATGGTACAGTAGGCTCCGGCCATCTCGAGCAGGTTCACGTCGCTTGCGCCGAGTGCCAGCGAGGGCTCTTCGTCGAGCGGACTTTCGATGCCCATCTTTTTGGCTGTCTCGATGATGTTCTTGATGCCCAATTCTTGTCCGAGGCGCACTGCCACGGAGTTGATGCTCTTTGCAAATGCGCTTTTCAGCGGTATCGAGTCGCCCGAGAACGACCCGTTGGCGTTGCTTGGCGTCCAGGTGGTCATCTCGTGCTTCTTCTTGTCGTACACTTGCAGCGAGATATATTCGTCGCGGCGCTTGTCGCACGGTGTCAGTCCCTCGTTCATTGCTTCGGTGTAGACAAAGAGTTTGAACGTAGATCCTGGCTGTCGCTGTGCGGTCACCTTGTCATATTTCCAGGTCTTGAAGTCGATGTCGCCCACCCATGCCTTCACGGCTCCGGTTTGCGGCTCCATGGCTACCATGGCACAGTGCATGAACGTCACCATGTACTTGATGGAGTCCTCGGATGTCATGTTCTTGGTGACTGTGCCCTTTTCGTAGTCGAACACCTTGACGGGGTGTTTCCACTCCTTGTAGTAATAGGCCACGGAGTCGGGGTCGTTAGGGAACTTGGCCTGCAAGGCTTTGTAGAACGGTTGTCTTTCGGCAATGTTCTGCACGAAGTTGGGTATCACCTGGTGGTTCTCGTCCTGCCACGGTTCTTGCCGCAGCCAGTTGTTGTCCTGGTTGCGGTATATGTTCCAGTGGTTGTTGAAATTCTTCTGCACGATTTCCATCTGCTTCATGGCGGCCTCCTCGGCATATTTCTGCATTCGGGAATCCAGCGTGGTGTATATCTTCAGGCCCGAACTGTAAAGGTCGTAGTGGTTCTCCTCGCACCAATCCTTCAGTTCGTCGGATATGGCTTCGCGGAAATACAGGGCCTGCCCGTCATAGTTCTCCTCCATCTTGTAGTGCAGGGTGATGGGCAACTGCTTGAGCGAGTCGCACTCGTTGGCCGTCAAGTCCTTGTGGGTGAACATCTTGTTGAGAACCGTATTGCGGCGTGATAAACTTTTTTCCGGGTTCGATTTGGGGTTGTAAAGGGTCGTGGCCTTCAACATTCCGACCAGAACGGCGGCCTCTTCTGTCTTGAGGCTGTCGGGGGTTGTATCAAAGTAAGTCTTGGCTGCAGTTTTGATGCCGTATGCGTTGGACCCGAAATCCACCGTGTTGGCATACATGGTAAGGATTTCTTTCTTGTTGAATATCGTCTCAAGTTTTGTGGCGATAATCCACTCCTTGCTCTTCACAATCAGTATCTTCAAGCCGGGTATCTTGCCCAACAGTCCCGTAGAGTAGTTGGAACGTACCCGGAACATGTTCTTGGCAAGCTGTTGGCTGATGGTGGATGCGCCGCGCCCGTCGTGGCGTAGCACGGCATCTTTCACGGCACCGAGTATGCCGACCACATCCACGGCCATTCCCCGGGGTCTGTCGAAGTAACGCTCGTCCTCGGTGTCGATGAGCGCCTTGAAAAAGGCCGGACTGACCTCTTCATACTTTACGGGTGTGCGGTTCTCGTTAAAGTATTTTCCGATGAGTTTCCCGTCGGCACTGTATATCTCCGAAGCCTGGCTGGTCTGCGGGTCGCGGATGCCGGAGAAATACCCGGGACTTTTGCCGAAGAGCCAAAGGAAATTGATGTCGACTGCACCTAAGTACAACAGGAACGCAACAATCAGTGAAACAAAAGCCACGGCACTTTTGGTATACCAGGCGTGTCCGCGATACAACCCTTTATACCATGGCCAGAATTTGCGCGCCATGCGCCAACAACTGGCCATGATTGACTTGATTTTTTTCATTGCTGGATGGTATGTATTTATAGTTTGCAAATATACGAATTATGCCACTTATCGTGTCTTTGATACGACGAAATTTAAGATATCTTCAATGTTTTCCGGCGAAAACCAGGTGATGTCGGCATCTTTCTTGAACCAGGTGAGTTGTTTTCTCATGTAACAGCGCGTGTTGGACTGTATTTGGCGGATAGCTTCCTCCAAGCTGATCTGCCCGTCGAAATAAGAGAATAGTTCTTTGTAGCCCACGGTGTTCAGTGAGTTCAGTCCGCGTTTGGCGTACACGCGTTGCGCCTCTTCCACCAGTCCCCCTTCTACCATCGCGAGAACCCGCTTGTTGATGCGGTCGTACATTTCCTCGCGCGGACGGTTTAGACCAACCTTCACGATGTTGAATGGCCGGTCCTTTTTCTTGTTCGTACGGAATGATGAGTAGGTTTTTCCCGTCATGTGGCATATCTCTAAGGCGTGGACCACGCGCCGCGGATTGTTGCGGTCCACGATGTTCCAGTGTTCCGGGTCGAGCTGCCTCAGTTCGTCGACAAGGGCGGGAAGTCCTTCTTCGGCAAGGCGGCGTTTCATGTTCTGGCGTGTCGCGTCGTCTACGGTGGGTATGTCATCGATGCCGTTGCATACGGAGTCGATATACATCATGCTTCCTCCTGACATGACACAGTTTTCATGCACTGTGCCGTCTTCCTGACCGTCGTAAAGCCTTGCTAATAGATTCATCACGTCCTGCTCGAACATTGATGCGCTGTAATAGTCTTCCAAATGGCGGTTTCCCACGAAATAATGTTTCACACAAGCCATTTGGTCTTCTGTAGGCGCTGCCGTTCCGATGGGTAATTCGGCAAATATCTGCCGTGAGTCTGCGTTGATGACGGGCGAACCGAGTAATTGTGCAACTTGAATGCATAGTTCGCTTTTGCCTACTCCCGTCGGGCCTACAATGACAACAAGGTTTTTCATTTATAGTTTACTGTTAGGGGTTAGGGCTTGTCGGATGGAGTGAAAAGGGAATCCCGCGTATTGATTTTGTTCAGGAAAGATTCCCGTTTGTCAGGTTGGTACCACATTGTGATGGCTTAAGTGCCGTCACAATGTGGTCTTTAATAATAATTTTAGCTAACTGGCGTTGTAAAATGCAATATTCTGTTAGCGTATGATGCCGCGCTTTGATGAAGATACAAAGTCGATGATGTATTGGATTTCTGGCGTGACCTGAAGTTCGCTCTTTATTTTCTTGATGCCGTCGGCAAGGATACCCTCGCTATACAGCAGTCGGTAGGCATTGTGTATCAAGCCAATGAGGTCGTTGCTGAAGCCGTGGCGGCGCAATCCTACCAGATTGATGCCAGCGTAACGTGTGGGCTCTTTACCGGCAATGATGTAAGGGGGGATGTCCTGGCTAAAGCGGCAGCCGCCTTGTATCATGACATATCCGCCGATGCGGCAAAACTGGTGGCACAAAACCACTGCACTGATGATGGCATTGTCGTCAACAACCACCTCGCCGGCAAACTTTGTGGAGTTGCCGATGATGAGCCTGTTGCCCAATATGCAGTCGTGCGCCACATGCATGTTCTCCATCAACAGGTTGTTGTCGCCTACTTTTGTCGTGCCCCTCGATGCCGTTCCTCTTGATATGGTTACGTTTTCACGTATGCTATTGTTGTTTCCTATCTCGCATAGCGTGTCTTCGCCCTTGAATTTCAGGTCTTGCGGCTTTGTCGAAATGCTTGCTCCCGGGAATATCTCGTTCCCGCTGCCAATGCGTGCGCCATAGTTGATGGTTACGCTATTTTGCAAAATGTTGTTGTCGCCTAATACTGTGTTTCGGTCGATGTAGCAGAAGGGACCTATGATATTGTTGTCTCCCAATTTTGCTTCGGGATGCACGAATGCTAACGGGCTGATCTGGTTCATATCTGAATTTTATTTGTTTTTAATGATTTGCGCGGTGAAGGTAGCTTCCGACACCACATGGTCGCCCACAAAAACATATCCCCGCATCGAACTGATGCCATGGCGTACCGGATGGAGAAGCTCCACCTTGAAGAGCAAGGTATCGCCGGGTACAACCTTGTGACGGTACTTTACATCGTCGATCTTCAAGAAATAAGTGGACCATTTTTCCGGGTCTTCCAGCTGACTCAATACAAGGAGGCCACCGCATTGTGCCATGGCTTCAATCTGAAGCACGCCCGGCATGACGGGTTCGTCGGGAAAATGTCCTTGGAAGAACGGTTCGTTGGCCGTCACGTTTTTAATTCCCACGATGCTAGTAGCCCCCATGGCCACCACCTTGTCGACAAGCTGCATGGGGTAACGGTGTGGCAGCAGTTGTCTTATGCGGATATTGTCCATCAGCGGTTCGTCGTTGGGGTCGTAAATCGGCGCCTGGATTTCGTGCTTGCGGATTTCCTTGCGCATCAGTCGCGCAAACTTGTTGTTGATGGTGTGGCCGGGCCGCGTGGCAATAATGCGTCCCTTGATGGGCTTTCCAATCAAGGCCATGTCGCCTATGATATCAAGCAATTTGTGTCTTGTGCATTCGTTGTCCCACATCAACGGCTTGTGCTGGATGTAACCTATCTTGGTGGCATCCATGTGGGGAACCTTTAACAGGTCGGCCAGCTTGTCCAGCTGTTCCTGCTCAACCTTTTTCTCGTAGATCACGATGGCATTGTCGAGGTCGCCGCCTTTGATAAGGTTGGCTTCGAGCAACGGCATAATGTCGCGTACGAAGACGAATGTGCGCGCAGGAGCTATCTCGGAAGCGTAGCTTGCTATATCGTCGAGGGTTGCAAACTGGCTGCTGATGAATTTGGAGGCAAAGGAACACATGGCCGTCACGGAGAACTGCTCGTCGGGCAGTATCGTGATGCATGATCCCGTTTCCTCGTCGCGAACTTCAATTTTCTTGCGTATGATATAATAGTCCTTCGGCGCATTCTGCTCGACGATGCCCACCTCGTTGATCTTTTCGACATACGGATTGGCCGAGCCGTCGAGAATGGGAAATTCCGGGCCGTTGACCTGGATTAGGCAGTTGTCGATGCCGAGCGCATAAAGGGCCGACATGCCATGTTCGATGGTCGAAACCCTCACGTCGCCCGACTGCAGTACTGTTCCTCTCTGTGTGTCACCCACATTTTCGGCAATGGCTTCGATGACGGGCTCTCCCTCCAAGTCGATGCGTTGTATTTTATACCCTGTGTTTTCGGGGGCAGGATTGAATGTCACCGTAAGACTAAGACCCGTGTGGAGGCCTTTTCCGTAGAGGGAAAAACTTCCGCCGATTGTCGTTTGTTTTGCTGTGTCCATGTGCTTCATTGTTTTTTCTTTAGTTCTTCGACTTCTTTTTGCAGCGCAATCAGCTGTTTGTAGATATCGGGAAGGCGTTGGAATATGGCTTGGCTTTTGAAATAAGGCAGTTTCTGCATGGGCGGAGTGCCGATGAGTGTCTGGTTGCCTTTCAGGGAGCTGGGCACTCCCGACTGTGCGCCCAGGAACACTTTGTCGCCGATTTCGATGTGCCCGGCTATGCCCACTTGTCCTCCGAACATGCACCATTCGCCCACTTTCGTTGAGCCGGCTATGCCCACTTGCGCCGACATAACCGTGTTCTGTCCGATGTCTGTGTTATGGGCAATCTGCACCAGGTTGTCGAGTTTCACACCCTTTCGTATGTAAGTCGATCCCATTGTCGAACGGTCGACGCATGTGTTGGCACCGATTTCAACGTTGTCTTCGATTGTTACGATGCCGATTTGCGGAATCTTGTCGTACTCGCCCGTCTCCATGTTGGGGGCGAAGCCGAACCCGTCGGCACCGATGACGCTGCCTGCATGTATTGTTACGCGGTTGCCCAGTTTACAGCCGTAGTAGATGGTGACGTTCGGGTAGATGACACATTCCTTCCCGAGGGTCACGTTGTCGCCAATGACCGCATTGGGACATATCTGGCATCCGTCTCCGATGACGGCACCGTCTCCGATGCAGGCATAAGGGCCGACGTAGACATCGTTGCCTATTTGGGCTTTGGGCGATATGGAAGCCAGTTTGTCAATGCCTGTCTTTTTGGGTTTTGCGGCTTCGTACATCTGTAAAAGCTTGGCCACGCAGTCGCGTGCGTTCTTTACCCAAATGAGCGTTGTTTTCACTGGGGACTCAAGATGGATGCTTTCGTCAATAAGGACAATGCTTGCCAGAGTATTGTCGAGGTAATGAGCATACTTGCCGTTTGCCAAAAAAGAAATGGCCCCGGGTTCGCCGTCTTCAATCTTCGCGAACGAGTGCACTTTGGCGTTTTCGTCACCTTCAACTTTTCCTCCGATGAATTGTGCTATTTGTTTTGCAGAGAATTCCATTTTGGTTTTGATTGAAATGTTTCTGCAAATATAGTAATATTTATTTTAAAATGAGGAAATCTTTGTTATTATTTCCGTTTTTTGAATGGTAAAGGCGTACAATAGCTTGATTGTACGCCTTATTTGTTATGAACGACGGAGGTTCCATTTATAGTTTTTCGAGTTCTTCAGCCATTTGCAGTTGCAGTGCCTTCGCCTTTTCTGCAGCAACCTGTGCAAAGTCTTCGCCTTGGCTGGCGTAGATGATGCCCCGGCTTGAGTTGACAATCAGGCCACACTCTTTGGTCATACCGTATTGGCATACCTCCTGCAGGCTTCCGCCTTGCGCACCGACGCCCGGCACCAGCAGGAAATGGTCGGGGGCGATCTTACGGATATCTTCGAACATCTTTCCCTGGGTGGCACCCACCACATACATCATGTTGTCTTTGTCTCCCCATGTCATGCTCTTGTGGAGTACCTTTTCGAAGAGTCGCTCACCCTGTGCGTCTTCCGTCAGCTGGAAGTCGTGCGAGCCGACATTGGAGGTGAGGGCGAGCAATATCACCCATTTCCCTTCGTAGGCCAGGAAAGGCTTCACGCTGTCTTCGCCCATGTATGGGGCCACGGTCAGCGAGTGAACGCCGAAATCTTCGAAGAAACTTCTGGCGTACATTGTCGACGTGTTGCCGATGTCGCCGCGCTTGGCATCGGCAATGATGAAGTGTTCCGGGAAGTTTGTCTTGAGGAAATCAACGGTCTTTTTGAACGACATCAGACCGTTTACCCCCATGCTCTCGTAGAAGGCGAGGTTGGGTTTGTAGGCCATGCAGTATGGTGCTGTAGCCTCTATAATGCGTTTGTTGAATTCGAAAATGGGGTCTTCCTCTTTTAAAAGGCACTGCGGGATTTTCCGGATGTCAGTGTCGAGTCCCACGCACAAGAATGTTTTCTTGTTGAATATCTGCTCGATGATTTGTTGTCTTGTCATGACTTGGAGGTTATAATTCGTTCTCTTTCAGTTTTTCGGCGTTCTCGGCCACGGTCAGTGCGTCGATCATGTCCTGTATGTCGCCGCCGAGAAATCCCGGCAGGTCGTGTGTGGTGTAGCCGATGCGGTGGTCGGTGACCCGTCCCTGTGGGAAGTTGTAAGTTCTTATCTTTGCGCTTCGGTCGCCGGTTGACACCAGCGAGCGTCTGCGGCTCGATATGTCGTCCATGTATTTCTTGTGCTCATGGTCGTAGATGTAGGTGTAAAGGCGGCTCAGTGCGCGTTCCTTGTTCTTGGGCTGGTCGCGCGTTTCGGTACATTCAATGAGGATTTCCTCCACCTCGCCTGTCTCCGGGTTCTTCCAGGGATAGCGCAGACGCACTCCCGAGCTGACCTTGTTGACGTTCTGTCCGCCGGCTCCGCTCGACCGGAAAGTATCCCATTTGATGTCGCCTTCGTTGATATGCACCTCGAATTTTTCGGCTTCAGGAAGCACGGCCACTGTGGCAGCGCTGGTGTGCATGCGCCCCTGCGTCTCCGTGGCAGGCACGCGCTGCACGCGGTGCACCCCCGATTCGTACTTGAGCGTTCCGTATACGTTGTCGCCGTTTACGACGAAGTCTATTTCCTTGTATCCGCCCACGGCCCCTTCGTTTACGGCCGTGACGCTTACCGTCCAGCCCTTCTTCTCGCAGTAGCGCTTATACATGTTGAAGAGGTCGCCGGCGAACAGGGCCGCCTCGTCGCCGCCGGTGCCCGCCCTAATCTCCATCTGCACGTTCTTGGCATCCTCGGGGTCTTTGGGCACCAGTGCTATCTTGATTTCCTCTTCCAGTCTGGGTTGCAGGTTTTCGTTCTCCTGCAGTTCCTCGCGCGCCATGGCTTTCATGTCGGCGTCGCTCTCGTTGGCCAGTATATCCTTGGCCTCCTTGATGGCGTTGAGGCAAGCAATGTACCGGTTGCGTGCGCTCATGATGTCGCCCAGATCCTTGTATTCCTTTGTCAGTTTGACGTACCGTTGCTGGTCGGCAATGACGGCGGGGTCGGTGATGAGGGTGCTTACCTCCTCGTAGCGGCTTTCCAGCCCTTCCAATTTTTCGAGTATCTTGTTGTTGTCTGCCATGTTTGTCGTTTAGGGTGAAATGGATGGTGGAGTCCTGTATCAGTAGCAGAACTCACCGTATTCGCTCTTGATGGTCAGCGAACGCTCTCCTTCCTCGATGCGTCCCACAATCTGGGCATCGATGCCGAAGCTCTTGCTGAGGCCAATCACTTGACTTGCTATTTCGGGTTTCACGTAAATTTCCATGCGGTGTCCCATGTTGAACACCTGGTACATCTCCTTCCAGTCGGTGCCGCTGCAATCGTGGATGATCTGGAAGAGAGGCGGTACGGGGAACATGTTGTCTTTTATCACCTTACAGTTTTCGCCCACAAAGTGCAGCACTTTTGTCTGGGCACCTCCTGTGCAGTGTACCATTCCGTGGATTTCGGGCCGCAGCTCGTCCAGCATCTTCTTTATGACGGGTGCATAGGTGCGTGTGGGCGAGAGCACGAGCTGTCCGGCGTCGAGCGACAGACCGTCGATTTTGTCGGTGAGGCGGTACTTGCCGCTGTAGACCAGTTCGTCGGGTACGGCCTGGTCGTAGCTTTCCGGGAATTTCTCGGCCAGATACTTGGCAAACACGTCGTGCCGTGCGCTGGTCAGTCCGTTGCTGCCCATGCCGCCGTTGTACTGGTGTTCGTATGTGGCCTGCCCCGTTGAGCTCAGGCCCACGATCACGTCTCCGGGCTTAATGTTGGCATTGTCGATGACATCGCTGCGTTTCATGCGGCAGGTAACGGTGGAGTCCACGATGATGGTGCGCACGAGGTCGCCCACATCGGCCGTCTCGCCGCCGGTGGGCCAGATGCCCACGCCCAGTTCGCGCATTTCTCCAAGGAAATGGTCGGTGCCGTTGATGATTTCGCTGATTACCTCGCCGGGAACCAGCATCTTGTTTCTGCCGATGGTGCTCGACAGGAGAATGTTGTCCACTGCACCCACGCAAAGCAGGTCGTCGGTGTTCATCACGATGGCATCCTGTGCGATGCCTTTCCACACGCTGCGGTCGCCGGTCTCTTTCCAATACATGTACGCAAGCGAAGACTTGGTGCCAGCTCCGTCGGCGTGCATGATGTTGCAATAGTCGGGGTCGCCGCCCAGTATGTCGGGAATGATTTTGCAGAAAGCCTGCGGGTAGAGTCCCTTGTCAATGTTTTTGATGGCATTGTGAACGTCTTCCTTTGCGGCGCTGACGCCACGCATCATGTATCGGTTATTCATGGTTGATGGTTGTGTTAATGGTGGTTATTCGTTGCTGTTCCAGAATTCCCAACTGGCGAAGGCCTGGAGCAGCAGCATCTCGAGACCGTTCTTGACAATGGCACCGTGTGCTTTTCCTTTTTTCATGAACATCGTCTCGTCGGGGTTGTAGATGAGGTCGTAGAGCAGGGTATGGCTGTCCATGGCCTCGTAGGGCAGGTCGGGACATTCGTCGGCATGAGGGTACATGCCGCAGGGCGTGCAGTTCACAATCACGTTGTACTCCCTGATGGTATCGGGTGTAATCTTGCTGTATTGCAGTGTTCCGGGCTTTTCGGTGCGGCTGACCTTGACGGTTTCGAGCCCCAGTGTCTTCAGGCCGTACTCTATTGCCTTCGACGCGCCGCCTGTGCCGAGGATGAGGGCTTTCTTGTGGAACCGTTCGAGCAACGGCTCAATGCTGCGGGTGAAGCCGATGACGTCGCTGTTGAAACCTTTCAGCACGGTCTTGTTTCCTTTGTGCGTCACCTTGATGACATTGACGGCCCCTATTTCCCTTGCGTCCTTGCTTAGCGAGTCGAGGAACCCTATTACCTTTTCCTTATAAGGGATTGTAACATTGAGTCCCCGCAGGTTGGGGTTGGAGTCGAGTATTTCCGGAAGTCCCTCGATGGTAGGGATTTCGAAATTCTCATACCTGGCGTTGATGCATTCGTTTTCAAACTTCTCGTTGAAAAAACTGATGGAAAACGAGTGTCCCAACGGGTAGCCGATTAAACCGTATTTGTCCATAGTCAGTGTTATTTTTGCGCAAAATACATGGTGCAGATACCGAAGGTAAGTCGCCGGAACGAGGCGTGAGCGAAGCCGGCTTTTCTGAGGATAGCTACCATCTGCTCGCCTTGCGGGAAAGCCTCGATGGATGCGGTGAGATAGCTATAGGCTCCTGCATCTTTCGAGATCAGTTTGCCGTAGACGGGGAGAATGGTGTGCGAGTAAATCTTGAACAGTTGCTTCATGGGGAACGACACCGGTGTGGTCAGTTCCACGAGGCTGAGGCTGCCTCCCGGTTTCATCACACGGCATATTTCCGCCAGCCCCTTGTCGAGGTCTTGGAAATTGCGTATGCCGAAGGCCGATGTGGCTGCATCGAACGTGTTGTCGGGGAACGACATGGCGAGGCAGTCCTCCTTCTTCATGTCGATGACCGTTTGCAGTCCGGCACGCTTCACCTTTTCACGGGCCACCTTCATCATGCCCTCCGATATGTCTATGCCCACAATCTTTTCGGGCTGCAGCACTTGTGCGGCGAGGAGGGCGAAGTCGCCTGTCCCGGTGGCGATGTCGAGGATGGTCTTCGGCTTTTCAGGCTTCAGCTGCGCTACGGCTTTGCGCCGCCACCCCTTGTCGATGTTCCACGACAGCCGGTGGTTCAGGGTGTCGTAGGTGGGGGCGATGTTGTCGAACATCTCCTCCACCAACTTTTCCTTGGCCCCCTGCTTGCCGTAGGGGTTTATTTCCTCTTGCTTGTACATCCGCGCTTATTGTCTGGAAGCCAAATAGTCGCTGACGTTCTTTTCGATGCGTGCGGCGATGTCGCCCTCTTCGGCGGCCTTGTCGAATTTCTCGCCGGTGATATGCTCGTACAGTTCCACATAACGGTCGGACACCTGCTGGGCGTACTCGTCGGTGATTTCGGGCATCTGCTCGCCGGGCTGGTTCATGAAGCCATGCTCGATGAGCCACTGGCGCAGGAACTCCTTCGACAACTGGCGCTGGGGTAGGCCCTGTGCCAATTTCTCCTCGTAGCCGTCGGCGTAGAAATAGCGGCTCGAGTCGGGTGTGTGTATTTCGTCGATGAGATAGAGCTGGCCGTTGCGCTTGCCGAACTCATACTTCGTATCCACGAGGATAAGGCCGCGCTCGGCGGCAATCTCCTGTCCGCGGGCAAAGAGCTTGCGTGTCCAGTCCTCGATGACGGCATAGTCCTCGGCCGACACGATGCCCTGGCTGATGATCTCCTCGCGCGAGATGTTCATGTCGTGACCTTCGTCGGCTTTCGTGGTCGGGGTGATGATGGGCTCGGGGAAACGCTCGTTCTCCTTCATGCCCTCGGGCAGTTTCACGCCGCACAGCTCACGGCAGCCGTCCTTGTAGGCTCTCCAGGCCGACCCGGTGAGGATGGAGCGGATGATCATCTCCACGCGGAAGCCCTCGCACTTCAGGCCCACCGTAACCATGGGGTCGGGCGTAGCCAGTTTCCAGTTGGGGCAGATGTCGCTGGTGGAGTCGAGAAACTTGGCCGCAATCTGGTTGAGCACCTGTCCCTTGAAGGGTATGCCCTTGGGCAATACGACGTCGAATGCGGAGATGCGGTCGGTTGCGACCATCACGATCAGGTCGTCGTTGATGTCGTAGACATCGCGCACTTTGCCATGGTAAACACTCTTCTGCCCATCAAAATGGAACTCGGTATTAGTCAATGCTTTCATAATGAGTTATTTATAAGCTTTACTATTCTCTTGTGTCTCCGTTTTCGGTGTGTGCCGTCCGGTAGCCGCGTCAGTGCCGTTGGCCTCGGCAAGTTGGTCGTGTCGGGCGTATGCGTCGACGATGCGGGTAACTAGCTTGTGGCGCACGATGTCTTTCGGCGTAAGGTTCACCACAGATATTCCCTCGGTGCCTGTCAGTATCTCCAGTGCCTCCTTGAGTCCGCTTTTCTGTCCTTTGGGCAGGTCTATCTGGGTCATGTCGCCGGTGATGATCATCTTGGTGTTCCATCCCATGCGGGTGAGGAACATGCGTATTTGCGCCGTCGTGGTGTTCTGCGCTTCGTCGAGTATGACCACGGCATCGCTCAGCGTGCGGCCGCGCATGAAAGCCAGCGGTGCGATCTGTATGATGCGCTTGTCCATCATGTCCTGCAGACGGCTGGCCGGCAACATGTCTTCCAAAGCATCGTACAGGGGCTGGAGGTAGGGGTCGATCTTGTCTTTCATATCGCCGGGAAGAAACCCCAGTTTCTCGCCGGCTTCTACGGCTGGGCGGCTGAGTATGATTTTCTTTACGGCCTTTTCCTTGAGGGCTTTCACGGCGAGGGCGATGCTCAGGTAGGTCTTGCCCGATCCGGCCGGGCCCACGGCGAAAGTCATGTCGTCTTTTTCGAAAGCGTCGATGAGGCGTTGCTGGTTGGCCGATCGGCTCTTGATGGGTTTTCCGCTCACGCTGTATACCAGCACGCCTTTCACGCCGTCGGCCTTGGTGGGATGCCCTTTCACGATGTCGAGGATATCCTCGTCGGCGATGGTGTTGTACTTTGCCACGTGCTTCCGCATGGTCTCCAGGTCGGCTTCTATCTTTGTCATCTCGTCTTCGTCGCCCAGTATGCGTATCACGTTGTCGCGTGCCATGATGCGCAGCTTGGGGTAGAGCGATTTTACCATCTGGAGATGACTGTTGTTGACGCCGTAAAACACGACGGGGTCGATGTCCTCAAGTACGATATGCTTCTCTGTCAATCTTCTTATTTGTTATGGTGTCAAAAATACGGTGCAAATTTACGATAATTATGCGACATACCCATTCTAAAAGCCGAAAAATATGGGTCGTCGGCACGATATTTTGCACGCCTTTTGTTTTGCCATGATTTCTATTTGTGCTAAATTTGCAGATGAAATGAAAATAACCAAGTCAAGATACATCCTCTCTTTTTTCGCTGTCACTCTGGTGCTGGCTCTTGTGCGCTGTGTGTTCCCGTCCGTAGCCGGCGACAAGTCGGCCGAAAACGTTGCGCCGCGACCTGTTCCGGCGGTCGACAGCACGGCGGCTGATGCCGTTGCGCAGTCGGCAACCGACCCGTGCGTCGGCATTTCGGGCAAGCGTACCCGCTTTTTCGAAGCCGACGGAACACCCGTGAAAAACAGGATTTACAGTGTGCCGGGCTTTTCGGCAACGTTTCCCGATCAGAACGACGTGCAGCTCGAAGCTGCCAAACGGCACGGTGTGAAGCCTGTGGCCGACAGCCGCGATGCCGAGCACCGCAAGTCGGAGCTTGTCTATGTGGGCAGCAATGCCTATTTCCATGTAGATAGGTTGCGCAACAGCATTCCGTATCTGGTGCCCCGGGCATCGGTGTTGCTGCAGGATATCGGAAGCTCGTTTTTCGACAGTCTGCAAATCAAGGGCATTCCGTTGCACCAGCTGATTGTGACCAGTGTGCTGCGTTCGAAGGCCGACGTGGAGACCCTGCGCGGTAAGAATGGCAATGCCACGCAGAACAGTTGCCATCTTTACGGCACCACCTTCGACGTGTGCTACAACCGCTACAAGACCGTTGAGCCGCCGGGCGAACGGCGCCGGGCCGTGCGCAACGACACGCTGAAGTGGGTGCTGGCCGAGGTATTGCGCGACATGCGCGAGTCGGGCCGGTGTTATGTGAAATACGAGGTGAAACAGGGATGTTTCCACATCACCGTTAGGTAATGCATTCTTGATGTTTTCGGGAAAACGCTGTGTAACAACTGGTTACGCGGGTTTTGTTTCCCCGGTTTATTGAGGTTCTCTTGTTGTTTTGCAATAGGTGTCGTATGGCGTTGCCGTTCGTACCGAATCGCGTTGCGATAGATGCCAAACGGCTGTGCGATAGATGCCGTATCACAATGCGACAGGATAGCTTTCGCGGAAGCCTGTGCAAACTGCTACAAAAATACCCTGCGTGCAGTACGCAGGGGTCATTTCAGTTCGTAAACGTCGCCCATGCCCAACGGCACTCCGTACTCGTCGTATTGGTGGTCGCGCACCATCTTGGCACTGCGTTTTTGGCGCAACGGGCTGCTGCCGGTCCGTGCGGCGCGCTTTACGGTTATGCGCCCGTTTCTGTGCGCAATGCAAAACCCCTGTCCTATCTTTTTTGCATCTTTTGTCCATGAGTTATACATCCACAACTCCTGTCCGTCGTCCAGGTAATAGGCCGACAGCTCCTTTCTGTCCACGGCAACGAAGAAGGCGTTGCCGTCGGGAGAAAGCCATGTGGCGATGATGGTGGAGTAGGGAGCGGGCGAAAAACTCACCTCTTCCCGTCGGTTGGTCTTTACATCGTAGCGGAAGAGGCGGTTGCGTAGTGTGTAGTAAAGGCAATGGCGCCTGTTGTCGGTATATTTGGCTACAATATCCGCTTCGCCGGGCAATCGCTTGGCCACGGCTTTCACACGGTTGGCAACGGGCGTCTGTGCCGTCGTTCCTTGTGCGAGGATCAGCGAAATGAGGATGAGCAGGTATCGTATCAAGGCGTAGGCGTTGTTGGATGTTATGGCTGAGTTTTGGCTTGTCTTTAAAATCTTGCCGGGGGAGAGGCTCCCCCGGCAAGCTGTTTCGGTCCATGCAGGTGTGCATGGCTTGCGCATGTTCGCTTAGTAGGCGAAAAGCGGATATGCCTTCATGGTTTCGTTCACCTTCTCCCGCACGCGCTTTATCACTTGCTCGTTCTCGGGATCGGCCAGCACTTCGTCGATGAGGCTGGCTATGAGGTGCATCATGTCCTCCTTGGCGCCGCGCGTTGTCATGGCGGCTGTGCCCAGACGGATGCCTGATGTCTGGAATGCACTGCGCTCGTCGTACGGCACCTTGTTCTTGTTTACGGTGATGTCGGCCGCAACAAGGGCATTTTCGGCCACCTTACCCGTCAAGTCTGGATATTTGGGGCGCAGGTCAAGCAGCATGGAGTGATTGTCGGTACCGCCGCTCACGATGTCGTACCCCAAGTCCATGAGGTCCTGGGCCAGCGTTGCAGCGTTCTTTTTCACCTGTTGGGCGTATTCTTTCCATGACGGCTTCAGGTTCTCGCCGAACCCTACTGCCTTGGCTGCGATGACGTGCTCCAGCGGTCCGCCCTGGTTGCCGGGGAACACGGCGCTGTTGAGCAGTTGGCTCATGGTCTTCACAACGCCCTTCTTGGTGGTAAGCCCCCAGGGGTTTTCGAAGTCCTTACCCATCAGGATGACGCCTCCGCGCGGACCTCTCAGGGTCTTGTGTGTGGTCGTGGTCACGATGTGTGCATATTTCACGGGATTGTTCAGCAGTCCGGCTGCGATGAGACCTGCGGGATGCGCCATGTCGATCATAAGCAGTGCGCCGACCTCGTCGGCAATCTTGCGCATGCGCTCGTAGTCCCATTCACGGCTGTAGGCCGAGCCGCCGCCGATAATGAGCTTGGGCTTGTGCTCCAGTGCCAGGCGCTCCATCTCGTCGTAGTCCACGCGGCCTGTCTCGCGGTTCAGCGTGTAGCCCACATGGCGGTAGAGTATGCCCGAGGTGTTGACCTCGCTTCCGTGCGAGAGGTGGCCGCCCTGGTCGAGGTCGAGGCCCATGAAAGTGTCGCCGGGTTTCAGCACGGCCAGCAGCACGGCCTGGTTGGCCTGTGCGCCCGAGTGGGGCTGTACGTTGGCAAATTCGGCACCGAACAGCTTCTTCACGCGGTCAATGGCAATGTTCTCCACTTGGTCCACTACCTGGCAGCCGCCATAATAGCGTTTCCCGGGAAGGCCTTCCGCATATTTGTTCGTCAGATAGCTGCCCATGGCCTGCATCACTTCGTCGCTGACAAAGTTTTCCGATGCGATGAGCTCCATGCCTCTCAGTTGGCGTTGGTGTTCTTGCTCGATAAGGCTGAAGATCTCAGAATCTCTTTCCATTTGTGTTGATGTTATGTTAATGAAGGTGTTGTGGTCGGTCGGTGCGGTGTTATACCAGCTCCACTTTGTTGATGTTCTGTTCTTTGTCGCAGTAGTGGCACTTCAGGATGCCGTGTGCCTTGTCCACGATGGTGAAATAGGTTGCCATGGGCTCGTTGTTGGTAATGCACTTGGGGTTGTTGCATTTTACGATGCCATGAAGCTCGTCGGGAGTCTCGACGGTACGCTTCTCCACCACCTCGTAGTTCTTTATTACGTTCAGCACAATCTTCGGCGCGATGACCGAAAGCTGGCTTATCTCCTCGTCTGTGAAATACTTGTTGGCTATTTTGATGATTCCTTTCTTGCCGATTTTCTTCGACGGAAGGTTGTAGCCGATAGTAATCTGTGCGTCAAGATGGTCAAGGTCGAGCAGCCGAGCCACCTGGTAGGTCTTTTCCGCCGGTATATGGTCGATGACGGTACCGTTCTCGATAGCGGCCACCTGCAATTCTCTTTTTCCCATGTCGTTCTTCGTTTTTTTGAGTTTAGTACCTTGCTTTACTAACCGATGATGGTGGTGTCGCTCTTTACGTCGTCAAGCCCGATGCCCAGACAGTAGCAGAAAAGTGCTTCGCGGGCGTAAAGGCCGTTCTTGGCCTGCTGTATGTAGTAGGCGTGCGGATTGTCGTCCACGTCGTAGGCTATCTCGTTCACGCGGGGCAGCGGGTGCAGAATCTTCATGTTGGGCTTGGCATTCTCGAGCATGCTGTTGCGCAGGATGTAGATGTTTTTTACGCGTTCGTACTCCATGAGGTCGGAGAAACGCTCCTTTTGCACGCGGGTCATGTAAAGAATGTCGGCATTGGCTATTTCCTCCTCGTCGAACTTGGTGTGCTCGTGGTACTCGATGCCATGTTTCTCACAGTAGAGTTTGTATTCGGCCGGCATGGAGAGTTCCTCGGGGGCGATGAAATGGAAGGTGGGGTGGAAATGGCGCATGGCCGTGATAAGCGAGTGGACGGTGCGTCCGTATTTAAGGTCGCCTACAAGATAAATGTTCAGGTTCTCCAGCGTTCCCTGGGTCTTGTAGATGGAGTAGAGGTCGAGCATACATTGCGAGGGGTGCATATGCGCACCGTCGCCGGCATTGATGATGGGTACGGGTGCCACCTCGCTGGCATACTGGGCTGCGCCCTCAATGAAATGCCGCATCACGATGACGTCGGCATAGTTGCTCACCATGAGGATGGTGTCCTTCAGGGTCTCGCCCTTTGTGGTGCTTGATGTCTTCGCGTCCGCGAATCCTATTACCCTTGCGCCAAGCCGGTTAGCGGCTGTCTGGAAACTGAGTTGGGTTCGAGTGGACGGCTCGAAGAAGAGTGTGGCCACAACCTTGCCCTTCAGCAACTCTCTGTTGGGATGTCTTTCAAACTCTTGCGCCATTTCAAGCAGGTACAATATGCGCTCCTTGGAAAGGTCTGCAATGGTTACAAAATCATGGTTTTCCATTGTGTCTTTATGATGGTTGCGTTTTCGAGTGCTAAGTTAGCTATAATTTTTTATTCGTCGGCGTGAAATTGGGAGAATTATTGTATTTTTGCAAAAATAAAGCGATTTTTCAAGATGAGAAAGAAATTCGTCCATCTCTTATGGATTGTTCTTCTGCTGGTGGTGGGAACGACGGCCTCGTTGTTCTTCCTCATTTGGTTTGGTATCATAGGCTATTCGCCCGACATAGAGAATTTGCAGAACCCCATCAGCAAGTCAGCTTCGCTGGTTTATACTGAAGACGGGAAAGTGCTCGGCACCTACAATGCCGACAAAGCCAACCGCATACCCGTGTCTTACTCCAAACTGTCGCCGCACCTGGTACATGCGCTTGTCGCCACGGAGGATGTGCGGTTCTACGACCATTCGGGTATCGACTTTGTTGCACTGGGCCGGGCGGTCGTGAAACGGGGACTGCTCGGGCACGAGAGTGCCGGTGGCGGCAGCACCATTACGCAGCAGCTGGCCAAGCAACTCTATTCTTCGCCTGTCAGTTCCAGCATCGAGCGCATGCTGCAGAAACCCATCGAGTGGGTGACTGCCATCAAGCTGGAGCGCAATTTCACGAAAGAAGAAATCATCGCGCTCTATCTCAACTATTTCGATTTCCTGCACGGGGCGGTCGGAATCAAGACTGCGGCCAACACCTACTTTAATAAAGAGCCCAAGGACTTGTCGGTCAACGAGGCGGCCTTGCTCGTCGGACTCTGCAAGAACCCTTCTCTCTTCAATCCGGTGCGCTATCCCGACCGCTGCCGCGAACGGCGCAACGTGGTGCTGGCACAAATGGTCAAGGCCGGTTATCTGTCGCCGGTCGAGGGGCGTGAGTGGGCTTCGCAGCCCATCGAACTGCACTTCCATAGGGCCGACCACAAGGACGGGGCTGCCGTTTATTTCCGCGAATTCCTCAGGCAATACATGATGATGGAGAAGCCGGAACGGGAAAACTATCCGTCATGGAACAATCGGCAGTTTGTCATCGACTCGATTGCCTATGCCACCGACCCGCTGTGCGGATGGTGCAAAAAGAACACGAAGAAGGACGGAACCTTTTATAATGTCTACACCGATGGCCTGAAAATCCACACGACCATCGATTCCAGGATGCAGCAGTATGCGGAAGAGTCGGTCTACGGACATGTGGCGCGTTATCTGCAGCCTGCTTTCAACAAGGAAAACAGGGCGAAACCCAACGCGCCGTTTACCGAAGAGCTTACGTCTGCGCAGGTCAACCAGATCATGGCACGGGCTGTGCGTCAGAGCGAACGCTATCGTGTCCTGAAAGAGGCAGGATGCTCGGACGATGAGATAAAACGTTCGTTCCGCACACCGACGGAAATGACCGTATTCACTTACCACGGCGACATTGACACCCTGATGTCCCCGCTCGACTCCATCCGGTACTACAAGTCGTTCCTTAGGGCCGGCTTTGTCAGCATGGATGCGCACACGGGACATGTGAAGGCCTATGTGGGTGGCATCGATTTCGAACATTTCCAGTACGACATGGTGATGGGCGGACGGCGCCAGGTGGGGTCAACCATCAAGCCGTTCCTCTATTCGCTGGCTATGGAGAACGGCGCGTCGCCCTGCGATAGGGCACCCAACGTGCAGAAGACCTACATGGTGGGCGGCAAGCCGTGGACGCCGCGTAATGCCAGCCGGCGGCAGTACGGCCAGATGGTGACGTTGAAATGGGGCCTGGCACAGTCCAACAACTGGATTTCGGCCTACCTTATGAGCCGCCTGAATCCCCAGCAGTTCGTCAACATTCTGCACAAGTTCGGCATCAATAATCCTGATATCTATCCGTCGATGTCGCTTTGCCTCGGTCCGTGCGAAGTGTCGGTGGGCGAAATGGTGAGTGCCTACACCACCTTTGCCAACAACGGCATTCGTGTCGCACCTATGTTTGTTACCAAGATCGAGGACAACGAGGGAAATGTGGTCGCCACATTCCAGCCGCGCATGAACGAGGTTATCAGCTCCTCGAGCGCATACAAGATGCTGGTGGAACTGATGGCCGTTGTCGACGAAGGTACCGCAGGACGGTTGCGCTTCCGCTATCAGATACCGGGCGAGATAGGCGGCAAGACGGGAACCACCAACCGCAACTCGGACGCATGGTTCATGGGCTTCACGCCCCAGCTGGTCAGTGGCGTGTGGGTTGGCGGCGAAGACCGCGATATCCATTTCGACAACATGCAGATGGGACAGGGCGCCACCATGGCCTTGCCTGTGTGGGCATATTACATGAAGAAAATATACCGTGACCAAAGTCTGCCTTACGACTCGACCGCTGTTTTCGATGTGCCAGAGGATTTCAATCCCTGCGGGCACGATGAGACCGCCATCGACGGAGAGGGTATAGACGAGGTTTACGAGTAAAGGCATCTTCCGTCTTAGGAAACAGCATGCGGATGCCCGGTTGTTGGAGCAGGTTTAAACAGGGATAACCCCCGCCTCTCCAACGGCCGGGCATCTTTCCGTTTGGTCTGAATCAGCTTGTGTCGGTGCTCGCAGGATGGAATTCTACTGTGCAAGGATGTTTGCCACAGTGTGTAAAGATGTTTGTGGCGGTGCGCAAGGTTGGTTATAATGTTACGTAATCTGTTTTTTGACCGAATAAACCCTAATTTATATCGTTTAGACCCAATAAGCACCAAATGGGCTAAATTAACTGAATTGCGGTCCGTCGGTTTGTCTTTTTTTATATACTTTTGCAAAAGTAGACGGATATTTAAATACTTTAACCTGCTTGTAGTATGCTGAACAAAATACTCGCCCTTGTCGCTTTGCTTTTTCCCGGCGTTTTGAGACGCTATAAATGTTACGGGAGGTAATCCCGCTCCGCATTGTGGGAAGATTACTAGACAGACCGGTGTTTTGGAATATGACAACTGACTGAAACGAAAAAGATGAATATTGTAAAAAAGCCTTCCAAGTATATAACCCTTGTTGCTTTACCGCTGTTTGCCTTGCTGGTATCGTGTCATCATTTGGCCGACGACGGAGGCGATGCCGAGCGAATAGCCGCATTGCATCAGTTGGACGACTCGCTCAGCAAGCAGTCGCCCGCATCGGTTGCCCTGATCGAAAAAGGCATGCGCCAGGCAAAGGACAGTCTTACCTATTATGAATATTATGCGCATAAGGCCAGATGGTTTTGCCAGTCGTCGACCCCCGATTCTACAGTCGATTATGTTGACCGCACGTTGGCATTTGCGCTGCAGCAGCCTGAAACGCCGCGCTGCAACGGACTTCTGGCTTATGCCTACAACACGCAAGGTGTCAATTTCCACAACTTCCACCGCAAGACGGATGACGCCATCACCGTTTACCAATTGGCCTACCGTTACGCGATGCGAAGCGATGTTTTGGAGCAAGCGCCCAACATATGCGCCAATTTGGGCGATGCCTATGTTTTCAACAACCAGTTGGTAGAGGCAGTGTCGTGGTATCGCCGGGCACTCTTTCTTGTAGACTCGCTGCAGCTACCCAAGGAGTCGTATGCGTCGCTGCAGGTGGGTCTTGCCGACATTTACGTGAAGCTGCACGATTTCGAGAGCGCGCTCAAGTGTTACCGCGAGTCGGAAAAGCTGTTCTCCCGCATGTCCCTTTCGATGAAAGCCTATAGTCTGAACAACTATGGCACCTATTATTATTACCGCAAGGACTATCCAAACTGTCTCCGCAAGTTCCGCCAGTTGGAACAGTTGCTGCTGGCCAACGGCAAGAACGACTGTTTTGACATGTATCTCTGCAAGCTCAATATGGCCGATGTATATCTGAATATGGACAGCATATCGCAGTCGGTACAGTGTCTTGCCGAATGTGAACCCTATTTTGAAGCCAATCGTGATGTGGAGGCCATGTTCTATTGCAACACGATAAGGATTGGGCAGGATGTAAAAAGAGGCAACATGCCGGGCGTGAAGGCCACGCTGGCACGCGAACGCCAGTTGCTGGGCAGCGGTTTCGACCGGCGCGCGATGTTCAACATGCGCCAGATACGCAACCAGTACCTGCAACAGTATTACATTGCTACGGGCGACTACCGGTTGGCCTACGAGACCCTCCGCAATGACATTCTCGTAAACGATTCGTTGGAACACAACACGACCAACCTGCGTGCTTCCGAAATCATGAACCGTTTTGCGCAGGACACGTTGAGACTGCACCACGATCTTGCCATCGAGCACAAGAACGTGGAACTGGGCCAAATGCGTTTCGTGGCTTTGGTTGTCACGATGTTTTTCGTGCTGGTCTGCATGGTCTTTGTCGTTAAGAGCATGCGTTCGGCCAAACGGCTTGAGGTAAGCAAGCAGCGCATCTTGCAGTTGAAACTTGAAGGAGCGCGCAACCGCATCTCCCCGCATTTCGTGTTCAACGTGCTCAACAACAAGATATTGCATACCGATGCAGCCGATGCTCAGGAACTGATGGACTTGGTGCAGCTGATTCGCAGCAATCTCGATTTGTCCTGCAAGATGAATGTGACGCTGGCTACTGAGTTGGAATTCGTAAAGAAATACCTTGCCGTGGAGCGTCCGTTGATGGGCGACGACTTTACATTCGCGTTTGAGTTGGATGCCGATGTCGACCCGGAAAGTGTGCATATTCCGTCGATGTTCGTGCAAATACTCGTGGAGAACGCGCTGGTGCACGGTCTGAAAGGATGGGAAGGAAAGAAAGTGCTGCGCATCACCGTGTCGCGGCAGCCGACGGGCGGCACCCTGGTGGCCGTACACGACAACGGCCGGGGCTTTGACATCCGCAACAAGCGGCCCCAGCGCACAGGGCTGAACATCATCACCCAGACGCTGGCTGTTGTCAACGCCCGCAACCGCAACAAGATGACGTTTGCATTGAAGAACCGCAAGGCCGACGACGGAAGCATAGCCGGTTGTACGGCGCAAGTTTACATCCCCGACGGCATGCAGATGTGAGTCAGTTTTTAAAAAGGCATAGACAGATGGAACAGATGAAGGTAGTGATCGTAGACGACAACAAGTCAGCCGGCTTGGCATTGGCCGGCCTGCTGGAAGATAAGTATGGTTTCGAGGTGCAGGGCATCGCGCTTTGCGGTCTCGACGGGTTGGCTCTGGTCAGCAAATGCCGTCCCGACGTGCTCTTCCTCGACGTGCAGCTGCCCGACGTGAACGGCCTTGACTTTCTCGACAAGCTGTCGGAGTTTACGAATGGCAGTTGCCGCGTAATCATGTTCACGGCTTACGACAAGTATGTGCTGACAGCTTTCCGCAAGCGCGCTTTCGATGTGCTGCTCAAGCCCATCAACCCGCAGGAGCTCGACACCATCGTGCACCGTCTGCAGTTCGAAGCGGCGAGCGGCGAGCCTGAGGAGCCCGTCGCCTCGGCCACGCTCAACGGCAAGTTGCTGTTCTACATGAACACAATCGATTTCAAGCTGGTCGACAAGAACGACGTGTGCCTGTTCCAGTACGATCACGAGCTGCGCTGCTGGGAAGTGGTGGTGGCCGACACCAAAAGGCCCATCAAACTGAAGCGCAGTGTGAAAAGTGTGGACCTGCTGCGGCTCGATTCCCATTTCCTGCAAGTCAACCAGAAGTACATCGTCAACATCGATTACCTGATGGAGGTGGTCGACGGCGTGTGCCATTTCTATCCGCCCTTCGACGCGATAGACTATGTGAAGGTAGGCCGCTTTTTCAGAAAAAAGCTGATAGAGAGATTTTTGAGCATTTAAAAACCATACGAGTATGATTAGACCCAAGTATTCAGTCATTCTGTTGCTGGTAACTTTCTTTGCCGTGCAAGGCGCGTTTGCGCAAAAGTCAAGAAAGGCAAAGAAGAAAACGGTGGTGAAGCAGGAAACGGTTGCGGAAGAAATCCCAGCGGTTGCAGAAGAAGTTCCCGTGGTTGAGGAAGACACGGTGCCAGTTGTCGTGCCGCCCGAGCCACAGGACCGCATCGACACCCTTTATTACAACCGCAACTGGAAGGTGACACCCAACAAGGCGTTTGCCAACTACTACCGTCTGGCCCTTTATCCGGCCGACACCACGGCCGCCAAGGATTTCCGCACCTACTACATGACCGGCGAGCTGCAGGGCGAGGGCAATTTCGTGACGCTCGACAAGGCCGACGATGCAAAAAGCGTGTTCGACGGTGCCGTGACCACCTACTTCAAGAACGGCAAGCCCGAAGAGCAGAAGACTTATGTGGCCGGAAAACTCGACAACGAGTACACCTCCTACTATGAGAACGGCAATGTCCGGGAACACTACTTCCTGACCAACGGCAAGAAAACCCATGTCTTCGCCTCGTTTACCGAAGACGGACGGGTATGCACGCTGACCCCCTACAAGAACGACGAGGCCGAGGGATATTATGTTGTGGTGGATGCCGACGGCAACTATTCCAAGTATTCGTCGACCGACCGCCAACCCATCCTCGAAGCTCCTTCGCCCGACGAGATACGCACCGAGTACAAGAACGGTGTGGCATGGCCCTACTACAACAAGAACGGGCTCATCGTCGGCGTAAGCAGTTCGCTTGTCGACGAGAATATCGGCGGATACCGCGAGATAGGCGTGTTTGTTGTCAACAAGAGCATGGTGAATGTCGACATCGACCCGTCGGAAATCAGGATTTACGACATGAAGGGCGGCAAGCGCAAGGATTTCGAGCTTGTGGATGCCGAAGAGTATGACGAGAAAATATACAAGTTCAAGAAAAAGGTAGCCAAACGCATGACCAAGAACAAGGCTGTCGTGCAGAACGAGCGCGAGAGCAACGTGAACGCCAACCTCGGAGCCAGCGTCTTCGATGCCGGAACGTCCAACACGCTGAAGAACTTTCAGCAGCGTATCTGCAAGATGCGGCAGTTGGAAGATGGCAACCGCATGCGCTATTCCGACAAGATGCCCGAGGACCTGGGCTATCTGGAGCGCACCACGGTGCATCCCGGCGAGGTGGTGTCGGGCTACCTCTACACTTCCGACCGCAAGGTTAACGACCTCTTTGTCGAGGTGAAGATCAACGGTGTGGACTATGTGTTCGAATGGAACAACGCGAAAAAGAAGTAAAGAATTACCTAATTAATGTATAACGATAATAGTAATACGATGAAAAAAATCTTGATGACGGCTGTTGTAAGCCTGATGTTTGTTACGGGTGCTTCGGCTCAGTTCAGCCGTTCGGTGTTCAACCATCTCGGTCTCAATGTGGGTGTGGGTACCGAGGGTGTCAGCGTCGGCGTGGCTACGCCCCTTACCAATTTCCTTGAGTTCGAAGCCGGCCTCAATGTCATGCCCGGCTTTAACCTGAGCGCCGACGTGGATGTGGATGCTGAAGGAACGGTGAATGTCGACGGTACCGAAGTGACGATACCTGTCGGCAAGATCAATGCCAAGGCCGATTTCTCGCGCACCACGTTCAACGTGAAGGCCAGTGTCTATCCCTTTGGCGGCAATAGCTCATGGTTTGTGGCGGCCGGCTTCTCCTTTGGTGGTGCTACCATGGCCAAGTTCAGCGGACATAGCGAGCAGCTGCAGAATTTCATCAACCAGTATCCCGACTACAAAGACCAGATTCTCGACCAGGTAAGCGTGGCTCTTGCCAACTATAAGGTGCGCTTCGACGACAAAGCGGATGTCGCTGCCGATATACGCTGCAAGTCGTTCCGTCCCTATCTGGGCATCGGTTTCGGCCGTCTGGTGCCCAAAAACCGTATTGGCTTCCGCGTCGAGATGGGTTGCCAGTTCATGGGTACCATGAAGATTTACCAGAACGGTGAAATGGTGGATCTCAGCAAGTTGGTCTCCGACGCTATTGGCGATGACAACGGCGATGCCGACAAGATTTCCAAGTTTGTAGAAAACTGGAAGTTCTACCCTGTGCTGAAAGTGCAGCTTGTAGGCCGCATCTTGTAAGACTTTCCGGCCCCGGCGGTCTTTCTCTTGTCCGCCCCAGTTGCGGGCAAAGTTAGGCAGAAACGCCGGCAGCCGAATGAAACTGGCTTCTACATTTACAATACTGCAAAAGTTTTTTAGGGGGGGGACGCAGTGCTGTGATGTGGAAGCCTTTATTTTTTTGTCGCCTGTTTGTATGCAGCGACAACCGTTTTGTCGTTTTATTTCTGAAAAATCGCGTGCGTCGGCTCCAGTCCTTCTGGCGAGCCGCCCCCTGTATTTCCTGTCCCGCAAGGCATCGCAAACCACCACTGCCGCACGTCTGCGGCCCTCCCGGTTCTGCGAAAGGTGCTTTTTCGCCCTGCAGAAACAGGCCAACCGCCCTGCGGTCTACCGCCTTTCGCCCCTTCATAGGGCATCTATCGCAAGCCGAAATGATACCTATGGAAACCATCGGGATTCAGAAATGCCTCTCCGTTACTCCGGTATTTCTGCAATTGTCTGTGTTTCAGAATGATAAAAGTCTCTTCTGTTTTGGGGCATATTCGTAACTTGAAGACTGTCGCTGCGTTTCAACGCCGTTTTTCGGGCCCCTTTTGTAAAAATCCGTTCACAGTCCGCCGCAGTATTGCGCCCCTTGTCCACGGGGCGCATCCTGCCTGTCCGCTGCGAGCCGTTAGGGCGGTATCATTTTATAAGGTCGTCGCGGGGCGTGATGATATGCGAGTTTGATATAATCGGGGGCGTGCGGCTTACAAATTGTTAGGCAAAACGTTGCATGAAAGAATAATTATTGCTACTTTTGCAGCCAAGTTCTGTCACGGCCCTGTTCGTCTCAGGGGTGGCGGAATATTACAAATATCATACAGTGACATGAAAGTTTTAAAGTTTGGCGGAACATCTGTAGGTTCCGTAAAGAGCATTTTGAGTCTGAAACACATTGTGGAGAGCGAGGCACGCCGGCAACCGATTGTAGTAGTCGTCAGTGCGCTCGGGGGCATCACCGACAAGCTCATCGCCACAGGGCAACAGGCCGTAGCGGGCAACGAAGCCTGGAAAACATCGTTCGAGGAGATGGTGGACCGCCATCACAAGATGATCGACACCATCATCACCGACACCAAAGACCGTGAACATTTATTCAATAAGGTAGACGCACTGTTCGAACAGTTGCGTTCCATATACTTTGGCGTGTTCCTCATCCGCGACCTGAGCCGCAAGACCCAGGATGCCATCGTGAGCTATGGCGAGCGCCTCAGCTCGAACATCGTTTCGTCGCTGGTGCGGGGATCGCAGTGGAAAGACTCGCGCGAGTTTATCAAGACCGAGTTTGCCCACGGCAAGAACACGCTCGACAGTGTGCTGACCGACCGCCTCGTGCGCGAAGCCTTTGCCGACATGCACCGCGTGACCATCCTGCCCGGATTCATATCGTGCGACCGCGACACCGGCGAGACCACCAACCTCGGCCGTGGCGGTTCCGACTATACCGCCGCCATCATCGCCGCCTCACTCAACGCCGAGGTGCTCGAGATATGGACCGACGTCGATGGCTTCATGACCGCCGACCCGAAGGTTATCCATTCCGCCTATACCATCGACGAACTGAGCTATGTGGAGGCCATGGAACTGTGCAACTTCGGAGCGAAGGTCATCTATCCCCCCACCATCTATCCCGTTTGCATCAAGAACATCCCCATCTGGGTGAAGAACACCTTCAACCCCGACGGGCGCGGTACCATCATCAAGGGAAAGATCGAAAACGACACCAAGGCCATCAAGGGCATCTCCTCCATCAAGGGCACTACGCTCATCACCGTGTCGGGACTGTCCATGGTGGGCGTTATCGGTGTCAACCGCCGCATATTCACCGCCCTGGCCGACCACGGCATCAGCGTATTCCTCGTGTCGCAGGCATCGTCGGAGAACAGTACCTCCATAGGTGTGCGCGACGAGGATGCCGGCAAGGCCGTCGATGTGCTCAACAACGAGTTTGAGGCCGAGATCGAGGCCGGAGCCATGTTCCCCATGCACGCCGAGAGCCAACTGGCCACTGTGGCCATCGTGGGCGAGAACATGAAGCACACGCCCGGCATAGCCGGAAAACTGTTCGGCACACTGGGCCGCAGCGGCATATCGGTCATTGCCTGTGCGCAGGGCGCCTCGGAAACCAACATCTCGTTTGTTGTCGATTCGCGGTATCTGCGCAAGTCGCTCAACGTGATCCACGACTCGTTCTTCCTTTCCGAATACAAGGTGCTCAACCTCTTCGTCTGCGGGGTGGGTACCGTGGGCGGCAAACTCATAGAGCAAATCAAGAAGCAATATGAACTGCTGAAGGAGCACAACCGTCTGAAACTCAATGTGGTAGGTATTGCCAGCAGTAAGAATGCTATCTTCTCGCGCGAGGGGCTCGACCTCAGCAACTACCGCGAGATGCTGCAGTCGTCGGAGGCCAGCAACCCCGAGAAACTGCGCGACAACATTCTCGGCATGAACATCTTCAACTCCGTGTTTGTAGACTGCACCGCTTCGAAGGAAATCGCGGCGCTTTACCCCTCGTTCCTCGAACACAATGTCAGCGTGGTGGCTGCCAACAAGATTGCCGCCAGCTCCAGCTACGAAAACTACGCCTACCTGAAAGAGACTGCCATGCGCCGTGGCGTGAAGTTCCTCTTCGAGACCAATGTGGGGGCCGGACTGCCCATTATCGGTACCATCAACGACCTGCGCAACTCGGGCGACCGCATACTGAAGATTGAGGCAGTGCTCAGCGGCACGCTCAATTTCATCTTCAATGCCATCGCAGCCGATGTTCCTTTCTCGCAGACCGTGCGTCTGGCCAAGGAGATGGGCTACTCTGAGCCCGACCCCCGTGTGGACCTGAGTGGTACCGATGTCATCCGCAAGCTCGTGATTCTGACCCGCGAGGCCGGCTATCATGTGGAGCAGGACGACGTGGAGAAGCATCTGTTTGTGCCCGACGCCTATTTCCAGGGGGCGCTCGACGAGTTCTGGGCGCGCCTTCCGCAGCTCGACGCCGACTTCGAACAGCGCCGCCGGCAGTTGGAGGCCGAGGGCAAACGGTGGCGGTTTGTGGCCACGATGGACCACGGCAAGACCAGCGTGGAACTGAAAGCGGTGGAAAGCAACCATCCGTTCTACAACCTCGAGGGAAGCAACAACATCATACTGCTCACCACCGAGCGTTACAAGGACTACCCCATGCAGATACAGGGGTATGGAGCCGGTGCCAGTGTCACCGCAGCCGGCGTGTTTGCCAACATTATGTCGATAGCCAACGTATAGCATGAAACACATCATCATCTTGGGCGACGGCATGGCCGACCATGCCGTAGAGCGGCTCGGCGGAAAGACGCTGCTGCAGTATGCAGACACTCCCTACATGGACCTTTTGGCGCGCAAAGGACGCACAGGCCGGCTGACAACCATTCCCGACGGTTTTCTGCCCGGCTCGGAGGTGGCCAACAGTACCATTCTGGGCTACGACCAGCAACAGGTGTACGAGGGACGGGGACCGCTCGAAGCCGCCAGCATAGGCTACGACCTGCGGGCCGACGACCTGGCCTTGCGCTGCAATATCGTGGAACTCGAGGAGGGACTTGTCAAGAACCACCATGGCGGACACCTTACCACCGCTGAAGGCGATGTGCTCATCCGTTTTCTCGATGAGCAACTCGGCAACGACCGCATACATTTCGTGACCGGCATACAGTACCGCCACCTGCTGGTGGTGCGCGGGGGCAACAAGCACATTGTGTGCGCACCGCCCCACGATCATCCCAACGAGCCGTGGGCCGACCTGCTGGTGCGTCCCGAGGACGGATGGGCCGACCGCAAGGACACCAGCCGCGGGGCCGACGACGGACTGACCGCACAGCAAACCGCTGACCTGCTCAACGACCTGATACGCAAAAGCCAGCAGTTGTTGGCCGACCACCCCTTCAACCGCAACCGGCCGGAGAAGGCCAACAGTATATGGCCGTGGGGTGGGGGATACCGCCCGTCGATGCAAACCCTGCAGCAGCTCTATCCGCAGATCCATACCGGGTCGTGCATCTCGGCCGTCGACCTGATACGCGGCATCGGCAGTTATGCCGGACTGGATGTGGTGAAGGTGGAGGGGGCTACTGGCCTGGCCGACACCAACTACGAGGGGAAGGCACAGGCTGCCATCGATGCCCTGAAGCGGCAGGATTTCGTGTTCCTGCATCTCGAAGCCAGCGACGAGGCCGGACACGATGGCGACCTCGAACTGAAACTGCGCACCATCGAGTATCTCGACCACCGTATCGTGGAACCTGTATACAATGAGGTGAAGCAGTGGGACGAACCGGTGTGCATCGCCGTCATGCCCGACCACCCTACGCCCGTGGAAGTGCGCACCCATGTAAAGGAACCTGTGCCGTTCCTCGTGTGGTTCCCGGGCATACAGCCCGACGACGTGCAGGTCTACGACGAGGTGGCCTGCGTGGGCGGAAGCTACGGTCTGCTGCACCTCACCGAGTTTATGCGGATGTTTATGGAAATAGGATAAAACACAATAACCATGATGTACTACAGTACCAATGGACAGGCGCCCGCGGCCTCTTTGCGCGAGGCCGTGGAGCGTGGGCTTGCACCCGACAAGGGGTTGTATATGCCCGAAAGCATACAGAAGTTGCCCGCCGACTTTTTTGAAAACATCGACCGGATGTCGTTTCCCGAGATGTCGCTTGAAGTGGCCCGTGCCTTTTTCGGCGGCGATGTGGACGATGCGTCGCTGAAACGCATTGTCTACGATACGCTTGCCTTTGAAACGCCGCTACAGCCCGTCGAGAACGGCATCTACAGTCTGGAACTGTTCCACGGCCCCACGCTGGCTTTCAAAGATGTGGGCGCACGGTTCATGGCCCGCCTGCTGCAATATTTCATCCGCAAAGACCGCGAAGGCCAGTCCGCTGCCACAGGCGACGTCAACGTGTTGGTGGCCACCAGCGGCGACACCGGGTCGGCCGTGGCCAACGGTTTTCTCGGTGTGGACGGCATCCATGTGTATGTGCTTTACCCCAAAGGCAAGGTGAGCCGCATACAGGAGAGCCAGTTTACCACCTTGGGGAAGAACATCACGGCTATCGAAGTGGACGGCGTGTTCGACGATTGCCAGGCACTGGTGAAGCAGGCGTTCATGGATGCCGACCTTAATGCCCACATGACACTCACTTCTGCCAACTCGATCAATGTGGCCCGATTCCTTCCGCAGGCTTTCTATTACTTCAATGCCTACGCCCAACTGAAGCGGATGAAGGCGGTCGGCGCATCGTCCGACTGGGTGGTGTGTGTGCCGAGCGGCAATTTTGGCAATATCACTGCCGGACTGTTTGCCAAGCGCATGGGGCTCCCCGTCAAGCGGTTTGTGGCGGCCAACAATGCCAACGACATCTTCTTCCAGTACTTGCAGACGGGCGTTTACCGTCCGCAGCCCAGCCGCCAGACGCTGGCCAATGCCATGGATGTGGGTGCTCCCAGCAATTTCGTCCGTATACTGGACCTCTATTCGAACAGTTGGGATGACATCAAGGCCGACATCAGCGGAGCCACTTACTCCGACGAGCTTATCCGCGAGGCCATGCGCCGGTGTTACGCCGCCAACGGCTATGTGCTCGACCCGCACGGCGCATGCGGATGGCGTGCGCTGAAAGAGTTGCTGCAGCCCGGCGAGGTGGGCGTGTTTCTGGAGACGGCTCATCCCGCGAAGTTCAAGGAGAAGGTCGACAGCATACTCGGGGCGGACATCGCCATTCCCGAACGTCTGCAGGCGTTCATGCAGGGTAAGAAGCAGAGTGTGCCGATGGACAACGATTTTGAGGCGTTCAAGTCGTTCCTGATGAAACAGTAAGGTGGGCGGCAGCTCACAAAATAGCGAAAAGCCTTTTGTCCGGCGTTACAGCTCGGACAAAAGGCTTTTCACATAATCGCGCTCCCAGTCGGCCTCGTGGTGGCGTAGGCCTCCGGCCAGAAGTATGTCGATGTCTATTCGTACTGTTCCCTTTTCGCGTTCGGCCGGTGTGGATCCGATCGAACGTTCCATGTCTTTCATCATCTGCCTCAGTGGGGCGTAGTCCATGTTGCTGTCACATTCGGCAAGGCAATTCAGGTATAGGGCGCTGTTCTTGCAGCCCCCCACGGGTACCGTCCATATCGAACGGCTGAAACGGATGTCCCCGAAGACTTGGCGTAGCAAGTCTTTGGCTGCCTCGACGTGGTGCGTGGCATCCTTATTACTGCCCAAACATAACAATACTTTCGACATGGTAGGCAAATTTACAAAAAATAAACCTTATCGCCGCCTACCACCTTCGAAATTTGTCTTCTGCCGTGCTTTTTGCCCGTCGGCATTGATGTGTTTCATACAGTAGTGCTTGTTGTCTGTGCTATCGCTGGCGTGTGCCAGCTGTTGCCGTATCTGACAGTTATGTCGCACGGCAATGCGATTATCGTAAAAGCGGGTTTGGTGAATTCCTGGGAATTTCGTATCTTTGCGGAGAATAAAACCGATATGTAACTAACAATCAACCAATCAATACCTATTTTATATTTATTGTATGACATTCTTTAATCTGCATGGCCTGCGGCTTCTGTCCTTAGGCTTTGTGTTTACTGGCTTTGGGGCTGCATCGCTGGCCCAAGGCTATCGCGATGTCACAGCGACGGCTCTTGTCAACCCGTCATTCGAGTTGTCGGCCGCCGACACACCGCTGGAATCTGCCACCGCTACCAATATCGCTGAAGCCTACGGTTGGACCTTGCCGACAGGCACATCGAATATGGCTATAGCCGATGCTTCGACCACAGCCATCGGCTTCACCAACGGCAAAGGTGGAGTAACATCGTCCGACGGGGCGTTCTTCCTGTGGTTCCGCAAAGGGTGGGGCAATCTGTCAACGCTTGTTTCCACAACCACCAACACGCTAACGGCCGGTAAATATTTCGTTGTGGTCGACTACAAAGCTGCCGACTATTCGAACAACAACAACCATGCGACCAACGGAACCAAGATGAATATTGTGGTGACAACGGCCGACGGGCAAACGGTGGGGCAGACGGCCGAGGCCCGGAGAGCCTATTCGTTTGCTAACGGCAGTAGCAATCCGGGCACCGATACTTATCTTGCGGATGCGCCGTGGACGCCTATCGGTGCGTTCTTTACGCTCGATGCCGACGCTGCGGCTAACATAGCGGTCAAGGCTTCGTTGGTAAACAACGGGCGATCGGATATCTGTTTGGACAACATGCGCCTTTATCGGGTTGAGGACAACGAGGCCGACGGTGCCGTTGCGTTCCCGCTCGATGTCACGGGCGTACTGGCCAATCCTAGTTTTGAGGCAGGTGCCGGTGGAACGTCGTGGACGGCATATAGTTACAACGGTTGGACTGTGGCCCGAAGCGGCAGTGAAATCAAGGCGGACGGCGGCACTTATGCGGAGGTGTTTGGTAGTCAGCTTGACGGCAACCGGGCGTTCAACGCGTGGGACAACTCGTCGACGACCGACAAGACGGTTTCCCAACAGGTGAACGGTTTGCCTGCGGGCCTTTATCGCTTGCAGGCCACTGTGGCGGGCTATGAAGGCAACCAGTTCGAACTTTTTGCCGGTGACAGTACGACGCAGGTCACTGTTGCCGATGCGGCGGCTGCCCAGACGGCCTCCGCCGACTTTTCGAAGAGCAACGATGATCCCATCACGGTGGGCTTGCGTTCCACCGTATTTTATAAGGCCGACAATTTCCGGTTGTTCTATCTTGGCAAGGACGTGTCGCAGGCGCGCAGCGAATATGTGAACGCTTTGGAGTTGGCACAGGCGGCTTATGGCCGTGCAGCCGATTTGGGCGACCTCATTGCAGCAGAACGGACGGCGTTGGCTGAGGCGATAAACGAGCAGCCGGCAGCCACTGTGGCCGGTTACCAAGAGGCGGCTGCACGTCTGACGCTGGCGGCGCAAACACTTGCCCGTGCAGAGTATCAGCAGGTGGAACAGCATTATGGAGCTGACATCGAACTGGGAACATGGACCAACAGCAATGCCACAACCAACAAAGGGCAACATTGGGACGGCTCTTCTTCGTCGACCTATTATGAGCAGAAGGAAGGGTGGAGCAGCGACTCGTGGTCGATGTCTATGCGTCAGACCCTTTCGCTTCCTGCCGGCAAGTATGTGCTTCGTGCCGCCGGGCGTCATGCCAACGGTGACATTTCCATGAACTTGTCGGTTGCGGTAGCCGGCGACACGTTGGCCGTAGCTTCCGATTTCCCTGCCGGCGATGCCGGATTGGGCATCAATCTCAACGGTCAGGCCAGCATTCTTGCCACCGACGGCGACGGTTTTGCCAATCAAGGCAACGGCTATGGTTGGCAATGGCGCTATCTTCCGTTTGAGCTTAAAGAAGAAACGAAGGTCTCGTTGGCCGTAAACGGCGAAGCGCATGCCAATCATCTGTGGATGAGTATCTGCGATATCGCGTTGTTGCGCGAAGGAGAATCGCAGGGCAACTTTGAGGTCAACGACCGTCAGACGGTCAGTCAGGTAGCCACAACTGTGACGCTTTCCTCGCCCGTCGATTACGTTATATCTTCCGCTACGCCCTTTGCTGCATCGGGTTGCGTCGATATAGCCCACGAGGATGCTGTCGTTATTCTCAGCGGCGTGAAGCCCAGTGCCGCCGATACGTGGCTTGCCTTTGTCAAAGTCAATGGTGAGGATGCGGTCGAAGGCACCAACTGTTCCATCCGTATCTACGGAAACGGTGCGATGATTGTGCCATACGGCGACTTTGTACTGCCGCTTACGGTTTATGACGGAACAAACCTCACGGGATCGTCGAAGAGCGATTTCAATGTGGAGTCGCGCTACTCGTTCAAGAACAACATTTTCAACAACAAGGTGCGGAGCCTTAAGCTCAAGCGCGGTTACATGGTTACGCTTGCCACCAAGAGCGACGGAACGGGCTATAGCCGCGTGTTCGTGGCCGACAAGAGCAACCGCCGTATTAACCTTCCTACCACATCGCAGATCCTTGACCGTCATGTTTCCTCGATATTTGTGTCTAAATGGAACGACGTGACCAAGAAAGGCTATGCCGGGAACAACACGACCATCAACGGATTGCTGAACACCACATGGTGCTACAACTGGGATGCGGGATGGCATGTGTGGGATGACAGAGAGTATGTCACGCAGCATCACCATGAAGGATGGCCCAGCATTGCCAACGTGGGGAAGAACGGCCCGTCGCCAAACATACTTGGCAATAACGAGCCTGACAACACTGCCGACGAACGTGAGACGGTAAGTTCCGTGTCGGAGGTGCTTGCCCACTGGCAGGAGATGATGGCTACGGGCAAGCGTTTGGGTTCGCCCGCCATGGCCAGCAACCTCAGCGGATGGCTCTATCCGTTCATTGATTCTATCGATGCCCGTGGCTGGCGATGCGATTTCATTGCCGTTCATGCCTACTACTATCAGGACTGGTCGTCGTGGTTGAGTACGCTCAAGGCTATCCACGAGCGTACCGGCCGTCCCATCTGGATTACAGAAATGAACTATGGAGCCAACTGGACGGGCTGGCCCGGCAGCAACACCAATGGAAATGCCGAGAATTACGCCATCGAAAAGCAGCATTTCGCACCGGTTATCGACGGGTTGGAGTCGACGGGTTGGATCGAACGGTATGCCGCCTACAATGAGGTGCAGAGTTGCCGTAAGCTTTACAATAGCGGCGATGCTTCGCTGGCCTCGAAGAATTATCTGACACCGATGGGTGAATACTATGCAGCAAAGAAGTCGAACATAGCTTTCAATTCAAGTTATGGCTATACCCCGAAGGCGCTTCCCATGAAAGATCCTACTCTCACACAAGCCACTTTGACGGATGGACGTTTGCAGTTGGCTTGGTCTGACCCCAACGAGGAGTTTTCGGATAGTGTCATCGTGGAACGGCAAGATGCCCAAGGCCAATGGCAAACGGTAAGCCACAACACACCCCAAGAGGACAATCCGCTGTTCAATGTCACGCTGGAGGAGCAGGGGAACGCCACTTACCGCATACGCACGGTTGACTATTTGGGTAACAACCATTATTCTGCCGAGGCAACGGTTGGGCCGGCCGACGGCGTGGGCAGTGCCGTAACGGTCGGCGGCCGCACGCTCTATCTGGGTGGAAATGTCGTTGGCAACGGCGATTTCAATGACGGGTTCGATGGCTGGACGGCCGGCGACGGATCGGCACTGACGTGGCCGGCGTTCGAGGTTCATCCTGTAGGCGGAAGTGACGGCGGTGCCTATCTGCAGGCTTTCAAGAACGAGGGCGCTGCTTCCGCTGCCAGTTTGAAACGCGTGGTCAGCCTTGATGCTTCCACACCTTATTATATCAGTGTATTCCACAAGAACAACGGAGGCGGCTATCAGATAGCCTCATTGTCGGCCGATGGCAGTAGTGAGACCACGCAAGTGCTTTCGTTGCCGGCTGCTACCGTATGGAGCAAGGGGTATACCACATTCAATAGTGGCGACTGCACACAGTTGCTTTTCAGTTACCGATGGCTCAGCAAGTCGGCCCAGTTTGACAAGTTCATGGTCGCACCGCTCTTCGAGACCCCCGAAGAGGCTTATGCCGACGGCGTGATTGCCGCGAAGCGGGAAATCGCCGACTTTGTGCGCTGCAACGGCTCGCAACCGGTTGTCAACCGTCTGCTGACCGATGCCGCCGCGCAAGTGACTGGTTCGGACGTCGCTGCCTACCAATCGTTGGTCTCGCTGTTGAGTCAGGCCCGGAAAGCTGTTGCCGATGCCCGTTCGGTCGATTCGCTTGTCACGGTTGCCAATGCCGTTGCCGGTTTTGGCCTTCCGGGTACAGCCGCTTTGCTTGATGCCGTGGCCGAAGCCCAGTCGCCTGCATCGCTGTCCAGCTTTGGTGAGACCTGCCAGCGTCTGCGACATGCCATTGAGACGGTGATGCCTGTGCAGGACAAGACCGCACTTGTGGCCAATGCCGACCTTGGCTCATCTTCTGGATGGAATGTGGCTGCAGGAACGTATACGGGGGGTGACCAGCGTCTTAATACTTTTGCCGGCCGCACGTGTTGGAATGCGTGGTGGAACGTATCGACAGCTACCGCCGCCGGCCGCACGCTGGCTCTCACGCAAGAGCTGAGTGGCCTCCCCATGGGATACTATCGCCTCACGGCCGATGCCACCACACAACACTACTGCCTCTCTGACCAGCATTGCTGGCTTCGCACCGATGCCGACAGTACCGCTTCGCCCAAGCTGACTTTCGACCGCATGCAGATTCCCGGTATTGCCGACAGTGCCCGATGGGAAACCCTTTCTACGCTGCCGCTCTATGTCGGCGACGAAGGCCAGGCCTTGATTGGATTCCAATCGTCGAAAAACGGCGTTGTCGAGGGAGCTTACGATGGTGACAACCGCGCCGGCTGGTGGCTTGCATCGCGCTTCCGTCTGTGGTATACGCCAGCCTACCAACGCACGGTCGATGCTGCCTGTCAGTGGACAACGATCTGTCTGCCATTTGCTGCCACACCATCCGACAGTGTCAAGGTCTATGCCGTAAAAGGCCGTTCGGCCGACGGACAGGAACTCTTCCTTACCGAAGTGACTGCCATGGAAGCCGGCAAATCCTATGTGTGCCGTTACGACGGGTCGCGCATCGCATTTCTCGGACAGCCGGGGCTCGTCTCGCGCCCCGTCGCCGGGAGTGTCCTTACCGGAGTTTTCAAGAATGGTCAAATAAGGGAAGGGGCCTATGTACTTACCGGCGACCAATGGAGCAAGGTAGAGAATCTGGCCGATGTGACGCTGTCCAATTACAGTGCCTATATTGCATCGTTCGACGATTTGCCCGTTGTTGAAGGCGGCTCCGTGTCGATGGTGCTCCAAGGAAAGGTCGACTGCATCGACGGCGTGAGTCTGGACGATGCGCATGCCGACCCCATTTATAACCAGAATGGCCAGCGTACGACAGCCAAGCATGGCGTGTTGGTCAAGAAGAACAGGAAATACATTCGGAAATAAGTTCATTGCATCATGCGAAATCTGTTGATATCCATCATGATGTTGTTGGCAGTCCCCACGATGGCGCAGACCGTCGGCGGGGACGAGCCGACCGATCCGGCATCGTGGTCGGCACTGCCGGCCGACAAGCCGGTTGTGCTGAGTTGGGCTTCGCGTGATGAGCATTATGCCCCGTCGGCCGTGCCCCGCCTTGTCCCCGCCCGCAACCATGCCGTCACGGCATGGCGCGGCGAGACCGTCACGGCACTGGCTCTGCTCATGTCGCGTCACGGCTCGTCGCCCCTCCGGCTGGAGATGCTGTCGGCCGACAGCTCCACCCGTTGTGCCGACAGTGTGGCCAGCGCCCGTTTTGTGCGCTATGTCTTGTGCGACGGGAAGCGCGGTTGTGGCGGCAATGCTATGAATACGCCGTCCTATCTTGTTCCCGACATCATTGAGGCCGACACGGCTTGGGCATTGTTGCCCATGTCTACGCGGCCTGTCTGGGTATCGGTACAGGTGCCGCACGACGCTGCGCCCGGCGAGCACGCGTTGTATCTCGCCGTCGTTGATGCCCGGTCGCATACCGAATTGGGACGATTGGAGCTTGCAGTCCGCGTTGTTGACCGTACGCTCCCGTTACCTTCCGGCTATAAATTCCATGTGGATTTTTGGCAGCAGCCCTACAGTGTGGCCCGCATGGCCGGTGTTGGCCGGTGGAGCCAGCGCCATTTCGACTTGCTCAAACCCTATCTGGCCTTGTTGGCCAAGGGTGGGCAGAAAGTGGTTACCACCATCCTTTTCTATGAGCCGTGGGGCGAGCAGAGCAACGACAAGTTTGATGCCATGATCAAGACCACGCGCCGCAGAAACGGAAAGTGGCGATACGACTATTCGGTCTTCGACCATTACGTTTCGCTTTGCGACAGTTTCGGCATCAATAGGCAGATCAATTGCTACTCGATGATACCGTGGGATTTGACGTTCAGGTATTACGATGAGGCTCTCGGACGAGAGGTAGACCTGAAGACAACCACCGCCGATTCTGCGTATCGTGCCCTGTGGGTGCCTTTTCTTAAGTCGTTTGCGCAACACCTGAAGAAGAAAGGCTGGTTCGAAAAGACGCGTATTGCCATGGATGAGCGTGGACTAGAAGATATGCTGCGCGCCTACGACGTACTGCACGAGGCAGTACCCGATTTTCGTATGGCGCTGGCCGGCAATTTACACGACAACTTGGTCGGCAAAGTCGATGATTACAGCCTCGCTTACGGGGCGCGTTTCAGTGACGCTCAACTGTCGGAACGACGGGCAAAAGGTATGGTCTCGACCACTTATACCTGTTGCACCGAACTGACCCCCAACCTCGAGACCTACAATGATCCGGCCGATGCCGCCTATCTGCCCTTGTACTGTTTGGCCAACGGTTTCGACGGATACCTGCACTGGTCGTGGATGAACTGGACGGACGAGCCTCTGCGCGATAGTCGTTTCAAGCTCTTTCCAGCTGGCGATACCTATCTTGTTTATCCCGGTCCCCGCAGTTCGGTGCGCTGGGAACGGTTTGTCGAGGGTGTGCAGCAGACCGAGAAATACCGGATGCTGCGCGAGCAATATGCGGCTTGTGGAGATGCAGAACGTGTGCAAAAACTCGACGATGCCCTTGCCACATTCCGTTCGGGCGAACTCAATTACCATCATACGTCGGCACGGTTGGTGAACGCTTTCGAACGTTTGCTCAACGAACTGTCCATGCGCTGACCGTCAGGCTTGTTGCCGTTGTGCCTGTTATCTGTTGTCTTGGCCCAGTCTGCTGTCTGGGCCAAGACAATTTGTTTTCTGCCGGTTGTTATTCTTCCTTATTTCTTGCCTATAAACACGCTTTACGAAAGGTGGTCTATCGCGGTGCGATAGATGGCTTATGGCCTTGCCGTTCGGCATCAACCGCAGTGCCATCGACTATTTATCGCGATGCCATTTGGTACCTATCGCAAATCCGTTTATTTTTGCAGCCCGTCTTTATGCAGGTGTATGTTTATAGCGTTTTGTAATTGCTTCTATGTTAGTGAGGTGCGAATGGTTCGTGAGGATGTGGCCTTTGTCGTGTTCTTTTGTTTTCCGATAAAAAACCGCTGAAATGCTTGGTCGTCTCGGATAAAATTGCGAATTTTACAAAAAAATATAAGACTATGATAACAGAAGTATGTAAGGATATCAAGTATGTGGGTTGCGACGATGCCGAACTCCGTTTGTTCGAGGGTCAGTATGTCACACCCGATGGCATGTGCTACAATTCGTACGTCATCCTTGACGACCAGGTGGCCATCATGGATACCTGCGATGCCCGTTGTGCGGATGAGTGGGCCGACAAGGTAGCCCGGGCGCTCGATGGCCGTCAGCCCGACTATCTGGTGGCGCATCATATGGAGCCCGACCATGCGGGCAGCATAGCCCGTCTGCTTGCCGCCTATCCGCAGGTCAAGGTGGTATGTTCGGCCATGGCGGTCAAGATGCTGGGGCAGTTTAATGAGGACTTGAACCTCGAGGGACGCGTGCTTCCCGTGAAAGAGGGCGACACGCTGCCTTTGGGACGCCACACGCTGCAGTTTGTGGCTGCACCGTCGGTACACTGGCCCGAAGTCATGATGAGCTATGCAGTAGAAGACCAGGTGCTTTTCTCGGCAGACGGTTTCGGCAAGTTCGGCGTGTACGATGCCGATGCCGACGACTGGGCCTGCGAGGCACGCCGCTACTATTTCAACATCTGCGGCAAGTATGGTGTCCAGGTCGCCAAGGTACTCGCCAAGGCACAGGCACTGCCCGGCATACAGGCCATCTGCCCGCTCCATGGCCCGGTGCTTACAGGAACCAAAATGCAAGAAGCCTTGCGCCTCTACAATATCTGGGCGCACTATGAGGTGGAGACACCCGGCGTGTTCATTGCCTACGCCTCGGCCCACGGGGGCACAGCTGCTGCCGCCGAACAGATGCGCCAACTGTTGTTGCTGCGTGGATGCCCAAAAGTGGCCATTGCCGACCTCTGTCGCTCCGATATGGCCGAAAATATTGAGGATGCCTTCCGTTACGGCACCTTGCTTTGCTGTGCCGCCAGCTACGATGCCGGCGTGTTCCCGGCCATGCACACCTTCCTGCACAAACTGGCTACCAAGGGCTATCAGAAGCGCCGCATAGCATTGCTCGAGAACGGTTCATGGGCGCCTTGCGCTGCTCGTGCCATGAAGGCCGTCATCGAGAAGATGAAAGACATCACGCTGGTTGAACCTACCGTAACCATCATGAGCCGTATGCACCGCAGCGACCTTCCGCACATGGAAAAGCTCGCCGACAATATCATGGAGGCGTTCAAGGCATAGGGCCTCACACACAGTTGCATAGCATGACAAAACTTGTTATCTTCTTTTTTCGCCAGTTGTCGCGTCTGCCGTTTTGGTTCTTCTTTCTTCTGAGCGATTTCGAGTATCTGCTGGTCTATCATGTCGTGCGCTACCGCCGGAAGGTTGTGCGCGATAACCTTGCCAGTTCATTTCCCGAGAAATCTGATGCCGAAATTATTGCCATCGAGAAGGGATTCTATCACTGGTTTTGCGACTATTTCTTCGAGACCCTGAAGATGCTCACCATGAGTCGCGAGGAGATGCTGAGTCACATCGAGTTTCACGGTCACGAGGCCGTGGAGGCCTGTTTCGACCGTGGTCAGGACTGTGCGGCCATCCTCGGCCATTATTGCAACTGGGAGTATCTGTCGGCCACGTCTCTCGCCCTGACCCGCTATCCCGATGCGGCGGTAGGACTGATTTACCATCCACTCTATAACAAGACGTTCGACCAGCTCTTCGTTGACATCAGGCAGAGCAAGGGCGGCGTGTGTATACCCAAGCAGCAGATACTGCGCTTTCTCGTCAACTACCGGCGAGAGCATCGTCGTAACCTCTTCGGTTACATAGCCGATCAGGGACCCAAGTGGGAAAACATACATCTGTGGCTGCCTTTTCTGGGTCACGATACGCCGGTTTTCACCGGCGGCGAACGCATCATGCGCAAGATGCACAATGCAGTGTTCTATGTAGACATGGAGCGCATGGGACGTGCACGCTACCGCTGCACCTTCAAGCCCATTACCGATGATGCCGCCAAGGAAGACGAGTTTGTTGTTACCCGGCGTTTCTTTGCCTTGCTTGAGATGTCCGTCCGTCGTGACCCCTGCTGCTATCTGTGGACCCACAACCGATGGAAGCGGACCCACGAGGAGTTTGAGCGCCGATACGAAATGAAGGAAGGTAAAGTGCTGCTACGAAAAACGACGGCTCCAGCATGAACACATCCATCCTTGTCAATCCAAAATACGCCACGCTGCACAATTTCCTGCTGCGCATACCGGATGTCTTTGAGGCTACAGGGCACGAGATTTACCGCGACCGCAATGTCATAAAAGTGATTGCGGCACCCGACGGCACCGAACTGAACGTGAAACGTTACTGTGTGCCTAAAGGTCCCAACCGGTATGTCTACTCATTGGGCATACGGAAACCCAAGGGACTGCGGGCTTTCCGATATCCCGCCCGCTTGCTGGCGTCGGGCATCGATACGCCTGAGCCTGTTGCCTATATCGAACAACGGTGCATGGGCATACTGCAGACCAGCTATTTCATCAGCATTCATTGCGACTACGGGCACACGCTGAAAGATATAGGCGACGCCACGACGGGAAGCTACGAGGCTTTGGCCGACGCTTTGGGAAAGTTTACGGCCTATATGCACGGCAAGGGGGTGATGCACCGCGACTATTCGCCAGGAAATGTATTGTATCATGTGGATGCCAACAAAAAAATCCATTTCATGCTTGTCGATATCAACCGCATGCACTTCGGACCCGTTTCGCAGCGAGAGGGATGCCTTAATTTCATCAGGCTCTGGGGACCGAAACGTTTCATCGAACTGCTGGTGCGGTCGTATGCCGAGGCGCGCGGCTTCGATGCCGAACAATGTGTGACATTCGCGTTAGAGAGAAGGCGGCGGTTCTGGTTGCGCTACGGCAAGAAGCACCGCGTGCTGTTCAAACTGGAATTGTAGAAAATGAACTTCATTGAAAATAGATAACCCCAAGACTACTATTTCGTCACAGCATTCTTCGATCTGAGAATTTGGAAAGACTAAAAAGTTAAGTCCTTAGTATTTGCATCAGATAAAAAACAACTGTTATTTTTGTTTCCATGACTATCGGTGTTATCATATCTACATACAACAACCCGCAGTGGTTAGAGAAAACTCTTTGGGGCTATTGTGCCCAAATGCAAAAGGCCGATGAGATTATTGTGGCCGACGACGGGTCGGGACCCGAGACTGCTGCACTGATACGGCAGTTTGAGGGCCTGTTGCCGATTCGGCACGTTTGGCATGAGGACCGTGGCTTCCGCAAGACCACAATACTCAACAAGGCGCTCGTCGAGGCATGTAGTGATTATCTTGTCTTCACGGACCAGGACTGTGTGCCGCGCCCCGACTTTCTGGCCGTTCACGAAAAGATGGCTGCCTGCGGCCGTTTTCTGTCGGGAGGCTATTTCAAGTTGCCCATGGACATCAGCATTCAACTTACCAAAGACGATATCCAGTCGGAACGGGCATTCAGTCTGTCGTGGTTGAAGCAGCAGGGATTGAAGTGTTCGTTCAAGTGTACAAAACTTGTGCGGAGGCCCGCTTTCTCTTGGTTCATGAACCACATCACGCCTACGCGTGCCACCTGGAATGGCATGAATAGTAGTGGCTGGCGACGTGACCTGCTTGAAGCCAATGGCTTTGATGAGCGAATGCAGTATGGAGGCGAGGACCGCGAACTGGGTGAGCGGCTGACCAATGCGGGCGTTCGCGGTAAGCAGATACGTTACAGTGCAGTTGTCTTGCATCTCGATCATAACCGTCCTTATGTTAACGATGAAGCTTGGAAGCTCAACAATGACATCCGTAAAGCAACTAAGCTTCAACGACTGACGCGAACGGCTTACGGCATAGAACACGAATAGAATAGGGCAACAAAACATTCGCTCTTTCCGTTTGCGGCAAATCTCGCACTGCTTTACGCCGTTCCGCCTATTGACGGCAGCGTAATGATTGTGGTAATGACTGCGCAATCGTCCGGCGTTATTGATCCGGCAAGAAGCCTCTTCGTTTTTTGCCACAGTTGTTGTGTTCGCATTAAGGCCCTCCGTTTGTCCCGACGCGATAAAAGAAAACGCCGGCTTTCGCATCAGGAAAGCCGGCGTTGCACTATTACAGAACGTGTTTGTTAAGCTTCTTCGTCTGAAACCTCTTCGGGTTTCATATTGGTATAAACATTCTGAACATCGTCGAAATCTTCGAGTTTTTCCACCATCTTGTCGATGGTTTCGCGCTGTTCGGGTGTCACGTCTTTGAGATCGGTCGGGATGCGGGTGAACTCTGCACTTGTTATTTCAAATCCGTTGTCCTCCAGATGCTTCTGAATGTCGCCAAAGCTGGTCGGTTCGCCATAGATCGTGATTTCGTTTGTCTCTTCGTCCTCATCATAATCTTCGTCTACGCCGTAATCGATGAAATCGAGTATGAGGTCGTCCATGTCGGTGTCGTCTTTCTTCTTGAAAGTAAACACGCACTTGTGGTCAAAGAGGAAGCTGAGCGAACCCTGTGTGCCGAGGTTGCCGTTGAACTTGTTGAACACCGATCTTACGTCGCCGACGGTGCGGGTTGTGTTGTCGGTCAATGTGTCCACAAAGATAGCAATGCCGTGGGGGCCGTATCCCTCGTAGGGCACCTCCTTGTAGTCGCTGGTGTCCTTTCCCATGGCGTTCTTAATGGCACGCTGGATGTTGTCCTTCGGCATGTTCTCCCGTTTGCATGTGGCGATGATGGCACGCAGACGAGGATTGTTCTCCGGCTCGCCGCCACCGGCTTTCACGGCGATGGCAATCTCTTTGCCCAATTTTGTAAATGTGCGGGCCATATGGCCCCATCTTTTCATCTTTGCAGCTTTGCGATATTCAAATGCTCTACCCATTGGAATTGTAGTTTATCGGAGTTCGGCTCCGAGTTTGTTTGTTAAGTTTTTAATGATTTTCTGCATGATGGCCTCAATCTGCTTGTCGTTGAGCGTGCGCTCCTCATCTTCGAGAATGAAATTCACGGCATAGCTCTTTTTGCCGGCCGGCAGGTTCTTGCCTTGGTAAACGTCGAACAGTTCCACCTTTTTCAGCAGTTTCTTCTCGCTTTGGCGGGCAATCTGCTCAATTTCGGCAAATTCAACATTGGCGTCGACAAGCAATGCGAGGTCGCGGCTGACGGCAGGATATTTGGACAACTCCTTGAACTCCACTTTGTTCTTTTTGACAGCTTTCATGATGGCTGTCCAGTTGAGGTCGGCAAAGTAGACATCCTTTTCCACAGCACACGCATGGCACACCTTCTTGGCGAGTCGACCGTATTCGCAGAGTACCTTTCCGCCACGGTTTTTCAGTGTCATAGCCTCAGCGAACAGGTTGTTTTCCGACTTGCCGGCAACCACCAGTCCGTTGTGCAAGCCCACGCGGCGGAGAATGTTCTCCACATAAGCCTTCAGCTCGAAGAAGCTGGTCTCCTCGTCGGGGTGAGCCCATGAGCCTTCCACCCGTTTGCCGGTAATCCACAGGGCGAGGTGCATTTCTTGCGAATAGGCCACAATCGAAGCGTCGTGGTCATCCTTTTCGGGGGCATAGTGGTATGCGTTGCCCATCTCGAAGAACTTGAGGTTGGCCCGTTTGCGGTTGATATTGCGTGCCAGCGACTCCAGACCGCCGAATACCAATGTGGGGCGCATTACGCCGAGGTCGGCGCTCAGCGGGTTCATCACCTTCACGGTGTTGTCCCATCGGTAGGCGTTCAGTTCGTCCTTGTCGTAATAGCTCGACTTCGACATGGAGTTGTTCAGTATCTCGTTGAAGCCACATCCCACCAGTTGCTCGCTGACAATATTGGCCAGCTGGTGTTCCTTGTCCTGTTCGTCGGCCACGGTGAGCGATGATTTCAGCTGTGTGGGAATTTCCACGTTGTTGTATCCGTAGATGCGCAGGATGTCCTCTACCACGTCACAGGGACGGCGAACGTCCACCCGGTAGGCGGGAACGAGCAGGTCGAGGCCCTTGTCGTCGGCTCCCTCTATTTTCATTTCGAGGCTTGTGGCGATGCTTTTGATGGTATCTTCGCCGAGCCGCTTGCCAATCAGGCGGTCGCAATATTCGTAGTTGAGGCGTACAGGGAAGCTCGGCAGAGGTTCGGGATACACGTCCTTGATTTGCATGGAAACCTTTCCTCCGGCCAGTTCCTTGCAGAGAAGGGCGGCCTGTTTGAGGGCGTAGAGGGTACCGTTGGGGTCAACGCCGCGCTCGAAGCGGAAGCTTGCGTCGGTCGACAAACCGTGGCGACGTGCGCTTTTGCGTATCCATGTGGGGTGGAAATAAGCACTCTCGAGCACCACATTGCGGGTTGTTTCGTATGTACCCGAACCTTTTCCTCCGAAGATGCCTGCAATGCACATGGGCTCTTCGGCGTTGCAGATGCTCAGGTCGTGCTCTCCGAGGATGTGTTCCTCGCCGTCGAGCGTAACAAACTTTGTGCCTTCGGGTTGGGTGCGCACCACGATTTTGTGGCCAGTCACCATGTCGGCATCAAAGCAGTGCATGGGTTGTCCGTAGGCCATCATGATGTAGTTGGTAATGTCCACTATGTTGTTGATGGGGCGGAGCCCGATGCTTGTCAGTTTGTCCTGCAGCCATTTGGGACTGTCTTTCACTTCGCAACCCGTTATGCTGACGCAAGCGTAACGCTTGCAGGCCTCGGTGTTTTCTATTTCCACGTCGATGGGCAACTCCTCATTGTCTACCGTGAATGCTGCACAATCGGGACGATGCAGTGATGTCTTGTAGCCCCTTTGCAGCAGCCAGGCATAGAGGTCGCGTGCCACGCCGTAGTGGCTCAGCGCGTCGGCACGGTTGGCCGTTATGTCGATGTCGATGACCCAGTCGCTTTCGAGGTGGTAGTATTCGGCTGCCGGTGTGCCTATTTTAGCTTCTTCGGGCAGAACGATGATGCCGGCGTGGTCGGTGCCTACACCGATTTCGTCCTCGGCGCATATCATGCCAAAGCTCTCGACACCGCGCAGTTTTGATTTCTTGATGGTGAATTCCTTGTCGCCGTCGTACAACACGCATCCCAAATCGGCCACTATCACTTTCTGGCCAGCTGCAACGTTGGGGGCACCGCATACTATCTGTTGCGGTTCGTCCTTGCCCAGGTCGACTGTCGTGACATGCAAATGATCGCTATTGGGATGTGGCTCACAGGTCAGAACTTTTCCCACATACAGACCTTTCAGTCCGCCTTTGATGGCTTGCACTTCATCGAGCGCATCCACTTCAAGGCCGGTTGACGTCAGGGCGTCCGCGGTTTCCTGTGGGGTGAGGTTGAAATCGACGTATTCTCTCAGCCACTTGTATGAAATCTTCATGATTGTATGGTTTGTTTATACCTATTCTTTATAAGTCCGTGCAAAATTACTAAAATTCCATGAACTATCAAAGCGCGGTTCGCATTTTTTCAATGCCCGGCAGGCTGCCTGTGGTTGCCGAAAAGGGGTAGGGACGGGGCACTTTATGGATGCGTTTTCGCCCGTTTGCGAAAGGTATCGAATCGCGTTGCCGTTCGGTAGCTGTCGCATTGCCGTTCGATACCTATCGCGTTGCCGTTCGGTACCTATCGCAGGGCCGTTCGATAGCTATCGCAAAAGCTTTTGTGTTCGATGTTTGAAACGCGGTAAACGATTGTCGTGCAAGGCACATGCCCGAGGGTTTAAGAAACGAAAAAACCGTCCCGGGCATAGCCCGAGACGGTGTCTCTCAATTTTCTGTTCGTTCTAACGAATTACTCGGCAACAGCAGCAGTATCAACAGCAGCAGTGTCAACAGCAGCGCTGTCGAGGCTGTCAACAACTGTAGTGTCAGCTGAATCCTGAGCAGGAGCAGCAGACTCGTTCTTATTGCCACAAGATGCGAAAGAGATAGCGGCCATAGCCACGAACATCAAAACTAATTTCTTCATTTTCTTTGCTTTTTAAAATCTGTAAAACGATCTATGTTTATTAAAACGATGCAAAGATAAGGCTTTTTTCAATACGCCGATATTTTTTAAGCAAGTTTTTTTTGCCTCTGTTTGTAACATTTTTAAAACATATTGATAATCAATAAGATACAAAATGTTAATAGAGGTTAAATATTATGTGTGCCTTAACAGAGCCTAAAATGACGGCTTTTTAGGCCTTATTTTTCGCCGGAAAAGCGTATCTTTGCACACCTATATAATATAAGAGCAAGAAAGACAAAACCACATGATTGATACAAGTGCCTTCCAAGGCAAGCGAGCTGCCTACTATACATTGGGCTGCAAACTCAATTTCTCGGAAACATCCACCTTTGCCAAGACGCTGGCCGATATGGGTGTGGTAACTGCCGCCAAAGGCGAACAGGCCGACATCTGTCTGATCAACACCTGCTCGGTTACCGAAGTGGCCGACCACAAATGTCGCCAGGCCATTCACCGCATGGTGCGTTCCAATCCGGGAGCATTCGTCGTGGTGACAGGATGCTATGCGCAGCTGGAGGGCGAAACCATCAGCCAGATACCCGGAGTGGACCTGGTGCTGGGATCCAACGAGAAAGCCAACCTCATACAGTACCTCTCCGAAGCCTGGTCGCAGCCCCGCGAAGGTCATCTGCACCAGTACCGGCAGGTGAGTACGAAGGACATCAAGGCCTTCCAGCCCTCGTGTTCGCGCGGAAACAGAACGCGTTATTTCCTGAAAGTGCAGGACGGTTGCAACTATTTCTGCACCTATTGCACTATACCGTTTGCCCGCGGACTGTCGCGCAACCCTACCATTGCATCGCTTGTGAGACAGGCGCGGCAGGCAGCCGCCGAAGGCGGAAAGGAGATAGTGCTCACAGGTGTGAACATCGGTCATTTCGGTGCCTCAACGAACGAACGGTTCATCGACCTTGTGAAAGCGCTCGATGAGGTGGAGGGCATACAGCGTTTCCGTATCAGCAGTCTGGAACCCGACTTGATGAGCGACGAACTGATTGACTATTGTGCGCACAGCCGCGCGTTCATGCCCCATTTCCATGTGCCGTTGCAGAGCGGCAGCGACGAGGTGCTGCAACTGATGCACCGCCGTTACGACACGCAACTCTTTGCACACAAGATACACCTTATTAAAGAAAAGATGCCCCACGCGTTTATCGGGGTAGACGTGATGGTGGGATGCCGCGGCGAAAAGCCCGAATATTTCGAGGCCTGCTATGATTTTCTCGACTCACTGCCCGTTACCCAGCTGCATGTCTTTCCCTACTCCGAACGTCCCGGAACGGCTGCCCTCCGCATACCCTATGTGGTGGACGACCGTGAGAAAAAGCAACGCGCCCACCGGTTGCTCAAACTTTCCGATGAGAAGACACAAGCGTTCTATGCCCGGCATGTGGGGCAGGAAGCCGATGTGCTGTTCGAGAAGGCTGCAAGAGGGAAGGCGATGCACGGTTTCACAGAGAATTACGTTCGGGTGGAACTCTCGCCTTCACAGGCGCGCGATGAGTACGACAACCAAATCATACATGTGCGACTGGGCGATTTCAACTACGACAAGTCGGCGTTGAAGGCCGAAATACTCGACCGGACACTGTAGCCATACCCCTCCCAACCACGATAAACCGATAAAAGAAAATGAAGGTAGCTATTGTCATATTAAACTGGAACGGCTGCAAGATGATGCGCAAGTATCTGCCTACCGTTGTGCAATACTCGCGCGACGAAGCGGAAATCTGGGTGGCCGACAATGCGTCGACCGACGGTTCCATGCAAATGCTGGAGCAGCAATTCCCGCAGGTGAAACGCCTACAGCTTGATAAAAACTACGGATTTGCCGAGGGATACAACCGCGCCTTGCAGCAAATTGAAGCAGAATACTATGTGTTGCTCAATTCGGATGTTGAAGTGACGCACCGATGGCTTACGCCTCTTGTTGAATACATGGACTCCCATGCGGACGTGGCGGCTTGTCAGCCCAAACTGTTGTCGGTAGCCGACAAGGACCGCTTTGAGTATGCCGGAGCGTCGGGCGGGTTCATCGACCGCTATGGCTATCCGTTCTGCCGGGGCCGGATTTTCGGTACAGTAGAAGCCGACAACGGTCAGTACGACTATCCGACAGATGTGCTTTGGGCCACGGGTGCATGTCTGGTGATACGCGCCGACGACTATTGGAACGTAGGCGGACTGGACGGCCGCTTCTTTGCCCACAACGAGGAAATTGACCTTTGCTGGCGACTGGCCCAGCGCGGACGCCGCATCGTGTGCCTCCCGGAGACTACCGTATATCATGTGGGCGGCGGAACGTTGCCCAAGGGAAACCCCATGAAGACATTCCTCAACTTCCGCAACAACCTGACGATGCTTTACAAGAACCTGCCTGACGACGAGCTGGGCGGAGTGATGCGAATGCGGTTGGTGCTCGATTATGTAGCTGCACTGCAGGCATTGTTCGTCAACCGCAACTGGGGCGACTTCATGGCAATCATCAAGGCACGGTTTGCTTTCCGGCGGTGCAAGCACCAGTTTGATGCCGATAGAGACGAAATACGCGAAATGCGGTCGGTAAATCCTGTGCCGGGACGGGTGAAATTCAGCATACTCTGGCAATACTATGTGAAAGGATTGCGAAAATTCTCGCAGTTGCCGTACGGAAAATAGAGTGCCGGACACGCTTGGTGGCCAGATGTTTCAGGCCTTTTGCCAGCGTCTACAATAGCAAACGACCGCTTGCCACACCATGTGACAAGCGGTCGTTGCGTATCTGACTCGTCTGGATGTCAGTGGAGGAAGGGCTTATTTGCCCAACTGCTCATCGAGGTATTTGTAGAATTCTTCGCTTTCGCCAACGACAACCTTGCTGATTTTGCCTGTTGCGTCTACAACAATCTTTGTGGGGAAGCCGCTGATGCCGTAAAGCACCGTAACGTCGGTGGTGCCTTCGTTGCGAACGTGCAGCCAGGGCAACTCGTGCTTCTTCACGGCATCGCGCCACTTTTGGTCGGTGTCGTTACAGTCGATACCCAGTATCTCCAGTTTGTCCTTGTATTTGGCGTAGTATTCCTTCATCTTAGGCATGCCCTTGATGCACCATCCGCACCATGACCCCCAGAAGTCGAGCACTACGGTCTTTCCGTTCAGACTGCTCAGGCTGATGTCTTTGCCGTCGATGCTCTTCAGCGTGAAGTCGGGAGCGGCGTTGCCTTCTGCCACCTTCTTCTTTGCTGCTTCGCGGTCGAGTGTCTTCTGCGAGCGGGCAGCATAGTTGTCTATCATCGTTTTCAGTCGGCCTTCGCGTACGGTAGACGACAAGGCTTCGATGGCCTCTTTGTACTTTTCCACACTTACTTCGTGTAGCAGGTACTGGCTGGCTTCTTCGTCGCCATGGGCCTTGATGTACTTGAGCGCTGCTTCAGATTTGCTTTCCTTTATTTCGTCGTATGCCTTTCCGATAACCTCTTCCAGCGAGTCGGGATTGGCCCCCTGCTTCATTTGCGCCTCGTAGTCGCGCTGCAGGTTCTTTATGCCCTCGTCGAAGGAAGCGGTAACCTGTCGGCATTTCTCTATCTGCTGGTAGTAGAGACTGCCGCCGACGGTATAGTTGGCGAGAGAACCGGTGATTTTCAGGTCCTCGCCGGGCATCGCCATTGTCAGCAAGTAGCCACCCATGGGTTGCGCTCCTTCGGTCTTCGGATGACGGATTTGCAGTATCAGGTTTTTCGGCTCGTCTACCGTCACATGGAAGTCGAAATCTCCATTCTGGCCGACAACCTTCACCGTCTGGTCTACATCGTTTGAGAGAATGGTCATGGCAACAAGCGTATCGTTGCCCAGTCCGCTCAGATTGCCCGAAACATGAAGGTCGCCGGCCATTGCACAGGAACTGAGTGCCAGGCAAACGGCTGCCAACATTGTCTTTTTCTTCATAATTAATTGGTATTAAGTGGTTACTGTTTGATGTCAAGTATGACTGTTTTCCACGTTGCCCGCGTCAGTCAATTTTGTGTAAATCCCGTCGAACACTTGTCTCAGACGTGGCTTGTCGCCGATGATTTCGCGCAGTGCCTTGATGCGTCTCTCGTTGGGCGAATTGGGAATCCACAGTTTTATATACCCGTTCGGGCCGTATTTTTCCTCCATGTGGCTGTCGAATCGTCTCCACTGTTTGCCGGTGTCAAGCATGGGATAGTTTTCCAGGCCGAATTCGATGGCGCGTTCAAACACTACCGCAGGTTCCAGGTCGCGGTCGGCTTCGGCCACAATCATGCCGTAGATACTGCGCGGAGCGTGCGATGCCGATGCCCTGTGGTCTTCCACGGCCTCCTTCATGATTCTTATTTGTTCCGCCGAAAACCAGCGGCGCAGACGTGCGTCGGATGCCAGTATCTTTCCGCCGGTGATGTGGTGGACGGCCCGCGGCCCCGCCATGCCCAAGTCGTGGTAGGCGGCAATGACGTAAACCATGTCGGTGTCGGCACCTGTGGACGCAACCAGTTCAAGCGAATTTTTGATGACTCGTTGTGCGTGGCACATGCCGTGGCTGTGGCCGAAAGCATTGTAGCGCGGTAAAATCTCGCGCTCCACAAAGTTCATGATCTCAAGGTTTACGTGTTTTTGCATGGCTTATGCTATTTTACAAAACAGAAGTATCTGTGCCGCTGTGACAAGGCCGTAGATGAACAGGTTGCGCGCTGTCATGCCGAGAACTGCATTGAGTGCCCGTCCCTTGCAGATGTCAATCATTTTTCTTGTTGCTGTCATGTGCGGCACAATGTACAGCAGACCCAGTGCGACAAAGCCGCAGGTCTTCCACCAGGGCGTAGTTTCTCCGATAACGAGAAAGCTGTAAAGAATGATTTCGGCCAGGATGGGCAGGCCTTGATAAAGGTTTTCGGCTGCACGTTCGCCGATCCGTACCACCAGCGTGATTTTTCCGCTGGCCAAATCGTTGTCGCGGTCGCGGTAATTGTTCACTATGAGCAGCGTGTCGATGACCATTCCGCTGCACACGCCCGCTATAAGAACATACACATTGAATTCCTGCCAGTAGAAAGGCATGATGACGTACCATGTGAAATAGACCGGCACAATGCCGAAGAAGACAATGACCAGAAGGTCGCCCAATCCTTTGGAAGCAAAAAAGGTGGTGTAGAGAAAGGCGCAGACCACGCATAAGGCACCTACTATAACCATCTCCCGTCCGCCGTAAGCGATGAGCGGAAGCCCCACGGCGCATGCCGCAACCGATGTGGCGGCTATTGCTTTGCGCATGGCCGGCAGTGTTACCCAACCTTCTGCGCAGGCGCGTTTGGGTCCCAACCGCGTGTCGCGGTCGTCGGTTCCGCGTATGTAGTCGAAATAATCGTTGATCAGGTTCGAGTCAATCTGCATGAGCCAGGCGAACAACAGGCACAGGATGGCCGGCTTGACGGAAAAGCATATCCAGCCCACGGTCTTCACAGCCAAGGCGATGCCGATGATGACCGGCACCGCTGCTGCCGAAAGGGTCTCCGGCCTCGTGGCCAGGATCCATGCCCGCCAGCCGTTGATAGGTATGATGTCGTCGGTTTGTTGCATATCAGGCATGTTAGTTGAAGAAATTCCAGCTCACGCCAAACCGGAACACCCGTCCGTTGAGAGGATAGTGGGGCGTAAAGAAATAGTTGCCGGTGCTGGCGTTGACGTGGCTCATCATCACGAAGAAACGTGTGCGTTTCAAGTGAAAGTTGGCATATACGTTAACCAGCGGATAGTTTCCCGTCTCCGTTTTCTGCTCGTTGGCCTGCACTGCATACTGGCCGATGGAAGGCACATAGTCGGGCGCACTGTATTTGGTGAAATAGCGCAGGTCTGCCCCGAAATCACATTTCAGCACATGGGCAATCTTGAATCTCAGATAAAGGTTGGTGTAGATGTTGACCAGAGGCAGTGGCAGCGCCTCCTCGTTTGTTGACTTTTGCAATGTGATTACCGACTCCCAGTTGACGGGTCCTAACGTAAAGTCCTGTTTCAAGTCAGCCGTTATCACTGTGATAGGGCTGCTTGCCTGCCGAACCGCTACGGTATTGCCGAAACGTCCGTCTGTTGTTGTACTGTAAGAGGTCGCAAAGTAGGTGTGGTTCTTTATCTCGTCGAATGCCACGCGCAGTGCAGTGCGCGTCTTTTGGTAGGTGAAGGTGCCTTGTGCACGGAAGTGGTCGGTCATTGCCAGGTCGTCGTTGTCCCACCAGAGGTGCCGCCCTTGATAATGGCGGTAATAGAAAGACGGCTTTTCGTGATGGTAGAATCCCGAGGCGGCCAGCGTTACCGTGTCTTTGAACAACGGGAAATTGACATCGATTCCGCCGTCAACGTGTATCTCGCCGGCATTGATGCCCACAACGCCAAATTCGCCGGTAACGTTATAGTGGAGAGTCTTTCCTTGCGTCTTGCTAAGTTGTGCGCCGACGCTCACGGCGTTCTCATTCCACGAGCGCATGGCGGTGGAGTTGGGCAATGTGAAGTGCCGCAGTTCGTGGGTGGCGAAAATTTTCAGTCCCGCCTTTGCCCATTTGTTGAAGCCTTCCAGCAGCGATATGGCGAAAGTGTTGCGTACGCTCCAATGGCTCGTCTTGTCGTAGATGGAATCGCCGCTTAGCTTTTCGTTGACAAGATAGTCGTTGAGATAATAGTTGTCGGTTGTCTGGTAGGCTTCATAGATGCGTCTGTAGTTGTTGAAGTCGAGCGTGTGGATGAAACTGGTAACAGGCACATACTCGTCTTTGAGCCACGACGTGTCCTCTTGTGCTTTGGTGGTTTGCGCAATGAGACTGTCGGCTGCTGCCTTCCCGTTTACCGGCACACGGCCGGCGGCGGCATGGCTTCCGGAAAGACTGTCGGCGGACAGGCTATCGGGTGCTGTGCGGATACCGATTTTTGCGTTGTCGGGCCGTCCGGCAAATGTCGCGGGCTGTTTAGCATCGCTATCTTTCGCTTCGCGTCCTTCCGACCGAGCCTTTTTTTCGGCATCGTTTTTGGCTTGTCGTTCGGCGGCTTCTTTGTGCGAAGCCATGGCGAACTTGCGTGCTGCGATTTCCTCGGCAGTCATGGGCACCTTTCGTTTGAAGCCCACGCTGTATCTATGGGTGAAGAAGATGTGCTGGTTGTCGTTACGGTTCCAGTTGAGCGAGAACATCGTGGGTATTTCGGAGGTCTGGAACGACTCGTTGTACGACTCAGGATGAGTGATGTAATTGTCGTTGGTGATGCCGCCGTTTTCCGTCACTTTCTGGTGGTTGGTCGAAAACAGAAGGTGTGCCTGATAGCGGTCGCCGATGTAGGAGCCGTGCATGGAGTAGTCGAAATGCGACGTGGACTGACTGTCATAATAGCCCCGTCCGTACAGATAGTCGAACTTGAAACCCACGCCGATGCGTTTGCCGGCATTCACACCGAACTTCGCAGTGAAGTGGTCTTCGCCGTTGGTGCGGTCGCCGCAGCTGTTGTAGGTAAGATTGGTGAACGGCGAGAGGGTGTTGGTGAAATGGAAATCCTTTACAGGAGTGATGAAATAGTCGTAGGGATTGGTGAAGAGGAACTGCGATTCCTCCTGGCGGTCGATGAAGATGCGCGCCTGGCGGGGAGATCCCAGATTGCCCGTCGTGTTGTATTCGCCACGTAGTCCGGTGGTGAATATCGTGTTCATATACATGTGCGACAGTGTGTCGAGCTGTGCAGCCTTGCGGTCGCCAAAGCGCGGGTCGACCGTCCAGACCTTGATGCCGCGCGGTATTTCCTTATGTGTGGAGGTAGTGTCCGACCGTTCACGGCGTTGTTGGGCCGTGGTAACGTTTCCGTTGCTGTCCATTGAGTTGTAGTTGTCCGTATCGGCCCGGCGTATCTGCGCTATGGCAGGAACCACGGTCAACCACACTATAAAAATAGCGAGTAGGTGTTTCTTCATTAAAATTTGATTCGTAAGGCACTCTCCACAATCTTGAAGACCACCGCCACCAAAATGACAATAGTTCCAACCGTATGGTCGGAACAATAGTAGATAACCAGTCCTGCGATTGTCAGGAGCATGAAGATAATGTTCAAGACATTCCGCAGGCGTAGCCGATTGTTGTCGGGAACCTGTTCGTCCCGACGTCTGTGCGACAACGATCCGTTACCGTTTTCCATGTAATGGGGTATTGTGACTGTTAATAGTTGATGTCAAGTGCTTTGCACACTTTGGCAAAGATGTCGTCCTTTCGGTCGATGGTCTTGCTGCGGAACTTGCCGCTGTACTTGGCCAGTTTGGTGCGTTTCTTGTTGAGGCCCCACTCGTCGGTAATCCACTCTTCGGCTTTCGTCTCCATACCCTGCGTGTCGGTGCGTTCCATTTCGTACTGGTAGCCGATGCGCTCCAGGGTGAGGTGCAGGTGGCCGTTGCTTACTTTGGCGATGAGCGAATAGTTGAAGACCGTTTGGTCGAGCGAAAGGGCGGCCTTTCTGAACACCAGCCATTCGGAAATCCGTGCGCCGACGGTGTGGTTGGCCTTGTCGTCCACGGCCACTTTGCTTATTTCCTTCAGCTGGTTGGGCTCGTTCACGATTGCTTGCAGGGCAGCGCGCACCTTGTCGTATATCTGGTCGGCACTCATGCCCGGTACGTCCTTGTCGAGCGTGAACACCACATTGCCATTGACCACAGGCACAGCCCCGGCCAGGTACTTGGGGTCAACCTTCTTTGCACTCTTCTCGAAGAGCGATTTTTTCTTTGTCTTTTCGGTCTTGGCCTTTTGGCCTTTGGCCGGTGTGGTTTCCCAAGTGTTTTGTGCCATTCCCGTCAAAGGGATAAGCATCATAATGGCAAATAGTATTTTTTTCATTTCAATTGCAGTATTTATCATTATAATAAGCAAAGTTAGTAAATCTTGCCCCATATAATGAAGAAGCCTTCTACTTTTAACTTTTATTTTAACTCCAACTGTTTCTCCAGCCTTATGATCTCGTCGCGGTACTGTGCGGCCTGTATGAAATCGAGTTCTTTGGCGGCTTGCTCCATGAGCGCCTTGGTGTTGTCGATGCTCTTCTGCAGTTCGGAGCGCGACATTTGCCGCACGATGGGGTCGGCGGCGAATGTTCCCTTGTCTGTTTCGGGCATGGAGTATTCGGCTGCGAGCTGTGGTGCTTCGTTCGTGTTGCCGTTTGCAGTGGGCAGTGCGTTCTTGATGTCCTTTACGATTTGCTTCGGCGTGATGTGGTGTTCCTCGTTGTATTTCAGCTGAATGGTGCGCCGGCGGGCTGTCTCGTCGATGGTGCGCTGCATGCTGTCGGTGATGCTGTCGGCATACATGATTACCTTACCGTTGACATTGCGTGCAGCCCGGCCGGCGGTCTGTGTCAGACTGCGGTGGCTGCGCAGGAATCCCTCTTTGTCGGCATCGAGTATGGCCACCAGCGACACCTCGGGCAGGTCGAGGCCTTCGCGCAGCAGGTTAACGCCCACCAGCACGTCGTAGACACCCGCGCGCAGGTCGTTCATGATTTTCACGCGGTCGAGCGTGGCCACGTCGCTGTGTATGTAGTTGGCCTTTACGCCGTGGTCGAGCAGGTACTCGGTCAGTTCTTCGGCCATGCGCTTGGTGAGTGTGGTGACCAGCACGCGCTCGCTGCGGTGGGTGCGCGTCAGTATCTCGTCGAGCAGGTCGTCGATCTGGTTTTCCGACGGGCGCACCTCGATTTCGGGGTCGAGCAACCCCGTGGGGCGTATGATCTGCTCCACCACGATGCCCTCCGCCTCTTGCAGTTCGTAGTCGGCCGGCGTGGCCGACACGTAAATCACCTGGTGGATCATGTCGTGGAACTCCTCGAACCGCAGGGGACGGTTGTCGAAAGCCGCCGGCAGCCTGAACCCGTATTCCACGAGGTTCTGTTTGCGGGCGCGGTCGCCGCCGTACATCGCATTGATCTGCGGCACGCTGACGTGGCTTTCGTCGATGACCATCAGATAGTCCTTGGGGAAGAAATCGAGCAGACAGTAGGGACGTTGGCCCGGTTCGCGGCCGTCGAAATAGCGCGAATAGTTTTCGATGCCCGAGCAGTGCCCCAGCTCCTTGATCATCTCCATGTCGTACTCCACCCGTTCTTTAATGCGCTGTGCCTTGATGCCGTCGCCCAGTTCGGCGAAGTAGTCCACCTGTCTCACAAGGTCATCCTGTATCATGCGTATGGCTCCCTCGGTCTGTTCCTTGCTTGTCACGAAGAGGTTGGCCGGATAAATCTGGTATTCTTCGAAGCGTTGTAAGGTGCGCAGTGTATCGGCGTCACATTCCTCGATGGCGTCGATCTCGTCGTCCCACCAGCTCACGCGCAGCACGTTGTCGCTGTAGGCCATGGCCACGAGTACCGTGTCGCCCTTCACGGCGAAATTGCCCCGCTGCAGGTCGATGTCGTTTCGCACATAAAGCGAGTTGACCAGCTTGCGCAGAAAGTCGTTACGGTCGATGCACTGGCCGGTGCGTATGGCGATGATGTTTTCCTGCATGGCAATGGGCGCGCCCATTCCGTAGATGCACGACACCGACGACACCACCACCACATCCTTGCGTCCGGACAGCAGGTCGCTGACGGCGGCCAGCCGCAGCTTGTCGATTTCCTCGTTGATGGCCAGATCCTTCTCGATATAAGTGTCGGTCGTGGGCAGGTAAGCTTCGGGCTGGTAGTAGTCGTAGTACGACACATAGTAATCCACGGCGTTGTCGGGGAAGAATGCCTTCATCTCTTCGTACAGTTGGGCTGCGAGCGTCTTGTTGTGGCTCAGGATGAGTGTCGGCTTGTTTACGTTGGCAATCACGTTGGCCACCGTAAACGTCTTGCCCGACCCGGTGACACCCAGCAGCACTTGGGCGGCATCGCCTTGGCGAATGCCGTCGGTCAGCTGCCTGATGGCTTGGGGCTGGTCGCCCGTGGGACTGAACTTGGATGAGAGTTTGAAATTCATGCTAATGCAAAATTACGAAAATCCTGCGAGCCACATCGGATTATCCTCTGTTTTTTCCATAAAAAAAGAACCGTTCTGCGATAGGTGTCCTTTCGCGTTGCGATAGGTACTGAACCGCATTGCGAAAGCTATCGAATGGCACTGCGAAAGCTATCGAACCGCACTGCCGTTCGATAGCTTTCGCGCCACGGCCGCTGCCAGGCGGTGGTCGGCATGCGCCTTTTGTATGCTTTCGCGCTGCGAAGACGTGCTTAAAAAGCGTTAAAAAATGGGGAGCTTACGAAACATTTTGTATTTTTGCCGGGTCTAAATGATAAAATGAATGTTGTAGAAACGATTTTCAAACAAGCATTATGATGAAAAAAATACTCTTCACTTTGATGTTGCTTGTCAGCTGCATCGCATCGGCACAGGCACAGGCCAAAATCAAGTTCGACAAACTGACGCACGATTTCGGTACGTTTGCCGAGAGCGAGAACGTGCAGAGCTGCACCTTCACCTTTACTAATAACGGCGACAAGCCGCTGGTTATCAACCAGGCAGTGGCCAGTTGCGGATGCACCGTCCCCAAGTATACCAAGACACCCGTGCAGCCCGGCGAGAAGGGAACTATCAGCGTAACCTACAACGGGCGCGGCCGCTTTCCCGGACATTTCAAGAAGACCATCACCGTGCGCACCAACGGTGTACCCGAGATGACCCGTCTTTACATTGAGGGAACGATGAAAGAGGAGGCCCAAAAGTAGTCGGGCTCGCTTTCCATACCTATTTTAAATATTGCGCTGGCGTGTTTTCCGTCAGCATGTTTGTATATTGCCGTGTTTACGGCAATGTGCGAAAACGTGGTGCCAGCATATTTTCGGGCACCACGTTTTTTAGTTTTTCTTTTTTCCCTATTGGCTCTTGCTTTTCGGTTTTTTAGTGTAACTTTGCAATGATGCGCCGTGATGATGCGCAGGTGTAAGCGAACCTAACTATAAAAACCTATTATAATATGCAAGAAACAGTCAAACATGTACTCACAGGCGACTTTCACTGGAAGAAGGCCCTGTGGTTTTTCCTGACGGCCCTCTTCACGGTCATTGTGTGGAACCTGCCTTCCGGTGTGTTCTGTATCGACGGACTCACGGTGGTTCACCAGCGTGTCATTGCCATCTTTGTCATGGCCGTCATGCTTTGGCTCACCGAGGCCATACCAGCTTGGGCCACGTCGGTCACCATCATTTTTGTGTTGTTGTTTTTTGTAAGCGACTCGTCGTTCTCTTTCATGCAGGGCTCGGAGGGAGAGTACGGCCAGCTGCTCGACTCCGTGGGCATCATGGCTTGTTTTGCCGACCCCACCATCATCCTGTTCCTCGGCGGTTTCATCCTTGCCATCGCCGCAACAAAGTCGGGACTTGACGTGTGGATGGCCAAAGCCCTCATACGTCCGTTCGGCCACCGCAGCGAGAATGTGCTGCTGGGTTTCCTGCTCATCACAGGCATCTTCTCCATGTTCATTTCCAATACGGCCACAGCTGCCATGATGCTCACCTTCCTTACACCCGTCTTCAAATCGTTGCCGGCCAACGGCAAAGGACGCATTGCCCTGACGATGGCCATACCCATCGGCGCCAACCTCGGCGGCATGGGCACGCCCATCGGCACTCCGCCCAATGCCTTCGCCTACAAGGTGCTCAACGACCCGACAGGCCTGAACATGGACATCGGCTTCGGCCAGTGGATGGCATTCATGGTGCCGCTGGTGCTGGTGCTGCTCGTCATTTCGTGGCTGTTGCTGCGGCTGTTCTTCCCGTTCAAGCAGAAGACCATTGACCTGAAAATCGACGGTGACATGCAGCACAACTGGCGCACCGTGGTGGTGGGCATAACCTTCGCCGTGACCATCTTCCTCTGGATTTTCGGCAAACCCATCGGCATCAATGCCAACACGGTGGCCATGCTGCCCATAGCCGTCTTTGCCTTTACGGGTGTGATAACGGCCAAAGACCTGCAAGACATCGACTGGGGCGTAATATGGATGGTGGCCGGCGGTTTTGCGCTTGGTATGGCCATGAACGGCACCGGTCTGGCCAAGGCCGCCATTGCCGCCATACCGTTCGGAGAGTGGAGCCCGGTGGTCATTCTCGTTATTGCTGGAGCCGTTACGTTCTTCCTTTCCAACTTTATCAGCAACACCGCCACAGCCGCCCTGATGATACCGATCCTTGCAGTTGTGTGCGAAGGCATGGGCGACAAGCTCAACATTATCGGCGGAACATCAACGGTGCTTATAGGCATTGCCGTGGCCGCATCGGCCGCCATGTCTCTCCCTATCTCCACACCGCCTAATGCCATAGCCTATTCCACGGGTCTCATCGAGCAGAAGGACATGGCCAAGGCGGGCGTGCTCGTAGGTTTCATCACGCTGGTGCTCGGCTTCTCGTTGCTCATCGTGGAAGGAAAGTACGGTCTGTTGTAACCGCACGAACCAATAAGGAAAGCCCCCGTCGCCAACCGGCGACGGGGGCTTTCGCATAAGACGGCAGGGCAAAGCCTTACCAGATGTGGGCGCGTTGCTTCTTGGAGATGAACATCTTGTCGCCCTTCTTCACGTTGAAGGCCGTGTACCAGGCGTCGATGTGCGGAAGGGCTGCGTTGACACGGGCCATGTTGGGCGAATGGACATCAGTCGTCAGCAGGTATTTCACATATTCGTCGGTGCTGTTGGCCGCCCATACGCGTGCCCAGGCCAGGAAGAAACGTTGCTCTGGCGTGAAACCGTCTGCCGTGGACAGCGGCTTGGTCTTCATGGCGTTTTGCAAGGCCGTGTAGGCAATGTTCAGACCGCCGTTGTCGCCGATGTTTTCGCCGAGCGTCTGCTGCCCGTTCACCTTGGCTCCGGGCAGCACCTCGAACTGCGAGAAGAACGCGCTCAGCACGCCGGTGCGAGCATCGAAATTCTTCTTGTCGTCGGCTGTCCACCAGTTGCGCTGGTTGCCGTCCTTGTCAAACTGTGCGCCCTGGTCGTCGAAGCCGTGGCTCATCTCGTGCCCGATCACTCCGCCGATGGCACCGTAGTTCACTGCGTCGTCGGCCTCGGGGTCAAAGAAGGGAGGCTGCAGGATGGCGGCGGGGAAGCAGATTTCGTTGGTCGTGGGGTTGTAGTAGGCGTTGATGGTCTGTGGTGTCATGCCCCATTCGGTCTTATCTACGCGCTTGTTCACGTTGCGCGCAATGTCGTCGTCGTTTCTCCAGCGTGCTATGCGGGACAGGTTTTCGTAGAGTGACAGGCTGTCGTCGACTTGCAGTCCCGTGTAGTCCTTCCATTTGTCGGGGTAGCCTATCTTGATGATGAAGTTGTTCAGCTTGTCCTTGGCCTGCACCTTCGTGTCTTGGCTCATCCATGCCAGTCCGTCGATGCGCTGGCCCAGGGCCACCTGCAGGTTGCGCACAATCTCGAGCATGCGGTTCTTGCTCGTCTCGGGGAAGTACTTCTCGACATACAGTTTGCCGATAGCCTCACCCAGTACGCTGCTTACGAGCGATACGGCGCGTTTCCAGCGCGGACGGTCTTCCTTCACGCCGGTCATCACACTCGACAGGTCGAAAGCCACCTTGCGGAAGGCGTCGCCCATCTGCGATGTGGCACCGCTGATGACCTTCGCCTCGGCATAGGTCTTCAGGTCGTCGAGCGGCGTGTCGGACAGGATCTTCTCCACCTCGTGTAGGGGCTCGGGCTGTCCGAGGTCTACCTGCTCGAAGGCCGGGTAACCGCTGGCCAGGAAGATGTTGCCCCAGTCGATGCCTGGGTATTCGGTTATGAGCTGCGTGTACGACAGTTTGTGGTAGTTGCCTTCAACGTCGCGCAGTTTCACGCGGTCGTAGCTGGCCTTTGCTATGCGGGTTTCGATAGCGAGTACGGCTTGCATCTTTTTCTCGGCTGTGGCCTCGTCGTTGCCGGTCATGGCAAAGAGCTTTTTCAGGTATGTCTTGTATGCTTCCAGTACGCGCTTGTTCTGTGCGTCGTCGGAGAGATAGTAGTCGCGCGTGCCCAGTCCGAGGCCGCCCTGCCCGACGTAGACTATGTTCCACTCGGCATTTTTCTGGTCGGCCACCGCGCCTATGCCGAACATCATGGTTTCCTCGCCGCAGCGGCTGAGCTGGGCGGTAACCAGTTGGTACTCCTTGCGGCTCTTGATGGCGGCAATCTTGGCCAGTGTCGGCTTGATGGGTGCGTATCCCTCGCGGTTCATGCGGGTGGAGTCCATCATCAGATTGTAAAGCGAACCGATTTTCTGACCTAACGTTCCGGGTTGCTGGGGGGTGGAGGCATACTGCAGGATGATGTCCTGGATGCGTTTCTGATTGAGTTCGAACAGGTCGGTGAAGGCACCGTTGCTGGTGTGCTCGGCGTCAAGGGGATGGCTTTTCAGCCATCCGCCGGCTGCATAGTGGTAAAAATCGTCGCCGGGACGGACGCTGGTGTCAAGGTTCTTCGGGTCAATGCCGGATGATTGCGGGGACTGGGCGAAGGCTGCGGATGCACATAGTGCCAGTCCCACGATTAGTGTTTTTTTGTACATGATTAGATATGATTGATGTTCAGCTGCAAAGGTACTGCTATTATTTGTCATACCCCCTATTCGCTGATGCATAACTGCAATGTTTTTGTCAAATTCATCTTTCGGAACGTTTCGCTTGGGTCTGCGTGGCTTGAAAACGCCTTTCGTCCCGTTTTTTGCCTCCTACGAAAAAAACAAGGTTAAGGAATCGGCGTTTCGTCCGAAAATCACTATATTTGCACATATATCGAAACAATAACCAAAATAGCTCTTTAACATGAAAAGACTCTTTGTTGTTACATTAACTGTGCTGGTGTCCCTCACTGCATTTGCACAGTCGAAGGTCTACCTGACGCGGCAGATTTCGCCCGAAGCCCTCGTGAAAATTTATAAAGCGCTTGGTGTGGAAGCCAAGGGACGGGTGGCCGTAAAGGTGTCGACAGGCGAAGGTTCGAATCCCAACTACCTGAAACCAGAACTCATCAAAGACCTTGTATATGAGGTGGACGGGACCATTGTTGAGAACAATACGGCTTACGGCGGCGACCCCAACGATGTGCGCAACAACACGGCCAACCACTGGCGCGTTATCGACCGGCACGGATTTACACGGTATTTTCCGGTTGACATCATGGATGAGTACGACGAAATACGCATCCCGGTGCGCGACCACACACATCTCCACTACGATATCGTGGGCGGACATTTGGCCAATTACGACTTCATGATTGCGCTCAATCATTTCAAGGGACATCCCATGGGCGGATACGGTGGGGCATTGAAGAACCTGTCTATTGGTTGCGCCAGCCAGAACGGAAAGGCTTACATCCACTCGGCAGGCAAAATGAACAAGCTCGATGCAAGCAAATTGTGGACTCCCGAATACATCGGCGACCAGGACGGGTTCCTTGAGTCGATGGCGGCAGCGGCTCAGGCGGTGGTCAATTATTTTAAAAAGGAGAACGGAATAATCTATATTTCGGTAATGAACAATATGTCGGTCGATTGCGACTGCGTAGACCATCCGGCTCCCGTAAAGCTGAAAGACTTCGGCATATTGGCCTCTACAGACCCTGTGGCACTCGATCAGGCGTGCGTGGACATTATCAATGACCAGAAGGTTACGGCCGAAAACGACCCCACCGACCTTTTGAAGCGCATCGATAAGCAGCACGGCACGCATACCATAGATTGGGCTGAGAAGATTGGGCTGGGTTCCAAGAAATACAAGATCATCAATATCGACAAGTAATCCCCATACGAATATGCTTACATTTCCTTGTGCAAAAATCAACCTCGGGCTCAATATTACCGCAGAACGAGCCGATGGTTACCACGACCTGGAGACGGTGTTCTATCCTGTTCCACTTACCGACGTTCTGGAAATCAAACACATGGACCCGCGCTTTCCGCATGAAGCAAACTGCGACCTCAAGGTGACCGGAAACGCCGTGGACTGCGACGAATGGAAGAACCTTGTGGTGCGGGCCTATGAATTGTTGGCGGCCGACTTCAATCTGCCGCCCATCCATGCCCACCTCTACAAGCGCATTCCGTCGCAGGCCGGGTTGGGCGGCGGGTCATCGGACGGCGCTTTCATGATCCGTCTGCTTGACGAACGCTTCCGTCTGAACATCGGCAATGCCGAAATGGAGAGGTATGCGGCTATGCTGGGCTCCGACTGTGCGTTCTTTGTCACGGCCGAGCCGTCGTTTGCCACCGGCCGTGGCGAGGTGCTTCAGCCTGCCGATGGTCCCAAAGGGAACCTCGGCGGTTACCACATTGCCATCGTTAAGCCCGACATATCTGTTTCCACGCGCGATGCGTACAGTAAGATTGTCTGCCGGAAACCCTCCAAGAGTTGCCGCGACATTGTCAGACAACCCATCGAAACGTGGCGTGACGAACTGGTGAACGACTTTGAGGCACCTGTCTTTGCTGCTCACCCGCAACTGGCTTCGGTCAAGGAGAAACTGTACGGTATGGGGGCCGTGTATGCCGCCATGAGCGGTTCGGGGTCGGCTCTCTTTGGTATCTTCCGACAGGAACCGGCCGGATTGAAGCAAGCGTTTGCCGGATGTTTTACATTCAGCTGCCAACTCTGAGCGTCGTTGGTGTCAATGGGCCGGCCTGTCCGTGATGCTCCCGTACGAAAAAGTCTCTCCTTTGCGATATTTCTCGCAAGGGAGGGACTTTCAATTGTATGCACTTGGTTGTTTGATTGATGTGTTAATCGTACATTAGACGGAACGAGCGGGTAAACCGACAGGCATTCCTGAGATGCAGGGAACAAAGGCAAGGCTGGCCGATTTTTGTGCCTTTTCGTGCTCTGCAATGCGGCAACGTGACGCGTTTTATTCGCACATCTGTTGCAGTTCCTGCCAAATGCGCTGTACCGGCAACCCCATTACGTTAAAATAACTGCCGTGGATGCCGGTCACCCCGACATACCCGATCCACTCCTGGATGCCGTAGGCTCCTGCCTTGTCAAACGGATGGTAGTGCGAAATGTAGTATTCTATCTCATCGTCGGTGAGTTCACGGAAGCTGACCAGGGTAGTGACGGAGAATTGGCGCTGCTCGTTATGGGTGGTCAGACATACTCCGGTGATTACGCGGTGTTCCTTTCCACTGATGGCGCGGAGCATGCTCCGTGCCTCGTCGGCGTTCCGAGGCTTTCCCAACACCTTGCTGTCATTGTTCGATTGGCCGACTACCACAATCGTGTCGGCCGTGATTATCAGTTCGCCGGGCTTCACCTTATAGGCTGCAGCTTTCTCGCTGGCAATGTATTGGGCTATCTGCTCCACCGGCAATTCGGGTGGATAGGACTCGTTGATGCCTTTGATGACCTGCACATCAAAGGCAATGCCAAGTCCGGCAAGCAACTCGCGCCGGCGCGGCGAATTGCTTGCCAGTATGATTTTATAGGGAATAGGGTTCATCATGTTTTCCGGATTTTGTTGCGACATCTGTAGAATGTTGTTGTGACATCTCTTGGCGGAGGATGGCAGGGCGTAGTCTTTGGGGCGTCACCAGCCGAAGGCGCGGGCGTTGCTAAGCCATTTCCCTTGCGCCCTAAGCACTTGTTCTATTACGTCGCGGGCACAACCGTATCCGCCGCGAACCCCGGATACATATACCGAAACGGCTTTCACCTCCGCGCACGCATCCGCCGGGCAACAGGCACAACCCACCCGTTGCATCACCTGAAGGTCGGGTATGTCGTCGCCCATGTAGGCAATTTCTTCGTCTTTCAGTCCGTATTGTTGGATGAAATGCTCGTACGCCTGTATCTTCACGGCACATTTCTGATAGATGTCAGTCACGCCAAGATACCTGTACCGCTTGCCGATGGCCTCGGCATTGCCACCGGTCATGATGGCGCAGCGAACTCCTTCCTTTTGGGCCAGCTGTATGGCGTAGCCGTCTTTGATGTTGATGGTGCGCACGGGCATGCCCTCATCGTCCATGCCGATGGTCGATGCCGACAGCACGCCGTCAACATCGAAGATGATGGCGCGTATTTTTTTCAGGTCGTAATCAATCATGCTGTGGTGTGGCAGACGTTGTTGGCAGTGTCATGCCGGTCTTGTTGATAACGTTGTCCCATTTCAGACGTTCCTCGTTCTGCAGCTTGCGTACATCTGCGGCATGTCCTATGGCCAACACGAAAAGCACTTCCTGCTCTTCGGGCAGGTCGAGAATGTCGTGTATGACCTTGCTGGCCGGTGTGCCGTCCTTGTGATATTTGTCGCGTATCTGTATCCAGCAGCTTCCCAATCCCAAATCTTCGGCTTGCAGTTGCATGATGGTGGCGGCAATCGCACCATCCTCAATCCAACACCCGTTGGTTTTGGGGTCGCCCATGACCACGATGGCCAATGGTGCGTCCTTGAGGAAAAGGCCGCCGCTTACTTTGGCTTCTGCCATGCGTGCAATGGCCTTTGGGTTGTCGGTCACGGCAAATTGCCATGCGCGTTGGTTCATGCTGGTGGGCGACATGAGTGCAGCCCGGAGTATGAGACGTACGTCGTCTTCGCTCACCTTCTCGTTGGTGAACTGGCGGTGGCTACGGCGCGTTTGTACTAAAGTCTTGAAATCTTTCATGGTGGTGTGTTTTGTTGTTTCTTCGCAAAGTTACAAAAAACATGAGATAAACGTTGTTTTGTCATCATATTTTTTACTAATTTTGCCAACGTGAGTTCAATTCGCGTAACCATCTATTCGCGTGGCGAAATGTTGCCGGCGTTGATTGGCGGCAACTTTTTCCATAGTGCCGAGCTGTTCCATATCATAGAGAAATCGCCTGGGCAGCGTCCTTTCATGGCCGTAGCTACCGATGGCGACGGCCGTGAGTTGGGTCACGTGTTGGCCATGGTGCATCTTCACAGTACCTGGCTTCCGCCTTTCCGCTATGTCCAGGGGCGTATCTACGGCGAGGGCGATTATGCCGACGATGTCTGCCGTGACAAAGCCTTCGGCCCGTTGCTCAAGGCCATAACACACAAGTTGCGTCGCCGCTTGTGCTTTTGCATCGAATTTAGCGATCTTTCGAAGAAGATGTTCGGTTACCGCATGTTCCGCGAGAACGGCTATTTCCCTATAGCGTGGATGGAAGTCTACAATTCGCTTCACTCCATGCCGCCCCGCGACCGTTTGAGTCAGAAAATGCTTGACCGCATAGAGCGTGTGACGGAAATGGGCGTAGAGACACGCGAGGTGGAAAACGAACAGGAACTCCATCAGTTTTACAGGTTGCTCAATGGTTTCTTCCGGTTCAAGATGCGCCGCTTCATTCCTTCCGAGCAGCAGATAGGCCAGTTTGACAGAAGTGAAAATGCACGTGTGTTCGTCACGATCTACAAAGGACGCATCATCGGCGGCAGCGTGTGCCTGTTCTCGGATGGCAATGCCTATCTGTGGTATCTTGCTTCGCGCCGCAAGAGTTACCCCCATCTCCATCCTAACATAATGACCATTTGGCATGCCATCAACTGGGCATGGCAACACAATTATGCCCATATTTTCTTTCTTGATGTAGGATTGCCCGTCCCGCACAGTCCTTTCCGCGATTTCATCCTGTCGTTTGGGGGCAAGCCGGCGAGCACATACCGCTGGTTCAAAGTTATGCCCGACTGGCTTAACAACTTGCTTTCCTGGGTCTACCGCGAGTGAAACGGACGGCAAAGAAATACCCACATAGAGGTAACTGAAATACAGATGAAATTCTCCCGCAGCCATGCTGGTGGCAGGGAATGTGGCTTTCCGGCCCGTGGGCAAAATACAACGCCCCAAGGCCATACCTTTTTCGGCCTTTCGGTATGCCGTTCTTGGCTTATTCGATTCCTTCTTTTTGCAGGTCGGTGCGCAACTGCCCGACCGTGCTGAACACCACAGCGTGCAGTCCCGCACGTTTTGCGCCGGCCACGTTTTCGGGTTTGTCGTCAATGAAGAGACACTCTTCGGCCTTTACGCCGAAACGATTGCAGAACGCCTCGAATATGGAAACGTCGGGTTTGAGCAGGTGTACCTCGTGCGAGATGAGGCTTCCGTCGAGCTGGGCAAACGGTTCCGGAAATTTTCTGATCACATCGTTGACTTTTGCCGACCAGTTAGACAGTCCCAAGAGCCGGTAGCCTTTGTCTTTGAGTTGCTGCATCAGTGTGACGATACCGGGCATCTCGTTGGTGAAAATATCCGTGTAATGTCTGTCGAAAGCCTCGAGAACCGTGGCGTAGTCAGGCCATTGCCGCTTCCATTTTGCTATGTATTCGTCGAATGAACAGTCGGCTTTGTCGAGCATACTATTGTGTTCCGGTGTCAGTACATGGTGCATGAACCATTCGGCTTGCTCCTTGCCGCCTAGTTGATTGGCGAAGAATTTCTTGAAATCATATTCTACGAGAACTCCGCCGAAATCGAAAACGATATTCTTAATCATGGTCTTTCATGAGTGACGGCGATGCATCCTTGTATGCGTGCGCCAGATCGAGGTAATAAAAGTTGTGCTGGAATTCGGTACCCTGTTTGGGCAGTGTCATGTAGTCGCCGTACATTCTGGTGAGAAGGTAGTCGCTGTCGGCCGCTCCACGGAGTGTCAATCCCGCGAATGTATAGGGTTTCCCGTCGCCGAACACCTTGCGCGGCACGATGCTGCGGAAGTCGTCGTCGAAGCACAATGCGTAGTACGATGTGTCGTAGTCGTACTTGTGCAACAACCGGCTGATGCTGCGCTGCAGTCCCTCCACGGTGAACACGCGGCGGCAGAGCAGTGGCAACCAGCTTCTTGGACCATGTCCGTGGCGGTAGGGGTCGCGGTAAGTGAAGTACAGCAGTTTGCACAGCTGTTTGTAATGGCGCACGTGCAGCCATTGCTGCAAACGGTTGTCGGGCATGCCGTCGAGCGGAAAGACATCTACATACACGCCGCCGAGATAGCGCATATGTGCATGCTCGATGAGCGTTGTGCGTGCATCCTGCAGCTTGGCAAAGGGTTGGGGGTAATGCTTGTTGTTCTCCGCACATACCAGTTCGTAGCCGTCGGGCAACCATTCGGCGCTGTGGGCAATGAGCAGGTCGTAGTCTTTGTGGGGCATGCACACATCGGCATCGTCGTCCCAAGGTATGAACCCCTTGTGGCGTACGGCCCCAAGCTGGGTTCCTGCGGCAATAAAGTAGCGCAGATGGTATTTCCGGCATGTCTCGTCGATGGCTTTCAGAATGCCCAGCATCACTTGGTGCAGGTCGTGGAGATTATAGTTTGCCATTGCTGTTTGTCATAGAATATATCTGCAAAGATACTTATTTTTCCCAAGAAACCCTTGTTTTTTTCAGTGAAACCCCAAAAAAATCCCCGCCGGCTGCTGTCGGCGGGGATAATGTTTCCGGTGTGTGTCCTTGTCGGAATGTCGGTTATTTTATCTCCGTTTCCTTCAGGCTGCGGCTTACCAACAGTCCCTTGGCATTGACCTTCGGCGCCCGGAACGCCCTTACGGCCTTGAAATGGAGGGTGAAGAGCGTAGCCGATCCTTCGAGGGTGGCTTTCTCGCCTACGTTCACAAAGGTGGGGTAGAGCACCTGCGACCCGTCTGTGTGATGGCGGTCGTAGGTCATGTTGCGCATGTCTTTTACAGCCAAGAGGTCGGTCTTGGTATATTGCATGGTCTTCACATCGTAGGGCATTACGAGGCTCAGGGCGTTTACGGCTTTCAGGTTGCTGCCCTTTACGGTTACCGCCACGTCGTCGCCAGCCTGATAGCTGGCCTTGTTGAACGTGAAGCTGACCGTTCCTTCCGGCCCGCGGTCGTCCTGGCGGACTATGCCGCCGTCGAGCAGTGTGGCCACGTTCGATATGTCGTAGGCATCGATGAGGCCGTTGCCGTTGATGTCGCCGTTCGAGATGTATCCTTCAAAGTCGGAGTCTCCCTTCTTCAGACCCGTATAGTTCATGTAGGAAGTGAGGTCGTTCTCGTCGATTTTGCCGTCCTGGTTGATGTCGCCGGGTATGAGAACCTTGCTGTCGGGCTGGCGGAACACATAGATCTCGGCTCCCGAACCGAAGTCGCCTACGGCCTGCTTTACGTCCATCCGGATGTAGCGTGCCTGTTGATGGTCGGCGAAAGTCACGTCCTTCTTGGCTGGAGTGCGCTGCCATACCTGTGTGCCTGCCGGCAGCCAGGTCTTTCCGTCCTTCGAGGTGAAGATGTCGGCTTCGAGGATGGTGCCGTTGCCGGCGTTGGCGCGTGGTACATACTGCATCTTGTCGAGTGTGACGGTGGCGTGCAGATCCATGGTAATGGTGAACGGAACGGCCTTGCTGTAATAGTCGGTGTGCCAGATGTCGCCGTTCTCCTGGAAGTCGAAGAGGCGGTCGATGGCAAATCCTTCCATGTCTTTGGCCGTGCAGGTTGCCGTTATGCCGTGCAGGGCAAACTCCAGCGGGTTCTTGTCGGTCTTGGCATTGACGGTTGTCCACTCGCTGTGGCCGTCGGCATTGACGGCGCGCAGCTCGAATGAGTAGTTGTTGCCGGGCTGCAAGTCTTCGAAAATCAGGCTCGTGTTGCGGATAGTGGAGTAGACTGTCGCATTGAACCGGATTTCGTAATAGTCGGCGTTGTCAACGGGCAGCCAGCAGGGGGTGAGTGTGTAGGGAGTGGCTGCGGTCTCTTTGGCCACGGGCGCAGAGAGCGCACCGTGGTGCGAGAGCAACCGTTCGGCCGGTTGGTCATAGGCAAACCCTTTGATGTCGACCACGGTCTCTTCCGAGGTGATGTCGCCCTTGGCCAGCGTGATCTCAATGACCGGGTTTTTCGGCGTATTCATCCCTACGGCCGCTGCGGCAGGTACGGCAAACCAGTCGAATTGCGGGTGTTCCACATATCTCCAAGTGTTGTAGCCGGTGCCTTCGCCGAGAGACAGCTTCTTTTTGCCTACCGTGGCGCGGACGCTCTTCGGCCGTTCGGTTGCGTTGATGCGCAGCACGGTCGATTGGTCTTTTTCCATGCCGTCGTAGGCACCCTCAGTGGGACAGATGGTGACGGTGAGGTTTCCTTTTGTGTCAACATTCGATGTCACCTTTGTGGTGGCCTGTTTGCCGGCCAGGTAGGCATTGGTGGTCCCGTCGTCGTCGTAGAGCGTGAATTCGGTGTGTCCCGAAGGCCATATCTCGAAGATGCGTTCGCTGGTGTCTACCTGATGGATGTTGTTGGTGGGACGGTATACGGGCACGATGGCTCCGGCCTTGACGAACACAGGCAACTTCCATATCGGCGCATCGAAATTGTTGAGCACACGCCCGCCTTGGTACACGTCGCCCGTGAAATAGTCTATCCATAGTCCGTCGGGCAGGTATATGCCGTTGCGGATGTCGTTGCCGGCCGTGTCGGCTTGTGTGGCCTGGTAGACGGGAGCCACCAGTAGCGACGGGCCGTACATGAATTGGTACTTGGTGGCGGCCGAGTGGGTGAAGTCGTTGGGGTAATCGAGGAACATGGCCCTTATGAGCGGTTGCCCGGTCATGGCCTCGCGGGCACACGAGTAGGAGTAGGGCAACAGTACAGATTTCAGTTTCAGGTAGGCGCGGTTGATGCTGGTGGCCGGCTCGCCGAGCGCCTGCGGGTACTTGGCATTGGCTCCCCATCCGTCCATGTTGAGCTGCATCGGGGTGAACGTCTTCCACTGGTAGTCGCGGATGTTCACGGGCAGGTTCTTGCCGCCGAAGATGCCGTCCATGTCGGAGGTGATGTTGCTCATGCCCGACAGGCCAGCCCCGATAAAGGTGGGGATGTGGAAACGTATGTATTCCCACTCGCCGCCGTTCTGGTCGCCGGTCCATACGCCGGCGTAGCGTTGTGTGCCGGCCCATCCGTCGAGCGTGATGATGAACGGGCGTGCCTCGGAGCCGTAGTAGGGCATGATCTGCGCCACATCGGCAATGCCGTTGAGGCCGAAGCTGTAGCCCGCTCCCACCCAGGCCACATCGGTCTTGAGCACGCGTACGCCGGCATCGCGCACCTCCTTCACGATGTCGCGCTGCAGCAGTGCGGGTATGCTGTCGATGGGGTGCAGGTTCGACTGGGTCCACAGGCCGATTTCTACCCCTTTCGACCGGGCGTAGTCGCCGAAGCTCTTCAGGTTGGCGATGTTGCCGTCGAGGGTGCTGGTCTGTCCGTATCCGGCTCCGTAACCGTCGTTGGGCAGTATCCACCCCAGGGGCATGTCGGCAGCGGCATAGCGGTCGATGACGGCGCGTGCCGAGAACTGGTAGTTGCCGTTCTCGCCGTTGAGGCTCTCCTTGATGCCTCCGTTGTCCTTTTGGCTTTCGGTGTACCGCTTGCCGTCCTCAAACAGGATGCCGTGGCCGGCTTCGTCGGTCTGCTTCCAGTAGTCGCGGTTGTAGGCATTGAGGTGTCCTTCGTAGAAGGCGAACTTGGGCAGCAACACCGGATTGCCGGTCAGCTGGTAGTAGTCGTTGAGCAGTTCGGTGGGATGCTCGTCGACCATGAAAAACAAGTCCATCCAAGGCGTGTCGTGTGTGACCGACACTTCGCCCGGCTTGTTTTTGCCGAAATCGTATGCTCCCGGTTGGAAGGTGTGGCACATCAGGGCATAGCCGTTTGTCGACCAGTAGAACGGTGCCGGCGAACACACGCCGCCGTCAGTCCACGAGTTGGTGTTCACGATGTCGATTTTCTGTCCCCGGTGCGAGAACCGTCCGTTCTGCACGCCGCCGCCGTAATACCATTCGTTGGGTAGCTGGCTGAGGGTGATAGTGGTCTGTCCGTGCTCGAATCGGGTGGGGACGGTCTGGCTTACCACGGTCTGCTGCCGGCGCAGGTCGGTGATGCTGACCAGCGCACCTTTCTTGCTGATGTCCACACGCACTACGTCGGTGCAGGCGCATGCCTTCTGTTCGTCGTCGGATACCGACATTGTGCCAACGGCGCGGCGCGGGTTACGCGTCAGTATCTGTGCTTCGGGTGTGGCTTGCGGGTCGCGCACGATGCCGCCGCTGTTGTCCTGGAAAAGACGGAAGATGTTGGGGCCGTAGAAATCGATGGTCAGCGAGTGTCCGTCGCTTAGCGTCACCTCGGCGGTCGTGGCGTTGATGCGGCGTATGCCGGTCACGTCGCTGGCATTGATGGCCAGTAGGGGCGAGGCCGTCAGCAAGGCGGACAGTAGCATGCGTTCAAGTGTCTTGTTCATGGTCGTGAAGATGGTTGATGTTATCGGTAGTTTTTTTTCATTCGGTTGTATGCGGGGCGAACGCCCGGTGGCAGATAAACAAAAAGGTGTGTCAAAGTTATCTCTGACACACCTTTTATGGTTGGTAGGGACGATCGGGCTCGAACCGATGACCTCTGCAATGTGACTGCAGCGCTCTAAACCAACTGGGCTACGCCCCTGTTTTCGATGTGCAAAATTACTAAAGATTTTCGTTACCTCCAAATTTTTCGGGAAGAAAATGACTGAAAACTGCGAAAAAACTTATTTTTGCCTGTCGCCGTTGCTTCTGCAATGTCATTTAAGGGGGTTAGACGACAATGCTGACCTGTGCCGAAGGGCAAAGCCCGGACAACAATCGGGACAAGTGAAACTCTCCTGTACTTGCGGTAATATAATTAGGTGTAGCTGTTGTCTGTCCGGCTTTTGTTTTCATGAACGAAGCGTGGTCCGTTGTGGTCCGAAGGGTGAAAACAGTGCATTTAGTTTGACAAAAAGTAAAAATCGATAACAAATAAAATGCTCGCCGTAGAATCGTTACGAAGCTATGGCAAGTGCTTTCGCGCAGCATTGGAACGGCCTCTTGCTGTTACTGAGGGGCGATAGATGGTCTTTCGGCTTGCGAAAGCATGCTTTCCGGCGCGCCAACTGGCATTTATCGCACTGCCATTCAGCACCTTTCGCCGTGCGAAAGGATATCTTTTCTTCATCTTTCGGCGCTTCCGTAGCCAACGCGAAAACGCGGTTTGCTTCTAAGTGGCTATTTGTCAGTATCTTGCTAAGATGTTTCTTTTTTAGCGTTGTTCGATGCGCGTTGTTCTTGTAGGTGTACAATGGCCTTGGCGAGGGCGTTTTGTGGTAATAAAAATGTACGTTATCCGGCCTGCTGACGCACTGTTGCCGGGAAGGTCTTTGCAGTCGGGCCCACTCGCAGGAAGGCGGCAAGCATCCATGGCGATACCTGCAGCGCAAGTCTATATAATAACCTAATGCGAAACTTTCAAAATGAATTGTTGTCCATGTCACAAAATAATGCTACCTTTGCAGCAAAATTTTGAATTACCCATCTTAACACTTACTATTGTGTCAGAAACAAAGTATATCTTCGTTACGGGCGGTGTCGTGTCTTCTTTGGGAAAAGGCATCATCTCCTCGTCTATCGGCAAACTTCTGCAGGCCAGAGGCTACAACGTCACCATTCAGAAATTCGACCCTTACATCAATATCGACCCGGGTACGCTCAATCCCTATGAGCATGGCGAATGTTATGTAACGGTGGACGGTATGGAAACCGACCTCGACCTGGGCCATTACGAGCGTTTTACCGGCATACAGACCACCAAGGCCAATTCGCTCACCACCGGACGCATCTACAAGTCGGTCATCGATAAAGAGCGCCGTGGCGACTATTTGGGAAAGACCATTCAGGTGGTGCCCCACATTACCGACGAGATCAAGCGCAACGTGAAATACTTGGGGCAGAAGCACCATTACGACTTTGTGATCACGGAGATAGGCGGAACCATCGGCGACATCGAGAGTGCCCCGTTCATGGAAGCTATCCGCCAGCTGAAATGGGAACTTGGCCGCAATGCAGTGAATGTGCATCTGACGTATGTACCCTATCTGCGTGCTGCCGGCGAGCTGAAGACCAAGCCCACGCAGCACAGCGTGAAGGAACTGCAGAGCGTGGGCATACAGCCGGACGTGCTTATCCTGCGCACTGAGAAGCACTTGTCCGACCAGGTGCGCAAGAAGGTGGCTGCCTTCTGTAACGTCGATTTCGACTGTGTCATCCAGAGCGAAGACCTGCCCAGCATCTATGAGGTGCCGGTCAACATGCAGAACCAGGGCCTCGACACGGCCATCTTGCGCAAGGCGGGTATCGAGCCCGGCGAGAAGCCTGGCCTCGGACCGTGGCGCGCTTTCCTTGAGCGGCGCAACAAGGCCACCAAGGAGGTGCATATCGGACTGGTCGGCAAGTACGACTTGCAGGATGCCTACAAGAGTATCCGCGAAAGTCTGTCGCAAGCCGGTACATACAACGACCACAAGACGGTTATCACCTTCATCAACTCCGAATACATCACCGAGGACAATGTGGCTGAAAAACTGGCAGGACAGGACGGCATCGTCATCTGTCCGGGATTCGGACAGCGTGGCATCGAAGGCAAAATCGTGGCCGCACATTATACGCGCACACACGACATTCCTACTTTCGGTATTTGCCTTGGCATGCAGATGATTGTTATTGAGTTTGCCCGCAATGTACTCGGATATGCCGATGCCAACAGTCGTGAGATGGACGAGAAAACGCCGCACAATGTCATCGACATCATGGAGGAGCAGAAGAACATTACCAACATGGGTGGAACCATGCGTCTCGGCGCCTACGAGTGTGTGCTCAGACAAGGCTCGCGCTCGTTCGGCATCTATAAGCAGGAACATATTCAGGAACGCCACCGCCACCGTTATGAGTTCAATAATATCTACGAAAAGGAATACGAGCGAAACGGTATGCAGTGCGTGGGACGCAATCCCGAGAGCGATTTGGTGGAAATCGTGGAGATTCCGTCGCTCAAGTGGTACATCGGTACACAGTTCCATCCCGAGTACCAGTCTACGGTGCTCAAGCCGCATCCTCTTTTTGTGGATTTCGTTAAGACGGCGATAGCCAACCAAAGTAAGGTGGCTGAATAATCGGATAGCGTCTTTATATATAGGTGGATAGTCATATTTGGCTTTCGGCAATTCGCGTATCCTTGCCCGGATTGGTGTCTGAACGCTCCAGAAGGACGAGGGAGGACACCGGTACGGAAAGATAACCGATGCCAGGTCAGGTAAAAAAACGGATGACATGATAGGCTGTCCGCCTGCATTAGAAACTATAACAAGCGTGGAAAATTTTGTACACGCCTTAAGATTAAAAAGCAAAGAATGAATAAAAACACTCTGTTGGGCTTCTTGCTCATTGCAGCTGTTCTTGTGGGCTTCAGTTGGTACTCGCAGCCCTCGGCTGAGCAGCAGCGTGCACAGTTTGTGCAGGATTCGCTGGAACAAGTGGCCCGGAAAAAAGCAGACGAGGCTGCCAAGGCAGCAAGCGACAAGCGGGTGCTCGAGGCAAAAGAAAAGATTGCAGCCGACACCACGGCGCTTTTCCACAATGCGCTCACAGGTACGGCCAAGGATATTGTGCTGCAAAATAAGAAACTGGCCGTTACCCTCTCTACCAAGGGCGGAACCGTTACCAAGGCTTATCTGAAAAATGAGAAGGGCAGCAAGCGGTTTGTGGGCCACGACATTGCCGACAAGAGCGGCAAAAGCGACGACTTGAAGGGCGTGACGCTGTTTAGCGGAAAGGACCAGAGCCTGAGCTACACACTCGTGGCCAAGGAAATGAATATCAACACAGCCGACCTCTATTTTGTACCCACTAGTGTGAGTGACAGCACCGTAACGCTTACGGCTGACGCCGGGCAGGGCAAGTCGCTCGTGATCGACTACCGGTTGGGGACAGACTATATGCTGCATGTCAGTCTGCACACCGTGGGAATGGCCGGACTGTTCGACCCCAGCACATCGACCCTCGGTATCGACTGGCACGAGAAAGTGAAGGAGCAGGAACGCGGCTTCACCTTCGAGAACCGTTATGCTCGCCTCGACTGGAAGGAGTCGGACGGCGGTACTGACTATATCAGCGAAGCAAAGACCAAAAAGGAGACGACCGATGCCGAACTCGATTGGATTGCTTTCAAAAACCAGTTCTTCTCGGCGGTCATCATTTCCAAAGACAACTTCCAGAAGGGCGGACAACTTGAAAGCACGCTCTACGACAAGAAGGACCAGGAGGACTGGTCGGTACGTTACCTGAAAGATTTCAAGGCACAGATGCGCACGGCATTCGACCCCACCGGGGCTAAACCGTCGCAGTTCGAGTTCTACTATGGTCCCAACGATTTCTACATCCTCAAGCAGGCTGAGAAGCAGAGCGCCTTTGGCAAAGAGCTCGACATGCAGAAAATCGTGTATCTAGGATGGCCGCTCTTCCGTTACATCAACCGCTGGTTCACGCTGCCCGTATTCACCTGGCTTAGCAACCGGGGACTGCCTATGGGCATCGTGCTTATCCTCATCACCATCCTGCTGAAGCTTATCACTTACCCGATGGTGAAGAAAAGCTATATGAGTTCAGCCAAGATGCGGGTGCTCAAACCGAAACTCGACGAGGCTACCAAGCAATTCAACAAGCCTGAGGACCAGATGCAGAAACAGCAGGCCATGATGGCCGAATATGCCAAATATGGTGTCAGTCCGCTCTCCGGATGCTTGCCCATGCTCATCCAGATGCCTATCTGGATCGCGATGTTCAACTTTGTGCCCAATGCCATACAGTTCCGCGGCGAGAGCTTCCTATGGATGGCCGACCTGTCTACCTACGATCCCATCTTCGAATGGAGCACAAACGTTATGCTTATCGGCGATCACCTCAGCCTTACCTGCGTGCTCTACACGGTTGCCATGGTGCTCTATACCTGGACAACCATGCAGATGCAGAAAGACCAGATGGTGGGACAGCAGGCCGAACAGATGAAGGTGATGCAGTGGATGATGTATATCATGCCGTTGATGTTCTTCTTCATATTCAACGATTATTCGTCAGGACTCAACTTCTACTACTTTGTGACGTTGGTTCTTTCGGCTGCCATCATGTTCGTGTTGCGCCGCACTACCAACGATGCCAAACTGCTTGCTATCCTTGAAGCTCGCTATAAGGAAAATGCGTCTAACCCTCAGAAAATGAAGGGTATGGCTGCTCGTATACAGGCTTTGCAGCAGATGCAGCAACAGCAGATGCAGCAACAAGCACGCAACAAACAGAATAAACGGTAAAATACAACTCATGCGGTAGCATGGCATCAGCATATTTATGCGGTGCCTGCTGCCGCTTAATATTTATAACCATGAACAAACTTATTGCCTTGGCGCTCGGTACGCTGCTTTTGTGTGCCCCTTCTGCCAACGCTCAGAACATGATTCAGAAAAACAACATACAGCTTTCGTCTGACTTGATGACCCCCGAGGCACTTTGGGCCATGGGCCGTTTGGGCAGTGCAGTACCCTCGCCCGACGGAAAGACGGTGGCTTACCAGGTGTCCTACTATAGCGTTAAGGAAAACAAAAGCCATACCATGCTTTTTGTGCAGACTGTGAAGACTGGCAAGAGCATCGTCAAACCGACAAGCCTTACAACCGATGCAGTGAGCGAGAGCGACCCCGCATGGATTGAGAATGGTACGAAGATTGCTTTCCTGCGCGAAGGACAACTGTGGAAGATGAACCCCGACGGAACAGAACGTGTCAAGTTGACCGACTCTTCGATTGATATTGAGGGCTTCCGATTCTCGCCCGATGGTTCAAAGGTTATCCTCATTAAGAGTCTGCCTTACCACGGTACTATTCAGCAGAACCCCGATGATCTGCCCCAAGCTACGGGACGGCTCGTGACGGATCTCAACTACCGCCATTGGGATCACTATGTGGAGAGCATTGCGCATCCCTTTGTTGCCGAGGTTAAAGGTAATCGGGTAGGCGATGGTGAAGATTTGCTCAAGGGCGAACCCTACGAATGTCCCATGGCGCCTTTTGGCGGCATAGAACAACTGGCGTGGAGCAACGATTCGCGGCAGATAGCCTATACCTGCCGCAAAAAGGAAGGTGTCAACTATGCTATCTCTACCGATTCCGACATCTTTATTTATGATCTTGCCACTAAGTCGACACGCAATCTTTGCAAGCCCGATGGTTATAAGGAGCCCGCGATTGATCCGACCAAGAGCATGCGCAACCAGCAGGTAAACCTTCAGGAGGGCGACCCGCAGGTAGGATATGACCAAAATCCGCAGTTTTCGCCCGATGGCAAATACCTGGCATGGCAGAGCATGAAGCACAACGGGTACGAAAGCGACCTCAATCGCCTTTGTGTCTATGAATTGGCTACGGGAAAGAAAACTTACTTGTGCGACGAACAGAACTTCGAAACCAATGTAGACGCATTCTGTTGGGCGGCTGACTCTAAGAGCCTTTACCTTACTGGGTGTTGGCATGCTACGGAGCGCATTTATCAGGTAGGGTTCGATCGTGCCGTAAAACAGCTTACTGATGATGCTTGGAATGACTTTGGATCGATTGCTTTGCTGAACGGCAAGCAGCTTCTCGCCACCCGTCACTCTATGCTTCATCCTGACGAACTTTATGTGGTCACCCCTTCCAAGAAAGAAAAAAAGGCTACCGTTGAAGCCATTACTGATGAGAACGGACATATCTTCAGTCAACTGGCCATGCCTACCTTGCAGCAACGCTGGGTAAAGACTACCGACGGCAAGCAGGAACTCGTGTGGATTATACTGCCGCCTCATTTTGACGAAAACAAGAAATATCCTACCTTATTATATTGTGAAGGCGGTCCCCAAAGTCCCGTTTCTCAGTTCTGGTCCTACCGTTGGAATTTCAGCATCATGGCATCACATGGATATGTTATTGTTGCTCCCAACCGAAGAGGATTGCCCGGGTTCGGAACGGAATGGAATGAAGCCGTCAGCCGCGACTGGACTGGACAGTGCATGCGCGACTATCTGTCTGCCATCGATGATGCTGCCGACAATCTTCCTTTTGTCGACCGTAACCGATTAGGGGCCGTTGGAGCCAGTTTCGGCGGTTTTTCCGTATATTATTTGGCAGGAAATCACGACAAACGCTTTAAATGTTTCATTGCCCACGACGGTGCTTTCAATTTGGAGTCGATGTATACCGATACCGAAGAGGCTTGGTTTAGCAACTGGGAATATGACGATGCCTATTGGAATAAAGATCAGACAGACGCTGCCCGCAGCACCTATGAGAACAGTCCGCACCGCTTTGTGGACAAGTGGGATACGCCAATCCTCTGCATCCATGGTGAAAAAGACTATCGTATCAATGCCAATCAGGGCTTCGGAGCATTCAATGCAGCACGTATGAAGGGCATTCCGGCAGAGTTGCTGATATTCCCCGACGAAAACCACTGGGTGCTGAAACCGCAGAACGGCATACTTTGGCAACGTACATTCTTCAACTGGCTTGACCGTTGGTTGAAACAGTGATGCTCATTCTCTACTGATTCCGGTATATGTGCGTCGTGCCTATGTGGCTTTTCATTGGCTGGTATAGGCTTGTGCACACACGATTAAACACATTCTAACACAATGACTGAAGAAATTAGAAAAACCCTCCGCGACTCGGCTGCACTGCGCTGGACAGCCTTGTTGCTTTTGGCACTTGCCATGTTCTGTGCCTACATCTTCGTGGACATCTTGTCGCCAATCAAAGATTTGATGCTCACTCAGCGTGGATGGGATTCCACGGCCTTTGGAACCATGCAGGGATCGGAAACGTTCCTTAATGTGTTTGTATTCTTCCTTATCTTTGCCGGCATCATTCTCGACAAGATGGGGGTGCGGTTTACAGCTGTCCTTTCTGGTGTCGTGATGTTGGCTGGAGCACTTATCAAGTATTATGCCATCAGTGACGGTTTCATGGGTAGTGCCCTTGAAAGTTGGTTCAACACGCATCTCAACTATATTCCCGTATTTGATGAACTGGGCGTAAGTCCTTTCTATGAGGGCATGCCGGCATCAGCCAAACTTGCCGCAATTGGCTTCATGATATTCGGATGCGGAACGGAGATGGGAGGAATTACCGTTTCCCGCGGTATCGTGAAATGGTTTAAAGGCCGTGAGATGGCACTTGCCATGGGCTCCGAGATGGCATTAGCCAGACTGGGTGTTGCCACTTGCATGATCTTCTCGCCGTTTTTCGCAAAACTTGGCGGGCACGTAGATGTAAGCCGTTCTGTGGCTTTCGGTGTAGTGTTGCTCTGTATTGCACTGATCATGATTATAGTCTATTTCTTCATGGACAAGAAGCTCGACTCCCAGACTCATGAAGAGGAAGAAAAGGATGATCCTTTCAAGATCAGCGATCTTGGTAAAATTCTCAGTTCACAGGGCTTCTGGCTAGTCAGTTTGTTATGTGTTCTTTATTACAGTGCTATTTTCCCCTTCCAAAAATATGCGGTGAACATGTTGCAGTGCAACCTTACGTTCACTCCGGTTCCTGACGATAGTTTTTGGGCTTCGTCGTCGGTAACGATTGTGCAGTATGTCATTATGATTATCGTTGCCGCCGGCGCCTTTGCAAGTAATTTCCAGAAGAACAAGATACGGCGTGTTGTATTCATGGTCGTTTCTGTCGTAGCATTGGTCGTATATTGCTATATGGGCTTTATGCGTCAGTCGGCCGAGTCTATCTTTGCAGTCTTCCCGTTGCTGGCAGTTGGCATCACGCCCATTCTCGGCAATTATGTGGACCACAAGGGAAAAGCCGCTTCGATGCTCGTTCTGGGTTCATTGTTGCTAATTTTCTGCCATCTCACATTTGCATTCATATTGCCCCAGTTTAAGGGTAATGAGGTAGGCGGAGTCGTTGTGGCATATATTACCATACTGGTGCTTGGCGCATCGTTCTCGTTGGTGCCGGCAGCTTTATGGCCGTCTGTACCCAAGCTGGTAGAGCCCAAGATTATCGGATCGGCCTATGCCTTGATTTTCTGGATACAGAATATCGGATTATGGCTGTTCCCCCTGCTTATCGGCAAGGTGCTTGACAAAACAAATCCCTCTGTTACCGACCCGACCCAGCTCAACTATACATGGCCGTTGGTGATGCTTGCCACACTTGGCGTAGCCGCTTTCTTCATCGGTCTTTACCTGAAGGTTATTGACAAGCGCAAGGGTATCGGTTTGGAGGAGCCCAATATCCAGTAAGAAAGTACTAAGAAAATGCTTCACAGTACACAACTGTACGAACGGCGGAAACGATGGACGACACTGGTTCTCGTTTCCGTCGTTATGGCAATGGGGTATGTCTTTTGGGATATTGTGTCCCCGATATCCACGACATTAAAATCGCCTATCGACGAAGGCGGTATGGGATGGACAGCTGCTGAATATGGTTTTTATTCAGGCAGTTATTCCATTTTCAACATATTTCTGCTGATGTTGTTTTTCGGCGGGGTTATTCTCGATAAGTGTGGCATCCGTTTTACTGGTTTGTTAGCTACGGGTGCGATGCTTTTGGGTTCTGTAATCAATTACGGAGCCTTGACCCAGATTGCCCCTTTGCAGGAAACGGACGTTCCTTTCACACTGTTTGGCCTTATCCCTTCCCATTTGAAGGTGCAAGTATTGGTAGCATCATTGGGCTTCGGACTGTTCGGTATGGGTTGTGACATTACGGGCATTACCGTGTCGAAGATCATCACCAAGTGGTTTATAGGCCACGAATTGGCATCGGCCATGGGGGTGCAAGTAGCCTTGGCACGTTTAGGAACAGCTTCTGCCCTTTCGTTGTCGCCGCTCATTGCCAACAGTTACGGCCTGTCGGCATCGTTGCTTGCTGGCGTTGCCGTCCTCTTGTTGGGCTTTCTTTTCTTTGTCGTTTATATCTTTCTGGACCGTAATTTTGACCGGAACCAAAAGCAAGTTGATGTCCATGATGAACAAAATGCTCAACCCTCCCGGCTTTCCGAAGACACGGGGGAGGGGGCGCCGTTTTCTTTGCGCGACATTTTAACAGTCGTCAGCAATCGTGGTTTTTGGCTTCTTGCATTGCTATGCGTGAGTTTTTACAGTTCTATCCGCCCGTTCATGAAGTTTGCTACCGACATGATGGTCAATACATTCGGCGTTGCCGAGATGACGGCCGGTTGGCTGGTGGCCGCCATACCTTACGGAACTATCGTCCTTACCCCGCTGTTCGGTACTCTATACGACCGTTTCGGCCATGGGGCGCGCATGATGTTGTGTGGTTGCGTACTGCTTCTTTTGGCTGATTTGCTGTTGGCCTTTCCTTTGTCACATTCCGCCACATATGCGCTGGCCATCATGATATTCGTGGGCGTATCGTTTTCCCTTGTTCCGTCAGCCTTCTGGCCGTCAGTCCCCCGGCTTGTTCCGTTGTCGCAATTGGGTACGGCGTACAGCATCATCTACTTTGTTCAGAATATCGGTCTTATGCTTGTGCCGGTATGGATAGGCGGTGTTGTAGACCGGCACACAGTGGTATTGCCGCAACATCCCGGTCTTACGGGCGTAGACTATACGGTGCCAATGCTGGCGTTTTCTGCGGTCAGTTTCGTAGCCGTGGATGCATCTTTCCTTCTGCTGTTAGCCAATCGCATCCCCAAAGCAGATCGCTGACAGTATAACAAGACAAACAAGAAAGCCTTTACAGCCACCTTTCGCTATTCCTGCTGTTTTTTCTTCGGATGACTTTTGTGTTACTGCGCCTTGTTTGCCAGATAAACTCCGAGAAGAATGCATCCGCAACCCATAGCCGCCATTAGCGTCATGGGTTCGTCGAGAAGCAGACTGCTGGCCACGAGCGTGCTGATGGGGTTGATGTAGACATAGTTGCTCGCCTTGAGTGCGCCCAATTTCTGGCTGGCCAAGCTCCACAATGCGAAGCACGCGAAACTTGCTATTATTCCGAGGAAGAGCAGATTTCCCGCAACAAGCGGCGTGAGAAGTTTGGTCAACGGAAATTCCCATGGGTGAACCTTGTATACGGGCAATACGGTAATAAGACCGTAGAAAAACACCTTGCGTGTCACAAACGCAGCATTATAACGGCTTACATCGCGCAGCAATATGCTGTAGACGGCCCAACACAATGCTGCAGACAAGGCAAGGGCATCGCCCAACGGGTTAAGCCGCAGGATGATTTGGCCGTTCAATACGACCAGCGCCACGCCCGCTGTGGCCAGTGCCGAACCCACAACCAGCCGCTTGTTAGCTTTTACTCCCTGTATGAACGCCAGTGCGATAACCGTAGTCAGCAGCGGTGCCGTGCATACAATGAACGATACATTGGTTACATAGCTGATTTGAACCGCCATGTTCTCGGTTACAAAATACAGCGAGCCGCCCGTAATACCCAGAAGAATCATGCGCAGTTCGTCGTGCCAGTTATCAGCCCATAGGCATCGCGGCGAGATTGTCCATATGCAGATGTAGGCCAGCAGGAAGCGTAGGGTAAAGATTTCGTGTGCTTGCATGCCGGCCAAAAGCAGTTGTTTGGAATTGACGAACGTCACGCCCCAAATGAGTACTACAGCTATGGCGAGGATATGGTAACCGACTTTTGCTTTCATGTTGACTGTAAAAGGGCAACGGCGAGCATGGTTCAGAGAAATACGAAGTAGACGGCTGCAACCAGACATCCGAACGCCGCGATGTGGTTCCAGTGCAACCCCTGCCCTTGGAAAAGCATGTTCGCAATCACTGCGAATACGACAAGCGATATACATTCCTGCAGCACCTTCAGCTGCACCAGCGAGAACGGCCCGCCGTTACCGTCGTAACCGATACGGTTGGCCGGAACTTGGCAGCAGTATTCGAAGAAGGCGATGCCCCACGAGAAAGCGATGACACCAATGAGCGGCCAGCCCGATGATATACCCGATTGCTGCAAACGCAGATGGCCATACCAGGCAAACGTCATAAAAACATTGCTGCAGAACAACAGCAGCAGGGTGTAAAATCCAGTCATGTCTTAGTTGTCAGTTTATTTTTGCTTGCGCGCTTATCCTTGCCGCAGCTTTTCACGGAAACGGTTGCTCTTGCCAAGGTAAGTCATCAGCATCAGAACGCTGGCAAAAGCTATCGCCAACGACACGATGTAGGCAATGCCGGCAAACGAGTCGTAGAGACCGTGCAGTGTTGCCGGGATGGCCAACGCCAAGGCGTAGAGTGATTTGCGGTAGCGCGGGTAGAGGTTGGCGAAGCCTACGAAGTAGCCGCAGATGCCTCCCCACACGGCGTGCAGGAATGGCAGCGATGTCAACCGGGCAATGTTGAGCAGGAACGCCGTGGTGTAGTCGGCCTGTGCGTTGACGGTGGTCTGATACTCCACGCCTTCGAACACGCCGAAGGCAATGCCCGACATCAGGCCGTAGTACACCAGCGTCTGTGGCAGCAACGGCTCGCGGGTGCGCCGCACCAGAAAGAGCAGGGGCGTCATCTTTACAAACTCCTCGGTTAAGCCCACCCCCAGCACATAGCCCACCATGTTGACCGGGAAGGCGAGCTGGGTAAAGAAATAGAAGAAATTCAGGTTGCTGAGCGTAGAAAATATGACGAAAACGCCCGCCTGTGTAAGGAAGAACACACCCACGGTAGTCTTGACATTGACTTGCCGGGTGCGGAAGAAGGCGTAGAAAAACAATCCCCATATAATGGAGAAGTACAGTGACACCGCATAGAACACCAACAAACCACCGACCGGAAGCAACATCAGCACCGAGAGCGACAACCCCACGATGGCAAGAATCAAGAGGCGGTTGTCGCCGAGCCAGTGGCTCCGTGCCATGTCGTTGCGCGGGAAGATGAACTCGGAGCCGATGGCGCGCAACTGTTCGGACAACGTACCCTTGTGCCGAACCTGCGGATGAAAGCCGCAAGCGTTGAGCAGTTCCATTACCGTTCCCGTTTTTCCCGTAGCGGCATCGCGCGCCTTGTCGTGGGCCAACAGTATGCCCTGTTCCACATAATTGGCCACGACCGTTTCGTCGTAGGGTCCGTACTCGTGGGCGTTTCTGATAATATAAATCATTTCCTAAAAATAATTAAACGGTACAATATTTTGTCCTTTCCGTGCGTCTTATTGATATATTATCGTAAGAATACATCTGGCCATGTGGAAAAAAGTAGTGAAAGGCTGTGCCGTAATAGCCATCTTGACAACCGTTCTGACTGCCTTAGGTATAGCGGCAGTCAACCATGATTTGAAGAAATCGTTTCAGCATCCGTTCGATGACGACGATGTGATGTAGCATCAGCGGTAGAACGTCAGCCAGTTGGTGCCGTGCGACTGTCCGTTTTGTGTCAGGCGCACCAGTGAGCCGTTGTCCGTATGGGCAAAAGCCTTTCCCGAATCAAGGTAGAGGGCTTCCTCCACATTGTGTGCAAGCAGGTAGAGAACGTAATCGTAGAACCGCATCGCCGTGCGGCTTTCTATGATGCACAGCTGCCCTTCGCGTTTGCATAGCGAACGGAACACCTGTGTTGCCGCAATGTTGCAGTGCACGCGTTTGCCTTGGTGGATAAACAGTACTTGTGCGAAGGCGGCGCCTTGGTGGTCGGCTGCTACTGCCATGGCCGCGTTTGTGTTGCGCTGCACAAACTGCCAGCCGTCCTTCGTCCAGACGAACGCGCCGCTGTTGTCGGCGCAGTCATAGCCCTGCCGGTATGTGCCGCCACTCACATGGTTGCCCGCTATGTGGCTGTGTGCAAACCCACCGTCCAGGTGTTCCTTTCCTGTGAAAGCCGCTTCGGCGGCCAGCACGATGTTCCCGTCGCCCTCCGAGGGGCTCTCTCCGCATACAAGGTCGATGTGCGAGAAACGGGGAGTCCATACGATTGCCTTATCGAGCGTGTCAATGCTCAGTGTGTTGGCCTGTTCGGCAGGCTGGTCGTTAGGGTTATGTTGACGCAGAAGCTGCACCCCGCCGGTAGCCTCGCCGTTGCTGTGCTGGCTGAGAAGGTTGTCTGTAAGGTGAGCGCACAACACCCCCGTCGCCACGCCCAGGAGAAAGACGAGTACGGTCTGCCATTTTCTCACCATCCGTTCCTCCTCCTTTTAGCGGCATGGCGCCGTTGCGCTTCTGTGCCTTCTGGCATCTGGGTGTTCGTCATCTCAGTCCTTTCGCGGTTGGTTCAGCTGTGTTTCCGCGAAAAGATGCTCAGGTTGTCCGAAGCCTTGAACACCACCTTCTCGCGGGCTTCGATGGTCATCTTCTCTCCCGTCTTGGGGTTGACACCTTGGCGCTCGGGCACCTGTTTTATGTAAAATCGGCCAAAGTCGGGGATGGCCAGTTCGTGGTCGCCGTCGGTCAGGTTGTCGGCTATTGCGCCCAGCACGGCGTTTACATACTTGGCGGCATCGCCCTTGGTAAGTTCTGTGCGTTCAGCTACTGCTGCAATGAGTTGCGTTCTGTTCATTTCTCTTATTGTTTTTGTGGAGCACGCCTCTTTTCGGGCGCGCGTATTTGTTTGTCAGTATTAAACCTCCTCGAGGTCTTGCGAAGTGGTTTCCATCACCGAGGCAGCCAGTCCGTCGGCACACTGCACGATGCAGCACAGCGGGTGCAGCATGCGGGCTGTGTCGTAGCAGCGCTGATCCTCGTACGAGTTCATGTTGATGCCCCATGCGCCCATGTGCCACCTTATGGCCAGCATCTCGTCGTCGTGTAGCTCCAGGCCGCTGAGCAGCAGCATGATGACCGATTTCTCGCCGTGGCCCATGGGGAAGTGCTTGTAGTTTACGCTATAGCCCTCGTTGTCTACCCATTGTCCCAGATTGTTCTTGCGCTTCTTTACCGTGCGCTTGTAGATGTCGGTCTTGCACACGTCGTGCAGCAGCGTGGCCAACACGACGCTTTCGCGTTTCACGGCGTTGGCCGATGCCGGATCCAGTCCTTTCATGCCTTCCCAGACCATAAGCCCGGCCTTGCACACGTTCAGGCTGTGCTGGCACAGGCCGCCCGCCACGTTGAGGTGGTGGCCGGCCGATGCCGGTGCCTCAAAGAACCCGTCCTTTTCGAGGTCTTCTATCACATATTCGATGCCGTCGCGCTTGGTAGAGCGCAACAGTTCTTCAAATTCCTCTTGGTTTTTCTTGATGTCTATATTCATGTTTTCCTGCCATTTCTTCTGAACAACGGCTTGTTGCGGCCTTCCCCGTTCACATTATTATATAAAGGGCTGCCCGTTTCCTGCGCAAAGTTAACACTAAATTATCGCACTGACGAAGATAATGGCCAAAAAGTAATGCGCACAGTGCCAAAATAACCTTTTACGAAAGCGTTGGTTTGCCGCACCAATTCATTGTTCCCTCGTTTGCGCGTGCCGGTTTATCTTCTGCTATCTTTGGTTGCAACACACCATCAGAGCGGTGTTGGCCGGCGTGCCGCAACAGTGCTGTAGCACTGACCCGTTGCCTCTGCTTGCTGACGGATAAGGAAGGATTAATGGGTGAATTATTGTTGACAATTTGTTTCTGCGGAGGCGAACGCTGCTTCTCTTACGCTGTTTTTTTGCAGAAAGCTGCCGTTTCCATTTGCTTCCCCAATCACCTGACGTACAGTGGTTTGCCTAAATGCCATGTGCCTTGCGCCTGTTTGCCAGTCCGCCGCCTTTGCGGTTTGTGCCCAACGGACATGCGGTAGATGCCCTTTTGCCGTTGGGTTTGTGCTGTTTTGTATGGCCGGCGATGCCCTTTTGCAGTGCCATAGCACACCTATGGCAAGCCGACCGCATGCTCCATACGCTGTTTTGCAGACTTTTCCCGCCTCCCGTCAGCGTAAACCTACATGGTTGCGGCCCTAGAACAGGCAGCGGAAAGATGCGTGATTTTCAGAATATTTGTGACAGTCCGTCTTCCCCGTTTCGTCTTCTGTTCTGACGAAAACGGTTGTACGGATGGCCGCTTTGCACCTTTCGTTTCGGCACCCGTCCGCAGATTTCGGTTTGCCAATTCACCCCCTGCCGTTGCAGATGTGCCTTCGCGATGGTTTGCTGTCTGTGGCTTGTGGCCTCGCAAGCGCATCCGGCTACTGTTAATTAGTTATAAAATGCAAAGAAAAATCCTTTCCGTTGTGTCCCGAACCAAACATTTTTATTAATTTTGCGCCCGAATTAGTCCGTGGAGGCATAGACAAGTAATGGTTGATGCTACCATTCGCCTTGCGGAAAAACCCGTTTAAATATTTAAAATGTACGCAATTGTAGAAATTAACGGTCAGCAGTTCAAGGTCGAAGAGGGCAAGAAGCTTTTCGTCCATCACATGAAGGACACTGAGGCTGGTCAGACTGTTGAGTTCGACAAAGTGCTGCTCGTCGACAAGGACGGTGCAGTGACAGTCGGCGCACCTGCAGTAGAAGGTGCAAAAGTAGTAGTAGAGGTTGTGAACCCGCTCGTTAAGGGCGACAAGGTGATTGTCTTCAAGATGAAGCGCCGCAAGGACTATCGCAAGAAGAACGGTCATCGTGCACAGTTCACCGAAGTTGAAGTTAAACAAGTAATCGCTTAATTCAGGAGGTATTCATCATGGCACATAAGAAAGGTCAGACGAGTTCTAAGAACGGTCGTGAGTCTCATGCACAGCGACTGGGTGTGAAGATTTGGGGCGGCCAGCAGATTACTGCAGGAAACATTATCGTGCGCCAGCGCGGTAACAAGCATTTCCCCGGCGAGAACGTAGCACAGGGCAAGGATGATACGCTGTATGCCCTTGCTGACGGTGTGGTCTATTTCCACAAGGGTAAGCGCGACAAGAGTACCGTAAGTGTGCTCTCGCCCGAGGCTTACGCTGCCAAGACTAATCAAGCCGAAGCTTAATACACACAACACTTATTCCAAACAAACATAGAAGCCCAGTCCCTGCGGATTGGGCTTCGCCCGTTTTTTAGTTTTTTTTCCTTGGTTGTTCTTAATTATTTTCGTACTTTTGCCACAATTAAGAACACACACATCAATCATACAGCACTATGCTTACACTTAAACTCATCAGTGAGGAAACTGAAAGGGTCATCAAGGGCCTTGAGAAGAAACATTTCGCAGGAGCCCGTGAAGCCGTAGAGAAAGTATTGGAATATGATAGGCTGCGCAGGGAAAGCCAGCAAAAGCTCGACTGCAACAAGGCCGAGCAGAACAAGCTATCCAAGCAGATTGGCGGCCTTATGAAGGAAGGCAAGAAAGACGAAGCCAACGAGGTGAAGAGCCAGGTGGCCGAGCTCAAGGCTGCCGACAAGGCCCTGCAGGAAATAATGGACAAGGCAAAGGCCGACATGACAAGCGTGTTGCTTGACATTCCGAACATACCCAACGACGATGTTCCCGAAGGCCGCGATGCCAGCGGCAACGTGGTGGTCAAGGAAGACCTGACGCATATGCCCGACGAGAGTGGCGAGATGCTTTGCCATTGGGACCTGCTGAAGAAGTTCAATCTTGTGGATTTCGACCTTGGTGTCAAGATTACCGGTGCTGGCTTCCCGGTTTACATCGGCAAGATGGCGCGTTTCCAGCGTGCCCTCGAAGCCTTCTTCCTCGACGAGGCCCGCAAGGCCGGTTACACCGAGATACAGCCACCCTTCGTGGTCAACCAGGCGTCCGGCCTGGGTACCGGGCAGCTCCCCGACAAGGAGGGACAGATGTACCACGCCAACCTCGACGACCTGTACCTTATCCCGACGGCCGAGGTGCCCGTTACCAATCTCTTCCGCGACGAGATCCTGGAAGAGAGCGAACTGCCCGTCAAGTGCTGCGCCTATTCGGCCTGCTTCCGCCGCGAAGCCGGCAGCTACGGTAAAGACGTGCGTGGCCTGAACCGTCTGCATCAGTTTGATAAGGTCGAGATTGTGCGCATCGACTCGCCGCAACACTCCTATGAGTCGTACCAGGAGATGCTCGACCATGTTGAGAACCTGCTCGTGAAGCTCGAACTGCCCTACCACATCCTTCGTCTTTGCGGCGGCGACATGAGCTTCACCTCGTCCATCTGCCATGATTTCGAAACATACAGTGCTGCGCAGAAACGCTGGTTGGAGGTTTCGTCGGTCTCTAACTTCGAGAGCTACCAGGCCAACCGGCTGCATTGCCGCTACCGCCGCGCCGACAACAAAAAGATAGAGCTGTGCCACACGCTCAACGGGTCGGCCTTGGCCCTGCCACGTATCGTGGCCACCATCATAGAGAACAACCAGACACCCGACGGCATCCGTGTTCCAAAGGTGCTGGTGCCCTATTGTGGTTTCGACATGCTTGACGACAAGGCATGCGAATAACTTAGACCGTTACGGCAAGCATATCCTCGTGGGATATGCTTGTTTTCTTTTTATATTATACAAAAACAACTGCTATCCATGAATAAGATAACCAGAAAAGACCAGTTCTCGGAGAAGGTATTCTGTCTCGAACTGGAGGCTCCGATGATTGCCCACAGCTGCAAGCCGGGCCAATTCGTCATTTTGCGTGTCGACCAAAACAGTGAGCGTGTTCCTTATACCATCGCCAAGGCTGATGATGCGAGGGGAACCCTGACGCTGGTCGTGCAGGAAGTAGGTTTGTCGTCGACCAAACTGTGCAGCCTCAATGCCGGCGACTATGTGCAGGACATCGTGGGACCGCTCGGCAATGCTTCGGAGATTGAAAAGTTCGGCACCGTGGTATGCGCCGGGGGCGGTATCGGCATTGCGGCCATACTGCCCATTCTTACGGCGTTGCATGCCGCCGGCAACAGGGTCATCTCCGTTCTGGCCGGCCGCACGAAGAACCTCATTATCATGGAAGACGATGTGCGCAAGGGGTCGGACGAGGTGATTGTCATGACCGACGACGGTTCGTACGGCGAAAAGGGCATGGTGACGGCCGGAGTGGAAAAGGTGCTCAGCCGCGAGCATGTAGACCGGGTGCTGGCCATCGGACCTCCCGTAATGATGAAGTTCACGTCGCTCTTGGCCAAGAAATACAACATTCCCAACTATGTGTCGCTCAATACCATCATGGTGGACGGCACGGGCATGTGCGGCGCCTGCCGTCTCACCATCGGCGGAAAGACGCGCTTCGTGTGTATCGACGGCCCGGAATTCGATGGCGACCAGGTCGACTGGGACGAGATGTTCCAGCGCATGGGAACATTCCGGCAGGCGGAGCGCTACGACATGGAACACTATCACGAACATGTCTGCCCGACGCCGACGCCCGGACAGGAGGCACTGCAGCCCGCGTCTGCCGCAACGGCCGGCGAGGACGTGGCCGACGACACGTCGCACGATGCGCTGACCGACCGCAATGCACCGTGGCGCGACGAATTGCGCAAGGCCATGAACGCCAAGGAGCGCAAGGCCATCGAGCGCGTGAAAATGCCTGAACTGGATGCCCAATACCGTTCGACTACACGGTTGGAGGAGGTTAACCAGGGCTTGACCAAGGAGATGGCCGTGCGCGAGGCGCATCGCTGTCTGGACTGTGCCAAGCCGGCCTGTGTGGAGGGATGCCCCGTCAACATCAACATCCCGTCGTTCATCAAGAACATAGAGCGCGGGCATTTCCTCGATGCGGCCAAGGTGCTGAAACAGACATCAGCCCTGCCGGCTGTTTGCGGACGTGTATGCCCGCAGGAGAAACAGTGTGAAAGCCGATGCATCCACCTCAAGATGAACGAACCTGCCGTTGCCATCGGGTATCTGGAACGTTTTGCGGCCGACTACGAGCGCGAAAGCGGGCAGGTGGCTCTGCCGCATATCGAACCGTCGAACGGCATCAAGGTGGCCGTGGTAGGTTCGGGGCCGTCGGGCCTGAGCTTTGCCGGCGACATGGTGAAGAGGGGCTTCGAGGTACATGTCTTTGAGGCATTGCACGAAATCGGCGGTGTGCTGAAGTATGGTATACCCGAGTTCCGCCTTCCCAACCGCATCGTTGACGTGGAGATTGAGAACCTCAGAAAAGAAGGGGTGCATTTCCAGACCGACACGATTGTCGGGAAAACCATCTCCGTGAAGGAACTGGAGGAAGACGGATTCAAGGGAATCTTCGTGGGGTCGGGAGCCGGATTGCCCAACTTTATGGGTGTTCCGGGCGAGAACCTTATTAATATCATGTCGTCAAACGAGTATCTCACCCGTGTCAACCTTATGGATGCGGCCAATCCGAAGACCGATACGCCGATTGTCTTTGGCAAGAAAGTCATCGTGGTGGGCGGCGGCAATACGGCTATGGACTCCTGCCGGACTGCCAAGCGGCTCGGTGCCGACGTCACGCTGGTCTACAGACGTTCGGAGAAAGAAATGCCTGCGCGGCTGGAGGAGGTGAAGCATGCCAAGGAAGAGGGCATACGGTTCCTCACCCTTCACAATCCTAAAGAATATCTTGCCGACGAGGAAGGGCGCGTGAAGGCTGCGGTGCTCGACGTGATGAAGCTCGGCGAGCCCGACGCATCGGGACGTTGCCGTCCCGAGTCGACTGGCGAAACGCTTACCATGGAGTGCGACCAGGTGATTGTAGCCGTGGGTGTTTCCCCCAACCCGCTGGTTCCGCAGTCCATCACGGGACTTGAACTCGGACGCAAAAACACCATCGTGGTCAATGAGAAAATGCAGTCGTCGCAATGTGATATCTATGCCGGCGGTGACATCGTGAGGGGTGGCGCTACGGTCATTCTCGCCATGGGCGACGGCCGTAGAGCTGCAGCCAATATGGCAGAACAGTTGCTGAACGGCTAAGCGGAGGTCTTTCTCCGGCTTTAAACCCCATAATGATGCGTCTTTACACCCATACGCTCAGTGCGTGTGGTGTGTGAAGACGCATCTTTGGTGATAGTATGATACGGTGCGTCGTACTTTTTGTCCGCAGGAAGGAAAATAAGGAACGTACTTGTGTATAAATGTTAAAAGTAGAAATTCGTTGGCTTTTTATGCTTGATTGTCGAAGAAAAGAACTACCTTTGCAATCGCTTTTGCAGAACAGGTAGTTGCAAACAGCAAGGGTGGTTACCAGAGTGGCCAAATGGGGCAGACTGTAAATCTGCTGGCTCTGCCTTCGGTGGTTCGAATCCATCACCACCCACTTTAAAAACTTTCTATGTAGTTGAAATCTGCATAATGTTACCTTTCGGTGCATTGTGCAGATTTCTTTTTATATGTTGTGGTTTCTTTCGGGAGGTAACAATGCGTCACGAGTTTTATGAAACCAAAAGATTCTGACGGATGGCAACAAGCAGGGATCGTTCGTTGCATAAAAAATCCCATTCGCCTTGCGGACGAATGGGATGTAAATAAGTGTGCGTTGCAATTTTAATAGGCGCGTGCCACGATAGCCCAGAACTTGGCGGGCTTGCCGCTCACCATGTCAACGGCTCCTTCTTTCTGTTCGTAGCCGTAGGGGATGCAGCGTATGGTGGCCTGGGTCTCCTCCTTGATTTGGGCTTCGGTCTCGGCAGTGCCGTCCCAAGGGCAGAGGAAGAAGCCGCCAGCTTTGATGCGCTCCTTGAACTCGCTATAGTCGGTACATTCGTAAACGTGGCTATCGCGAAGGCTGCGTGCCTTCTCGAAGATGTTGCGCTGTATGTCGTCGAGCATGTCCTTCACGCGTTCCACGATACCGTCGAACGACACATTCTCTTTTTCGAGTGTGTCGCGGCGCATTATCTCGATGGTGTTGTTCTCCAGGTCGCGGCCACCCATAACGAGGCGTACAGGTACTCCTTTCAGCTCGTAGTCGGCAAACTTGAAGCCCGGGCGCTTGTTGTCGGCATCGTCATACTTCACGCTGATGCCCAGCTCGCGCAACTGGTCGATGGCCGGCTGCAGCTTTGCCGTGATGGCCTGCAACTGTTCATCGTTCTTGTTGATGGGGATGATGACAACTTGTATGGGTGCCAGCTTCGGCGGAAGCACCAGTCCGTTGTCGTCGGAGTGTACCATGATGAGGGCACCCATGAGGCGGGTGGACACACCCCACGATGTGGCCCACACATATTCGGGCTTGTTGTCCTTGTTCAGGTAGGTTACATCGAAACTCTTGGCAAAGTTCTGCCCGAGGAAATGGCTGGTGCCGCTCTGCAGGGCTTTACCGTCTTGCATCATGGCCTCGATGGTGTAGGTCTGCAAGGCTCCGGCAAAACGCTCGGTCTCGCTCTTCTCACCGCGGATTACGGGTACCGCCATCACGTCTTCCACAAAGTCGGCATAGCAGTGGAGCATGGTCTTGGCTTCCTCTTCAGCCTCGGCCGACGTGGCATGGGCGGTGTGGCCTTCCTGCCAAAGGAACTCCGAGGTGCGCAGGAAGGGACGTGTGCGCATCTCCCAGCGCATCACGTTACACCACTGGTTGCACTTGATGGGCAGGTCGCGCCAAGAGTGTATCCAGTTCTTGTAGGTGTGCCATATCATGGTTTCCGACGTGGGACGGATGATCAGTTCCTCGTCGAGCTTGGCTTCGGAATCCACGATGATGTCCTTGCCGTCGTCGCTGGTCTTGAGGCGGTAGTGGGTTACCACAGCGCTTTCCTTGGCAAAGCCTTTTACGTGTTCTGCCTCACGGGCAAAGAAACTTTTGGGAATGAGCAGTGGAAAATAAGCGTTCTGTACCCCCAGTTTCTTGAACTCCTTGTCGAGGCCGGCCTGTATTTTCTCCCAGATGGCGTAGCCGTAGGGCTTGATGACCATGCAACCGCGTACGGGCGACTGCTCGGCAAGGTCGGCCTTGGTCACCAAATCGTTGTACCACTGGCTGTAATCGTCAGCACGCTTGGTAAGATGTTTTAGTTCTTTTGCCATATTATGTCTTTACCTTATTTTAATAATCCTTTACAGTTGGGGGACGATGGACTCCCCGGTGGTTTAGGGATTTCCCTATCGTAGGATAGGCTTTTCCCATTGCCACAACGCCAAAGAATGGCTAATTTTGCCGCAAAGTTACGAAAAAATATATTCAACGAGAAGATATCTTATGAAAAAAGCAGTAACTTTGCGAGTGGAAAATCAAGAAAGTTAAAATAAAAACAGAATTATGAAAGCAGTAAAAGTTACAACAATGGGTTTGTGCATGCTCACGATGGTGGGTGTGGGCTGTTCGACAAAGACAGGTACCGGTGCTCTGATTGGCACAGGATCGGGTACGGCTGTGGGTGCCCTCATCGGCGCTTTGGCCGGCAACACGGCTGTGGGTGCAGCTGTAGGTGCGGCCGTAGGTGCCGGAACCGGTGCGCTGATTGGCAAGCACATGGATAAGGTAGCTGCCGAGGCTGCTGCCCAAGTGAAGAATGCTAAGGTGGAAGAGGTTACCGATGCCAATGGCTTGAAGGCTGTGAAGGTTACCTTCGACAACGGTATTCTGTTCAGCGTCGGCAAGTATGCCTTGCAGGCTACGGCCAAGAACGAGTTGTCGAAGTTTGCCACTGTACTGAAGAACAACACCGATTGTCAGGTCGATATTCAGGGCTATGCTTCGTCAGACGGTTCGGCCGAGGTCAACCAGGTGCTCTCTGGCAACCGCGCCAATGCCGTTAAGTCCTATCTGGTCGGTACTTGCGGCGTGCCCAGCAGCCAGATAAAGAGTGCCGAAGGTTTCGGTGCTACCAATCTGGTGACCAATGCTGACGGATCGGAGAATGTCACGGCAAGTCGTCGTGTTGAGGTTTACCTCTATGCTTCGCAGGCCATGATTGAAAAGGCAAATGCCGGTAAACTCGACTAATCGGTAGTTTTCATCACATAAAATAAAGGGATGCGGGCGTGCTCTGTGCGCCGGCATCCCTATTTTGTCATGATAAGGAAAGTTGTAAAATGGGCGTTGAGCCTCTTCTTTGCCTCCACAATATTGGCGGTGGTGGCCTATCGTTTTATTCCGGTCGGTTTAACTCCACTGATGTTGATAAGGTGTGTGCAGACGGGTAGCTTCACCATTCATCACCATTGGGTGCCTCTCGAGAACATGTCGCGCCACATGCCTGTGGCCGTTATGGCATCTGAGGACTCGCATTTCCTGCTCCATCACGGCTTCGATTTTGATGCCATTGGCAAAGCTGCAAAGCGGAACGTTGTCAACGGGAAAGGCGGAAAACGCTATGGCGCGAGTACAATCTCGCAGCAGACGGCCAAAAACGTGTTCCTGTGGCCTGGTAGGTCGTGGGTGCGAAAAGGCTTTGAGGTGTATTTTACGACACTGATAGAACTTTTCTGGAGCAAGCAACGTATCATGGAGGTCTATCTGAACTCCATAGAAATGGGCGACTGCATTTATGGCGTAGACGCGTGTGCCGAATACAATTTCGGGAAGACGGCCGACAATCTCAGCCGTGGCGATTGTGCGCTTATTGCGGCTACATTGCCTAATCCCCGAAAATTCTCGTCGAAATCCCCGAGCGCTTATATGCGCAAACGGCAGCGGCAAATCATGAACAATATGCGTTTCATACCGTCTTTTCCTAAAGAAGGTGAAGACTATGACCCCAAAACCGCGGTCGGAAGTACATACAAGTAACCTTCAGTAATAACCCTGCAATACCATTCTCCTGATGCAAACGGAACAAGAACTTCTCGAACAGCTTAACGACAACCAGCGACAGGCAGTTACTTTCTGCGACGGCCCCCAACTTGTCATTGCCGGTGCCGGCTCCGGAAAGACGCGGGTGCTTACCTATAAGATTGCTTATTTGCTTGTGCATTACGACTTCAAACCCTGGAACATCTTGGCGTTGACGTTTACCAACAAGGCTGCCAACGAGATGAAAGACCGTATTGCAGGATTGGTTGGCAACGAACGCGCACGAAATTTGCAGATGGGAACGTTCCACTCTGTCTTCTCGCGGATTCTGCGTTCGGAAGCCGTGATTCTGGGATTTACTTCCGATTTCACCATCTACGATGAGGCCGATTCGCGCTCGCTCATAAAGAACATCTGCAAGCAGATGGGCCTTGACGACAAGACTTACAAGCCGTCGGCGGTTCATTCGGCCATCTCGATGGCCAAGAACCGTTTGCAGATGCCCGACGCCTATGCCGACGACGGCGATGCGCTTGCACGTGACCGGCGACGCAACATGCCGGAAATACATAAAATCTACTACGCTTACCAAAGTCGGTTGAGACAGGCCAATGCCATGGATTTCGACGATCTCCTGGTCAATACTTATCAACTGTTGAAGCATAACGAAGAAACAAGACGAAAATATGCGCTCCGCTTCCAGTATGTCTTGGTCGACGAGTACCAAGATACCAACTATGCACAACAACAGATACTGTGGCTTCTCACCAACGAGGCACGCCGCATCTGTGTGGTAGGCGATGATTATCAAAGCATATACGCTTTCCGTGGTGCCAACATCGACAATATCCTTAATTTCCGAAAGATTTACCCGAATGCGCAATTGATGAAGTTGGAGCGCAACTACCGCTCCACAAAACTCATCGTTGCGGCTGCCAATTCGCTGATGAAGCACAACGAACGCCAGATTCCGAAAGACGTGTACAGCGAAAATGAGGAAGGCGAGAAGGTGCGTGTGCTGGAAACTATTTCCGACAAGCGTGAGGCGGCGTTGGTATGTAGGGAAATAAAACGCATCCGTCAGCTGGAGCATTGTCCGTGGAGCGACTTCGCTATTCTCTACCGAACCAATGCCCAGAGCCGTCTTTTCGAGGAGGAAATGCGCAAGCCTGAGACCAATCTTGGTGACCATTACCGTGTTTACGGGGGATTGAGCTTCTATCAGCGTAAGGAGATTAAAGACGTAATAGCCTATTTCCGTATGGTTGTGAACCCACGCGACGAGGAAGCTTTCCGTCGCGTAATCAATTATCCGGCACGAGGCATAGGCGACACCACGCTGACCAAAGTATCCGCTTGTGCACAGGAAAACCAAGTGAGCATGTGGGATGTCATATCCACCCCGGAGCATTATGGGTTGCCGGTCAATAAGGGAACGGTGACAAAACTGCAGAATTTCCAGGCTCTCATTGAGACATTTGCTGCCAGATGCGATACGGAAGATGCCTTGTCGTTGGCGCAGGACATCATTTTGAAGAGCGGAATTAAGGCCGAGTTGGCCGCCGACCGAACGCCAGAAGGCGAAAGCCGTCGCGAAAATCTTGACAGTCTGGTGTCGGGCATTGCCGATTTCGTTCAGGCACAGCGGGAGGATGGACAAGAGCAAAATGTGTCGCTTGCCGATTATTTACCCAGCGTTTCGCTGATGACAGACCAGGATTCGGACGATTCCTCTGACGACAAGATATCAATGATGACCATCCATGCAGCCAAAGGACTGGAGTTTGGAACAGTGTTCATCGTGGGACTTGAGGAGAATATCTTCCCCAGTCAAATGTCGGTGGGGTCGGTAAAGGACCTGGAAGAGGAACGTCGGCTGCTTTATGTAGCCGTCACACGTGCCGAGCGCCACTGCTTTCTGACGTGGGCCCATACGCGATGGCGTTACGGAAAAATGGACGGTTTTGTCAATCCCAGCCGTTTTTTGAATGATATTGATTCTCGGTATCTGGATATACAGGTGGAAGGAGGTCGTGTTTCGGGGCGTTATTCAGCGTTCGGTGAGTCGTGGAATGGCGGCGAACGCGGCAGTCGCCCTCCGTATGAGGACGACTATGAAATAAATAAGCCTTATACGGGAAGTCGTGTTTGGGGAAGCGAATATGTCCATCGCAGTAGCCGGATGCAAAATTCACGCCCGGTAGCCGGCCAGTTTTTGGCCGACCCTCAACCCAAGGTTACGGCTCCGCGCCCAAAGGAAGAAGCAGCTAAGCCCTTTTCGCCTTCGTTCGAAAAATTGCTGCGGCAGAAAGGCAATTGGGAAAGGGTGGAGAAGGCGATTACCAATGGTGGTCGCACCTCTACCGGTCTGCGTCGTGAAGCGGCCGATACTGGCTCCTGTGCTGCAAGTGCTGTACAGACGTCCGCAACGTCGTCCAATAGCGGCTCTGGCCGTCCAGCCTCAAACTCAGCCCTGCGTGAGGGAACCGTCGTGGAACATCAGCGGTTTGGAAGAGGCGTGGTGTGTTGCGTCGAAGGAACGGGCGAAAACATGAAGGCTACAGTCCAGTTCGACGTTGTAGGACGGAAGCAGTTGCTGCTTAAGTTTGCGAAGCTTCGCATTGTGGACTGACACTCTCGCGCCGGCCAGCTATCATTCTCGCTTCAATGCCGTAACGTCGCTTTGCCAGAACGTTTGCACAAAATGATAAGAGAGAAACGATACAGACCGCACACGGGTAGGGGTGGAAAGCCGATGACAAGAAACGACATGCAAAGAGACGGAGCGCCTTTTCCCAACGCCCGCATCACAATACGAAGCCATGGCTTTGTGTAATCAGAAAAGCACCGAGGCTATTCCTCCTCAGCTTCTGGGTCGGCCCGCATCGAGTTGACATCGGCTTTCGTGTCTTTCTCTACGGAATAATTTCCGAAATTATCCACCTTAATGATGAGTGGCATATACTCGTCGCTGGCTTTGTCGGGGCTGCCTACGCTGGCCCCGAACAGCAAAAGGTTTCCCTTGGTTTTTTCGAAAGCTATACCCAGCAAAGCGCCGTTTTCGTAATAGGCGTTGTCCACATGGTTCTTGAAGTCGCTCTTTAGGAATTTGCGGTCGAAGAAAACAGAGCCGTCAGCCCTTGTCACTTTCACTTCTATGCTGTTATCGTAGTATCGGTTTACGCCGTCCGTGGCGAGAGGTAACGAGTCTACCGCGCATCGCTTTATTTCAATCGTGTAATTGCTTCCCATCCATTTGGCGGTAGTGGAATGAGCATAGTCGCCCATTTTCTGTGGACGCTCGGCTTTTGCGGTTTGTGGTTTCTTGATGATGATGACCTGTTGGCTTTTCTTTTCCGAACATCCGGTGAAGGTTGCGAAAAGGGCCGATATGATGACAAAAAACAGAGATTTCTTCATTTTCGTGATGGTTTTTGTTATTGCAAAGTTAAGCAATTTATGGCTAAAACCATTCTGTTTGCCATAAAACTGTGAATTGTAATATGGCGTGCGGGCAACCCTCTTCTATAACTAAAGTTTCGGATTTAGAATCTATCTAGTGTCCCCGAAGGGGGCAAACTCAGCATAACCGCAGGTGGAGCGAGCGTAGCGAGTGAAACCTGGGAATGGAAATGGCTTCCGCATCGTCGTCCTCGAAGAGTGCGAACCAAAATAAACTTTTATTGTTATGGAAAGTGTTCGCCCTCTTCGAGGACCGTTTTCAGACAATTTATATAGTCCGCAGGTTCCCTACAGTCACCAGCGGTTATGCAGAGTTTGCCCCCTTTGGGGACACATTTTTAAGCATGAATTCTAAATCCGAAACTTTAGTTCTATAATAATAAGGTGTAGTTGTTTGCTGTTTTTTATACCTCCATGTAGCGACCTTCAGGCCATGGCATGCTGTCGTTTGTCCGGACTCGCCGAATTGCAAAGTCGGAATGAGCAATCACGAACAACGGGCACTCTATAATCATTTTTGCTTGAGCGGTACATAACCTTATGATAATCAAATATTAGGTTGCTGTAGGCTCAAGTTCAGGTGTCGAAATTTGTAGCAAAACAGTCATTAAATTATGTAAACTGATGTAAAATATGTATGCCATTTGGCGTAGAACTCTACGGAATTTGATTAACTTTGCATTGTACGAGTTTGTCCAAAATGGCAAATATCCAAACACAAAAACTAATCAAAGTTGTCCGTTTTGGAAAACTTTTCCGGAAAGGAAATCAAAAAAGTTATCCGAAAAAAGTAACATTTAAAGTAAGAGATATTATATAAAGTCATGGAAATCAAGAACTTTTCTATCACAAAGCGTGACGGGTCGAAAGATAGCTTTTCTCTCGATAAGATCATGAACGCAGTACTTAAAGCCTTTAACGCTTGCGCCGAGCCCATCGATTTGGGTTCGGTGTCGAAGATACTCAGCCATCTTGACATACACGATGGTGTCCGGGTGGAAGACATCCAGAACCAGGTGGAGGTGTCGCTAATGAAAGAGGGCTATTATAAGGTTGCCAAGTCGTTCATCCTCTATCGTCAGGAGCATCAGGAAGACCGCGAGACCTTGGACAAGCTGAAGTTCCTTTCCGACTACATGGAGGCGGAGAACGCCGCAACGGGATCCAAGTTTGACGCCAATGCCAACGTGGAACACAAAAACATTGCCACATTGGTGGGCGAACTGCCCAAGTCGAGCTTCATCCGTCTGAACCGCCGCTTGCTGACCGAGCGCATCAAGAAGATGTATGGCAAGGCTATGGCCGACGAGTATCTTGACAAACTGTCACACCACTTTATATATAAGAACGACGAGACGAACCTTGCCAACTATTGTGCGTCCATCACTATGTATCCCTGGCTTATCGGCGGCACGATGAGCATCGGCGGCAATTCCACCGCCCCCACCAACCTCAAGTCGTTCTGCGGTGGTTTCATCAACATGGTTTTCATGGTCAGTTCGATGCTTGCCGGTGCATGCGCCACGCCCGAGTTCCTGATGTATATGAACTACTTCATCGAGAAGGAGTACGGTCAGGATTACTACAAGCGTGCTGACGAAGTGGTAGATCTCAGCTTGAAGAAGCGCACGCTCGACAAGATTATCACCGACTGTTTTGAGCAGATTGTCTATTCGCTCAACCAGCCTACAGGTGCCCGCAACTACCAGGCCGTGTTCTGGAACATCAGTTATTACGACCGTTTCTATTTCGAGTCGCTCTTTGGCAACTTCTTCTTCCCCGACGGTTCGCAGCCCAATTGGGAAGGGTTGGACTGGCTGCAGAAACGCTTCATGACCTGGTTCAACCAGGAACGCAACAAGGCCGTGCTCACTTTCCCCGTCGAAACGATGGCCATGCTTACCGAAAACGGTGACTGCAAGGACAAGGAGTGGGCCGATTACGCCGCAAAGATGTATGCCAGCGGGCATAGTTTCTTCACCTATCTCTCCGACAATGCCGACTCGCTGTCGAGCTGCTGCCGTTTGCGCAACGAGATACAGGACAACGGATTCAGCTATACTCTGGGAGCCGGCGGCATCTCGACCGGTTCGAAAAGTGTGCTGACCATCAACCTCAACCGCTGCGTGCAGTATGCTGTCAACCACAATAAAGACTACAAGGAGTATCTGGCCTACATCATAGACCTTTGCCATAAGGTGCAGCTGGCCTACAACGAGAACCTCAAGGACCTGCAGCGGCACGGCATGCTGCCCCTCTTCGACGCTGGATATATCAACATCAACCGCCAGTATCTCACCATCGGAATCAACGGACTGGTAGAGGCTGCCGAGTTCATGGGGCTCAGCATTACGCCGAACGACGACTACCTTCATTTCGTTCAAGGCATCCTCTCGCTTGTCGAGAAGTACAACAAGCAGTACCGTTCCAAGGAGGTGATGTTCAACTGCGAGATGATTCCGGCAGAGAACGTGGGCGTAAAGCATGCCAAGTGGGACCGCGAAGACGGATATTTTGTGCCGCGCGATTGTTACAACAGCTATTTCTATGTGGTCGAAGACGACTCCCTGTCTATCATCGACAAGTTCAAGATGCACGGAGCGCCCTACATCGAGCACCTGACGGGCGGATCGGCCCTTCACATGAACCTGGAAGAACACCTGTCGGAGGCACAGTACCGTCAGCTCTTCCGCGTAGCAGCCAAGGAGGGATGCAACTATTTCACCTACAACATCCCTAACACGGTCTGCAACGAGTGCGGTCATATCGACAAGCGTTATCTGAAGGAATGTCCCGTCTGCCACTCGGACAATGTGGACTATCTTACCCGCATCATCGGCTATCTGAAACGCGTTTCCAATTTCTCCAAGGCACGGCAGAAAGAAGCTGGCCGCCGTTTCTATGCCGGCGTGGACCGTCTTCCGCAGACGCAGAAGATAGAGCTCGGACAAAAGGCCGTGTCCGACAACCAGTAACCTTGTCTGCGGCCATTCCGAACTGCAATGATAAAGTATGTGAATACCGAGGTCGTCTTTCAGGAAATTCCTGACGAGACGACACTCGCCATCAACCTGTCGGGGTGTCCTTGCCGTTGTCCGGGTTGCCACAGCAGTTACCTGTGGGACGATATCGGTGAACCGTTGACACCGGCTGCGCTCGACGGTCTCATCCAATCGAACGACGGAATGATAACCTGCGTCAGTTTTATGGGTGGCGATGGCGACCCGGCCGGTGTCAACCGTTTGGCCCAATGGATGCGCAGTGCCTATCCCGGCATAAAGACCGCATGGTACAGCGGGCGCATCCGCCTGTCGCACGATACCGAAAAGCGTAATTTCGATTTCATCAAGCTCGGGCCTTACATCCGCCATTTGGGCGGGCTGAAATCGCCCACAACCAACCAGCGGCTGTATAAGCGCGTCGGCGATGAAGAGTTTGAGGATATAACCAGTCGTTTCTGGAAAAAGTGAGGATGGTTGTTTGGCCATCCTTTTTTGTTGTTCCGCAAGGCGTGTGCATAGGCATCCGTACGGCCGAAAACAAAAAAGCGACGGCCTTCACAGGCAATCGCTCCAAATCTTCAATAGGTATTAGTTTCCTTTTAAGGTAAAAAGATTGTTTTCAGGATAACATCTGCAAAGATAGCACAATATTTTAACAATCCAAATTTTTTGCGAAGTTTTCTTAAAAAACATTCGTTTAGCTGACATTTTTTCTTAATTTTGCTTCCATATCATTAACGCATACCGACCAGAGCCTATGAAATCTATTTGCGCAACCCTTCTTTTCCTTTCGGCCGCAGGCACGGCCCTTGCCCAGACGCGCAGTGTGCTAATGTTGGACAGCTGGCAATTCTCGCGCGACAGCGTGCATTGGCAACCTGTCCAGGTGCCCCACGACTGGGCTATCTCCGGTCCGTTCGACAAGCAGTGGGACTTGCAGACGGTGGCCATCGAGCAGAATGGCGAGAAAGAGAAGACCGAAAAGTCGGGCCGCTCGGGTGCACTGCCCTGGATAGGCAAGGGCTATTATGTAACGTCACTGACCCTCAACGAGTTGTCGGGACAGCGCGCTGTGCTCGAATTCGACGGAGCCATGTCTGTCCCAACGGTCTATGTCAACGGCCACAAGGCCGGCGGATGGGCTTATGGTTACACGCCGTTCAGGGTGGATGCCACCAGCTGGCTACACGCAGGCAGCAACACCATTGCCGTGAGCCTGAACAACGAGACGGAGAGCAGTCGGTGGTATCCCGGCGCAGGACTTTACCGTCCGGTACAGTTGGTTGTAGCCCCGCAGATGGCGCTCGACGCTTGGCAGACGTTCCTCTATACGGTAAAAGCCGACAGTGTGTCGGCCACGTTGTCGTTCGACACGCAACTACAGGGCTGGCAACCCCAGCCGGGACTGGCCGTCGAGGTGGCGCTTCTCCACCCCAAGGGTTGGGTGGAGCGCGCTGCGCATGCCCAGGTGGGCGAAAGCGGCAAGGTGCATCTAGACCTGCCCGTAGACCATCCGCGGCTGTGGTCGCCTGAAACGCCCCACCTCTATGATGTGGTGGTTACGCTAAGCTGCAACGGCCGCACCGTCGACCAGCTCCGCATGAAGACCGGCATACGCACCATCGCCTATAGCAAGGAACATGGTTTTGCCCTCAATGGCCAGCCGCGCAAGTTCAAGGGTGTGTGTCTGCACCACGACCTTGGGCCCTTGGGAGCTGCGGTCAACAAGGCGGCTCTTGTGCGTCAGGTCACGGCGCTGAAGGATATGGGTGCCGACGCCATCCGCACCTCTCACAACCTGCCCTCGCAGATGCAGATGGAAGTTTACGATTCGCTCGGCATGATGGTCATGGCCGAAAGTTTCGACATGTGGCTCTATCCCAAATGCAAGAACGGCTATGCCCAGTATTTCAACGAGTGGAGCGAGCGCGACATCAGCCAACTTGTGCGTTCCAACCGCAATCATCCCAGTCTGGTGATGTATTCCATCGGCAACGAGATACCCGAACAGGGCAGCCGTCAGGGTCTCGACATCGCTGCACGTTTGCAGAACCTCTGCCACCGGCTCGATCCCACACGCCCTGTCACGCAGGGCCTCGACCGTGTGGATGCCGCATTGAAGTCGGGCGTGGCCGGGCAGATGGATGTTCCGGGCTTCAATTACCGGGTGCATCGTTACGATGCGGGCATCGCGCAGTTGCCCCAAGGCTTCCTGCTGGGCTCCGAAACCGCCTCGACGGTCAGTTCGCGCGGCGTATATAAGTTTCCTGTAGAATTTAAGGTGGCATCCAACGAGGGCGACGGCCAGGTTTCGGGCTACGACACCGAGTGGTGCTCGTGGAGCAACCTGCCTGACCTCGATTTCATGATGAACGACGACCGCAATTACACCATCGGCCAGTTTGTGTGGACAGGCTACGACTATCTCGGCGAGCCTACCCCTTACGACACCTATTGGCCCAGCCGGAGCAGTTATTTCGGGATACTCGACTTGGCGGGCTTGCCCAAAGACCGCTATTATCTTTACCGTTCGGTGTGGAACACGCGGTCGCACACACTTCACATCTTGCCCCACTGGACGTGGCCGGGGCGCGAGGGCCAGGTCACGCCCGTCTTTGTTTACACCGATTATCCCGAGGCCGAACTGTTTGTAAACGGCAAGTCGCAGGGCCGCCGCAGGAAAGTGACGGCTTCTGCAGCCGATGACCATGGTGCCTCCACACCGGCCCTTTCGGCCGAGCGGGCCAAGCGTTACCGTCTCATGTGGAATGAGGTGCGTTACGAGCCGGGCGAAGTGCGCGTCGTGGCATACGATGCCGCCGGACAGCCGGCGGCCGAACAGACCGTCAGGACGGCCGGCAGGGCAACGGCCATCAAGCTCGAAGCCGACCGCTCGGTGCTGAAGGCCGACGGTTCGGACTTGAGTTACATCACCGTAAGCCTCATCGATGCCAATGGCACTGAGCTGCCGTCGGCCACCGATGCCGTCGAGGTGGAGGTAAGCGGTGCCGGACAGTTCCGGGCCATCTGCAATGGCGACGCCACGTCGCTCGAACCGTTCACTCAGCCCCGTATGCGCCTTTTCAGCGGCAAACTGGTGATAACGGTTCAGTCGGCCAATACGCCCGGCGATATCCGAGTGGTGGTAAAAGACAAAAAAGCCAAGTTGCAGAACACCCTCACGCTTAGCGCAAAATAAAGATCTTCGCGTGTCTTCTGTAAGCATGCGCCCTTGCGGAAAACCGTGGTGCATAGTACTTTAAACCGCTTGTGCCAACCGTCGACTATCCTGTCGGCGGTTGGCACAAGTGGTTTAAAGTCAGTAAGTTGCATTGGCACCGAAACCGTTGCTCCAAGCAACTTTCATGTAGTGTCTGCGCATTTTTTGCGATAGGTGCCTCATCGCATCGCCGTTTGGCATCTATCGCACTGCCGTTCGATACCTATCGCGTTGCCGTTCGATACCTATCGCACCGCGATAGGATAGCTATCGCAAACGGGGCGGGCAGGGTAGGGGCGGGCACAGCTTGCTGCAAGGCTGTTCAGCCGTTGCAGTCGCGTTGCCGTCTTATTTTTTCCTGCCATGCCTGTCGCCGCTTTTCCTGCTCTTGTTTCTGGTGGCGCATGGCGTGGATGGTTTTTGCCCCCATCCACACAATGATGACTGTGAGCAACAGGAAAACGGCTATCAGGAAGTAAAGTTCGAAATTTTGCATGATAATCAATGGTGTTTCCATGCAAAATTACGGATTTATGGTCAATCATCAAAACATTGTGTCTATAAAAAGTGTGTATTTTCACAGTCTGCGACGCTCCGGTCGTCGCCACAGTCTGGGAGCGCATAGCTTCAGTGTAAGGGTTAATTTGTGTTTTCCCAGGGGGGGGGGGCTGTGAACGGATGTTAATTATTGTAATTTTCATACATGTTACTCGGAACTTAACAAATATTTATATACTTTTGTGATTATTGGAACGACTGTTAGAGCGAAACCTGTTAAAAACAAGAAATTTATATGAGTAATGTGTTAAGGCGCACGGCAATTCTTGCGGTGACGTTCATGATGTCGGCACTGGCGTGTCATGCCGACTGGTTCAAAGGACGCATTGTCAATGCCGAGACGGGCGAACCTCTCGTCGGTGCCAATGTGAGCAGCATTGTTAACCCGCAGCCGGGATGGTCTATCTGCAACTATGCGATTGCCGACAGTACCGGGAGTTTCAAACTCTACAGCGTCAATGAAGGCCGTATCATGCTTACCGTTAGCATGATCGGTTACAAGAATGTGCGGAAGGTAGACTACTCTTATGGCAAGGATGTAAAAGACACTATCGACCTTGGTACCATCAAGTTGCCGCCCACAGCACTGATGTTGCGTGAGGTCGAGGTCAAAGCCAGCATACCGCGTGTCACCATGGCGGGCGATACCATCGTGTTCAATCCCGAGGCTTTCAAACTGAAAGAAGGTGCCCGGCTCGACGAGCTCATCAAAAAATTGCCAGGCGTGGAAAACCGCGACGGCCAGCTCTATTGGAACAACAAGCCCATCCGACTGATGATGAACGGCAAAGACATGTTCGGGGGAGGCAGTATGGTGAGCCAGCTGCCGGCCGAGGCGGCCAAGAAACTCAAACTCTATGACAAAAAGTCGGAGCTTGCGCGACACACCGGTAAAGACGACGGCGAGGAGGACACTGTGCTCGACATCGAGGTGAAACCGGGCTTCCTTGACAAATGGTACGGCGATGTAGAACTTGCCTATCAGACCAAGAAACGCTATTTGATGAATCTTGGAGCCAGCAAACTCAGCGACAACAATCCGCAGATGCTGTTCATTCAGGCCAACAATGCCAACCGCTACTACGAGCGCAACAAGCAGATGAGCTTGCAAAGCAATATCGACAATGACGGAAAGAGCCAGTATGGCACATACGTCTACCAGCACAACTGGCAGACCCAAGAGACCAAAAACCTGTCGCACAACCGTTTTGATTTCGGTGGAAGCCTCGTTCATAACGACGGATGGGGCACGAACAACAGTTCGACCGAGACTTTCTTCCCCAACCAGGACCGTAACCTGTCGCTGTCGAAAGACTACCACTATAAACACAAGCTGTCTCCGCGTTTCCAGTCCAGCCTTTTTGCATATGCCGATACGGTGAACAACATAAGCGTGAGCCTGGATGGCGAATTTACCAAGACGCGCAATTTGAGTGAGAACAACGGTGCATCGTATAGTTACGAACCCGACCAGTTCCTCTACTATTCGCTGGCTGAGGTCATGGGCGCAAAGCCGGGCGATGCACTCTACGAACATCTCGTTACCCGCAACCGCAACTATCAGACGGTCGAAGGACTTGCCCGCCAATTTTCCCTCAGATATGCTTGGAACCGCTATTTAGGCAAGAAAGGGTCGTTCGGATTGGGCGGAAAGACACAGGTAAGCGGCGAGAACCGCGATACATACAACAACCGCAGTCTGGAATATCTGCGCGAAGGCCGCAGCGAGAACAAATGGCAGTTCTTCGATTATAGCAACCACAACCTACTGTCGTCGCTTGGTGCAAAATTCGACCGCTGGTTGTCGGACAAAGTGTATGTCAGTGTTGCTGACAATGTGACCTACAGCCGCTACCGCACACAGCGCAACGTGTTTGCCGACACCGACGAAACGCTGGTGAACGACGGAAAGCCGACCACGCCCGACAACTACAACCGCAACGATGTGACAGTGCGTAAATGGAGCAACCAGCTCTCATTGCAAAGCACCGTCAAGCCGGCCAAACCGTTTACCATCATGCCGAAGTTTGAGTGGCAGGTAGACCGTGAAGATGCCGACTACCAGTATGGACAGCTCGATACGGCTACAGTGCGCAATACGCAGACCTTCACGCCTTCGATGTTTTTCAAGTGGAAGATAAGCCGTGTGCGCAGTCTCGACCTCTCGTTTGCCTACAACACCACCGTGCCCGAACTGGCCAACACCTTCGCGTTTACTGACACGACCGATCCGCTGTCGATTTCCACCGGCAACGGTAAGCTTGGCAACACGCACAGCCACACCACCGCATGTGGCTACCACCGCATGTGGCTGCGCAAGCAGATTGTGCTGGGACTGAATGCATCGTATACCAAGACCATCAACCCGCTGACTACGCTTTTCCGTTATAACACGCTGACGGGTGTCTACACGTCGCAACCGGTGAACGTGAAAGGTGGCGACCAGTGGAAAGTAGGTATCGATTACGACCAGGGACTGGGGATCGATTTCCGGCTGATGAACAAGTTCAGTATCGCATCAACACGTGCCAACGGCTTCCTGACCATAACCGACAATGACAATACCGACGCCATGCCGAGCTTGAACCATCAGAACCAACTGGCTATCAGCGAAAATCTCGAACTGTCTTACGAGGTGGAGAAACTGCAGTTGACGCTTTTCAATAATCTGACTTGGAACAGATACCACTACGATGCAACGTCGTACAACTCTAAACCGCTCAACAACCAGTTGGGCTTACGCGGAAACGTGGAACTGGGCGCATTCAGTTTCAACTTCGACGTAACCGACTATTATCGCCATGGTTATCTCACAAAGGCCATGAACGGACATCGCGTTTTGGCCAATGCGTATGTATCCTACAGTTTCAATAAGAACAAGTGTACGTTCATGTTGTTAGCCGACGACATATTCAACAAGGATAACGATTACGAAAGTGATTATACGGCGTATCAGCGTACAGAAACGTCGACCGACTATATACACCATTACGTTCAGCTGAAATTCCGCTATCGTTTTGACGCAAAAGAAGACAAAAAGAAAAAGTAGACACTCGGCATTCTAACCGAACGGGGGACTATGGAACAATATCCATAGCCCCCCGTTTATGTCTGGAGTATGTTTTTAATATTGGCGAATGCCTTTCGGAAAGTATTCAAGGCATTTCACTGGGCGGAAATTTTCGGTATCTTGCAGTATAAAGATACCGCACCGCCCGTGGGTTGTGGCTGTGCGTTACTGCTTTCCGTATTTATCTATCAGCGCATCGGCACGTTCGTCTCCCAGCTCCTTGGCTTTTTGCAAAATGGAGAGTCCTTCGTCCTTTTTCCCCAACTCACATTCGGCCACTCCTTTAATGATGTAAAGGTCGGCGTATTCGGGTGCGAGGGCCATGGCCATGTCGCAGGTCTTTGCAGCATCTTCAAACTCGTTGACGCGCAGTTGCAGACTGGCCATTTCGGCATAGTAGGTCGGTTCGCGGCGGTTGAGCACGATAGCGTGGGCAATGTCGTTGAGAGCCATCTGGTATTGGCGTATCTTCACGCCGCATTGATACCTCAAATAGTAGAAATCGGCAGTGGCGTTCAGGTGCATCAGCGTGTCGTACGTCAGGTAGTCTACGAATGCTTTGCGGCTGTCGCCCGTAACATCGTAATAGCGTCCGCGTGCCAATACATAGGGAGCCGACAATGCTCCGTCTTGCACGGCCACCGCAGAGTCGAGCAGTTGCAGCACTTCGCTTTGCGGTGCCTTTAGTTTTGTCTTGCACTGTGCGGCCTCATAGTATATTTCGCCGTTCTTTCCCAAGTCGGTATTCTGAAGTTCAGTAAACATGGCGAGTGCCTTGGCGTAGTCACCTTGAGCATACTCAATCTGTGCCTGTTGGTGCTTGTAGATGGGCAACGGGTTAATTTTTGAGGCTTGTTCAGAGAGCTCCAAGGCTTTCTGCAGGCTCCAATCGGTGTAAGTCGTGTCTATCTTGAAGACCGTGGATTGGTACACCAGTCTTGCATAATCGAAGTAGGCCTCGTCCTTGTTGGTGGCTCGTTTCACGGCTTTCTGCATGGTTTCGTCGGCTGCGGCCATGTTTTTACGGCCCACATACATCTCGCCCAATGCTTTGTAACCCTCCGTCGCTGTAGGGAATGTCTGGATGAAATCGTTGACATACTGTTCGCACCGGGCCGTATCGCCTTGCTGGGTAACAAGCATTAGGGTCAGTGTGGCCTGTTGCTGGTCGTTGGGGAGGGCCGTGCGGATCCCTGTGGCGCGGAAGGTTTTGTCGTTGAGCGACAGTCCGTTGATGGTAAACGTCTTTATGATGCGTGCATCGGTGGAAAAGGCTTGACCGCCTTCTTTCGGCCGTTGCATGATACCCAGCAGTTGGCCCAGCTCGTTGACAATGGGGCATCCCAAGTCATTGCCCGAAACATCTTTGTCGTCGAAGACATAATAATTGTTGCTATCCATGAACTTTTCCGTACGGACGGGCGACAGTTTCTTGATGGCCGGCTTCTTGAGGTCATAGTCGACGGCGTAGACATTGCTTTCGGCGGTGCTGACAGATGTTATTTCCAGTCCGGCCGGAACAGCTCCCTTGACCCTGAACTGGCAAATGTCGTATAGTTCGGAGATACCCATCATGACATCCACTTCATGTTTTACTCCTTTCGAATCGATAGCTATGGCATGGTCGGCACCCAAAAATGGCTGCCACATGGCTATTGCTTCGCCGTTTTTTCCGATGAATACGCCATGTGTGGACCCCAGAATGTTGCCGTCCTTGCTGAAAGTTGTTAAAGAAAAGACGCTCGCCCCGGCCTTCTTGACCGGTGCGGGCTGGGCCCAAATGAGGTTCACACTTAGTGACAGAATGAATGTTATAACTGCTATTTTATGTTTCATCGTTTTGATGTTTCAATATGAATGTTGGTCAATGTCCTGTTTTGTGGTTGTCTTGAATGGCACAGGCAGCATGTCGCAGTATTGTCGTTGCCATTCAGGCCAAGTATGGTTGTCATTTCATTCCAAGAAGTGCCTTCGCGTTTTCTACGGCAGCTTCACTGATGTTGCTTCCGCTAAGCATTTGTGCGATCTCCTTGACGCGTTGCTCATCGGACAACATAGACATGTGACTGGTTGTCCCTTGGGCGGTCTCTTCCTTGCTGACCTTGTAATGGGTGGAACCCAATGCCGCTATCTGGGGCAGGTGGGTGATGGAAATTACTTGCCGGTGGTTTTCGCCCATCTCCTGCATGATTTGCGCCATCTTTTCAGCTACGCGACCGCTTACGCCCGTATCGATTTCGTCGAAGATGATGGTCGGCAGTTTTACGGCACCGCTGATCATGGCTTTTAGCGATAGCATGACGCGGGCAATCTCGCCGCCCGATGCTACCTGCGACACGGGCTGCAGCGGCGAACTGGTGTTTGCGCTGAAGAGGAAAGCCACCTTGTCGCTACCCGTTGCTGATGGTTCGCGTTCCTGAAAGCTAATGGAGAAACGCACGTTGGGGATGCCCAAGGGCTGTAGACGTTTCCGCATTTCGTTTTCGACGGTAGCCGCTGCCTTCCGGCGAACGTCTGTGAGCTGTTTGGCGATTGCCGTATAATCCTTCAACGCTTTGTCTACTTGTTGTTGCAGCACATGCAGTTGTTCGTCGCCGCCGTCTATATTACTGATCTGTTGTACCAGTTGTTCCCTGGTGTTGATCAGCTCGTCTATGTCGGTAGCATGATATTTGTGCAGCAGGGTGTTAAGCGTGTCGAGACGTTCGTTGATTTGCTCAAGTTCGGCTGGATCGTAATCGATGGTGTCTTTGCGTCCGTTTATGTCCTGTGCAATGTCCTTCAGTTCTATGTAGGCACTGTTGAGACGTTCGGACAACTCTTTCACGGAGGGATAGACCGTTTCTATTTCGCATAGGCTGTCTATGGCATTGCCGAGTGCTCCCAGACATCCAGACTCGTCGTTGCTCAGCGAAGAAGATGCCTGATAGAGCGCACTTTTGATTCCTTCGGCATGACTCAGCAGGGAAGCCCGTTGTTCCAGGTCTTCCTGCTCGCCCTTTTGAAGCGCCGCCTTGTCGAGTTCGGCATGCTGATAACGCATGAAATCCTCGTTCTCGCGTGTCTTCTCGCATTGTTCCTTGAAGGTAGCGTAAGCGTGCTTGGCGTCTGTATAACTTTGGAAAGCATCCTTGCAGCTTTTCCGCAAAACGTGATCATTCGCTATGATATCCACTACATTAAGTTGAAAATCTTCTTTTTGCAGCAGAAGGTTTTGGTGTTGGCTGTGTATGTCAACCAACTGTTCGCCCAAATCACGCATGGTATTCAGGCTGACCGGGGTGTCGTTGATAAAGGCGCGGCTTTTCCCCGTGGCACTCACCTCGCGCCTGAGGATACAGTCGGTTGCATCGTAGTCGATGTTGGTTTGCGCGAAAAAATCTTCCAACTGGTAGTGGGAAAGGTCAAAATGGGCTTCGACTACGCATTTCTTGCACCCGTTTTTGATCTGCTTGCTGTCAGCCCTTTGGCCCAGCAAAAGGTGCAATGCTCCCAAAATGATGCTTTTTCCGGCACCCGTTTCACCTGTTATTACTGAGAAACCGGGACGAAAATCGATGTTGAGTTCATCGATAAGCGTAAAGTCTTTGACGTATAATTGTTTAAGCATGTCGGTTGCTGGTGGATTTTGGCCTACTGCTTGATTTTCTCCCAAGCGTTGTTTTGTGAGGCGTTGATAGAGAAAAGAATGTCGTAGACCGTTTCCTTTTCCTTTTGTGTACCTTTTCCTTTATAGATGGACGCAAGCTCGTCGCGTTTGTAATCGGTCCAAATGACAGGCAATTGGCTCATGGGCTTGTCCTCGTGGCATTTCTTAAGGTTATTTTCCAAAGCCGTCGTGATTTCGGTTCTCCCTCTTTCGGGGTTGTTTGCCATTTCGTCGAGACCTTTCCGATAGTAGTCGTACTGCAACTGCCTGAAGGGTTTCATGCCTCCGTCAAGATAGTCGTTGATGATGGCGAAGCGGTTGCGGTCGTTGTCAAACGATTTCCATCCCGTGAACTCCAGGTTCTGCGCATTGTTCGTGAGGTTCATGCACCTTTGCAGAACGTCTTCTCCTCCCATGGGCGAAAAACTGTCGAGGTCTATGCCGATGATAAGAAAGGCGTAGTAGGCGAAGAGTGCCGTCAACTGGTTGTCGATGGTCTCTTCGTTGAATTCGAGCTGGTCGAACTGTGCAAACTTGAAATTGAAGTTGTTGTCAGTGTTGTTATATAATGTCGTGGTATACGAAGCGTTGTAAACCGGGCGGTTTGCCTGTATGAGGGCTTTGCATGTAAAAAGCCCCGACGACTGGTCGTACTTCGTGACGGTAATATTGAAATTGCAGTCTATGCGCTCGTTTTTTTGGAACTGCAAGTTAGTCCATTGCCTGTCGTTGACAAATTGTTCGAGGGTCTGTTGCAAGTTGTCGAATACGGAGGCATCAGTACCTTGTATCTGGTTGTGGTTGACTGTAATCTTGGCGTTGAGTTCCTGGGCGTTGGTCCGGATGGCCAACAGGCAAAGGAACACGATGAAAACATGGCGCATAGGCTTGTTGTTGAATAGGGAGATGGCTATTTGCCAGTTGTGTTCAGGCTGTTTGCATTGAGCTTTGCCTCACGCAATTTGATGCGTGTGAGCACCTGCTTGGTGTTGAGCGTAAAGTCGCTGGACATAATCCAGTCAAAATAGTGGGGGTCGCGGTGCAGTACATCCGTAACCGCCCAACCTTTATATTTGCCGAAATTGAACACTTCATGCTTGCGGGGAGTGCCGTCCTTGTCGGTAATAGTATTCCCGTCCTTGTCCTTCATGTCCTGCCACACCATTCGCCCGGCAAAGTCTACATTGTCGTTCATTTTCGACTCGGCAGCAAGTATGTCCATATCGTTAGGCAGAGCCATGCCGGGCTCTTCTACGGCTTCCGGCGCATACTTGTCGAGTTGGCCCATCAACACGCGGTAGGTGGCCTCGGCATCCTGGTCGGCGCGGTGGGCAACGAAATCATCTTCCATCTTGTGTCCGGTGTAGAACCTGTAAGCGGCCGACAGGTTACGCGGTTCGCGCTTGTGGAAGATGGTCTGTGCATCGATAAGCCTGCACTTCGTAAAGTCGAAATCAACACCTGCGCGGGAAAACTCTTCGGCAAGCAACGGCACGTCGAAACGGTTGGAATTGAACCCGGCGAAATCGCATCCAGTAAATTCAGCGGCAAGTTCTTTGGCAATTTCCTTAAACGTTTTTTCGCCTTGTACCTGCTCGTTGGTGATGCCCGTCAGCTCCTGCACCAATGCGGGGATGGGCATACCCGGATTTACGAAAATGCTCTGGCGGTTCTCTTCGCCGTTTGGCGATACCTTGACATATGAAATCTGGATGATCCGGTCGTGAACCAAATCAAGCCCCGTCGCCTCCAGATCGAAGACGACTAAGGGCTTTTTGAGATTAAGTTTCATAGCTTTTTATTAGTCGTTCAGCAGCAAGGGCATAATCAACATAAGTATATCCGTGCCCTCCAAGTTTTTGCCCGGCACAACGACACCGGCTCGGCTTGGGTCGCCAAGCAGCAACTTGATGTCTTCCGTTTCCATGGCGTTGAGTATTTCGAGTAGGAAATCGCCCCGGAAGCCGATCTGCATGTTTTGGCCCGCGTAGTCGCAGACGAGTGTTTCCTTAGCACTTGTGGCGAAATCGATGTCTTCCGACGACAATTCCAGGGTGCCGGCGCTGAGGCGGAAACGTACCAGCTGGCTGCTCATGCTGGCAAAAGGCAGCACGCGCCGCAGGGCACTGATGAAGGTCTTGCGGTCGATGCACACCTCATTGATGTTTTCGGTTGGTATGGCGGCGTTGTAGTTGGGGAAAACACCTTCGATGAGCCGGCAGGTCAGAACACCGTCGGCAAAATGAATTTCGGCAGCTTGCTTGTTGAACTTGATGACCACGTCGCCCCCCTCGTGGCTGAGACTGTTCTTGAGTAGCGTAGCCGGTTTCTTGGGAAGGATGAACGATGCCGGCGTGTCGCTTTTCACTCCGTAGTAACGGCAGCGCACCAGCTTGTGGGCATCGCTGGCCACGAATGCCAGGCAGTCAGGGGTGAGGTCGAAATATATGCCGTTCATGACCGGCCGTATCTCGTTGTTGTCGGTGGCGAACATCGTGCGGTTGATGTTGTCCACCAATACACCGGCGTTAATAGTGATGACATTCAGGTTGTCGGTCTGCTGCTCGGTGCGGGGATATTCCTCAGCGTTCTGGGCGGTGAAATGGTACTCGCCCCCCAGGTATCCTACCACCACTTCGTACGTTTCCAAGTTCACCTCGAATGTGATGGGCTGTTCGGGAAGCTCCTTCATTGCGTCAAGGATGGTTCGGCTAGGCACTGCGAAAGCACCGTTGGTGTCGTGCTCGTCGAGCACGAGCGATGTCCGCATGACGTTTTCTTTGTCGGAACTGGTGATAAAGAGTTGGCCGTTGCTTACCTCGAAAAGGAAACTCTCGAGGATGGGCATCGAGTTTTTGTTGCTGATGACCTTTGAAAGGATCTGCAGTTTGGCGTTGAGAGCCATGCTGGAAAGCTTAAATCTCATGACTATAATGGTTTGTATCTTTTCCTAATTTATTTATAGGCAAAGATACAAATAAAAAAGGAGAATGCGCGCTGCCCCTTGTGTTTTTTTTATTTTTTTGAATTTTGTGTATTGAAAGTTTGTTCCTTATTGATAATTTGCGTAATTTCGCAACACGTAATTATAAGAATTAAATACAAATATCACAAACATGGCATTACAAGGAATAGAAGTGGAGGGTGTGATAATCAAGGAGTATCCCCCCAGAGAAGGCGTATCGAAATCGAGTGGAAACGCGTGGAAATCACAGGATTATGTGATACAGACGCGTGACGCATACCCTCGCACCTGCCTCTTTAATGTGTTTGGTGCCGACCGTATCGAGCAGTTCAACATCCATCAGGGCGACACCGTTCACGTGTGGCTCGACATCAATGCGCGCGCTTGGCAGGACCGTTATTTCAACGACATCCGTGCTTACCGTGTAGACCATGTCGACCCCAATGCCGTCAATACCGCCATGCCGACCACCGAGACGGGCACAGCGTTCGGCTCAGCTCCGGCAGCTCCGGCAGCTGGTCAGGATCCGTTTGCCGGCAGCGCATCTTCGGACGATTCCAATGACCTTCCTTTCTAAACAAACAGACAATCATCATTCTTAAAAATATTCATTATGAAACCTACTTTGTTACTTTTGGCAGCTGGTATGGGTAGCCGTTACGGTGGCCTGAAGCAGTTGGACGGTCTGGGTCCCAACGGCGAGACCATCATGGACTACAGCATCTATGATGCGATTCAGGCTGGTTTCGGCAAGATTGTTTGGGTAATCCGCAAGGATTTCGAACAAGATTTCCGCGAAAAAATACTCTCCAAGTACGAGGGAAAAATCCCCTGCGAGCTCGTTTTCCAGAGCCTCGACAAGCTTCCCGAGGGCTACACCGTACCCGAAGGCCGCACCAAGCCTTGGGGAACCAACCATGCCGTGATGATGGCAAAAGAGGCCATTCACGAGCCGTTCTGTGTCATCAACTGTGACGATTTTTATAACCGCGACTGTTTCCAGGTTATCGGCAAGTTCCTTGCCAATCTGCCCGAGAACAGCCAGAACACCTATGCCATGGTGGGCTTCCGCGTGACCAACACGCTGAGCGAGAATGGCACAGTGTCGCGTGGCGTTTGCGCCAAGGACGAGAACGAGCATCTTACCAGTTGCGTGGAGCGCACCGAAATCGAACGCAAGGAAGACGGCAAGGTGGCGTACAAAGACGAGAAGGGTGAGTGGGTGAGCATCTCCGACAACACTCCGGTGAGCATGAACGTATGGGGCTTTACCCCCGACTATTTCGAGTATAGCGACAAGTATTTCAAGGAGTTCCTCGATGCCCCGACCACGAAGACCAATCCTAAAGCCGAGTACCTCATTCCTTGGGTAGTGGATCATCTTATCCATCAGGGAAAGGCCACCTGCGAAGTGCTCGACACTACCAGCAAGTGGTTTGGCGTAACCTATTCGGCCGACCGTCCTAGTGTTGTGGAAAAAATCCAGAAGTTGGTCGACGACGGAGTCTATCCCGACAAACTGTTCTAATAGGTATCTTTAATCATGGCAAAAGCCATGAACAAAGCGCATATCCCGCCTTGATAAATTATCAGGGCGGGATTTTTTGTTTTTTGCAGACAAGCCCGCGGTTTCACTACCGTGTTGTTTCCCTTGGACAGTTATTTTCGGAAAACGAAACCGGTGGCCTATACTGGCTTCGTTAATTGCATGCTTTGTAAACCCCTGAAAAACAGTAATGTAGAGATCTAAGACAAAAACCGTTGCAGATGGCCGCATCTGTGGCGTTGCCATAAGTACTGTTTCGCATTGCGATAGGTACCGAATCGGGACGCGATAGATGCCGAACGGCGTTGCGATAGATGCCGAACGGCAGTGCGATATGTGCCGAATGTCGATTGGCCTTTGTCTCGGCCGTTTTTCGGACAGGCCGCAAGTCTTCCTTGCGTGCCGTACGGGTGAGTACTCTGATGCGACTGCCCGTCCTTACGATACCTCCCTTTTAGTCTGTCGGGCAAGATCCTGTTCCACCCTTATGACCGGACGCGGTGTTTCGCGCCCAATGCGGTAACGTGTCAGTATATTATAATAGGTGAACAGGTTGGTTCTGTCTGTATATCGTACAGTAGTCATCCCACCCCCAGCATTATATCCTTGCTACAAACGAGCCATTGTGACATTTTGTAAATTATTGGCGTAAAAAGTACCATTTTCCTGTTTATTCATTATTAAATTACCGTTAATCCGAAATAAAAAAGGGAGAAAATTTGCATTGTATTTGGATTTATTCGTTACCTTTGCCGAAAAGATATAAAAAGAAGATGGCGTTGGTTATCATAGGAATAATGCTTGTAGGCTACCTGCTCATCGCAACAGAAAGCTTCACGCAGGTCAACAAGGCTGCGGTAGCGATATTTGCTTGTACGGCGGGATGGGTGCTCTACATCAGTTATGGTGCCGACTTCGTCATGAGCCAGCATCCGACCGAATATTTGAACTATCTTGACGGTGCTTCGCCGACGAGCGTTTCTGTAAAAGAATTTATTGCAAGCAACATCTTCCTGAAATATTTGGGCCGGGCATCCGAAATAGCCCTTTTCCTGCTTGCCACGATGACCATTGTGGAAATACTGGACAACAACGGATGCTTTGATTTCATTCCCCAACTGCTCAAGACGCGCAACGGCAAGCGCATGCTGTGGACACTGGCAGCTGTAACGCTCCTCATATCCGCCAATCTCGACAATCTTACCACCACTTTGATGATGCTGGTCATTATGCGCAAGATAATACCCAGCCGTAGGCAGCGCATGATATACGGTTCGGCCATCGTGGTCGCTGCGAACTGCGGCGGTGCCATGACGGTGATAGGCGACCCTATGGGGCTGATGCTCTGGAACAACGGGCTGGTCAGCGCCACGCATTATTCGATGTCGCTTGTGGTGCCCTGTCTGGTGGCTTGGGTGGTTCCCACATGGTGGTTGGGTCGTAGTCTGCCCGAAAGGGTGGAGACCGAGTGGATCACGATGCCCTACCGTGGCGACGACACGCGTCTCAATGTGTGGCAACGGTTGCTGATGCTCTTCGTCGGGATAGGCGGCCTGTGGTTCATTCCTACCTTCCACACCATCACCAAGCTCAGTCCGGTCATCGGAGCACTGTGCGTTCTTGGAGTGCTTTGGGTGGTGAACGAGGCCTTCAACCGCAAACTTATGAACATGGATGCCATGGAGCGTCGCCGCATGCCTCAGTCGTTGTTCTACGGCAACCGCCAGCTCATCCTGTTTGTCATGGGAATCATTCTGGCCTTGGGTGTCGTCAAGGAGACGGGCGTGCTCTCGCAGGCGTGGGACTTGTTGGGACAGTTGCCGCTGGGCAACTGGGTATATGGCCTCACTGCGGGCGTGGTCAGCTCGTTTCTCGACAATTTCGCCACTGCCGCCACTTTCATAACGCTCAATCCCTCTACGGAGATGAACGACAACTATTGGAAATTTATTGCCTACGGTGCGGCCATGGGCGGCAACATTATGGCCATCGGCTCGATGGCAGGCATGAGCCTGCTGAAGACCGAGCGCATCCATCTCGGGTGGTATTTCAAAAATGTGGGAGGCATGGCAACGCTCGGCTTTATGTTGGGGTTTGCGGTTCTTTTGCTGCTGATAGATTAGTAATTTAACATAAAAAACAAATATAAGTTATGGCAAAGATTAAGACTATTGGTATTCTGACCTCAGGCGGCGATTCGCCAGGTATGAATGCGGCCATTCGCGCAGTAACCCGCGCGGGAATATGCAACGGATTTAACATTAAGGCCATATACAGAGGCTACGACGGTCTCATCAATGACGAAGTGAGGCCTTTTACCACCGAAAATGTGTCGGGCATCATCATGCAGGGCGGTACCATCCTGCGCACGGCACGTTCCAAGGAGTTCATGACTCCCGAAGGCAAGGAGAAAGCCTATGCCACGCTCCAGAAGGAGGAGATCGATGCACTGGTGGTGATTGGCGGTAACGGGTCGCTGACCGGTGCCATGAATTTTGCCAACGAGTACGATGTGTGCTGCATCGGTTTGCCGGGAACCATCGACAACGACCTTTACGGAACCGACTCGACCATCGGATACGACACCACGCTCAACACGATTGTGGAGTGTGTAGACCGCATACGCGATACGGCACAGAGCCATGAGCGTATCTTCTTCATCGAGGTGATGGGGCGCGACGCCGGTTTCCTGGCACAGAACTCGGCCATCGCCAGTGGTGCCGAGGCGGCTATCATTCCCGAGGACACCACCGATGTCGACCAGCTGTCGCAGTTCATGGAACGAGGCATCCGCAAGTCGAAGAAAAGTTGCATTGTCATCGTGTCGGAAAGCCCCAAATGCGGTGCGCTCTACTATGCCGACCGTGTGAAAAAGGAGTTCCCGGGCTACGATGTGCGCGTCTCCATCCTTGGCCACCTGCAGCGCGGCGGCCGTCCATCGGCACACGACCGCATATTGGCCAGCCGCACAGGTGTGGGAGCCATCGAGGCCATCATGCAGGGACAGCGCAACGTCATGATCGGCATACGCAACAATGAGGTTGTTTATGTGCCGTTGTCAGAGGCCATCAGGTCTGACAAGCCGTTTGACCGAAAACTCATTAAAGTGCTCGGCGACTTGAGTATCTAAAGTCCGGAAACGACACGTTCCCAGTCAGATAGACATTAACTAACATATTTAAACCTAATATAGAATATGGCACAGATAAAAGGAAGCATCTCCCAGATAATCGGCCCTGTTGTCGACGTTTATTTCGACACGCAAGGCCAGGATGCAGAGAAAGTGTTGCCTAAGATTTTCGAAGCCCTTGTGGTGAAACGCACCGACGGGTCGAATCTCGTCATCGAAGTGCAACAACATATCGGCGAAGACACAGTTCGCTGTGTGGCCATGGACAATACCGATGGTCTTCAGCGCGGATTGGAAGTGGAAGCCACCGGAAGTCCCATCACCATGCCGGCCGGCGAACAGATCAAGGGTCGTATGATGAACGTCACGGGCCAGCCCATCGATGGCATGAAGAGCCTCGACATGACCGGCAGTTACCCCATTCACCGTCCGGCTCCGAAGTTCGAGGAATTGTCCACCCACAAAGAGATGTTGGCCACCGGCATCAAGGTCATCGACTTGCTGGAGCCTTATATGAAAGGCGGAAAGATCGGACTGTTCGGAGGTGCCGGAGTCGGCAAGACGGTGCTGATCATGGAACTCATCAACAACATTGCTAAGGGACACGACGGTTACTCCGTGTTCGCCGGAGTGGGGGAGCGTACCCGTGAGGGCAACGACCTCGTACGCGATATGCTCGAGTCGGGCGTTATACGCTACGGAGAGAAATTCATGAAGGCCATGGAAGAGGGCAAGTGGGATCTCTCGCTAGTCGACCCCGAGGAGCTGCGCAAGTCGCAGGCCACCCTTGTCTACGGACAGATGAACGAACCGCCTGGAGCGCGCGCATCAGTGGCCCTGTCGGGCTTGACGGTAGCCGAAGAGTTCCGCGACCATGGCGGTAAAGACGGTGCGCCGGCCGACATCATGTTCTTTATCGACAATATCTTCCGTTTCACCCAGGCTGGTTCGGAGGTGTCGGCACTGTTGGGACGTATGCCGTCGGCTGTGGGTTACCAGCCCACGCTGGCCTCAGAGATGGGATCCATGCAGGAACGCATCACCTCCACGAAGAAAGGCTCCATCACTTCTGTTCAGGCCGTTTATGTGCCGGCAGACGACTTGACCGACCCTGCACCGGCTACCACATTCTCGCACCTCGATGCCACCACCGTGCTCGACCGTAAGATTACAGAGCTTGGCATCTATCCTGCCGTTGATCCGCTGGCTTCAACGTCGCGAATACTCGACCCGCTTATCGTGGGTAAGGAACATTACGAATGTGCTCAGCGTGTGAAAGAAACATTGCAGCATTACAACGAGCTGCAGGACATCATCGCCATTCTCGGAATGGACGAACTGTCGGACGAGGACAAACTCGTCGTTAACCGTGCCCGTCGTGTGCAGCGTTTCCTCAGCCAGCCTTTTGCTGTGGCCGAACAGTTTACCGGCGTGCCGGGTGTCATGGTCAGCATCGAAGACACGATCAAAGGCTTCAATGCCATCCTCGACGGTGAGGTCGACGACCTGCCCGAACAGGCATTCATGAATGTAGGCACCATCGAAGATGCCAAGGCAAAGGGAAAGAAACTTCTCGAAGAGGCCAAAGGCTAAATGGCGGTTTAAGGGATTTTAAAACTTTGAGTCATGCTGAAACTTAAAATAGTGAGCCCTGAAAAGGTCGTATACAACGGCGATGCCGAGAGCGTGGCGGTACCAGGCATGCTTGGCAAGTTTGAAATACTCAACAACCATGCGCCCATCATCTCCTCTCTGACAGAAGGCATCGTGGAGTACACTAATCGCGAAGGCAAGCAAACCCTCAGCGTGAAGGGCGGATTTGCCGAAGTGAAGAAAAACGAGGTCTGCGTCTGCGTGGAGATATGATGATAAACGCTTAAGAGAATGAACAATTTCAAGTATGTGCGGAAAATAGGACTGTGGGTCATTGCAGGGCTTACTCTGTTGACACTCCTTGTCCTGAACGTAATCCAGGAAACCGGATACCTCAATTTAGTTGTGGGGATTGCGGTCGTCGCACTGATAGGATGGCTTGTGGCCGTTTCTGTTATTTCCTTGTTGAATGTTCGGAAGGGACATGACAAATAGTATGTTTCCCTCTCTTACAAGTTTCATCTGCTGTGCACTGTTGTTCGTCATCCTCGGAATGGCATGGACTGTAGGGCTCGATGTGGTAAGGAGACATTTCGCCCGCTATATGGTTCCGTTTTGCATCCTGTTTACTCTGGTGCGCTTTACGATAGTACTGGCAGTTGTTGGGACTTATGTGTTTTGCCTGTCTGAAAGTCATGCGGAGTCGAAGGCATTTGCAGCCATGGTGCTCGTGATGTATGGCGTGACGCTGGTGATAACATATGTGATAAAACATTAATAGATAAGTGTATATATGAAATTCGTTAAACATATAGTTTGCCTGTTGATGCTGATGGTGACATCTTTGGCTGCTTCTGCTGCCGAGACGAACGAAAAGTCGCAGTCGCTAAATGTCAGCGAGATCGTACTCGAGCACATCAAGGACTCTTACGATTGGCATGTTACCGATATCGGCAACCGCCATGTCGTCATCAATCTGCCGGTTATCGTCAAGAGTTCCACGGGTTGGCATGTCTTCAGCACGGCAGAGTTCGCACATGAAGCTGATGCCGACGGATATCGGTTGGGGCCACACAGTCTGGCAATCGCCACGAAGGGCGAGCACGCGGGCAAGATAGTAGAGCTGGTGAACGGCCAGGAGGTGATGCCTTTTGACATCTCGATTACCAAGACGGTTGCCGTAATGCTCATTAATGTGGTTATTTTGCTATGCTGTATCCTGATACCGGCACGATGGTACCGCAAACACAAAGCCAGCGACCCTGCTCCCGGTGGGTTTACCGGACTTGTGGAAATGCTGGTGGCATATGTGGAAGACAGTATCATCAAACCGGGTGTCGGCGAAGTCGGCTACGAAAAATACTCACCGTATCTGATGACGTGTTTCTTCTTTATTCTTACCTGCAACTTGATGGGTATCGTTCCGTTCCCGCCGGGATCGGGCAATGTTACCGGTAATATTGCGGTCACCTTCTTCCTGGCTGTCTGCACATTCATTGTTACGCAGGTAAGTGGAACGAAGCACTACTGGAAGGATATCTTCTGGCCTGATGTGCCCTTGGCGTTGAAGGCTTTCCCGTTGATTCCTCTCATCGAGTTCGTGGGGATCTTCACCAAACCGTTCGCACTGATGATCCGTCTGTTTGCCAACATGATGGCCGGACACGCCATAGCGGTGTCATTGGTATGCATCATTTTCATTGTCGTGTCTAAAGCCCTGGCAGTTCTTATCGGCATGTCTGTGCTTAGCATAGTAATGGCAGTGTTCATGATGTTGCTCGAGTGTATGGTTTGCTTCATTCAAGCCATGGTGTTTACCATGTTGAGTTCTATTTTCATAGGATTAGCAAGAGAAAAATAAATATTAATTACTGTAATAAAAAACTTAAAGATTATGATTTCATTATTATTGGCAGCTGAAGCTGCAGCAGGTCTTGCAAAGTTAGGCGCTGGTCTTGGCGCAGGTATCGCTGTTGTTGGTGCCGGTATTGGTATCGGTCGTATTGGCGGACAAGCCATGGATGCCATGGCTCGTCAGCCCGAGGTGATGAACAAGATTTTCACGAACATGATTGTTGCAGCCGCTTTGGTTGAGGGTGTAGCCCTGTTCGCCGTGGTTGTCGCATTCCTTTGCATCTAATCGTCGTAAGAGCTAACTACTGCGTATGGATTTGTTAATGCCAAGTACAGGCTTGCTTTTCTGGATGACCGTCGTCTTCCTGATTGTGCTTTGCATATTGGGCAAATGGGCATTCCCAGCCATTTCCGGTATGATCAAGGCGCGAAAAGAATTTATCGACGATAGTCTGCGCAAGGCGCATGATGCCAACGAGAAGCTTGCCAACATACAAAAAGAAGGAGAATCCATTCTGCAGGAAGCCCGCGAGAAACAGGCGGCCATCTTGAAAGAGGCTACCGATACCCGCGAGGCCATAGTCGCGAAAGCTCAGGATAAAGCCAAAGAAGAAAGTGCCCGCATTGTCAATGAAGCGAAAGCTGAAATTGCCAACGAAAAACAGCAGGCAATTCGCGAAATCCGGGCTCAAGTCGCTGAGTTGTCGGTTAAGATAGCTGAGCGCATTGTGCGTGAAAAGCTTTCTAAAGACGACAAGCAGATGGAACTGATTGACAAACTCTTGGATGAGGTTTCTGTTGATGAAAAAACTGCAAAATAGTTGTGGCTTATGGATTTAGGTGTAATATCGGTCAGATATGCCCGCGCACTTCTGAATAGTGCTACGGATATGAAGCAGGAGGATGCTGTCTACACGGAGATGCAATTGCTTTCGCAGAGCTATCTTCAGGTTGAGGCCCTTCGCTCCACGATAGACAATCCTATGCTCGGAAAGGACAAGAAGGAGGCGCTCTTGCTGACTGCTTGTGGCGGGAAGGTTACAGACCTGACTAAGCGATTCCTGCAACTTGTCCTGAAAGAGGGCAGGGAAAAGTCCCTGCAATTTATGGCTGCTTCATATGTGACTCTTTATCGCAAACAGAAAAACGTCACCCGGGGAAAACTCACTACAGCCGTTGCCGTGTCGGCCGAAACGGAGGGCAAGATGAAAGCAATGGTTGAAAGTAGAACTCATGGAACGGTGGAATTCAATACCGAGGTCGATCCAGATATCATTGGAGGGTTCGTATTGGAATATGATACCTACCGTTTGGATGCAAGTGTCAAGACAAAACTTAACACGATTCTTAAACAATTAAAGAAATAATCTATGTCAGATAAAATTAGGCCAAGTGAGGTATCTGAGGTTTTGCAGAAGCAACTCGAAGGTATTAACTCGCAAGAGCGGTTTGATGAGGTTGGTACAGTGTTGACCGTTTCTGACGGTGTGGCACGTATCTACGGCCTTCGCAATGCTGAGGCCAGCGAACTGCTCGAGTTCGAGAATGGTACTATGGCCATCGTGATGAACCTGGAAGAGGACAACGTGGGTTGTATCCTTTTGGGTTCCACGGCTGGAATTAAGGAAGGGCAGAAGGTGAAGCGCACACATCATATCGCTTCTATTCGTGTCAACGACGATTTTCTGGGCCGTGTCGTAAACCCTCTCGGTGAACCGATTGACGGTAAAGGCGACATAGACCTGACGGACTCCTTTGAGATGCCGCTCGACCGAAAGGCTCCGGGCGTGATTTACAGGCAGCCTGTAAAGACACCTTTGCAGACTGGCCTGAAGGCTGTCGACTCGATGATTCCTATAGGGCGCGGACAGCGAGAGTTGATTATCGGCGACCGCCAAACAGGAAAAACGGCAATCGCTGTAGATACCATCATCAACCAAAAGGCCAATTATGAGACCGGAAAACCGGTCTATTGCATTTATGTTGCAATCGGGCAGAAGGCTTCCACTGTGGCTACCTTGGTACAGACGCTGAAGGAGCACGGTGCCTTGCCCTATACCATCATTGTAAGTGCTACGGCTGCTGACCCGGCTGCCATGCAATACTATGCACCCTTTGCCGGTGCTGCGATAGGCGAATATTTCCGCGACCGCGGTTTCGATGCTTTGGTGGTCTACGACGATTTGTCTAAGCAGGCAGTGGCTTATCGTGAGGTGTCATTGATTCTCAGACGTCCTTCCGGACGTGAGGCATATCCGGGCGACGTGTTCTATCTTCATTCCCGTTTGTTGGAACGTGCTGCACGTATCAACGACCAGCAAGACATCGCCGAGCGCATGAATGACTTGCCTGAATGTATGAAAGGTCATGTAAAGGGAGGAGGCTCTCTGACGGCACTGCCGATTATCGAGACTCAGGCCGGCGACGTGTCGGCTTACATCCCTACCAACGTGATTTCCATCACTGACGGACAGATTTATTTGGAAAGCGACTTGTTCAACCAAGGTTTCCGCCCCGCCATCAACGTGGGAATATCTGTCAGTCGAGTAGGTGGCTCGGCGCAGGTAAAGAGCATGAAGAAGGTGGCTGGCACGTTGAAGATCGACATGGCTCAGTATCGGGAGTTGGAGAGCTTTTCCAAATTCTCGAGCGATATGGATCCTGTAACGGCAATGACCATTGACCGTGGGCGCAAGAATAACCAGTTGCTTATCCAGCCTCAATACAGTCCCATGCCGGTAGGCGAGCAGATTGCCATACTCTATTGTGGTGTCAATGGATTGATGCACGATGTAGATGTGGAGCAAGTTCGTACTTGTCAAAACCAGTTCTTGGAACAAATGCGTACAAAACATCCCGACATCATCGAAAACCTCGCTTCTGGAAAACTGCTTGATGAGGACAAAAAGACCATTGAGCAGGTTATGACAAACGTCACAGGACAGTTTAAGAAGTAGGCCTATGTCGTCATTAAAAGAGATTAAAACCCGAATTGCATCCGTTAAAAGCACCCGCAAGATTACGAGTGCCATGAAAATGGTTGCTTCATCCAAGCTTCATCACGCGCAGACAGCCATTCAGAACATGCTGCCTTACGAGGACATGCTGGAACATATTCTGAAAACCTTTTTGGTTTCTGTTCCGGAGGCTCGCAGCATATACGACACTGAACGCACCGAAATGAAGAAGGTGGCATTGATTGTATACTCGTCCAACAGTTCACTCTGTGGTGGCTTCAACAATAATGTTGTCAAGATGATGATGCAAGTCATTGAGGGTTATAAGGCTCAGGGTATTAGTGACATTACGGTTTATCCTATAGGCCGTAAGGTTGCTGAGAAAGTGGCGAAGTTGGGTTTACGGTGTGCAGGCGATTATACCGATTTGGCGGATAAGCCTAATGCTTCGGACTGTGCTGACATTGCGCAGGAAATTTCGGCCAAGTTCATCGGTCATGAGTATGACAAGGTGGAGATGATATACCATCATTTCAAGAGTGCGGGAACGCAAATACTGACACGACGCACCTTTTTGCCCATTGACTTGTCTACGGAAAAGATTGGGGTATACAATGACCGTGATTTGAGTTCAAACCTTGCCACGCAAAAAGCACAAGAGTATCTTAGAAAGAAAGGACAGACTAAAAACACCCAACAGAAAGAGGTTGTGCAGCTTAATGATGATTTCATTGTTGAGCCGGACAAAGAGACCGTGCTTCAGTCGCTTATTCCCAAGCTTCTTAATCTGATGGTTTATACTGCTCTTCTGGACAGTAACGCTTCCGAGCATGCTGCGCGCATGGTAGCCATGCAGGCTGCAACCGACAATGCGGACGAGCTCTTGAAATCGCTCAATCTCGATTTCAATAAGAGTCGTCAGGCTGCCATCACCAACGAACTTCTTGATATTGTGGGAGGATCGTCAAACAATTGACAAGCTACCCGTATATATTTGGAGGTGCCAGTTAACAGTTTCCGTTTAACTGGCACCTCTTTGCGACTTGCAAATTGAAAAGTGCAAATGGCAAAACAAATATTATCAAAAAACGTTTGTTTATTGGGATTTATGTTGTACTTTTGTGAACATATATCAATTTATCAGAATGGACTGGATTATAAACTTATTTACTACGACCGATAGTGTTGCTCATATTGCTTTGCTCTATGCCATCGTGATTTCGGTAGGCGTGTTGTTGGGCAAGATTAAGGTAGGCGGCATATCACTGGGTGTTACCTTTGTGCTATTCGCGGGCATTGTTGCCGGACATGTGGGGTTTACGGCCCCCGTTCCCATTCTTACCTTTATGCAAGATTTTGGACTGATATTATTCGTTTTTTGCATAGGTCTGCAGGTCGGCCCGGGCTTTTTCGAAAGTTTCAAGCGTGGTGGTGTTGCCCTAAATGTTCTTTCGACTTGTGCGATATTGCTGAATGTGCTTGTCATGTTCGCTTGCTATTATATCTTTTTCGATACGTCCGATGTCAACAATCTCCCGATGATGGTCGGTACACTATACGGTGCCGTAACCAACACTCCGGGTTTGGGAGCTGCCAATGAAGCTTTGAATTCGGTTTTTGACAAGGGTGCTATTCCTCAAATAGCCAATGGTTATGCATGTGCTTATCCGCTTGGCGTGCTTGGCATCATCGGTGCAACCATTGCCATACGATACCTGACGCGCACAAAACTCGAAGAGGAAGAAAAGAAACTGGACGAGGCGGAGGCAGACAATGCGCATGCCAAGCCCAAATCCATGACATTGAGCGTAAGCAATGGTTATCTGGCTGGCCGCAACCTGCAGCAAATATCAGAGTTCCTTAACCGTGATATTGTCTGCACATGTCTTCATCATGGGGACGAAATCATAACGCCGCGTCGCGATACTGTACTGGCCATTGGCGACCAGTTGCGTCTGGTATGTGCTGAAGCCGATGCCGAAGCCATCAAGGCATTTATCGGTCCGGAAATAGAAGCCGATTGGGATGAAGAGGACGACAAGACCCCCATGATATCACGCAGGGTAGTGGTTACCAATCCGAAGATGAATGGAAAGACGCTCGGTAAAATGCATTTCTCCAGTGTTTATGGTGTCAACATCACGCGAATTACACGTCAGGGAATGGACTTGTTTGCGAGCCGTAACCACCATTTCCATGTAGGCGACCGCATCATGGTCGTCGGACGCGAAGACAATGTCAACCGCGTGACGGAGTTGATGGGAAATTCGGTTAAGCGTCTTGACGCCCCCAATATTGCGACTATTTTCATCGGTATAATCATCGGTATTCTGTTTGGCAGCATTCCCTTCTCGGTTCCAGGCATGCCGGTTCCCTTAAAGTTGGGAATAGCTGGTGGCCCGCTGATTATCGCCATACTTGTTGGTCGTTTTGGCTATCGCTTTAAACTCGTCACATATACGACAACATCAGCCAACATGATGTTGCGTGAAATGGGATTGGCATTGTTTCTAGCCAGCGTCGGCATCAAAGCAGGTGCGGGATTTTGGGAAACCGTAGTGCAGGGAGACGGTCTTAAATACGTCTATACCGGCTTTTTGATAACGGTTATCCCTATTCTGATAATCGGTGTGATAGCACGTCTGAAATTCAAATTCAACTATTTCACAATCATGGGAATGATTGCCGGAACCTATACTGACCCACCTGCCTTGGCATACGCTAACTCCACATGTTCGAAGGAGGCGCCGGCAGTAGGTTATTCCACGGTTTATCCGTTAAGCATGTTCCTGAGGATATTCACTGCACAGATAATCGTGCTGTTCTTCTGCGGCACATAAACCAAGTAATAGCCCAATATTAAAATCCGCAAACACTCATCTTGTAAATGCTAAGTATGAGTGTTTGCGGATTAGTTTTCCCTCGGTGCTTATGCTCGATTATTGTGCGGTTTGCATCATTGCTTCATGTTCAACTTGCCGTCAAACCCAACCGTCACTTCCACTTGGAAGGAACTTATGTTGTCCGGGATGCCCAAGGAGGCAAGATAGTGAATGCCTTCATGGTCAATGTCCTTTATTAGCAAGTCATTGAGTATGGCTTGGTTTAACAGGTTTTTAGGGATATATGTTGCAAATTGCTGTTTTCGGAAATCGCGCGAGAACAACTTTGTAGCCCCGTGGTAGATATTCAGATTTACGATATTGTCATAGTAAATGTTGCCCACTTCCACACCTTCGTCATTATACGAACTCTTTACCACTTTGAACGTTGTGGGGTTTACCTGCACATAGCAGTGATAGCGTTCGCCGTTGTACGCCACGACGGTATCTCGCCTGATGGTTTGGTTCTGGTTTATCACTTGCGGTCTTTTGTGCCGAAAGGCGTTGGCGTTGTCCGGGTCGCTGCTCAAAACGAGCTTTACTTCATCGCCGTTTTGGTTTTTGAATATGAACAGGTGGTGCGCTTGCTTCACTATGGGGTATTTCACGATGTTTCCCCCGTGCAGCACAAGGGTATCTTCAATGATTTGAAAGTATGCGGGAATGCTTGTCGTGTCCGGGTAATAAATGGTATCGCCCTTTATCTTGAATGCCACCGTTTGCGCATCATCGTCGACCCAAATGCCCTGCAGCATCTTTTTGGCGGCTATGTCTTCTAGAGGCTTACCGGGCTGGTCTGCTTTGTGGCCACAAGCCCCCAAAAGAGCAGCAAAAGCAAGTGCAAATATTGTGTTCTTTTTCATTTTCCGGTTAGTGTTCTTATTCAAACACCTCAGCATCTTTAAGTCGTGGAGCTTTCAAATCTTTTTCGCTGGTAATGACTTCTTTAGGGTCGATAGGCCAGTCAATGCCGATATCGGGATCGTTCCAGCAGATGCCCGCTTCATTTTGCGGTGCGTATCGGTTGTCTACTTTGTATGTGAAGATAGCCTCTTTACTTAACACCAGGAAACCGTGCGCAAATCCGCGTGGTATAAACAGCTGCCGTTTGTTGTCCTCGGACAGTTCCACCATGACATGCTTTCGGAAAGTGGGCGAAGACTTGCGTATGTCAACAGCCACATCGAGCACGAGGCCTTTTATCACCCTTACCAATTTTGCCTGCGCACTGTCGCCTTTCTGATAGTGCAGCCCCCGCAGTACGCCGTAGCACGATTTAGATTCGTTGTCCTGTATAAAATGGGTTGGTCCTATATGTTCTTCAAATTCGCCGGCCTTCCATGCTTCGAAGAAATAGCCGCGACTGTCATCAAAAACTTTGGGCTCTATAATCCAAACGCCCTTGATTTCCGTTTCTTTGTAGACCATAATTGTTGATTAAAATATAATTTTCTACAAAGATAATCATTTCATTCGAATTGAAAAGTATTCCCAATCATTATTATCCTTTTTTTAAATTTTTGCCGGAAGAAATTGCCGCAAACCGATATTTTTCGTAATTTTGCACTTGTGATTGAATTGGATAGACACCTGGAAATATTGCTTTTGAGCAATGATTGTGTTATCGTGCCGGATTTCGGAGGCTTCATGGCTCACCATGTAGATGCCCGGAAAGACGGTACGGATGGTACATTTTTGCCCCCTTCACGTACTATCGGATTCAATCCAAAACTCACAATCAACGATTCGCTGTTGGCTCAGTCGTATGTGGAATGTTACGACATCAGTTACCCCGAAGCATTGCGTCGCATCGGCGACGAGGTGCGCGAGTTGAGGCAACATGTCGAGAACGACGGAGTGTACGACCTGCACGGCATCGGTCAGGTGCGTTTGAACGACGAGGGGCATTATCTGTTCGAGCCTTGTGAGGCAGGAGTGTTGACCCCTTCTTTGTATGGTCTCTCCGGTTACGATTTCAAACTGTTGAGCGAGTTACGCGAAAATCAACGTCCGCAAGATGCTCCCCGGTTTGAAATTTCCGGTGTGTCTCCCAGTATGTCGGCGTCTGAAATGACCGCATCAACGGACTGTCCGGTCCAGGAAGAAACCATGCCCAACCACCGCGTCGTGGCTCTTTGGCGTACGGTCGCTGCTGCGAGTGTTGCCATGCTGATGTTTCTTTTGTATCCCTCTTCGTTGGACAACAACAACAAACTTGTTGTGGCACAGTCGTTAAATGTCGAACTGCTGCAACGCATACTTCCGCAAACGGAAACGAAAGGCTTTGGCGATGGCATCTGTGAAGCTAAACCGGGCCACATGCAGGCGGTGTCCGTGGCAAAGAAAGCGTCTGACCTTCAGAAAGAGACGCCCTCCGACGAAAGCTATGTCATCGTGCTGGCCAGTCGCGTCAGCAAAGCCAATGCGCAGGAATATGTTGACAAATTGCGCAGCAAGGGTTATGCCGAAGCCCGCGTTACGCTCGATTCCCGAAACACAAAGGTCGTTTATGGCGGTTACGCCACCTCTGCCGAGGCCAGCCAAGCACTGAAAAATCTGAGAAAGAACGAAGAGTTTGCCGACGCTTGGATATTGAAGAACCAAAAGTAAACATCCATGAAGCATCTCAGTTGTCCGCAATGCCAACACGTCCTGTCGTTTGACGAAACACGGTACGAGCCGGGTAAAGTGTTAGCCATAAAGTGCCCGTCGTGTGGTAAAAAGTTCGGCGTACGCATAAAGGGTACACCGCAGTTGCCCGAAGAAAACGACAGTCAGGAGGAAGAGCCGCAAATTTCCGCCCCACAGAACAATCCTTGCGGTCAAATCGTGGTTATAGAAAACAGCTATTGTTACCGTCAGGAATTTTACTTGCATATGGGCGACAACCTTATCGGTCGCCAAAAGAAGAACTACGAGGTGGATTGTCCCATTGAAAGTGGAGATCTTAACATTGATTACCGCCATTGCGTCATCAATGTGAGCCGCCGGAAGAACGGTAAACTCCAGTACATGTTGCAGGACAAGCCGAGCAATAAGGGTACATTTGTAGACGGTGTGCGCCTTGCCCCGAAGGAGCGGCGGGTTATTGAAGACGGCACAGTGTTTACCATTGGCCTAACGTCGGTCATGCTCAAGCTTTCTTGAGCCATTCGTATTCATATCTTTTAGTCCTTGTCCCTCGTGCGTGTCGCTGCCCAGACATATATGAGGAGTACCCGTTGAATGCACAAGTATGCCGAAATCCAGATGCTGATCCCTTTTGGGGCATGATTTTCGGACACTGCGATAGGTGCCGAACGGCATTGCGATATACCGTCTATCGCAATGCCGTTCGGCATCTATCGCATGGTCGTTGACCACCTTTCGCAACCCGATAAGATACCTTTCGCGCCGCACCTCATGTGCAGTGCTTGCACGGATGTCATATCCGGACTGCAAGCAGTGTGTCATTCCCACCATTACATTGGTAGCAGGAAGGCTACTTTTTTGCGAAAACTGTTTATTCTGCGCATAGTTATGTCAATCGTGAAAAAAAACTTTCCTTTTCTAAAATTCATTCTTTCTTTTGCTGGAAAATATGTAAATTTGCAATATTAAAAGACAAAAGTTCTTCTAAATTTGTAGGGTAATGAACGTCGCCATCGTAAAATATAATGCGGGGAATATATTCTCTGTTGTAAGTGCCTTGAGAAGACAGGGGGTAGACCCTGTGCTGACTGACAACGCCGAACGATTGGCATCGGCCGACTGCGTGATTTTCCCCGGACAGGGCAATGCCCTCACCACGATGGGCGACCTGAAAAGCCATAGGCTGGACGAGGTGATACGCGGCTTGAAGCAACCGGTATTGGGCATTTGCGTAGGCCAGCAGCTGTTGTGTAGACATTCCGACGAGGGCAACGTGGACTGCATCGGCGTGTTTCCTGTCGACGTGAAGTGTTTCGAGCCCGTACACGTCGGCCAAAAGGTGCCGGCCATGGGTTGGAATACGCTGGCAGATGTGAAATCGCCCTTGATGAAAGGCATCGGCAACGACCAGTACGTTTATTTTGTACACAGCTACTATGTCCCTCTCTGCCCCTACACGATAGCTACCTCCGAATATATCCAACCCTATTCGGCCGCCCTTCATAAGGACAACTTTTGGGCAACACAGTTTCATCCGGAAAAGAGCGGAGCAGTGGGCGAACAGATTATCAGCAACTTTTTATCCCTGTCAAGATGAACATTCAACTCATACCGGCCATTGACATCATCGACGGAAAATGCGTGCGGTTGACCAAGGGCGACTATGACCAAAAGGTGGTATATGGCGACAGTCCCGTCGAACAGGCGCGCAGGTTCGAAGACCTGGGCTTTACCCGTCTGCATGTCGTAGACTTGGACGGAGCCAAATCCAAGCATATTGTCAATACGAAAGTGCTGGAAGGCATCACCTCGGCCACGCGCCTCACGGTGGATTTCGGCGGCGGCATCAAGTCGGATACCGACATCCGGGCAGCCTTCCAGTCAGGTGCTTCCATGGTAACAGTGGGCAGTGTAGCGGCCAGCAACCCGGAACTTTTCCTTTCCTGGCTGCAAAGCTACGGTGCCGACCGGCTGATATTGGGCGCCGACATACGCGACGGGAAGATTTCCACCAACGGCTGGTTGCACAGTTCCGGGTACGACCTGATACCGTTTCTCGACAATTATGTGAAGGCCGGCATAAAGCATGTGCTGTGTACCGAGATTTCGCGCGACGGCACATTGCTCGGCCCCGCCATTGACACCTACAGGAGCATCATGGCCAGCTTCCCGCAACTGAACCTCATAGCCAGTGGCGGTGTCGGTTCGGCCGACGATATAATTGCCCTCGACAAGGCCGGCATTCCTGCAGTGGTGTTCGGCAAGGCATGGTACGAGGGACGCATAGACCTAAAGCAGTTGAACCATGGCAAGTAATTCGATAGCCAAACGCATCATTCCATGTCTGGACGTCAAGGACGGACAGACGGTCAAGGGCGTGAATTTCAGCAATCTGAAACAGGCCGGCGACCCGGTGGAACTTGGCAAGGCATACAGCGATGCCGGTGCCGACGAACTGGTGTTCCTCGACATCACGGCCTCGCTCGAGGGCCGGAAGACATTCACCGGAATGGTAACCAAGGTGGCCACAGAGATCAATATCCCCTTTACGGTGGGCGGCGGCATACACGAGTTGGCGGATGTCGACCGTATGCTGTATGCCGGTGCCGATAAGGTCAGCATCAACAGTGCCGCCATAAAGACCCCGCAGCTGATAGATGATATTGCCGCCAAATACGGTTCGCAGGTGTGTGTGTGTGCCATCGACGCGCGTATGGACTCCACGGGGTGGCATTGCTATGTCAACGGCGGCCATACCCCCACGGGGCTCGACCTCTTCGAGTGGGCTCGTGAGGTCGTGGACCGTGGGGCAGGCGAAATCCTTTTCACCAGCATGAACCATGACGGTGTGAAGACCGGATTTGCCCTGGAGGCTCTGTCGCGGTTGGCCGACGAAGTCACGGTGCCGATTATTGCCAGTGGCGGAGCTGGTACAATGGAACATTTCCGCGATGCGTTCACTGTAGGACATGCCGACGCGGCACTTGCCGCCAGCGTCTTCCATTATGGGGAAATAGGCATCAGCGATTTGAAAACTTATCTGAAACAGGAGGGCGTAAACGTCAGGGTTTGATATATACCAAGTAATTATGAATATAGATTTCGATAAAATGGGAGGTCTCGTGCCGGCCATCATCCAGGATGCGGTAACAAAGAATGTGCTGATGCTCGGATTTATGAACGACGAGGCTTACCGCAAAACGATAGAAACCAAAAAGGTTACGTTCTGGAGCCGTACGCGGCAGTGTCTGTGGACCAAGGGCGAAACGTCGGGCAATTATCTGAATGTCGTGGAAATCAAGGTTGACTGCGACAACGACACGCTTCTCGTTTCTGTCCATCCGCAAGGACCCACCTGCCACCTGGGTACCGACACCTGTTGGGGCGAGGAGAATAGCTTGAACCCGGTAGTGTTTTTGTCTGAACTGCAACGCTTTATCAATAAGCGATATCAGGAGATGCCCGACAATAGCTATACCACGAGCCTTTTCCGCAAGGGTATCAACAAGATGGCCCAGAAAGTGGGCGAGGAGGCTGTCGAAACGGTGATCGAGGCAACAAACGGCACCAACGAGAAACTTGTTTACGAGTCGTCCGACCTTCTGTATCATCTTATAGTCATGCTCACAGCTAAAGGGCTGTCTATCGAGGATGTGGCACGCGAACTGATCAAGCGCCATGACCCCGAATGGGACAAGGCAAGGAGAATGACGAAAAGCAACCAATCTTAAACATTTACACACCCACGATGAGCATGCTGATTGACTATCGCAAAGTTAAAATATACCAACAGGACAACTTGATTCTCGATCAAGTTGACTTTAATGTTGAGGAAGGAGAGTTTGTTTATATCATTGGCAAGGTGGGGTCGGGGAAAAGTTCGCTGCTCAAAACATTCTACTGCGAACTGGATGTCTACCACGACGAGGCCGAAACGGCGGTTGTGCTGGGCCGGAACCTGACAGCCATCAAGCGCAAGGAAATCCCTGCGCTGCGCAAGGAGATGGGCATCATCTTCCAGGATTTCAAACTGCTTACCGACCGCACTATATTCAAGAACCTGCAGTTCGTGCTGAAGGCAACCGGCTGGAAGAACAAACACGACATCAGTAAGCGCATTGAGGAAGTGCTTGCTGACGTTGGGTTGGCCGACAAGCGCGACTGCATGCCCCACGAATTGTCGGGTGGAGAACAACAGCGCATAGCCATTGCACGGGCCCTGCTGAACCAACCCAAGATAATCATTGCCGATGAGCCTACAGGAAACCTGGATCCCGAAACGGCCAACCATATCGTGAAACTGCTGAAAGACATTACCGCCAACGGAACGGCGGTGGTGATGTCTACCCACAATATTCCCATGCTCGACCGTTTTCAGGGGGTTGTTTACCAATGCGAAAACGGTGAAATAAAAGATGTAACGGCATCATACAACAAGTTGAATATCAGCGACGATCAGACGCTGTAACAACGATTAACGAACAGAATCAGAAAACAACACATAAAGCAAACGGCTATGAAAGTAATGAAATTTGGCGGCACTTCTGTTGGCAATGCCCAAAGAATGAAAAATGTTGCCGCTCTGGTTACAGAGTCTGGCGAACCCACATTTGTCGTGCTTTCTGCAATGAGCGGAACCACCAACTCGCTCGTGGAGATAAGCAATTATCTATATAAGAAAAATCCGGAAGGGGCAAACGAAGTGATCAACACGCTGGAGAAAAAATACCAGCAGCATGTTGAGGAACTTTATGCAACCGACGAATATAAGGAGAAAACCAAAGCTTTTTTGGTGGACGAATTTGCTTACTTGCGTTCGTTCACAAAGGACCTTTTTACCAGTTTTGAGGAAAAGACCATCGTTGCCCAAGGCGAGGTGATCTCCACCAACATGATGACCAACTATCTTCAGGAGACAGGCATCAAGGCCGTTCTTCTTAGCGCGCTCGACTTCATGCGAACCGATAAGAACGCCGACCCTGACCCCCGGTACATCAAGGAGAAGTTGCGCTCTATTATGGACAAGAACGAGGGCAACCAAATCTATGTCACTCAGGGATTTATCTGCCGCAATGCCTATGGCGAGGTGGACAACCTGCAGCGCGGCGGTTCCGATTATACCGCTTCGCTTATCGGCGCAGCCCTTCCGGCAGACGAAATCCAGATTTGGACAGACATCGACGGCATGCACAACAATGATCCGCGCGTGGTCGACCACACTGAGGCCATCCACCAGCTCAATTTCGAGGAGGCGGCCGAGTTGGCCTATTTCGGAGCAAAAATCCTGCATCCTACCTGTGTGCAGCCGGCCAAGTTTGCCGGCATTCCTGTCAGACTGAAGAACACCCTCGACCCGAAAGCCGAAGGAACAATCATTGACAACGTGCTGATACGCGGAAAGATCAAGGCTGTGGCTGCCAAAGATAACATTACGGCCATCAAGATCAAGTCTTCGCGCATGCTCCTGGCAACCGGATTTCTCCGTAAGGTGTTCGAGATATTCGAGAGTTATCAGACACCGATCGACATGCTTGCCACCTCTGAGGTCGGCGTATCGATGAGCATTGACAACAATGCCCACCTCAACGAAATTGTCGATGAACTGAAAAAGTATGGCACTGTAACCGTCGACACCAACATGTGCATCATCTGTGTGGTGGGCGACCTCGACTGGAGCAATCTCGGTTTCGAAACCATTGCAACCGATGCCATGAGGGACATACCCGTGCGCATGATAAGCTACGGCGGGAGCAATTACAACATTTCGTTCCTGATTAGAGAGTCTGACAAGAAACGGGCCTTGCAAAGCCTTTCCGACACACTGTTTAAATAAATTGCAAGCAACACAAAACACAAATACTGTATATGAAGGGAATTTTTCCGATCGACAAATTTCAGAATGTAACAACACCGTTCTACTATTACGACACTGCGCTGTTGCGGCAGACGCTTCACGAAATCAACAAAGAAGTGGAGCGCCACGACAACTTTGTGGTCCATTATGCCGTAAAGGCCAATGCTAACCCGAAGGTGCTGCGCATTATCCGCGAAGCCGGATTGGGAGCCGACTGTGTCAGTGGCGGTGAAATAAAAGCAGCCTTGCAGGCCGGATTTCAGGCCGACAAAATCGTGTATGCCGGAGTAGGGAAAAGCGATTGGGAAATCAATCTGGGGCTGGACAGCGGCATATTCTGCTTTAACGTGGAGAGCATTGCCGAGTTGGAAGTGATCAACGAACTGGCTGCGGCAAAGGGAATGGTGGCCGATGTCTGTCTGCGAATTAACCCCAATGTAGGTGCCCACACGCATGCCAACATTACGACCGGACTGGCCGAAAACAAGTTCGGCATTGCACTGAACGATATGATTGGCACCATCGAAGAGGTTGCGCGCTTGGAGAACGTTTGCTTTAAGGGACTGCATTTTCACATTGGCAGTCAGATACTTGACATGGGCGACTTTGAGTCTCTCTGTAACCGCATCAACGAGCTTCAGACCGAACTCGACCGCCATCACATCACCGTCGAGAACATCAATGTCGGTGGCGGATTGGGCATAAGTTACGACCATCCTGACCGTATCCCCGTGCCCGACTTCAAATCCTATTTTGCCACTTTTGCCAAGCATCTTGCTTTGAAGCCTAACCAAAAGCTGCATTTCGAACTGGGACGCTCGGTGGTGGCACAGATGGGAACGCTTGTCACCAAGGTGCTGTACGTGAAACAGGGGGCAACCAAGCAGTTTGCCATCGTCGACGCAGGTATGACCGATTTGATACGTCCCGCATTGTATCAGGCATACCACAAGATAGAGAACATCAGCAGCGACGGACCGGTCGAAACTTATGACGTGGTGGGGCCCATCTGCGAATCGAGCGACGTGTTCGGAAAATCAGTAGATTTAAACGTAACGCGTCGTGGCGACCTGATTGCCCTCCGTTCGGCAGGGGCCTATGGGGAGATTATGGCCAGCCAGTACAACTGCCGTACGCTTCCGCAAGGATATGTCTCTGAAGAATTGCGATAACATATAGCATTAAGTGGAAATGGAAGTGATTTTGTCTGACTATACGGCCATCGCGCTGTGCATTGCCGTCATCGTAATGGCGTTGGTTGCCCCGTTTTTCAGTCCGTTATGCCGACTGAAACGTAAAGGCGATCATGCGAACGACCATGAATTGCCGCCCGTTTCCATCATTATCGCATCGCATGAGGATGCTGCACGGCTCGAAAAACATTTGCCGGACATCTTGCAGCAGGATTATCCTGCCGGATACGAAGTGATTGTGGTTATCGAAAAGGGCGACCATGACGTTGAGAATGTGGTGAAGCGCATAGAGCACGGACTAACCATGCAGCCAGGAAACGCACACCTTTACGTTACCTATATCCCCGAGACCTCACGGTATATGAGCCGGCGCAAACTGGCCGTAACGCTTGGCGTGAAAGCGGCAAAAAACGAATGGCTTCTGCTTGTCGATTCTGATTGTGCGCCTGTTTCCGACCGTTGGCTTTCGCTCATGGCCCGTAACTGCAGCGAGGACAAGTCGATGGTTATGGGCTATTGCAACTACTCGGAAGATACAGCGCCGTTCAAACGCTATGAGCGCTTCTACCATTTCTGTTACTTGCTGCGCGAAAGTCAAAAGCAAGCCTACCGTACCAACTGTTCCAACCTAATGTTCCGCAAGAGCCAGTTCATGGAGGCGAACGGATACTTGGGCAATCTGGAACTGGTTCGTGGAGAATACGATTTCTTGGTCAACAAGTTTTCGCAAATCGGACGAACGGCTTCCGAAACGTCGTGCGATGCGTGGCTGGTGCAGGATGCACCTTCCCGGCAATCTTGGAACAATGCGCATATCTATTATCTTGAAACACGCAAGTCGTTGAAGCGGAGCTTTATGCATCGGCTTGTCTTTAACGTTGACCAAATGGTAATGCGTCTATGCACATTGGTTATTGCTTCTGGCATTGTCTATTCGGTATTAACGCACAATTGGTTGCTTTTGGGCATTAGTGTCCTGGGATTTGTTCTTGAAATCGTGCTGCGATATATCGTTGATAAAAAGGCGATTCGAAACTTTGGCGAACGTTTTACTGCACCGGTTGTCCTCGACCATTTGATAATGTGGTCGAACCTGTATTTCCTGTTGCGCCATCGTTTCTCTGACCGGCTCAACTTTACGACGCATAAACAGTAGATGCTTGGGGGGAGCGGCATTATGAGGCGAAAAAAGATACTATACTACATCACTCCCGAGGCCAAAGCGTCGCCTATCTACAACGAAATGGCGACGCAGTTGGCGCAGGGTATGCAAGAGCATGCCGACATCGATTTTTCCGTCACACGCGACGATTACTCCCGAGTGTCGCTGAACGATTATGATTTGGTTCACCTGTTTGGCTGCTGGAACAATGATTTGACCCACTTGCTGACAGATTTATATGCTTGTCATGTCCCCACGGTTTTTTCGCCTTTGGGCGGTTTGCAACCCTGGTTGGTCAGACAGCATAAGGGGCGTTTCGGGTTTTCGGCCCAGCGCGACGCAGTCCGCAAAGCTTTGGCAGTGCATGTGTGCGGTAAATTGGAATACGAAACGTTTGCTTCGCTCAAGTGGAACTCTCATGTAGCACTTATCAAAAACCCTGTATTGACAAGCAAGGTGACGTTCGCCGAGATGTCAACGCAGGTCATGCGGCTCTATCAGAAGGTTGTGGATTCATATGCCCGGCTGCTGCTAAACGAGACTTCACGCAAAGCGGTCGGTGGTCTGTTGGCTTTGGGGGTAGACGATACAATCCTGAAAGACAAAAAGTGGGTCGAGGCGCTCCGTGAGTTATTGGGAGAATTGGAGGAGGACGAATGGCGCAAGATTTTTCTGTACGCCTCCGACGAGCGTATATCGGATGTGTTGGAATTGGCACTCGTGCGTTTGCAGACCGACAAGCCTACTATCGATGTTGCACAAATAGACCGCTACTCATGCGGCACGCATTATCCTGAGGGTGGGTTGGACGGACAGAAGCTTCTGTCGCGCAACCCTCTGACCAAGAGTAAGCTCATTGATGTTTTTGACACGAAGGATGTCAAAGAGAAATCGGTTGTGGTACAGTTGCTCAATCTGAAATATGAGATGGAACACCAGATTGCACCGATGGCGCATCTGGCAGACATCTATCAAACGATACGGTTTTGCGACATCGATGAAGACAAGCTCAACGAAGCGGCACGCTTGATGGGCATCATCGATTTTTCGCAGCGCCTGATGACCGTTCTCCACAATATACTTGGACTTACCGAGGGCTTCATGCCTTTCAAGGCCAAAGAGGACAAGGTGGCGCGACAAATGACAAAAGCGATTACAAAATTTAATTCCTATTGATATGATTAAACAATATGATGTGGAAAAAGACAAGCATTACTTGCAATTGTTGGCCCACTCATTTCCTACGATAGCCGATGCCAGTACAGAGATTATCAATCTGCAGGCCATACTAAACCTTCCGAAAGGTACCGAGCATTTCCTTGCCGATATCCATGGTGAATACGAGGCTTTTCAGCATGTGCTTAAAAATGCTTCGGGCAATATCAAGCGCAAGGTGAACGAACTGTTTGGGACTACTTTGCGCGAAAGCGAGAAACGTGAATTGTGCACGCTCATATATTATCCGGAACAGAAATTGGAAATAGTGAAAGATGCCGAACCGGACATCAACGACTGGTATCACATCACGCTTCATCATTTGGTAGCCGTTTGCCGCGACGTGTCAAGCAAATACACCCGTTCCAAGGTGCGCAAGTCGCTTCCGGACGAGTTCTCCTATATCATTCAGGAGTTGTTGCACGAATGTATTGACGATTCGGACAAGGCGGCCTATGTAAACGTCATTGTAGACACCATCATTTCGACAGGCCGTGCCGACGATTTTATTATAGCCATTTCACATGTGATACAGCGCCTTGCCATTGACCAGCTGCACATTCTCGGCGACATCTACGACCGTGGACCAGGTGCGCACAAGATTATGGACCTGCTCGACGGATACCACCACTGGGATATAACGTGGGGCAACCACGATGTGCTGTGGATGGGAGCGGCCGCCGGCAACGATGCCTGTATGTGCAGCGTCATCCGGTTGTCGTTGCGTTATGCCAACCTTGCTACGCTCGAGGAGGGATATGGCATCAACCTTTTGCCGCTGGCCACCTTTGCTATGGAAACTTACAGCGATGACCCCTGTAAAGAATTTGTTCCAAAGTTGACGGGTGGAGCAGAACGTCTTGACGAAAAGACCAAGCGGCTTACAGCACAGATGCACAAAGCCATATCTGTCATACAGTTCAAATTGGAGGCTCAACTTTACGAACGGCATCCTGAATGGAATATGCAGGAGCGGGAGATGTTCAACTTGGTGGACTTCGAACATAAGACCATCCGGCTGCTTGGACGTGATTACCTGATGACAAGTTGCTTTTTCCCCACCATCAATCCCGACCGGCCCAATGAACTTACAGTTGAAGAAACCGAGTTGTTGGGAAAGTTGCATCACAGTTTTGCGGTGAGCGAAAAGTTCCATAAACACATCCGTGTACTCTTGGCACACGGTTGTATGTATGGCGTATGCAACAACAATTTGCTGTTCCACGCATCCGTCCCGCTGAATGACGACGGTTCGCTGAAGGAAATAGAGATATATCCCGGACACCGCAGTTCTGGGTTGTTGCTAATGAAAGACATCGGCCACCTAATCAGACAGGCTTTCCAAAGCGATGCCACACCCGAACTACGTAGTTATGCTACCGATTATTTCATGTATCTTTGGTGTGGCCCCGATAGTCCTTTGTTTGATAAGTCGAAAATGGCAACCTTCGAACGGTATTTCGTTTTGCAGGAAGAAACACACGAGGAGAAGAAAGGCAATTACTTTAAGTTGCGCGACGATGAAACTGTATGCGACCATATCATGGACGCATTTGGAGTAAGAGGAAACAATCGACATATAATCAACGGCCATGTACCTGTCAGGGTAGGCAAGGGTGAAAATCCAATCAAGGCAAATGGCAAGCTGATGGTCATTGATGGTGGTTTCTCGCAAGCATACCATAAGGAAACCGGCATTGCGGGTTACACCCTGGTATATCATAGCCGTGGGTTCCAACTTGTACAGCATGAACCTTTCACGAGTACCCAAGATGCTATTTTGCGTGGTACGGACATTAAGTCAACCACACAAATAGTGGAAATGTCTTCGCATAGGATGAGGGTTGCCGATACCGACAAAGGAAAGGAATTGAGAAGTCAGGTGAAAGACCTTGAAGAATTGCTATATGCCTACCGACACGGATTTATCAACGAAAGCGAGTACAAAGATTAAGAACGAACGCACATTGCGAGTGTAGGAATTGAGCAATATGCACCCAAAGGTAATGTGAAACGACTTCTGAATCCGTGCGATCAGAAATACGACAAACAACAGCTTAAAACGTATACAAGCTGTTGTTTGTTGATTTTCACTATATGAGTCCGACTAATCAACGGGGCGCATTAATATTTCCGAAAGTTCGGCAAAATCATCAATGATAGCATTGGCATGAGCGTCCGCCAAACTTTGGCGTGAACCGTTGCCGTAAGTTACGCCCACGGTCATACATCCGGCATTGCGTCCCATGAGAATGTCAAAATGTGTGTCGCCTACAACTACTGCGTCGTCTGGAACAAGGGAAAAATGACTTAATGTTGTTATGACCGGCTCGGCATTGGGTTTGGCATGTTTCACGTTTTCTGCAGCTATGATATAGGTGATAATGTCGTCTAATCCAAACGACTTTATGAATGCAGAAACCGAATCGTAACCGCGACTAGTTGCGATGGTCAGGATATATCCCATGGAATGAAGGTGACGAAGGGTAGTGGAAACATGCGGAAACAAAGGAACACCGATTTCGCTGTTCACCTGCTCAAATATTTTTCGGTAGAGTTGTGCGCATTTCTCGGCATCGTCTTTTGTCATGGGCGACAGGACCGGAAATGCTTCTATAAGTGGCAGGCCAATGGTACTGGCAATCTCTTCATCGGTATGCTGACGCATCTTCAAAGAGTCAAAGACGCGATGGAAGGTATTGATGATGACCGGTGCTGTGTTGGCTAACGTTCCGTCAAAATCTAATATAATAATCTTTTTCATTTATTCCATTACATAAAAACCTTGCACTTTCCACTACCGGATTGTGCAAGGTTCTATTCATTGATGCTTAATAAATTATGTTCATTGTTGTACTGGCATCTTGTCGATACGGCGCTGGTGGCGTCCACCCTCAAATTCGGTGCCGAAAAATTCGTCCATAATCTTAGCAGCCATTTCGTTGTCGATAAACCTTCCCGGCATAACGAGCACATTGGCGTTGTTGTGTTGACGAATAAGATGTGCAATTTCCGGAATCCAACAAAGCCCTGCACGCACTCCTTGGTGCTTGTTGAGAGTCATGGCAATTCCTTCGCCTGAACCGCAGATACCAATTCCGGGAAAAACATCGCCTTCCTCAATGCCTTTAGCAAGTGCATGGCCATAGTCGGAATAGTCGCAGCTTTCTTCCGTCAAGGTACCGTAGTCTTTGTATGCAATACCTTTATTTTCAAGATATTGCTTTACAAACTGTTTTAAGGCAAAGCCAGCGTGATCGCTGGCTAAGCCTACGGTTTTGATTTCCATCAGTTTATTGGGACTTAACGGTTCAAGAAAGCTTTCACTTGCTTGTATACATTCTCGCCTGTATAACCCAACTTTTCGTCGAGTACTTTATACGGAGCGGAGAAGCCGAAACTCTTCATGCCGAAAATCTTGCTGTTGGGTCCAATACCTACCAATCCTTCGAGCGTGCAAGGAAGTCCTGCTGTCATGCCGAATTTTTTCACATCGTAGGGCAGGACGGCATCTTGGTACTCCTGGGGTTGGCGACGGAACAGACCCTCAGAAGGCGCACTTACGACGCGCACTTTGATACCTTCTTTGCGAAGAGCCTCGCAACCGGCCTCTAATGTTGAAACCTCAGAACCGCTTGCTACCAAAATCACATCCGGGTTTTCATCAGAACCAGCAACGATGTATGCACCTTTGTGTGCCTGCTCGTAGTCGTTTCCGGCTGGCAGTTTGGCAATTCCTTGGCGTGAGAGAATCAAAGCGGATGGTGTGTCCATGTTCTCCATGGCCATGGCCCAGCAAACTGTAGTTTCGTCAGCCTCGGCGGGACGGAATACGCGTACGCTATCCTGACCCTTGTGGTTCTGCAATTTCTCCATCAGACGAATCTGTGCCTCTTGCTCTACGGGCTCGTGGGTGGGGCCGTCTTCGCCTACGCGGAATGCGTCGTGAGTCCAAATGAACTTAACGGGAACGCCCATCAATGCGGCAATGCGGACGGCTGGTTTCATGTAGTCCGAGAACACGAAGAAGGTTCCCATTGCTGCAATAACACCGCCGTGAAGCATCATGCCGATACACATGTCGGCCATGGTCAACTCTGCCACACCGGCCTGGAAGAATGCTCCCGAGAAATCGCCTTTCTGAAGCGCATGGGTCTCTTTCAGGAAGCCGTCTGTCTTATCGGAGTTTGAAAGGTCGGCAGAAGCGCAAATCATGTTGGGTACCTGCTTTGCCAGTTCGGATAAGCAAGCAGCTGATGCTGCACGTGTTGCCGAACCTTCTTTCTGCTGTACTTTGCTCCAGTCAATCTTGGGGGCTTTTCCGCTGAACCACTCGTCCATCTGCTCTTTGAGGGCAGGATTCTGCTTGGCCCATTCAGCTTCTGCGTCCTTACGCTTTGCCACAATAGCTTTCAATTCTTCTGCGCGGTCGGCATACAATTTCTTCACATCATCGAAAATGACGAAGGGATTTTCAGGATTGCCGCCCAGATTTTTGATTGTATTTGCGAATGCGCCGTCGCCTAAGGGTGCTCCGTGCGTCTTCACGTTGTGCTCATAGCTTGTTCCGTCAGCTTTCAAGGCTCCTTTACCCATAACGGTTTTTCCGATGATAAGGGTGGGACGCTCTTGCTCTTGCTTGGCTGCATCGAGTGCTTTGCGGATTTGCTCAACGTCGCTGCCGTCAATTTCGATTACGTTCCAGTTCCAAGCTTTATACTTGGCAGCTGTGTCTTCCCGCATAACTTCTGCGCACTCGGTAGACAACTGGATGTCATTGGAATCATAGAACATGACGAGATTGTTGAGACCCAATACGCCTGCTATACGTCCAACGCCTTGCGAGATTTCTTCTTCAACGGCACCGTCAGATATGTAAGCGTATACGGTGTGCTGCATCACGGTCTTGCCCAAACGTGCCTCGAGGAACTTTTCGGCAACTGCGGCACCAGCGGCGATGGCATGACCTTGGCCTAAAGGACCGCTTGAGTTTTCAATTCCGCGAACAACATCGAGCTCGGGATGTCCGGGGCAGGGTGAGCCCCATTGGCGCAGCTGCATGATTTCGTCAATGGTGAAACGGCCCTGAAGCGTCAATGCGGCATAAAGCATTGGGCTCATGTGGCCGGGGTCAAGGTAGAAACGGTCGCGTCCAGTCCATGTGGGGTCTGTGGGATCCCACACCATATACTCAGAGAAAAGCACATTGATAAAGTCAGCGCCGCCCATAGCACCTCCCGGGTGACCAGACTTGGCTTTCTCTACCATGGATGCGGCCAAGATACGGATGTTGTCGGCCGCACGATTCATTACTTGAATGTCATTCATTGTCTTGTTATTTTATGTGTTTTTTGTTTTGTAATTACAAAGTATCGCCTTGTTGCAAAATTACTATTTTATATTTAGAACAACAATTGATTTGGCGGGTATTTTGGCTGTCAAAGTGTTTTTCTTTAGTTTGGTTCCGGCAAATTTGTTAGCCGCTACCGCATTGGGGTGGTCGAAATCGTTATAGTCAATAATTTGTTTGGCCGTAAGGATTTCGCCGGCAACGGTTTTCGCTTCATAACCATCGAGGTTAATTTCTACTGTTTGGGCTTTGTCCAAACAGGTATTTACAAGCGATATAACGATTGTGCCGTCTTGTTTTTTGGCGGCGGAAGTTGAAACGGACGGTATCATGCCTGGGGTCATTCTATACATGTGACCGCCCTCAACGGGTAGGGAGTCGACTTTGGCTGTGGTGGGCAGATAGGTTGCGTCCTGAAAACCTTGGTACATCTTGAAGACATGATATGTTGGTGTAAGTACCATGTGTCCGCTGCCTTTCGTATCCGTCAGTATCATGGATTGAAGCACGTTCACAACTTGTGCTATATTGGCCATGTGTACACGGTCGGTATGGCGTTGGAATACATTGAGTGTCAGAGCGGCAACCATAGCATCGCGCATGGAATTTTGTTGGTAAAGATGTCCCTTGATGGTGCCGGGCTCTTCATCCCACCATGTTCCCCACTCGTCAACTAGAAGGCCTATTTTTTTCTGCGGATCTTTCTTGTCCATGATGGCGCAGTGTTTCGCTATCACATCTTCGATTTGCAAGGCTTTTCCAATCGTCCAATAATACTCCTGATTGCTGAAATTTAATGCTGAACCTTTATGGTTGCTCCAGTCTTTTACTGTATAATAATGGAGTGACAATCCGTTCATTTGTCCTCCAGCATTGTCCATCAGTACCTTTGTCCAGTTGTAGTCGTAGTCGCTGGCCCCGGAGGCTATCTTGTAGAGGTTGTGGTTATCGTAATTTCGGCAGTAGGTAGAATATCTACGGAAAAGGTCTGCATAATACTCGGGGCGCATGTTTCCGCCGCATCCCCAGCTTTCGTTGCCTACGCCGAGGTATTTCACATTCCACGATTTCTGTCTGCCGTTCTTTCTTCTGAGATTTGCCATGGGGGTGTCACCGTCAGAGGTCATGTATTCCACCCATTTAGCCAATTCTTCTACAGTGCCCGATCCTACGTTGCCGCTAATGTACGGTTCAGCACCGATGAGTTCGCAGAGATTGAGAAACTCGTGTGTTCCAAAGGAATTGTCTTCGATGGTTCCTCCCCAATTGTTGTTTTGCATTTTGGGGCGCTGTTCTTTCGGGCCGATGCCGTCCGTCCAGTGATATTCGTCGGCAAAACATCCTCCGGGCCAACGCAGTACGGGCACTTTCAATTCTTTCAATGCCTGTAAAACATCGTTTCGGTATCCGTTTGTGTTAGGAATGGCAGATTCAGAACCAACCCACAGGCCTCCATAGATACAGGAACCTAAGTGTTCTGCAAATTGTCCGTATATTTCTTTATTTATTTTATACTTGCCTTGGCCGGCATGTATGGTAAACGTGGCATTTTGCGCGGATACATTGGTAGCAAATATCGTTGCAAATGCAAAGGTTGAAATGTTTTTAAGGTTCATAGTGAGGTGTTTAGTTATGAAGAGCTGGTCATCAGATGATGTGGGGAGGGAAAAGATAATCCGCAATCAACAGGCTTTACGTTGCTTTATACATATAAAAGTTTCGGTGGCCAATAGTGACTGCCGATCGAAACTTGTAACTTGTAATGTTGTCGACATAAAGTTTATGAATTGCGGATTATCAATAGTGTCATGCTTTAATCTTTGTTCTGCACGGCTGCCTGCTCTATGGCAAGCCCTTTCTTATAGCTTTCAATATAAGCATTGAATCCTTCCACTTCGTCGGTAGACGGCTGCACTTCTGTACCCTTGTTTCCGGCAAATACCTTCTGGTCGAGGAAATCGGCGAGTGACTGGTGTTTGTCGCTGTTTACGAGGTAAGAAGCCAACAGAGCCATACCCCAGGGACCACCTTCGCCAGCCGTCTTCATTACCGAGATGGGCAGGTTGAGTGCAGCTGCCAATATGCGCTGGCCTACTTCGGGGGTGGTGAAGAAGCCGCCGTGGCCAGTGATACGGTCTACTTGTACATTCTCGTCTTTGAACAAGATGTCGTTGCCGATCTTGAGTACCGCTACAGCACCATAGAGGTTTGCGCGCATGAAATTGGATAAAGTAAATACATCGTTGGGCGAACGGACAATCATGGGGCGACCTTCGTCCAAGCCTGTGACAGGTTCACCCGAGAAATAATTGTAAGCCATGAGTCCGCCGCAGTTGGGATCGCCTTTAAGGCTCTCTTGGAAGAGCTTGGTGAACAATTGGCCAACATCGACCGTTTGACCGGTCATTTCCATGAATTGGCGGAATATGTTTACCCATGCGTTGATGTCGCTGGTGCAGTTGTTACAGTGTACCATTGCCACGGGTGCACCGTCGGGCGTGGTGACAATATCAATGCTCTTGTAGGCCTTTGAAAGGTTTTTCTCCAAGACAATCATCGAGAATGACGATGTTCCGCAGCTCACGTTGCCGGTGCGCTGACGCACTGCATTCGTAGCAGCCATTCCAGTGCCGGCATCGCCTTCGGGAGGGCACATGGCAATGCCGGCTTTCAGGTGTCCTGACGGATCCAGTAGTTTGGCTCCCTCTTCCGTCAGACGGCCGGCGTCCTGTCCTGCTACAAGTACCTTGGGGAGAATGTCGCGGAGCTTCCATGAATATCCCTTGGGAGCAACAAGTGAGTCGAATTTCTTGACCATCTTCTCGTCGTAGTCCTTTGTCTCGGGGTCAATGGGCAACATGCCCGACGCATCGCCGATACCCGTAACCCGCTCGCCTGTCAACTGCCAATGGATATATGCATCGAGGGTTGCCAAGTAGTCAATATCCTTTACATGACTTTCACCATCGATGATGCACTCGTAAAGATGAGAGATGCTCCAGCGGAGAGGAATATTGAAGTCGAACAACTCGGATAGGCGTGCTGCCGCCTTGCCGGTGTTGGTGTTTCTCCAGGTTCTGAAAGGAACCAGTATTTCCTTGTTTTTGTTGAACGCCATATAGCCGTGCATCATGGCACTGATGCCGATAGCGGCCAGGTTCTCCAATTCCAATCCGTATTGGTTCTTTACATCTTCGCGCAGTGTGGAGTAGCAGTGTTGAAGACCTTCCCAAATGGCCTTGATACTGTAAGTCCACAATCCGTTTTCCAATTGGTTTTCCCAAGTATGAGAGCCTTGCGCTATTGGGTTGTTGTCGCCATCAATAAGCACGGCTTTGATTCTTGTTGAACCAAACTCAATGCCAAGGATTGCTTTGCCTTGTTGTATGGTTTCTTTTGCTGTCATAGTGTCTTTAGGTTTTAGCTTCGCTGTATGTAATATTCTTCCGCATCATTGGCGGGATTACGCTGATGATGTGCGGTTGCCATATAGCAAGCTGGTTAAAAGCAGATTGAGCTTTGGACTCCAAACATTTTCCGTCAAGTATGTGCGTTGCACCACTTTTGGTTCATGCATTGAAGCTCAAAGCTCAATTCTTATTGTTGATTATTTGAGTGCCTTGTTCAGCATGTAATAAATTTCGTTGTTGCGGAGCTGCTCTTTGAAGGCGCGGAGGTTCGTGTTCTTGTCGATGTTGACGAATTCGATGCCAAGGATTTCGCAGAAATCCTCCCAGTATTCAGCCGTAATGTCGTACGAGAATGCGCTGTGGTGTGTGCCACCGGCAAGAATCCATGCACCGGCACCAATCTCAAATGAAGGTTGAGGTACCCAAAGAGCGGAAGCAACAGGAAGTTTGGGCATTGGTTGCGGCTCAATGCACTCCACCTCGCTTGCGATGAGGCGGAAACGATTGCCAAGGTCCACAACAGTGGCCTTGATGCCCTTGCCGGTCTTGGACGTGAATACCAGACGGGCTGTTTGTGATTTACGGATACCAATACCGAGGAAATGAACCTCGAGTTTGGGCTTGTCGGTAGCAATGAGCGGGCAAACCTCAAGCATGTGGCTTTGCAGACTTGAGGTCTGGCCTTCAGCAAAGTTGAGTGTGTAGTCCTCGAGGAACGAACAGCCCTTCTCCAGTCCTTGGTTCATCACCCAAAGTGTACGATACAGGCATGCTGTTTTCCAGTCACCCTCTGCGCCAAAACCATAGCCCTCAGCCATCAGGCGCTGTGAAGCAAGACCGGGAATCTGGTCGAAACCGCAGAAATTGGGGTCGTTGACATCGGCATCACCCAGATCGTCGAAATTGGTAGTGAAGGCGATGGCACCCTCATCTTTCAATACGCGGCGCAGGGCAATCTCTGCCTTGGCAGAATTTTTGACTTTCTCCCAGTAGACCTCTTCACCCGACTCGTCGATTTTGATGGTGTATTCTTTCTTGTATTCCTCAACAAGAGCATCGGCCTCTTCGTCGGTTACCTTCTTGAAATAGTCCATGAGGGAAGACACGGGGTAGTAATCGACATGATAACCTAACCGTTGTTCGAACTCTACGCGGTCACCGTCTGTAACGGCAACGTTGTTCATGTTCATGCCGAACATCAGGCAGCGCACGTTATGGGCATCTGCCACAGCGGCTGCTACGCGTGCCCATGTAGCAATCTGTTTCTGGGCTTCCTCACTCTTCCAGTAGCCGACAACAACCTTTCTCGGTACGCGCATGCGGGTGCAGATGTGCCCGAATTCGATGTCACCGTGAGCCGACTGGTTGAGGTTCATGAAATCCATGTCAATGGAGTTCCAGGGCAACTCGGCATTGTACTGGGTGTGGAAGTGGAGCAACGGCTTCTTGAGAGCTTGCAGACCCTTGATCCACATCTTGGCAGGCGAGAAGGTATGCATCCATGTGATGATACCGACACACTTGTCGTCATTGTTCGAAGCTTTCATGATGGCTTCCACTTCGGCTGACGAGTTGGCCGTTCCCTTGTACACGACCTTGATGGGGATGATGCCGCTGTTGTTCAGGCCGTCGACCATATCTTTAGAGTGGCCGTCCACTATCTTGACGGTCTCACCTCCGTAAAGGAGCTGGGCTCCAGTTACGAACCAAATTTCAAAGTTTTCAAATGCTTTAATCATAGTTGTTTGTTTTTAATTATTGGTAGGTTATATTTGGCTGTCTTTTGCCAGAGGATGTTATTTCTTTTTCTTCTGTCCATAGTAAGCGTTCGGGCCATGCTTGCGGCTGAAATGCTTCTCGACGAGCAGTGGGTTCATGGTTGTCTTGGGGTTGACCGAGAATGACACAAAAGCCATTTTGGCAACTTGCTCGGCAACAACGGCATGGTATACGGCCTCGTTGGCATCCTTGCCCCATGTAAAAGGGCCATGGTTTTTAACGAGTACGCCCGGAGTGTGGACGGGATTTATGTTGTCTTTCTTGAATCTGTTCACAATAACCACACCTGTCTGGTATTCGTATTCGGCCATCATGTCTTCGGTCATGGCATCCGTGCAGGGAATACAGTCGTGAAAATAGTCGGCATGCGTGGTACCGATGTTTGGTATGTCGAGACCAGCCTGAGCCCATGCGGTGGCATAAGTGGAATGGGTGTGGACCACGCCGCCGACCTCCGGGAAATTGCGGTAGATAACCAAGTGTGTCGGCGTGTCGCTGGAGGGGTTGAGGTCGCCCTCTACCACTTTGCCGCTTTCGAGGTCGACCACTACCATGTCGCTTGCTTTCATGGTGTCATAGCTGACACCAGACGGCTTGATTACGACAAGTCCTTTTTCACGGTCGATGCCCGAAACATTACCCCATGTGAAAAGTACCAGGTTGTGTTTGACCAGATCAAGGTTTGCCTGGAATACTTTTTCCTTCAATTCTTCTAACATAATACAATCCGTTTAAGTTATTGATATTCTTTTGTTTCTTTATGCCGTAAGTCTTTTCGGAGGAAAAGACGTTCTGTTGGTTCTGATTTATGTGCAGGATAAATGGCTTGTCTTTTATTTCAGGTTGAACGAGGGAGCCTGGTCATAAGTCTGCTTGTTGAAGCGATAGAGTGCGGCCCCCCGTTTGGAAGACAATTTGTCAATCATGCCTGTCTTTTCTATGAAGTTGATGTCTTTGATGCGCTTGCGGAAATTGCGCTTGTCGATTTCTTCGCCAATAACAGCTTCAAATACATGCTGGAGTTGCGTCAGTGTGAATAAATCGGGTAGGAGTCTGAAGCTCAGCGGCTCAGTGTTGATGCGCCGGCGTATTTGGGCGATAGCGTCGGAAATCATTTTGTTGTGGTCTGAATATAGATGGGGCAGACTATTGAGGCTTACCCATTCCAGACCATGCTCGATGCGCAGACGGTCATCGTAGTCGACCACATTGATAAGTGCGCAATAGGCTATGGAGATGACCCGTTCGCCGGGGTCACGGTCAACACAACCGTATGCTCCAACTTGCCGGATGTAGAGTTTTTCCATTCCCGTGAGATCGCGGATGACACGGTTTGCCGCATCCTCCAAATCCTCACTGCTTCCAACAAATCCGCCATAAAGCGACCATTCGCCACGCCCCGGGTCCATTTGGCGTTTGCCAATCAATACCTGTAGGTTACGTCCGTCAAATCCGAATATAATGCAGTCGACAGATACCAGAACCTTGGAATACTCGTTATAGAATTGCGTCATGGTCGCTTGTTTTGTTTATATAGCTATCTGTTAGCGTCTTGTTGGAAAGGGGATGAGCGGAATATCTTGAATATACATTCCGCCAACCCCTTTCATAAAATTGTGTTATTACCAGAAATATACATAGAATGCAGCGCAGAGGCCGATAACAACGAGAGTGCCGATGATGTCGAAAGCGCCCCAACTTTCACGTATGGATTTCTTGAAATCGGACGTGAAGGTAATGGCTTCGACCTGTTCTTTGCTGGGTGCAGGCGTGAAGCAGCTCACAACAATCATAAAGACGATGAGGAACACGAGCAACCAACATTCGAAAACAAGCCAGTTAGTCTGCCAGAACCATGCCGTGTAATCCCAAAAAGCTCCGTCCATCGTTGCTTTTCCGGTATCTGTTATTACGTTGGTCACAAGGCGCAGCATACCTATCAGGAAGCCGGTAATCATGGTGTATTCACCAGCTTTGGGAGTGATCTTCTTGAAGAAAATACCCATGGCAAATACGGCAACCATGGCAGGTGCGAGGAGCGACTGGATGCCTTGCAGATAATTGTACAGCGTATCCATCTTCATCATAATGGGCAACCATGCAAAACCGAGTACTACAACTACTACGGTAGCCACACGTCCCACGAAAACATAGTGTGCTTCCGACATTCCCTTTTTGAGGGGTTTGTAGAAATCTTCAGTGAAGAGGGTAGCGCAACTGTTGAAGAAAGCGGCCAACGATGCCACGAGTGCGCAGATGAAACCGATGGTTACGATACCCTTGATACCTGCAGGCAATACACTTTTCACCATAATTGCGAAAGCTGCGTCTGTCTGTTCCATCTGGATAGCGCCTTTCTGTGCCAAGGCTGCAGCAATCATACCGGGAATGAGGAACATGAAACAGGGCAGCACTTTGAAGAAACCGGCAGCGATTGTGCCGCGGCGTGCACGCTTCATCACCTCTGCATTGCTCTCTCCGGGAACCTGCCCCAATACACGCTGAACGATGTGCTGGTCAGTGCACCAGTACCAGAAACCGATGATGGTAGCACCGAGGAAGACCACAAATCCGGGATACTCCTGATACATGGAATCGCCTTCCTCCCAGTGGAACATGTGAGTGGTTCCGTAACCGTTGTTCAGCTTGCTGCAGTAGTCCATCATGTCAGTCCAGCCGGCAGTGATGCTTCCGCCGCCCAGAGCGCTCAGACCGAGGAAGAGTACCAAAAATGCACCTATTACAAGAATAGGGGTCTGGATGGTAGACAACGTCATCACTCCTTTCATTCCGCCAAACACCGTGAAGATGGTGGTGAGGATAATTAGGCCGATGGCTCCTACCCAGAAATTCAATCCCCAAAGATACTCAAAGAAAATTCCGCCTGTAAGTGCGGTCACACTAACTTTGGTGAGGATATAGGCGACGAGGGTAATGATGGAAAGCCATGATCCTGTACGCTGCGTGTAGCGGAACTTGAGGAAATCGGGCATCGTGATAATTTTTCCCATCTTGTTGATGAGCAACTGATAGAATGGCACGAACAACCATCCCAAAATGAGGATCATCCATCCCTGCATCTCCCAGTGTGCCATGCCTACGCCGCTCTTGGCGCCGGTTCCGGCCAAACCCACAAGGTGCTCCGAACCGATGTTGGCAGCGAAGATGGCCATACCGATTACATACCATGGTTCGCCTTTACCGAAGAGATAGGCCGAAGAGTCTTCACCCTTCTGCGCTTTTCTGTCCTTTACAATCGCATGCCATACTGCCCAAATCACGCCGACCACGCCAATGGCGAGTACGACCCAGTCAAGCCATACGAACTCTGTAGAACTCCAATTCATTGTTTTGTTTGTTTAGGTTATTATTTTAGTTATTTTTTTACACTGAATTTGTAAACAAGGTGTGAGTAATATTTCTCGCCGGGTTTAAGGTACGGATTAGAAATTTCCCATCCTTTTGTCTTCTCGACAATCTTGGTGGGACTGTCCGGATATTTTTGGCTTTCAAAGCAAACGCTTACATGTTTGGGGTATTTGATTCCCTTTTTGCAGGCAATGCCTGTGCCCTGGAAATTGCCGGTGTATACTTGGATGCCTGGCTCGTTGGTGAAAACTTCAAGCAGAATGCCCGTCTTGGGCGAGTAGAGGCTTGCAGCAACTTGCTTGTCGTCGCCCTTGCCATCCTTGAATGTGTTGAGGCACCAGTTGTGGTCGTAGCCTGTAGCATTCTTGATTTGGTCGAAAGCGTAGTCAACTTTCTTGCCGATTTCGGTAGGCGTACGGAAATCCATGGGGGTACCCTCTACGTCCTTTATCTCTCCAGTTGGAATATAGAGTGAGTCGGCTGGCGTAAACTTGTCCGCATTGATATACATCACTTGGTCAAATCCTTCCTTTGAGGGGTCTCCATTGAGATTGAAGTAGCTGTGGTTGGTCATGTTGACCACCGTTTCCTTGTCGGTGGTTGCTCCGAAAGTGATATCCAGCGTATTGTCGCTTGTCACTACATATGTAGCTGTGGCCTTTACGGTGCCGGGGAAACCGTTCTCGCCGTCTGTAGCCGTGATGGCAAATGTAACCGAGCTGTCGGTTTTCGTCTGGATGTCGTACACTTTGTTGAGCCATCCGGTATTGCCGCCACCATGGAGACAATTACCGTTGTCATTGGCACGGAGTTGGTAGGTCTGGCCGTCTACGGTAATCTTTGAACCTTTGATGCGGTTGGCATAGCGACCGACACTTGATCCGTAGTCAGACGGTGAATTCAGCGTGTCGGCATATTGTTTGATGTTGTCGTAGCCTAAAACAACATCTGTAGGTTTTCCGTCCTTGTCGGGCACGCTTATGCTAACCACTCGGCCACCATAGTTGGTTAAGCACACTTCCATGCCGCTATTGTTCTTGATAGTTACCAGTTCGGTTTTCTTTCCGTCAATGGTACTGTCGAATGCGGTGGGGTTAAGCCCCGACACGGTGGTGGTTTGTTCACCGCAGCACGATGTTAAAGCTGCGACTGCCAGTCCAGCCCCGTACATCATATTCCTTAAGTTTTCCATAAGTAAGTATTGTTAGTTGATTGGTTCTCGTTATTTGCTGGTAAAGATACGACTTTTCTTTGAAAGTTGCATAACAAAACGTGCGTTTTTTTTGAAAAAGGGTGTTTTTTACACCCTTTGATATAAATCAACTGTTTTTTAGGCAAAGTCGATAGGTCTTCTTGTCCTATAGACTTTGCAAAACGCTATTCAAAAGGCAGTGTTTCTGAATGTGAATCAATTTAGCATCAGCTTATGTTATGTAAGGTTTTGGAATGCCGTGAATGGTTTCATGTTTGCGGTTTCTTGCGAAATGAATGTCTATACGCTTGTTCGGCTTTTGACGATATTGCATTCAAGTATAACCGCTGTGGATAATTTTCGTACAAAAAACAGATGCCTTGTTTGTCTGATTTTTCCTCAGACAAGTAGTACATGGCTGTGTTTTCCGAATTATTGCTGTCCGCTAAAACTTTTTAAACCCGCAAAAGAAAGGGCTGGATTCCTCGCTTGGAATTCAGCCCTATTTGTTACTTTTGTTTTTGCAC
>CAVKJH010000024.1:0-29404 GCA_963656755.1 bacterium
CTATAAATTCATGCAAAGGTTTAGCATATCCCTTCATAATCCGATGTCCTAAATGAGATTTCTCCTTAAATTAGCAGACTTTTAATTTTACAGAAAAGCAAGTCATTGGGCAACAACAAATTGCCCAATGCTTGCGTATGCCAGAAAATTCACTTACCTTGGTGCTGCAAAAACTCAAATAAAGAATATCCGGCATATGGCAAAGGTAAGCATAAAATCAGAGAAACCCATTCCCCTCGGTGGAATTTATTTCACAAACAAGGCATTTAATGCCCTTTCATTTGGCAAAGTAATCAACGAGGCACTCGGAACTGTCTTTCACCAAGAAACCTTGTCGCATTTGAGGGCTATAAGCTTATTATTGGTGTCCGCTAAAAATCGAAGAAACCAGTCCCGTAGGGTAGGGTGTTCTTTGCCGCTGCTGCCCATATTCTTCGCTCCGTTCTCTATCGCCATAACTGCGAAATGGACTCGGCGGTATGTTTCGTTGTCTTGGACATTGTTCATCTTGCTGTCTCCTTTATTATCATCGTATTCCTCCTCCTATTTTGCAACAATATTCAGTCATGTCGTCCACTACGGATGCGAACAACTGGGTATACAGGTAATCATAATGGCGATTCACAGACTTGTTCCATCATCCCATATTTCTGTGTTGGACTATTGGGAGAATCAGGCCCTACACCGTGTTTACGAAGGTTAAATACATTAAAACTGCGCCCCGGAAACAATTGAGAAACAAGAGGAAATGACACCTCTTACCGTTTAAGGCAATTTAGGCTGATACAGAAAGTGTTGAATATGCTGCATCGAAAAGGGCAACAGACAAGCGCACAAAGCCCCCTGCACAAACAGACAACCGCGAAAGCTAATCTATCGCAGTGCGAAAGATATGCTTTCGCACTGCGATAGATTAGCTTTCGCGGTGTGATCGGTATGCTTTCGCGGTGCGATAAGTATGCTTTGGCAAAACCCGTTGCTTTACCGGCGTTTTGGTTTGTCGTGACACCTGTTGTCTGCACAACAATGACAGGCTCAACCGGGCAATCAGGAAAGAACTACTACCGTTTGTGGCCGTCGGGCCTGTCGTGCTTCACCATTCGCTGGAAAGCTTGGCGATGGAATTTCTCGTCGGCCCTGATGATGTTGAGCACGACACCTGCTGGCAGTATTTTAAGGAATTTCTTGTGGTATTCCTGCTGCAGTTCCTTCATCTGCAAGTCGATAAGGTCACACTCCTTGATGGCTTTTTCCGATGCCTTTTGGTCGCGCGTGTCCACATGCTGATAGCAGCGCATCTTGTTGAAAAGCATGCGTTGTTTGTTCTGCATCTGCCGGTAGAGGGGGAAGAATACCGCTGCCTGCCGCGGGTTCAGTCCGGCCTCGGTGGTGATAAACTGTTCCAGGTCGGCCTGGAAACGGTTCGGGTCAAACTTTCTTTTGTCTTGCGCCTGCAGCTGGAGGGTGGTAAGGGCAACCAGCACGGCGAGGATGATTTTCTTCAGCATAATCATTGTCACTGTTGTCGGTTACTTGATATCGGCCATATAGGCGTACATGTCGTCGGAGTCGAGCATCGTGTAGTCGGTCAGGGCGTCCATCGTGGAATAGGTGGACTGTACCGGCGTGCTTGCCAGCTGCTCGTCGGGTGCGGCGTGGTGTCCGTGTTGCATGTAAGCTCCCACCGCCATGACACCCATCACTACGCTGGCCGCAGCAACAGCAACGGCCTTTCGACAGCGTTTCCACATGGACGGCTTCAGTTCGCACACCACCGCAGTCTGGCTGTGTGCGGGCAGTTGGTCCATCATGCGGGAGGCAAAGTCATCGAAATAACCTTCCGGCACCCTGAACGGTGCCTTGCGCCCGAAAGTGGCTTCGATATATTTCTCTTCCTTTTCCATAATATTATTTTTATCTATTTGACGTTTCAAGAAATGTATGGTTTAAATAATTCTCAAAAAATATTCAGTTTGGCGGCCGTTTTTTCCGATCAGTCGTGCCGATGGAAATACTCTTCTATTTTCTTCACGGCATGGTGATAGCTGGCTTTCAGTGCCCCCTCGCTGGTTTCGAGCACCTTGCTCATTTCCGAGTATTTCATCTCGTCGTAGTAGCGCAGCGTGAACACCAGCCGCTGCACATCGGGCAGCGTGGCTATAGCCTCCTGCAACTGGGCTGCGGTCCGGTCGCCGTCGAAATACTCGTCGGCCATCAACTGCAAGGCCAGGGCGGGGTTCTCGTCGGTGCTTACCTGCGTGGCTTTCTTCTGGCGGCGCAACATGTCGAGCGCTTCGTTGATGGCTATGCGGTAAAGCCACGTGGAGAGCTTCGACTTGCCTTTGAAGGCTGCCACGTTGTCCCAAGCTTTCAGAAAGGTGTTCTGAAGAATGTCGTCGGCATCCTCGTGGGTCATGACGATACGGCGAATCTTCCAATACAGGGGTTCGCTATACGTCCGGACCACCACCGAGAACGCCGCCCGCTGTGTGGCAGGGTTCTCGAGCATGCTGACGATTTGTTCTTCGCTATATTTTTCCACGTCTGTCGGTTTTCGGTGCTACATGAAATTTCGGATGCGCTTCAAGACGGGCGCATCATAGCCGTACACATCGTTGAACGGTTCCACTTCGCCCTGGGCATTGGGGAACAAGGTGAAATAGAGGATAAACACTGGTATGCCCGGTTCGACCTTCACTTTCCCTACCAGCTTTTTCCTGTCGAGCGTGTCGGCCTGCGACGGGGTATCACTGGTCGGTGTCTGCCCGTGACTGCCCAACGACGACACGTCGGCGTTCATCGAGTAGTGGATGCGTTCTGCCGTCTGCCGGTCGTTGCCCGTCAGGAACGTGGCCAGCTCAAACGGTTTTTCCAACCGCACGCACCCGTGGCTCACGTCGCGTACGGTCTGCGAGAAAAAGCTGCGGTTGGGAGTGTCATGCAGGAATATGGAGAGGTTGTTGTCGAAACGGAAAACGATCCGTCCCAACGCATTGCCCGCTCCGCCCTGCTGTATAACCATATAGTCAGGGCCGAGCACCATGTCGCGTGTCACGCCCGACGGCTGCACGACACGGCCCGTTTGCTTCTCCCTTACGAAATAGCGGTGTGCAGCAAACCACGACGGGTCGCCCACATGACGGACGATGCTGTTCTTGACGATACTCTTGGGTACAATCCATTGCGGGTTGACGTCTATCCGTGTGATTTTGCTCACCAGCTGGGGCGTCTTGTACTGCGTGCTGCCGCAGCCTATGCGCATGGTCAACGCTTCATTGCCGTCTTTCGACAACAGCCGGAATGACGGAATGTTCACCAAGACATACTTGTCGTGAAGGTAGGGTTGGTCGGCCAGCCGCCACCGGCACCGCTCCATGTTGACAAGGACACGGTTGCGGCCGTACCGGCGCGCCAGTTCTCCGTGAAGGCCGTCCTTCAGTTGGCGGTACAGGGGGTTGTGCGGCTCCGCTTCGCGCATGAACGCAACGGCACTGTCGCACTGCACCTTATGAAAAGCCAGCTCGTAAAACGGCTTGTCGGGGTGCGCCATCTCGATGTCAAACAAGGTCTTGTATGTGGTGCGTACCGAGTCGCTGTCGGCCACGTCAAGCCGGTTGTAAACGACATTGGGATTGACAAAGCCGAAATTCTGCCCAGTCACATAGCGAAGGTAAGCGCGTGTAAGACGGTACTCCAGCCGCGCCATTACCCGAAGCGGCTGGTTCCGGGTGCTGTCAAAGTCCAGGTTTCTGATGCGGCGCAAGTCTTCGGCTATCTCCACAGAGCCAAACTGCTCCGGCGAGAAACCTATTTGCGTGACGGTTTTCAGTTGCACCAGCACGCTGTCGGCACCGGGATTGACACCCTGCCGACCGATCCAGACAAACGGTCCGGACTCGCGGTAATAAGATTTGAGAAACCAATCTGCTTGGCAAACGGCCTTGTCGTTTTCCACCAGACGCATTAGGGCATGGCGTATGTCTTGGGGGCTGACCGCATAGCCGCCCACCCTCAGTGAGTCGTCATCGTCCATATCCGTATCCTTGTCCGGCCGATTCCTTTGCACACAACCTGCGGCCGTCAGTACGAACAACAAGAACGGGATGAACAAGAAATGCAGAAAAAATGTTCTGCCCAGTATCAGCGGATGGAAATCTTTCGAACCGTCTTGCCCACTTTCACTATATAGCATCCCTTCGACAGATTGAGGTTATAGCTCTTGTCGGCCCCGTCTACCTTGACGCTCATGACCCTTACTCCTGTTATGTTGTAAACATAGAGGGTCTGCCCGGATGCCCCAGTAACGCGCAACACACCCTCGCTGCTGACCGCAATCGTGACAGGCTGCGGTTCGTTGTCAACAATCTCTATGGCAGAGGCTGCTTCGGCCGTTTGTGGCATTGCGGCCATAAACAAGGCAAAGACTGAAACAATGAGTATATTCTTAATCATACGCGTATTCCTTTTACGGGCTGTCGGGCATCGGATATAAAGAGGCCACCACCCTACATTTGCAAAGATATGACTTTTTGAAAAGAAAATCTTCCCGCCGCGTCACTTTTCGCCAACCTATTAAGAATTATTAACCTTAAACACACAATAATTTGCAGTTGGCACATGCAAGCCGCCGGAAACGGCCATTGTAGCGGCAAGGCTTAGTCCGCCTGGCCATTACATGCCTCGTAAGACACGTTCTCCGTTTTCCACTTGTCGTTAGACTGGGGCTGGCCGGATAACCTGTCACGATAGTGGCAATCGGCATGATGTCCGACGGAAGATAGAGAAACGAAGAGACAGCTTCGCAGCGACCGGCATAGGGATACGGTTTTACCGCCCCCGATTCGTCCTATACGTTGATGACGAGTCCCTCCTGCGCCAACAGGCTGTTGGGGAAAACGGCCTGTGCCTCGTGGAGCAACACCGTCTCGTCGTCATACCGCGAACTGTAATGGCCCAACACCAGCCGTCCGGCGTGTGCGTCGCGCGCCACCTGGGCTGCCTGCTGCGCCGTGGAGTGGTAAAACAGCCGTGCGCGGCTCTCGTTGTCGTTACCGTAGGTCGACTCGTGGTACAACACATTGACCCCTTCCAGCAGTTTGTGCAGATGCGGAATGTAGCGCGTGTCGCTGCAGTAGGCATACGAACGGGGTTGCTCCGCCGGGAAGGTCAGCCGCGCATTGGGTATCGTCTCGCCCTCGGCCGTTGTCCAATCGGCCCCGTTCTTGATGTTGTTTATCTGGCAGACGGGGATGTGGTAGAAGTCGATCATGTCGCGCCGGATATGCGGCAAGGTGGCTTTCTCGCGAAAGAGATACCCGCAACAAGGCACGCGGTGTTCCAGGGGGATGGAGGTCACCGTAACGCCCCGGTCTTCATAGACCGTCCGGCACTGTGCCGTGTCTACCGCATGGAATACCACTTGGTATTCGAGGCCCGGACAAAACAATGCCAACTGTGCCTGCAGCATCGGCTCAAATTCGCCGGGAGCATAGATATGAAGCGGGCAGGTGCGCCCCAGCATGCCGAACGTGGAGATGAGCCCCGTTAGGCCCAGACAGTGGTCGCCGTGCAAGTGGGAGATGAAGATTGCCTGAATTTTCGTGAAACCGACATGCAGTCTCCTAAGCTGCACCTGGGTTCCTTCGCCGCAGTCCACCATCATCAGTTTGCCCCTGACCTCCACCACCTGTGAGGACGTGTGGTGCTTCAGGGTGGGCAATGCGCTTCCGCATCCCAAAATGCGTATCTTGAACGGTTCCATGGTTCGCTGCATTTGCGCCGCTCAGTCGCGGAGACTTTGGCGTTTGAAAACGAAGATGCCCTTGCTGTTCTCCAGATAGAGCGAGTCGGCACTCAGTCGGTTGATGTCGAACGTGTCGCTGTTGAGCAACAATCGCCCGTTCAGAATCTTCCAGTCGGTCCACGGGTTGGTCTCGGCAGTGATGCTCGACTTGACCACGCCGCCTTCCAGAATCTCGAAGTTCTTGTCGAGACTGGTCCATTTGCCAAGCAAGGTGGTCAGGTTTATCACCTTCTTGGCTGCCCGGTCGCTGCCACGGTCGCCTGCATCGGTAACCGCCAAGCGGTCGCCCACCAACAAACCGCCTTGCACCACGGCCGTCGCGCCGTCTTCATCGTCCACCATATAGGCCAGCGTGTCGCCCGCATCGGTAACCAGCTCCAGCATGTGCATGGTCGTGCCTTCGCCGCAAACACCATAGATGGTGCTGTCGACAATGGTGTCGCCTGTCAAGACAAGCGCCGAATCTCCGCCTTGTGCCCTGTCGCCTTTGTTGCCGCAACCGGCAAACCAGCAACAAGCCAGTGCCCAAAAGGCCAAAACAAACGTCAGTTTCCTCATTTCGCCATTCATTTATTTTCGTTAGCTTTCGCTTCGTTCCACAACTGGTCGAGTTCTGCAAGCGTCATGTTCTTCAGAACCTTCCCCGCCTCTTTTGCCTTGCGCTCCACATAACCGAAGCGACTGATGAACTTCTGGTTGGTACTTTCCAGCGCATTGTCGGGATTGAGGTGGTACAGGCGGGCTGCATTGATGATGCTGAAAAGGAAATCGCCCAGTTCCTTGGTCGACTTTTCCACATCGCCCTTACGCAACTCCTCCTCAAACTCGCCGAGCTCTTCGCGCACCTTGTCCCATACTTCCTCTTTCCTTTTCCAGTCGAAGCCCACATTGCGCGCCTTGTCTTGTATGCGGTAGGCCTTGATGAGCGAAGGCAGCGAAGACGGCACGCCCGAAAGAACCGACGTGTTGCCGTGCCGCTCTTTCTGCTTTCGTTGCTCCCAAGTGCTCTCCACTTGCGTGGCTGTCGTGGGGTGCGTGGCACCGTCCGACTGTTCGTCAGCATAGACCACCTGCCCGTTGGCATTGATGACAAGTTCCGAACTGGACACCGACCAAGCCGGGCAGCCGGCCATCGTGGTGTCAGGCCCCCAGTCGATGAAATCGTGTCTGAACATCAGTTTGTCGCTTTGGGTGTCGCAGACGTCGGCCACGTCAAAACGGCCTTCCTCCTCGCCCAGCATGGAATAGAAGATGACATGCTCCATGACATCGCCCAGTTCCTTCTTCACCTCGTCGAGATTGCCACAGGCCAGGGCATCGGCCAGTTCGAACACCTCCTCGATGGTATACGGGCGCAGGCTCTCAAACGTCTGCTTCCGGTCCCAAGGACAATCTTTCCGCAAGCGGTACTGTACGTCCAACAACCGCCCGAAAGCCTCGAGCTTTTCCTTTCTTGTGTGCATAAAACCAATTAATTTGATGCAAAGTTAAGGATTTTAGGTGGAAATGTATTAATTTTGCAACGTTTTATTGGAATAAAAGGTAAAGAAATATATTCACATGGAATTAGCGAGTAAGTACGACCCCAAGGAAGTGGAGTCTAAATGGTACCAGTACTGGCTTGACAACAAGCTCTTCAGTTCTAAACCCGATGGCCGCGAGCCATATACGGTGGTGATTCCGCCGCCTAACGTTACCGGCGTGCTTCACATGGGCCACATGCTCAACAACACCATCCAGGACATCCTGGTTCGCCGTGCACGCATGGAAGGCAAGAACGCCTGCTGGGTACCGGGTACCGACCACGCCTCCATAGCCACCGAGGCCAAGGTGGTAGGCAAACTTGCCGAGCAAGGCATCAAGAAGACCGACCTCACCCGCGAGCAGTTCCTCGAGCACGCCTGGGATTGGACACGCGAGCACGGAGGCATTATCCTCAAGCAGTTGCGGCACCTTGGCTGCTCGTGCGACTGGGACCGCACGGCGTTCACCATGGACGAAACCCGCTCGAAAAGTGTTATCCACGTTTTTGTCGACCTGTACCGCAAGGGCCTCATCTACCGCGGCGCACGCATGGTCAACTGGGACCCGAAGGCCCAGACCGCACTCTCAGACGAGGAGGTAATCTACAAGGAAGAGCACTCCAAGCTCTATTACCTCAAATACTACGTGGCTCCCGAAGACCAGGCTTCCGTAAAGCGGGTCGACGAGGGCAACGTCATGCACCAGGACAGCAAGGGTTATTATGCCGTCGTGGCCACCACCCGTCCCGAGACCATCATGGGCGACTCGGCCATGTGCATCAACCCCGAGGATGTAAAGAACACATGGCTTAAGGGCAAGCACGTCATTGTACCGCAGGTAGGACGGTGCATCCCGGTCATCGAAGACTCGTACGTCGACATCCAGTTTGGTACGGGATGTCTGAAGGTTACGCCGGCACACGACATCAACGACCACATGTTGGGACTGAAGCATCACTTGGAAACGATAGACATTTTCAACGACAACGGAACCATCTCCGAAGCTGCAGGCATGTATGTAGGACAGGACCGCATGGAGGTGCGCAAACAGATTGCCCTTGACCTCGAGGCCGGCCAGCTCATGGAGAAGATAGAGGACTACGACAACAAGGTAGGTTTCTCCGAGCGCACCAACGTGCCTATCGAGCCGAAGCTGTCCACCCAGTGGTTCCTGAAAATGCAGCACTTTGCCGACATCGCCCTTGACCCCGTCATGAACGACGAGGTGGAGTTCTATCCCAAGAAATACAAAAACACTTACCGCTATTGGCTTGAGAACATCAAAGACTGGTGTATCTCCAGACAGTTGTGGTGGGGACACCGCATTCCCGCATACTATTTCACGACCGCCGACGGCAAGCACGATTTCGTGGTGGCCGAGACGGCAGAAGAAGCTTTGGCGTTGGCAAAGGAGAAGAACAGCTCGCTGACCGCCGCCGGCCTTGAGCAGGAGTCCGACTGCCTCGACACATGGTTCTCCAGCTGGCTGTGGCCCGTATCCCTGTTCAACGGCATCCTCGACCCCGACAACAAGGAAATCAGCTACTATTATCCCACGTCAGACCTGGTGACAGGCCCCGACATCATCTTCTTCTGGGTAGCACGCATGATTATGGCGGGCTACGAATACCGCGGCAAGATGCCTTTCCGTCATGTCTATTTCACGGGTATCGTGCGCGACAAGAAAGGCCGCAAGATGTCGAAGAGCCTCGGCAACTCGCCCGATCCGCTGGAGCTGATTGCCAAATACGGCGCCGACGGCGTGCGCATGGGCATGATGCTTGCCGCACCTGCGGGCAACGACATTCTGTTCGACGAGACCCTTTGCGAGCAAGGCCGCAACTTCAACAACAAGATATGGAATGCCTTCCGCCTTGTGGAGGGTTGGCAGACCGCCGACGTCGAGCAGCCGGCAGCAGCCAAGACGGCAGTGGCCTGGTTCACGGCCAAGCTGAAGGAAACCGGCAAGACACTCGACGAGCAGTTCCGCACATACCGCATATCCGAGGCGTTGATGACCGTCTACCGGTTGTTCTGGGACGAATTCTCGGCATGGTACCTTGAAATGGTGAAACCGGCCTATGTCGACGGTCAGGCACAACCCGTGGACAAGACAACCTACGAGGCAACGCTCCATTTCTTCGAGACATTGCTCCAGATGCTCCATCCGTTCATGCCGTTCATCACCGAAGAGCTGTGGCAGCACTTAGGCCACCGCAGCGAGGGCGAAAGCATCATGGTATCGCAGCTCCGTCTGGATGTCACCACGGCCGAAGACGAACAGCTGTGTGCCAGCGTGGAAAACGTGAAGGCCATCGTGGCCGGCGTGCGTGCCGTGCGCAGCCAGAAGCAGATTGCCCCGAAGAAAGAACTGGAGCTTCAGATTGTCGGCACGAACCGCTACGCCGCCTACTCGGCCATCATCACCAAGATGGCCAGCCTCAAGGCCTTCATCGCTGTCGACAGCAAAGCGGCCGACGCCAGTGCGTTCATGGTAGGAACTGACGAGTTTGCGGTTCCTGTGGGCGACCTTATCGATGTCGATGCGGAGATTGCCAAGCTCGAGAAAGACCTGGAACACCTGCAGGGCTTCCTGACAGGCGTAAAGAAGAAGCTGTCCAACGACAATTTCGTGGCCCATGCTCCGGAAGCCGTCGTGGAGCGCGAGCGCAAGAAGCAGAGCGACGCCGAAGAGAAGATTGCGGCCATCCAGGAAAACCTCAACGCTCTTAAGAACAAATAGCACAGCCCCTTGCGGCTACCATAAGCCCTCCGCTTTCCCTTCTGCAAGCAGGAAGGGAAAGCGGAGGGCTTTTTCATGCTGCGGCAAAGAAGCATATCTGCAGGACGCGACACGGGGCAAACGGCAAGTATTTAATAATGTTAAATTGCATGGCCGATAAATTAAAAAACGAAATGCCGGACACCCTTTCCAATTATTCTTGCTATCTTTGAACAATCATTGGACATGGTATGAATTCGAAAGTCAAAACCTACATATTCTCATTATTGCTGACCTTTGCCCCGTTGACCGCATCGTCGCAAAAAATTTCCCTGGGCACCTGCAACATCGTGGAACAGGGAGTGAAAGGCATGTACAAAGGCGAGATGTCGGGAGGCAAGCCATACGGCAAGGGCAGTGCACATTACGAGAACGGCAACAACTATGAAGGCGAGTTTGTGAAAGGCAAACGCCAGGGTTACGGAGTGTTCTCCTTTTCGGACGGCGAGAAATATGAAGGCGAATGGGTGCTCGGACTGCAAAACGGGCACGGCACTTACTATTTCAGCAACAACAACAAGTATGTGGGACTGTGGTACCGCGACTATCAGGAGGGCCACGGGGTCATGTATTATTTCAACGGCGACAAGTACGACGGCAACTGGTATCACGACATGCGGCACGGCAAGGGCAAGTACACCTATGCCAACGGCGCTTACTACAACGGCTTGTGGAAAAACGACAAGAAAGAAGGCAAGGGCTTTTTCGACTGGGGCGACGGCACCACCTACGAGGGCGACTGGGCCAACAACCAGCGCTGCGGCTACGGTGTGAACCGCTATGCCGACGGCGACGTGTACAAAGGCGGATGGAAAGACGACATACAGCAAGGCCGCGGCATCTACAAGTTCCAGAACGGCGACGAGTACGAGGGCGACTATGAGCAGGGAGAGCGTACCGGCGAGGGCATCTTCAAGTATGCCAACGGCGACCGTTACACCGGACATTTCAGCGAGGGAGAGCGCGACGGCATGGGCACCTTCGTTTGGGCCAACGGCGACAAGTACGAGGGCATGTGGAAAAGCGACCTGCTGAACGGGCACGGCAAGCTGACCAAAAAAAACGGCGATGTGTTCGAAGGCGATTTTGTGAACGGGAAGATCGACGGTCAGGTTATCATCCATTATTCCAACGGCACAAGGTTTAAGGGCACTTACAAGAACGGCATGCGCAACGGCAAGGCCATCGAGGAATCGAAAGACGGCAAGCGTTTCGAGGGAACGTATGTCAACGACCGCCGCGACGGCAAGTTTGTGGAGAAAGACCGCAACGGAACGGTGCTTTTCACGGGCCATTACGAGAACGGCCGCCGCTTCAACGACCAATAGAGACACACCTAAACACAAGGAGAATTACCATGATTATCGATACACTTGACAATCTGGGGCGCTACATACCGCTTAATCCGCTCATAGCGGAGGTTGTGGCGTTCATGAAAAGCCACGACCTGCAGACGCTTCCGCTGGGCGTGCATGCCATAGCGGGCGATGATGCCTATGTGAACATCCAGACCGCGAAGGGCAAGGCCGAAAGCGAGGCCGTAGTGGAGTATCACCGGAAGATGACAGACATACAGGTGCCGCTGGACGACGGCGAGCGTTACGGCTACACCCCGCTGGCCGACCTGCCTGCCGCCGGTTTCGACGAGGGCAAAGACCTTGCCCTTCTGCCCGGCATACGTCCGCAGATGGTGGTTGACGTACGGAAAGGCCAGTTTGTGCTATTCACGCCGCAAGACGGCCATGCCCCCTGCATCTCCGAACGGCCGTCTTTCCGGAAGGCCATATTCAAGATCAAAGCTTAGAACATTATATCCGTATCAAACTATGACAGCAAAGAAATTATCGGCCAAGCCGACGCCCAAGCACATCGGCCTTGTGGCGAGCGACCCTTACCTTGAGCCTTACGAAGACGCCATCCGCGGCCGTCACGACCATGCATTGTGGAAGTTGGGGCAGCTTACGCGAAACGGCAAATTAACCCTCTCGCAGTTTGCCGACGGCTACAAGTATTTCGGACTGCACAAGGTTCCGCGCGGAGGCTGGATTTTCCGCGAGTGGGCGCCCACGGCAACCGACATCTATCTCGTGGGCGACTTCAACAACTGGACCGAAGACGAGAAATACCGCTGCAAACGGGTGGAAGGCACAGGCAACTGGGAACTGAAACTGCCCGCCAAAGCCATGAAACACGGCGACCTGTACAAGATGCACGTGAAATGGGACGGCGGCGAAGGCGAGCGCATCCCGGCGTGGTGCCAGCGCGTGGTGCAGGACGAGACCACAAAGATATTCTCCGCACAGGTGTGGGCTCCGAAAGCGGCCTACGAGTGGAAGAAGAAGACATTCAAGGCCAACACCAACCCCCTGCTCATCTACGAGTGTCATGTGGGCATGGGACAGGACGCCGAGAAGGTCGGCACATACACGGAGTTCAAGGACAACGTGTTGCCGCGCGTGGCCAAGGACGGCTACAACTGCATCCAGATAATGGCCATCCAGGAACATCCCTACTACGGCAGTTTCGGCTACCACGTCAGTTCGTTCTTTGCGCCCTCCAGCCGTTTCGGCACCCCCGAGGAACTCAAGGCACTCATCGATGCGGCCCACCAGAAAGGCATTGCCGTCGTGATGGACATCGTACACTCGCACGCCGTGAAGAACGAGGTGGAAGGCCTGGGCAACCTGGCAGGCGACCCCAACCAGTATTTCTACCCCGGCGACCGCCACGAGCACCCGGCCTGGGACAGCCTTTGCTTCGACTATGGCAAGGACGACGTAATCCATTTCCTGCTCAGCAACTGCAAGTACTGGCTGGAGGAGTTCCATTTCGACGGTTTCCGGTTTGACGGCGTCACGTCGATGCTCTACTACAGCCACGGACTGGGCGAGGCCTTCATGAACTACGGCGACTATTTCAACGGCCACGAGGACGACAATGCCATCTGCTACCTCACGCTGGCCAACAAGCTCATACACGAGGTCAACGCCCATGCCATAACCATCGCCGAGGAGGTGAGCGGCATGCCGGGGCTGGCCGCCAAGTTCGAAGACGGCGGATACGGGTTCGACTACCGCATGGCCATGAACATACCCGACTACTGGATCAAGACCATCAAGGAACTGCGCGACGAGGACTGGAAACCCAGCAGCATCTTCTGGGAGGTGAAGAACCGCCGTGCCGACGAGAAGACCATCTCTTATTGCGAAAGCCACGACCAGGCGCTCGTGGGCGACAAGACCATCATCTTCCGGCTTATCGATGCCGACATGTACTGGCATTTCAAGCAGGGCGACGAGAACGACATGGTGCACCGCGGCATAGCCTTGCACAAGATGATACGCCTGGTAACGCTAAGCACCATCAACGGCGGTTACCTGAATTTCATGGGCAACGAGTTCGGCCATCCTGAGTGGATCGATTTCCCGCGCGAGGGCAACGGCTGGAGCTACAAGTACGCACGCCGCCAGTGGAACCTCGTGGACAACAAGGAGCTCGACTACCACTATCTCGGCGATTTCGACCGCGAGATGATCAAGGTCGTAAAGGGCGAGAAGAACCTCGTGAAGTCGCCCGTGCAGGAGATTTGGCACAACGACGGCGACCAGGTGTTGGCCTACATGCGCGGAGACCTTGTCTTCGTGTTCAACTTTTCGCCCGTGCGGTCGTACACCGACTATGGTTTCCTCGTTCCCGAAGGCTCCTACAGCGTGGTGCTCAACAGCGACGCCAAGGAGTTCGGCGGCAACGGCTTTGCCGACGACAGCGTGGTTCACCTTACCAATTACGACCCCGTATACGAGAAAGACCACAAGGGCTGGCTCAAGCTCTACATCCCGGCCCGGTCGGCAGTGGTCTTGAAGAAGAATAAATGAAGGTTCTTGCAATGATCAACCCTACCAAGAATGGCACCATCATCATGAGGGTGATGTGTGCCATTTTTTTCTTGCTGTTCACATTTCTGTACCTTTACGAGTACCAGGCCGACATACTGGCCGTTACGCAGCATGTGCTCTCGCACGGTGCCACCCACTACGACCGCACCGTGGGCGCCGTGCTTCTCACGGCCGTGCTTTGGGCCTTGCAATGGGCGGTGTGCGGCATCAGTGGCCTGTTCAGGCGCTTTCACGCACTGACCTACCTGCCTTCGCTGTTGCTGCTGGGCATACTGACAGGCGCTACTCCACAGGTGGACCGCGAGCCGTACCTCGGCCACTGGCTGTGGGGATTTCCGCTGCTCATGGCGGCATACGCCGCACTGGTATGGGTATGCAGGCAACTGGAGTCGCTCGAACAGACGGCGGGCACGGCCGGCGTGTTCTCGCGGTTGTCGTGGCAAAACTTGCTGGCCATGGTTGTCATGTCGCTGGCGGTGTGCGTCATAGGCAATTCCGACCAGTTGTTCCACTACCGCATGCGCATGGAGAGCAGCATGGCCAAGAAAGACTATGCCTCCGCACTGCGTGTGGGGAGCCACGAGGCAGTCACCGACAGCAGCCTGACCATGCTGCGGATATGGGCACTGTCTGAAAACCACCTTTTGGGCGACCGCCTGTTCAGCTATCCGCTGACGGGCGGCTCCGACGCCATGTTGCCCAACGGCGGTTCGGTGAAACTGATGCTGGCCGACGAGCGTCGTCTTTATGCACATCTGGGCGTGGTGTTCCGTCAGCCCATGCGGCCGCTTGCCTACCTCGAAACGCTGCACCGCCTGCACCGCGCCACACCGGCAGCACACGACTGGCTGCTCTGCGCCTATCTGCTCGACCGCAAACCGGAAAAGTTTGCACGGTGCATCGGCCGTTTTTATTCCGTAAACGACAGTCTGCCCAAACATTACCGCGAAGCCCTTATACTATACAACCACACCACGAGCCAACCCGTTGTGGACTATCACAACAGTGTATTGGAGGCCGACTACGAAGATTTTCAGGAGTTGGGCAGGAAATATGCCGACCGGCGCGAACGTTACACGGCGTTGCGCGACAAGTACGGCAACACCTATTGGTTCTACTACGAGTGCCGCTGATGGCGCAAAACATTTGCCCCTTACAGGCAGGAGGTTCAAAACCCAGCCTGTAAGGGGAAAAACATTCTACGCCTTTTGCGGTCAAAATATGCACACCTACAGGTGCAACTACCGTTACTGGTACTGGCGCAGAGCGCCCAGCAACTCAGAGTTTTCGGTTTTTGTGCCGACGGTTATCCGCAGACAATCCTTGCAAAGGGTAACGCGTGTGCGGTTGCGCACGATGATGCCTTTGCCTACCAGATAGTCGTAGACAGCCTGTGCGTCGGTCATTTTGGCCAAAAAGAAATTGGCATCCGACGGATACACCGTCTCGCATAAGGGCAGTTCGAGGAATGCATGCATGAGGCGCGCACGTTCCTGCAGCAGGATGGTGACCCATTTTTCCACATTTTCCCGTTCATCGAGCATCTCCATGGCACTGCGCTGCGTCAGCAGGTTGATGTTGTAGGGATATTTCACCTTGTTGAACAGTTCAACGATTTCCTTGCCGGCAAAGGCCATGCCCAGCCGCAGGGCGGCGCACCCCCATGCCTTGCTCATGGTGTTGAGCACGATGAGGTTGGGAAATTCGCCGAGCCGTGTGCGGAACACCGGGGCGGTGGAGAAATCGCTGTACGCCTCGTCGATGACCACGATGCCGGAAAACTGCCGCAGCACGGTTTCCATTTCGCCGGTGTCCATGTTGTTGCCGGTGGGGTTATTGGGCGAACATATCCATATCACTTTGGTGTTTTTGTTGCAACAGTGCAGCAAAGACTCAGCGTGCATGCCGAATTGCGGGTCGAGATTCACGGTGCGGTAGGCCACATCGTTGATGTCGGCACACACTTTGTACATGCCGTAGGTCGGTTCGATAGCCACCACGTTATCGATGCCCGGACGGCAGAACACACGGTACACCAGGTCGATGGCTTCGTCAGACCCGTTGCCCAGGAAGATGTTGTCAGGATGCACTTGCTTTATAGCGGCCAGCTTCACCTTCAGTTCGTTCTGCAAGGGGTCGGGATAGCGGTTGAGCGGCTTGTTGTAAGGATTCTCGTTGGCGTCGAGAAACACGCTGGCCTCTTTGCCGGCATACTCGTTGCGGGCAGAGCTGTAAGGAGCCAACTGCCATATATTGGGTCTGACCAGTTCTTTTAGCGGTTTCATTTTTTTACTGGGTATTTCTGTTGGGTTTTTGAGGGCGCGGCACGCCCCAAAATGTTGCGGTTGCGAAAGCTACCGTTTCGCATTGCGATAGCTATGCTTTCACATCGCAATAGCTATCCTTCCGCATCGCGAAACGATAGCTATCGCAATGCGACAAGACACCTTTCGCAAGCAGCCGGTCGGCGGCGGTGCAGACGGACGTGCCACCGTGCTGCTTTAGAGCAGGTGCAGCTTCTCCATGCGGATGCGCATGGCCTGTGCGTGCGCTTCGAGCTGCTCGTTCTCGGCCATGCAGGCCACGGCGTGGCCGATGCTCCTGATGCCCTCCTCGGTGAGGTGCTGAAAGGTGACCTTGCGGTTGAAACTGTCGAGGTTCACGCCGTTGTAGGCCAGTGCATACTGGTGGGTGGGCAGGGTGTGGTTGGTGCCGCTGGCATAGTCGCCCGCACTTTCGCATGCCCAAGAGCCGAGGAACACGCTGCCGGCGTTGACCACCTTTTCGGCCAGTGCGCTGTGGTCGGCCGTAGCGATGATGAGGTGCTCGGGGGCATAGGCATTGCTGAGTGCCATGGCCTCGTCCTTGTCGTGCACCAGCACAAACTGCGAACTGGCCAGCGACTGCTGGGCAACCGCTTTCCGCGGCAGCCGCTGCAGTTGGCGATCCACTTCGGCGGTGACGGCCTTCAGGGTCGTCTCCGACGTGGTGATGAGAAACACCTGCGAGTCGCTACCGTGCTCGGCCTGCGAGAGCAGGTCGGCAGCCACGAACTGGGGGTCGCTCGTGTCGTCGGCAATGACACACACCTCGCTGGGTCCGGCCGGCATGTCGATGGCCGTGTCGTGCAGGCTCACCAGCTGTTTGGCAGCCATGACATACTGGTTGCCCGGTCCGAATATCTTGTATACGCGCGGTATGGTCTCCGTGCCGTAGGCCATGGCACCGATGGCCTGTACGCCTCCGGCCTTGTACACATGCTCCACGCCGGCCACACGGGCGGCCACCAGAATGGCGGGGTTCACTTTCCCCTCGCGGTCGGGGGGCGTGCAGAGCACGATTTGCCCGCAACCGGCTATCTTGGCAGGGGTGGCCAGCATCAGGACGGTGGAGAAGAGGGGGGCCGTTCCGCCCGGAATGTACAGGCCCACCTTCTCGATGGCCACGCTTTTCTGCCAGCACACTACGCCCTTGGCCGTCTCTATGCGACGGCTCTCGAACTGCTGCGCCTCGTGGAACTTGGCAATGTTGCGGTGGGCCAGCTCGATCGACGCTTTCAGGTCATCGCTCACCAGGTGCATGGCTTCGTCCATTTCGGCCTCGCTGACAGCCAGCGATTCCAGCTGGGCGTGGTCGAACTGCGCTTCGTATTTTCTGACGGCACTGTCGCCGTGGGCCTTCACCTCGTCGAGTATGGCCGACACCGTGGCGTGCAACTGGGTGTGGTCTATGTGCGGACGGCCTGTCAGGCCGGGCCATTGTTCCTTGTCAGGATATCTTACGATGTTCATTCCTTACTTCTCCGGTTTATCGGTTTCTTACAATATCATTTTCTCAATGGGGGTGACCAGTATGCCCTGGGCACCCAGTTCTTTCAGTTGGCCGATGATTTCCCAAAAGCGCTTCTCGTCGATGACGGTGTGCACGGCGCACCAGTTGGTGTCCGACAGGGGTATGATGGTGGGGCTCTTCACGCCGGGCAGCACCTCGGTGATGGCTTCGATCTGATCTTTGGGCACGTTCATCATCACGTATTTTTTGTTTTGCGCCGACATGACGGCCTTGAAACGGAAAAGCATTTCGTTGAGAATGGCGTGCTTCTCCTCGTCCATCTGCCAGTTGCCGATGAGCAGCGCCTCGCTTTCCATCACGGTCTCCACCTCCTTCAGGTTGTTGTGGACGAGCGTCGACCCCGACGACACGATGTCGAAAATAGCGTCGGCCAGTCCGATGCCGGTACTGATTTCCACCGAACCGGTGATGACATGAATGTCGGTCTTGATGTTGTGGCTGTTCATGTAGCTGCGCAGGATGTTGGGGTACGAGGTGGCTATCTTGCGACCGCTGAACCACGACAGGCCCGGATAGTCGACAGTCTTGGGGATGGCCAGCGACAGGCGGCACTTGGAAAAGCCCAGGCGCATGATGGTCTGTGCATCCTCGTGCTTCTCGCGAAACTCGTTCTCGCCCACAATGCCGATGTCAGCCACACCGCTCGACACACTCTGCGGTATGTCGTCGTCGCGAAGAAACAGCACTTCGAGGGGGAAATTGGAACTCTTGATTAACAGCGTGCGCTTGCTCTCCCTCACCCGTATGTCGGCTTCTTTCAGCAAGTTCATCGTGTCTTCATAAAGGCGTCCTTTCGATTGGACGGCTATCCGTATTATGCCCATTTTGATGTTTATGTGTTATCGAAATACCTATATTTACTTAAAAATTGTGGCAAATATAGCTATTTCTGTCCATTTATGCAATAATTGTATTAATTTTGTGGTGAATTAAGATGAAAGTCAACACATTTTACATATTTATCCTCTTTATATTTTTCGCATCGTGCACCGACCCGAAAAAGCCGGCAGTCACCCCGTGGGGCACCTCAGTCGGCGGTGATTCCATCCCGGCCGACTCGTCGTTCGGCATGAGCGACATACAGGCCAACGGCGAACTCATCATGCTCACGCTCTCGGGACCCGAAACTTACTACGACTATCATGGGCGCGGCATGGGGCTGCAGTATCTGCTCTGCGAGAAATTTGCGCAGAAGCTGGGCGTGTCGCTGCGTGTGGAGGTCTGCAAGGACACAGCCGAGATGGTGGAACGCCTGAAAAAGGGCGACGCCGACATCGTGGCTTTTCCGCTGCCCAAGACGTTTGGCGGAATCAGCTATGCCGGCGCGAAACTGGCCGGCGGCAAGGCGCAGTGGGCCGTGCAGCAGGGCAACCGCGAGCTGGCCGACAGTCTGGACCGCTGGTTCAGGCCCGACATGATTGCCAAGACGAAGAAAGAGGAGGCTTTCGTGCTTTCCGCACGGAGTGTGGTGCGCCGTGTGTACTCGCCCATGCTCGACCGGTCGGGGGGCGTCGTGTCGCATTACGACCACTATTTCCGCCACTATGCGCCCCTGGCGCGCTGGGACTGGCGGCTGATGGCTGCCCAGTGTTACCAGGAATCGACGTTCGACCCCAAAGCCAAATCGTGGGCGGGGGCATGCGGACTCATGCAGATCATGCCGTCGACCGCCGACCATCTGGGGTTGTCGCGCAGCAATCTTTTCGACCCCGAGCAGAACATCGCCGCAGCTGCCAAATACATCCGGGAACTGGACTCGAAGTTCCGCGACGTGCCTACGGCCGAGCGCACGCTCTTCGTGCTGGCCAGCTACAACGGCGGCTATTTCCACATACGCGACGCCATGTCGCTGGCAGAAAAGCACGGGCGCAACGCACACAGCTGGGCCGACGTGCGCGAGTATGTGCTGAAACTCGGAACGTCACCTTATTATAATGACCCGGTGGTGAAACACGGATACATGCGCGGCTCCGAAACGGTGGATTATGTAGACCGCATCAGGGCGCGCTGGGCCGAGTACCGGGGCATGGCAAAGGGGGGCGCTTCGGGTTCGGGTTTCGTCACGACACCCGAACGGGCCCGGCGGAAATACAAGTATCACCTTTGATGGCGAATGTTAACAAATCATAACGCCGCAAATTTCTCTTGTGGCATTGAAAAATATTAGCTACCTTTGCACCGCAAAACAGAACGGCAACGTCCGCAGAAAGCAAGGTACCTTAGCTCAGGTGGTAGAGCAATGGACTGAAAATCCATGTGTCCTTGGTTCAACTCCAAGAGGTACCACAAACCACAAGCAGTCGGGATAATATCCTGGCTGCTTGTTGTTTTATATTGATGTCCGGCAAAAATCTGATTTAGTGTTGTAAAATATTGAACACCTGTACTTTAGTAAATTTTCTCACTATGGGGGCTTATCTTTACATCTGCGATGTTCACTGTAAATTGCCCCTGTAGGTAGGGTGTTCAGAATTCATATCAAAATATGTAGCGTTTGTGCAGTTTTTGCCCCTGTAGGGGGCGCATATTTAAATCGCAAACGGCGTTAAATTATGCGCCCCCTACAGGGGCGATGGAAAAACGAAGAACCGTTAAACGCAGGGGCAAGCACCTACGATAATATGTCGTCCCTACGGGACTGGTTTCTTCGATTTTTAGCGGACACCAATAGCTGATTATCGGATATTACAGACACACTGTCGCCGTTCGGTCAGGCATCATCCACCCGACGACCCGTCTGCGCGAGCAGTCGGCGCAGATGGTCGCAGAACGGCGTGGCAGCACGCAGGTCTTCGATGTTGAGGTGCATGCGGTAGCGCCAATAATGGTGCGGATTGGCAGGTATGTTGATGCGCTCGCCGTTGGCATCGGGCAAGCGGAGACGCTCGTCCATGGACAGCCAGTCCTGTAGCGAGAGTATGCAGAGCATGGATGGACTGGCCAGCTGGTTGGCCACGATTTCGGTGGCAAGACTGGCAGACAACGGATGGGGAGCCTCGCCGCTGCGATGAAGTTCGGTATTGAAATAGAGCTGGGTGCGGCCACTGTCCTCGTCCCACCACTGGCGCAATGTGGGCATATCGTGGGTGGAGAGCGTGCAGACGCTGCGGTAGGGATTGTCGTTGAGGTTGCCAAACGTAAGGCCGTATGCCTTGGGCATCTGCTGCAGCTCAAGGCTCAGTATGCGGAGCTGCTGCATGACCCACGGCACACAGTCGGGTACCATGCCGAGGTCCTCGGCACACACGAGCATGCGGGTGGCCTGGACAAGCACCGGGAGCTTGCGCATGGCCTCCTGATACCAGAACTGGTTGTTGCGGCGGTAATAGTAGTCGTTGTACAGCCGGTTGAAACTATCCTTTTCGCCATCGCTCAACATACGGTAAGCGAAGGTGGTTTGGGCCGTGATGCGCGGATGGAACAGGCCGGCATCGTGGGCGTCGCGCACAAAAAGCACATCCTCTACAAGGCGGTAAAGTCTGTCACGCAACGACTCGTCGGCATCGGAATCGCAACACCCAAAGGCGGCCTCTATCTTGCGTTCGGTATCGTATTCGGGCTTGAGCGCATACGGCTCACCCTGTTCGCAGTCGAGGTAGGTGTCGATAACCGTTTCCGCCCGGTCGCCAAACAGTTCTTCCACCATGTGGCGGGTGACAAAAGGTGTCGTGAAACGCTTTTCGTCGAAGTGCAGCCCGTAGGCCCGTATCGCCTCGGGACTGAGCGCAAGCGCCGGGTCAAACTGTCCGAGCAGTCCGTGCACGCAGGTGGTGGGAATGGCCCATATGCGGAAGAAACCCAGCACATGGTCGATGCGGTAGGCATCAAAGAATTTCGACATGTTCTGGAATCTCCTGATCCACCACCGGCAACCGTCGTCGAGCATACGCTGCCAGTTGTAGGTGGGGAAGCCCCAGTTCTGGCCGTTGGTGGCAAAGGCATCGGGCGGGGCGCCGGCCTGCGAGTCGAGATTGAAATACTGCGGCTCGTGCCACACGTCGCAACCGTTCCGGTTGACACCGATGGGTATGTCGCCCTTCAGCACGACACCCCTTGACTTGGCATATTCGTGTGCGGCCCGCATCTGTTGGTCGAGTATGTACTGCACATAGTAGTGGAACGCCACATCGGCATACTCGTGGGTTCTGGGGTTCATGAGAGCTCCCCGGTCGGCTTCGTTCCAGTGCTCGTGGCCTGTCCACTGGCTGAAATCTGCGGTATGGAAGATGTCGCGGAAATGGCAGTACTGTGCATAGGGCACTATCCAGTGTTCGTTTTCTTTCAGAAACTGCTTGAACCGGAGAGAGGCCATGACCGTCTTGCCTTCCTGGGCAAAAACGGCCCGCAGGTAGTTGGCCTTGGCATTGTTGACCCGCTCGTAGTCGATTTGCGGCAGGGCATTGAGTTCTTCGCGCAGCTGTTCGAATTGCCGGGCCTTGTCAGCGTCGGCTATAGCAGGCAACTGCCTGAGGTCGGCGTACTGCGGATGGAGAGCAAACACACTGATACACGAGTAAGGGTAGCAGTCGGCCCAGGTGTGTGTGGCAGTGGTGTCGTTGACCGGCAATACTTGCAGCACCCGCTGGCCGATGTCGGCCACCCAGTCTATCATGGCCTTGAGGTCGCCGAAATCGCCCACGCCAAAACTGCCTTGGGTGCGCAGGGAGAAGACCGGGACAAGCGTACCGGCAAGTTTCTCGTCGAAAATCTCAAAGAAGGCCTGGTCTTGTTCCCACACCACCATGCCGGCATCGCCAACCGGCAAGGATGCAAACGTGCGGTTGCGGCCCGTTTCCCAAAGCACGTTGCCCTTTGAGGTGACGGCAATAAACTTGAACTCGGTGGCCTGTGCATCGGCAACGGCATCGAGGTCGATATCGGCCACCCATTCGTTGTAATTGTGCTCGTGCATGGGCAAAGCCTTGCCGGGATCCCATTGGCCGAGCGCCTCGGCCTGTCCTACCAACTGCAGACGGCTTCCGGCGCGCAGTTGCGGCGCACGTACGCTGACACGCAGGGTCCTGGCATAAGACGCATCGACAGAACTGCCGCAAGCGTGCCGGTTCACGCAATCGGTAAAGGCCGAACTGTAAAGATAGGAGTCGCACGGCATGTCGTTCCATCGGCAACACACATAGCAGGCTTCTGTTTGCTTGCCGCCAAGCTCAAGCCGGTGTGCAACGGTAGTCCACTCTCGCCGTTCCTCACGCTCGCAGCTGTTCACGCTGAAAAAATAGTCGACTGGGTCTGCATCATTACAGACGTCAATATCGCAGGTCCATAACTGCCCGTCGGCTGACGTCATGGCATAAGTCTGCTGGGGACTGCCCGCTGTGGCCATGTGCAGTTGGAGCGACTGGCCGGGGCGAGTAATATAGGGAAGGCTGAAATGGATGTGGGTCATGGTTGTAATGGGCTTAGGTTGAAGGTTGGGGCGGTAACGGAGGGCATTGAACCATTCCGCTAATTGAAACGACGGCTGCCCGGCTGTACCGACCGGGCAGCGGCTTACTTGCCTAACAAGGCCTTGGCTTCGGCGGTGAGGTAAGGCCGTATGTCCTTGACGGCGATTTTGAACGACACAAGGCCGACGGCATAAGCCGCTATTTCATATTGCTGGTAGACGAAATTCAGACTGTCGTTGTCGAGCCAAGGCGTGTGCGACGGCAACGGAATCTGCCCGTTCTCGGGCAAGATGAGATACTCGTTCAGACTGGAGTCGGCCACCGAGCTCTCTCCGCAGTCACTGAGATACTGCATCGCACCCTTGCGAAGCAGGGTTTGGAGCGCACGTACGCGGGTGGAGTCAACCATATTGACAACGGGTTTGAACGTGCTCTTGCTGATGTTGACGCTATAGCTTGTGAAAGACCCGTGGGCACCGCCCATATATCTGTCTTCCGTTACGCTGTAGGTTACATACAGGGGGGTGTCGGCACTTTTCTTGATGCGCAGATGCTGACTAAGCGGCATTTCTGTCGACTCTTCGCTGAATTCGGACATTTCCTTTCTATAATCGGCGTAATAGCGCATGGTGCCCGCTCCATAGAAATCAAGCAGCGTTTTGCCGTCGGCTACGCTTCCGCTATAGATCGGATAGCTGCGCAGGTATTTCTGTTCGTCGGTTCTCTCGCGCGGTATGTAGCGTGCAGCCAACTCGCGGGCAATGAAATGCTTCACGGCCAGTGCGAGGCTGTCGTCGCCCTGCGGATAGTCCACCACGATGACGCATTCCAGACCTGAAACGGTTTTCTTCTGATAACCAAGGCTGTCCACGACGAGGGTGTCGGGCTGTTGTGCTATTGTATCCACAGACAGCGTATCGGTGCTCTGCTTTGGGGTCGATGTCTTGCAACCGGTGGTACAGAGCAGTGTGGCAAGAAGCACGACTGCCATCAATCTTAACATTTTCATTCGAGTAAGCATTGTTTCTTATTGGTTGTTTGGAATAGCGTGATATATAAAACCGGTTTCCGTTATTTTACTGCTTGTGAGTTTTCCCTTTCCGCTACGGGCCTGACCGAAGAACCGATGTAGCGCACATTCTCGTAACATCTGTAGTTGGCAAAATAGAACGAAAGACAGGTGGCGTTTCCTGGCTGGGCGGCATCCCTCGTGCTGGTCCAGTACACGGCATTGGCTCCGCGCATCACCGTTTCCTTGCCATTGCGGACTCCCGCTGCGGGCAAGAATAGGGTGTTTCCATTGCGTACGCTCTTTACCTCGTATCCGGACACACTGTCATTTCCGGCCACAGCTATCTTCGTCCATTTCCAGACGCAGTTGGCCGTGTCGCTCAATTCCTCGAACTCCTTACGGGTCGGCATTCTGCAGCCGTCGCCCCAGTTGGCCGCAGCTGCATCGTCGTCCGCATCAAGTACCATCTTGCAGTCCGAAGCGTTGTACTTCGTCATCCGTTCGAAGTCTGTGCCATACCGATACGTCTCCTGCGAACAGTCAGTCTTGGGCTGTATCTCGCCCCAGGCAAAGAAGTCGCCATAGTCGGTCGGGGCATCAGCACCGATGTTGGTTTCCGCCCACAACACACCGCTTGGCAGCTGGAGGTCTACAAACCGGTGACCGGCTATGGTCATCGTATTGTCAAGGGACTGACTTTTACGGCCGGCTACTTTTGCATCCTTACAGCTGGCCAAGGCCATAATTACGGAAACGACCAGCACGAAGCACCGCCAAGCGTTGTTTGAAGCATTCATTTTAATCTTGTTTTTTATTGTTTGTCCGTTCTGACTGACGCCGGAACAGGTTGGCAAGCAATGCACCCGACACATTGTGCCACACACTGAACACGGCCCCGGGGATGGTGGCCAACGGGTATTGCGCAAAATGCACCGTTGCCAACGATGTCGCCAATCCGGAGTTCTGCATGCCTACCTCGATAGCCACAGTGCGGCATTTGTTCACGGGCATGCCCAGCAACTTGCCGGCTCCATAACCGAGGACATACCCCATAAGATTGTGCAGCACGACAACACACAGCACCACCATGCCACATCCCATGAGTTTGGCGGCATTGGCACTTACCACTGCTCCCACAATAGCCACTATGGCCAACGTTGACACAAGCGGCAATATATCGGCAGCCCGGTCGGCCAATTTCGGAAAGAAACGGTTGATGGCCAAGCCAAGCACAATGGGCAGGATCACGACTTGAATGATTGAAATGAACATTGACATCATGTTCACGTCAACAGTCTGTCCGGCATAAAGATATGTGAGCAACGGAGTGACTATCGGAGCCAACACGGTCGATACAGCCGTCATTCCGACCGACAAGGCCACATCACCCTTGGCAAGGTAAGTCATTACGTTCGAAGATGTTCCGCCAGGGCATGTGCCAACCAATATGACTCCGACTGTCAGTTCGGGCGAAAGGTGAAAGCATCGCGCCAACACATAGGCTACAAGCGGCATGATGGTGAACTGGGCCGCAAAACCTATCATCACATCCTTGGGATGGCTGAACACGATACGGAAATCATCAGCTTTGAGGGTCAAACCCATACCGAACATCACAATACCAAGCAATGTATTGACATAACTTGTCTTGATAAAACTGACCGCTTCTGGCTTCAGCAATGCCAACAATGCCATGCATATCACGATGGCCGACACATGTCTGCCGAAAAAAACAGATAGTCGCTTCAATAATTCCATATTTCCTTCTGTATGTCCCGTATTTTGATGGTACTTAGAGAAATGCAGCACCGTTATTGGGCTAAATCGTGTAAGTAAAGAACTTTAGTAATGAGTAAAAAACACTCAAAGTAATGCCGGTGACTGCTGGTATTAATCCTCGTCTAAATATTCATGCATGCGCTTTTTCTCCGAGGTGCCGTCGACATGGAAATCATCTATTTTCCATTGCCCACCTTCATAGACCAAATCTATGCCTATTCTTTTCTTTTTGCCAAGATTAGTGATGTCGACATCTGCATGACGTACACCTGGAGTAGAACCCGACAACTTTACTATCTCCATTGACAGACCTTGGAAATCCTGCGCACATACCCAATGGTCATAGTCGAAAAATCCGACCAGTCCTTTGTTCTCGCAGTCCTTGTCTTTAACAGTCACCTGTCGCAACACTTTCGTGTAATCGGCCGACATGTACTTGGCATCAAAATCGGGCATCTTGGCTAAAAGCGAAAGGTCATCCTCGGCCTTGGCATACCATGCATACACATCGACATAGATTGCTTTGAGTGCCTTTGCAGCACCAGCATCTGTATCGGTGTCATTTGAAGACGTTGCTTCAGTCTGGGCAAGCGAGTCAAAACCCGTTATGTCCGTACCTTTATTTCTATTGGCACAAGCCGAAAAGATTAAAGCCAGCACCAATGCATACACTAATTTCATTTCACAGTTTTTTGTCCGACAAAGATAATGCTTTTTTGCAACCTTCCGTCTTCAAGTTGACAAAAATTATGCGGAAAGTTCTTAAAATACGGATTATCGGGGATGGCTACCCAACATGGAGTCGGGAAATTTGCGGATTTGCAACGTCGGCACAACGGTCGGAAGAACGGCACACGCTCGGACAATATGCTTTGCGGCGCCGTTCCTCCATATACTTATGGGAAGGAACGGCGCCGCATCGACATGTATTTCAGTGCGAAAGACTATTTGGCGTAGGCCACCGAACGTGTCTCGCGGATTACCGTAATCTTCACTTGTCCGGGATACGTCATCTCGTTCTGTATCTTTTCTGCAATCTCTGAGCTGAGCTTTGTGCTTTCTTCGTCGTTCATCTTGTCTGCACCTACGATAACACGAAGCTCACGGCCGGCTTGTATGGCGTACGTTTTGGTTACACCGGGATAGCTCATCGCAATGGCTTCAAGGTCGTTGAGACGCTTGATGTATGCCTCCACAATTTCTCTACGTGCACCCGGACGTGCACCCGAAATGGCATCGCATACCTGCACGATGGGAGCCAAAAGAGAATTCATCTCCACCTCATCGTGATGGGCTGCTATAGCATTAACTATTTCAGGCTTTTCCTTAAACTTTTCGGCCATCTTGGCACCCAGCAGCGCATGGGGCAACTCGCTTTCTTCATCGGGGACCTTACCAATATCGTGGAGCAAACCAGCACGCTTGGCCTTCTTGGGGTTAAGTCCAAGTTCAGCAGCCATGACCGAGCAGAGATTTGCCGTTTCGCGTGCATGCTGCAACAGGTTTTGTCCATACGACGAGCGGTATTTCATTTTTCCGATGATGCGTATGAGTTCAGGATGCAAACCGTGTATACCGAGGTCGATGGCCGTACGCTTTCCGGTTTCCACAATTTCGTTGTCGAGTTGCTTCTTGACCTTTGCCACCACCTCTTCGATGCGTGCAGGATGTATACGTCCGTCGGCCACAAGCTGGTGGAGAGCCAACCTGCATACTTCGCGGCGCACAGGGTCGAAAGCCGAAATAATAATCGATTCGGGAGTGTCGTCAACGACAATTTCTGTACCTGTGGCAGCCTCAAGTGCACGGATGTTACGTCCTTCACGTCCGATAATACGGCCCTTCACCTCGTCATTGTCAATATGGAACACGCTGACCGAGTTCTCTATGGCAGTCTCGGTAGCGACCCGTTGTATGGTCTGTATGACAATTTTCTTGGCTTGCTGGTTGGCATCGAGTTTGGCTTGGTCTACAATCTCATTGATGTAGCTTGCAGCATCCATTTTGGCTTTGTCTCTCATGCTTTCCACCAAACGGTTTTTGGCTTCTTCAGCCGAAAGGCCCGAGAGTTCTTCGAGCTTGGCGCGCTCTTGTTCCTGCATTTTTTCGAGGTCGGCCTGCTTCAAAGCGATGACCCTCATTTCGTTATCGATTCGCTGTTGCGCCTGATCATTCTCCTGTTTGCGGCGTCCCAGTTCCTCTTGACGCTGATTGAGTGACAATTCGCGTTGCTTCAGTTTGTTTTCGCACTGCTGAATTTTCTGGTTGCGTTGCTGCACTTCTTTCTCAAGTTCACTCTTCTTGTTAAGGAATTTCTCTTTGACTTCGAGCAGCTTCTTTTCTTTAATCACCTGGGCATCTTTCTGTGCCGTTTCCATCATCTCCTTATATTTCCCAGTCAAAACATACCGGAAAACAAGATAACCCGCCACGCACCCGATGACAAGGGCTACAATAGCGGTTACAATTATTGCTATCATTAATGGTTTATTGTTGTTGGTTGTCGATTCATATTCTCACTATCTCGATTGCGGCTCATTTACTTTTCAGCACGTCCGTGATTTCAGAAGTCAGCTTGGTGAGAATGTCGTCATAAGGTTTGGTATCGTTGCGCCTTAGTTCTTTCTGGAGCCTCAGCCCAAGGTCAATCATCGCGAAATAGGTTATTTCCTTATCACCCTTTATGCCTTTGAAATTGGCGTAATAGGCGTTCATGAGCTCGTTGATGAGTTCCGCATCCTTACGGTACAACGGTTCTTCATCGCGCGGAACCCGCACCATGATATCTGTGTCATAGATATGCAACCGTATGTTTATCTTATTCTGTTCTGATTCTGACATCACCACTTGTTACTTTTGTTCACTGAGCAGCGTTATACACTTGTCGACGTCGCGTATGAGTTTGTTCACTTTTCGCTTGGCAGTATCAAGGTCTTGGTCGCTCACCTCTATCATACGTGCCGTCTTCAGTGAATTGTAATCGTTCTGGAGCTGCCGCACCTTTGCCTCAAGTAGCCGTATTTGCGCATCTCGCTCGTCTACCATAGCATAAAGTTCACCATTCTCCTTTATCACGTCATGATACTGAAGTATCATTTGCCTAACGCGTGTGGCGAACGTGTCGATTATCTTCTCGTTGGCATCCATTGCGATACAAATTTCTGCAAATTTAACACTTTATCCCGAATAATCCAAATATTTACTGCTAATTAGTTGGACTTAGGGCATTTCATACCGTCGAAAGTTGTTCGTTCCTTCATCCAAGGCGTGCTATCTGTTCGGCTGACAGCCCGGTTAGCTCCGAAACCATGTCAACTGCAAGCCCTTTCGCCAACATCGACTTGGCCACGTC
>CAVKJH010000024.1:30137-46973 GCA_963656755.1 bacterium
CGTTTGAAACCGAAATCAGTATGCGGATTGATATATCTCTCTTCCATCGTTGTACGATTAATAAAGGTGTTATACGTTAGGGAGCGCAATCGGCCGGCAAAAACACCGTTCTACAGGCAAAGGCGTGCTATCTGGTCGGCCGACAGACCGGTCAGCTCCGAAACCATGTCAACTGCAAGCCCTTTCGCCAACATCGACTTGGCCACGTCGGCGATACCCTCGGCACAGCCCTCGGCACGACCCTCGGCACGACCTTCTGCAACACCCTCGGCATATCTTTTCTTTTCGGCCGTCTTTATGGCGTTCACGATGTCGCGGTAGGCGTTTACGCTGTCCTCGTAATACCGCAGCTCTGCGGCATCGAACTTCGAGATCTCGGCCTGTTCGAAAAGACGCGTAAAGACACGCTCCTGCAGGGCAGCGGGACGGTCCATCAGCGCAGACAGGTTTTTCAGCACATACATCCACTTGTCGTACATGGTGACCAGCTCGTCTTCACGCTTGTCGAACTTCGGTATTTCGATATAGATGTACGTGAGCTTGTCGTAAAACACTTCATGCGTGTCGACCTCCATAAGCTTCACCTCGTGGTGCCAACGGCGGGCATTGGCCAAACCCTCAGCAAAATTGAAATTCAGCAGACCAATAGTGTAAACGGCGTTCAGGTGGAAATCCCAGTCGCCGCCGCGCTGAGCCTGCTCGCGGATGGGAAAGGTGGAATAGTAAACCGTGCGGTCCTTGAAGAACTCCTGGTAGACGTTCTGCATCTCCACGATGAACTTCTCGCCGCGGTCGTTCTCGCAGTAAACGTCGAAGACGGCACGGCGCGCGTCCAGACGGTCGCCGAGCTGCTCGGAGTTCAGGTAAGTAACGTCGCGCACGTTCTGCTCGCCGTGGAATATGGCGTTCAGAAAACTCACGAGGAGCTCTTTGTTGAACTCAGAACCGAACAGACGTTTGAAACCGAAATCAGTATGCGGATTGATATATCTCTCTTCCATCGTTGTACTATTATAAAAGGTGGAGCGTGGCAAATTTACGGTATTTTTCGCAAGTTGCAAAGGAATTGGGGCAAGAAATGTTCGGCGAGCTTACTTGCGGAGTAAAATACGCTCAACCATGACATTTCCCATCTACATTCGGCATCTTTGGAAACCCCCACATGGGTTCGGGCTACGGAAAACGCGAGGATGCCGGAAACACAAGACGGCACGGGTTTGCGATAAGGCACAAACGGCGTTGCGAAAGCATAGTAACCGCAGTGCGATAAGGCACATTCCGCAATGCGAAAGGACACATTCCGCAATGCGAAAGGACACTTATCGCAAACAGGCAGCGCGCCAGTCCCCAAATAAGCCATCACAACGACAACAGGACAGAACGACCGGTATGAAAAAATAACGGGCGAATATTTTGCGCATAACGATTAAATCGCTATATTTGCCGACGAAGAAAGACTTTACCGAAAACCTCGAAACAATCCTTAAACAACCCCCTACTATGAACAGCGACGAACTATTGCTCAACGCCAACCCCGTGGTGGCGTACCTGCAAAAACCGGCAACCGATTTCACCAAGGCCGACATCATCGATTTCGTGCGCCACAACGGCATACGCATGGTGAATTTCATGTATCCGGCAGGCGACGGCAAACTGAAGACCCTGAATTTCACCATCAACAGTCTCGGTTACCTCGACACACTGCTTACCTGCGGCGAGCGTGTCGACGGCTCAAGCCTCTTCCCCTACATCAGTGCAGGCAGCAGCGACCTCTATGTAGTGCCGCGCTACCGCACCGCCTTTGTCGACCCCTTCAGCGAGATACCCACGCTGTGCCTGCTGGCCTCGTTCTTCGGCAAAGACGGTCTGCCGCTCGAGAGTGCGCCCGAGCACACGCTGGCCAAGGCAGCCAATGCCTTCAGGAAGGTTACGGGCATGGAGTTCCACACCATGGGCGAGCTCGAATACTATGTCGTTACACCCGACACCGCTACTTTTGCCGCCTCCGACCAGCGCGGCTACCACGAGTCCGCGCCGTTTGCCAAGACCACAGCCTTCCGCACCCAGTGCATGGACTACATTGCACGCACGGGCGGACAAATAAAATACGGACATTCCGAAGTGGGCAACTTCCGCATGGACGGCAATATCTACGAGCAGGGCGAGATAGAGTTCCTGCCTGTCGACACGGAGTCCAGCGCCGACCAGCTCATGGTGGCCAAATGGGTCATCAGGAACGTGGCCCACAACCGGGGGCTCAACGTGACCTTCGCACCGAAGATTACCACCGGAAAGGCCGGGTCGGGACTGCACATACACATGCGGATCATGAAAGACGGCAAGAACCTCATGACCCGCGACGGACAACTGAGCACCGAGGCCCGCACCATCATTGCCGGCATGATCGACCTGGCGCCAGCCATCACCGCCTTCGGCAACAAGAACCCCACGTCCTACTTCCGCCTCGTGCCCCACCAGGAGGCTCCCACCAACGTGTGCTGGGGCGACTGCAACCGTTCGGTACTGGTAAGGGTGCCGCTGGGATGGACCTCAGGGCGCGACATGTGCCGTCAGGCCAACCCGCTTGAAGGCACGGCGCGCTGCGACACATCGCTCAAGCAGACCGTCGAGATGCGATCGCCCGACGGGTCGGCCGACATCTACCAGTTGCTGGCCGGCCTCTGCGTGGCTTCGCGCCACGGGTTCGAGATGGACAACGCCTTGGACCTGGCCAGCCGCACCTACGTCGACTACAACATACACGACCCCGAAAACTCTGCCCGTGTGTCAGCACTCGCCCAACTGCCCGACAGCTGTGCGGCATCGGCCGACCAGCTCGAGAAGAGCCGCAAGGTGTTCGAGGCCCACGGCGTGTTCACGCCCGCAGCCATCGACGGCATCGTGGCCCAGCTGCGTGCCTTCGGCGATCGCAACCTGCGCCACGACATAGCCGGAAACCACGAGGCCATGCAGCGGCTCGTGGACCGTTTCTTCCATTGCGGATAAACGGCCGCACGGCGTTCCACGCGCACGGCCGCCCGACAGGGCTACGCTGTCCCGGCTGTCGACAGGAACGACATACGACAAGCCGTCCCGTCTGCCCATTGGGCGGACGGGACGGCTTGTCGTATAGATAGTCGCGCCGGTATGTACGCGCTGTTCACATTGCTTACTTGACCGATATGCCGTCGGCAGTGAAGCTCCACTCCCACGACGACTGGTTGATCTTGGCCAGAAGCGCATCCACCTGATCCTGCGTCTGTATCATAAAATGAGAGTAGCTGCCATTCTTCGTCGTCGTACCACGGGTGAACGAATACTTAAGTTCGGGAGTCTTGGCGAAACCCGTATACGATTTCAGCTCGGCACGCACCTTGAAAGCGCCTTCGGCCGGAAATCTCTTGATGGTGAGACGCTTGGAAAAGCTGCCCGTGAGTTTCTCCGTCTTCGTGTTGCCGTTCTCGTCGGTGTAGCTTATGGTGAGATCAGCCATCTGCAAAAGCGCGTCGTTGGGCTCGCAGGTGAACTGCACGACCTGCTCTGTCACCTTTCCATTATTGTTGTCGTCGCTTTCTTCGCACGAGAGGAGCGTGGTAGCCATGAAGGCCACGAGAATAACTCCAAGGAGGGAAATAATCTTTTTCATAGTTGTTTCGGTCAAATATTATCAATGTTCCGGGTATTCTTTAGCGCGCAATCGTCGGCAGTCTCAAAAGTGGCTTCTGCAGTGATCTGGGCGTCCGAAAACCACTTGCGCATTGTTTCGTTCAGTTTTGCAATAACAGGTGTCGAACGTGAGAATATCTGGGGGTTCGACATCGTCTTCCAAAAGTTGCCGTTGTCGTTCGAAACTTCAAACTGGACAGCAAAATTATAATTGATTTTCTCGAAATTGTCGAGCGAGAGACCCTCCTTGAGCTTGCAGGTACCCGTAGCCGTAACCTTGGCGGGGAACGAAGTCAGCGTGGTGCTGGGACCGGTGTACTTGCGGACATCTTCATATTGGTAAGAACCGGTTGGCGATTTATAGGTTGCGGGCTGCGTGTTCTCGGTCGTGACGGTTACCTTCTGGCCGTTGTAGTCGAGGACCACGTCGTAGCTGGCCAACACCTCGTCGCACACATACACCACGGGCTGTGCGGTCACTTTTGTAGCCTTAGATTCTTTTTTTTTCGTCGGCTCGTCATCGCTGCCGCAAGCCGTAAAGGCCACACCGGCAACAAGCATGGCCGCTCCGAAAAGAAATGAACGGAACTTGTTTTCCATAATGCTTTTTGTTAATGATTAATAAAATAAGCGAACTGGCTGCAAAGGTAGTATAAACTATCCGAACAATCGCACAAACGCACTGAAAATATGATATTTTTTTACGCATCAGCGTCCCTTCCCGGTCTACCGCAAGCATACGGCTGCACGACAGGGGAAAAGAAAGATAATTATGACTGGAAAACTTGCAGGTCTCATAAATATTGCATATCTTTACCCCCGAAAAACACACACAACCTTATAACCTGCCTATGGTCACCCTACAAGCGCTTTTGGACAGCCGCGACGCACGCCATGCCATGCAACTGCAGCTGTTGGCCGCCAACCCGCGGCTCACCCTCGTGTGCGCTACCGTTGTGGTGCCGGGCAGCGTGAAGCGCAACCGGCAGTCGCTCACCGTAGCCCACGCCGCCGTTGCGGCCATGAGGCAGGCTTTCGGACAGGGCGACGGCAGGGAAGCCCCGGCCATCGTGGAGCGCGACCTGCCCACCGGCTACGAAGCCTACCTGCTCACCCCCCTGCCCCTGCTCGAAGCCAAGCGTCTGGCCGTACAGATAGAAGACCGCCATCCCTTGGGCCGGCTGTTCGACATCGATATCATCGACCGGCAGGGCATGCCCGTACCACGCACCGATGTGGGCGCACAGCCCCGGCGATGCCTGGTGTGCAGCCGCGAGGCACGCATCTGCATGCGGATGCGCTGCCACACCCAGGAAGAGATATGGGCCAGCATCAACGCCCTGGTCGACAACTGGCACGCCAACCAACCTTAACCGCCTGTAAAGACCGTGGAAATCGTACAGTTACACACACACATACCGCGCCACCGCAGCCGCATCGAACAGTTTCTGGCGGCCGCTGGTCTCCGCCTCGACGACGTGGACTACTACGCCGCCCTGGTCGACGACACGGGCAACATCGTGGCCGGCGGCGGACTGCAGGGCGACCTCATCAAGTGTGTGGCCGTGGCCGACGGCCATCAAGGCGAAGCGCTGGCCAACACCATCGTGTCGCACCTTATAGCCCATGCCAATGCCGACGGACATCACTGCGTGAAGCTCTACACCAAGCCCCACAACCGCAAGCTCTTCGAGAGCCTGTCGTTCCGCCTGTTGGCCGAGGCGCCGCAGGCCATACTCATGGAGACCGGCATCGGCGGCATCGGCCGCTACTGCGACAAGCTGCGGGCCATCGCCCGCAAACAGGCGGCATCCACGGCCGCCGCCGGCCAGCAGCCAACCGGTGTCGTGGTGATGAACGCCAACCCCTTCACCCTGGGACACCGCTTCCTCGTGGAACAGGCAGCAAGCAGGGTGGCCACGCTTTACGTCATTGTGGTGCGCGAGGACTGTTCGGCTTTTGCCTACACCGAGCGCAAGAACATGGTGGCGCAGGGCTTGGCCCACCTGCCCAACGTGGTGGTGACCGACGGAAGCGACTACGCTGTCAGCAAAACCACCTTCCCCACCTATTTCCTGAAACGCATCTCCGACGCGTCGGACACGCAGATGACGCTCGACCTCGACCTGTACCGCCGCCACATCGCACCCGCCCTCGGTGCCACAGTGCGCTTTGTGGGCAGCGAACCGGCCGATGCGCTGACGCACCGCTACAACGAACTGATGAAGGCCATGTTGCCCGACACGCGCGAGCTGGCACGCCTCGAGGACGGCGGACGGCCCGTCAGCGCCACGCGCGTGCGGAAGGCCCTGGTGCAGAACCGCCTTGCCGACGCTGTCAGGATGGTGCCGCCCACCACCACACCTTATTTAATAGCGCAACTCGCTACGCGTGCCCTGCGCACCGAACTCAACACCACGCCCAAGCCGGGTCTCGTGGACAGCCGCAGCAACGGTGCCCATAGCGACATGGACCATGCGCTGATGATGCGGGCCATTCGTGCCCTGCACCCTTACTTTGTGCGCCTCGCCCTGATGGGGCATGCCGACTGCCTCCCTGCGCACAGCCAGGTGGTAGCCGTGGGGATCGAGGCCGAGAGGGCCATGCTCGATGCTACCCGGGGGGTCAACACGCACAAAGGGGCGCTCTTCGCCCTGGGTCTGGCCGTGGTGGCCTCGGCCCGGCTGGCCTTCATGTACGGAAAGCAAAAGGAAGAAGGCGGACAGGGTCCCTTAAGCCGCACCGACCCTTACACATTTCTCTCGCAAACCATAGCCAAACTGGCCGGCGCATTCGAGGCTCCCACGGGCACCCACGGCGCACAGGCCAAGCAGACGGCCGGTCCCGGCATTCGCCTGAAGGGTGCGCTCGACAATGCTCGCGAAGGCTATCCCGCCCTGTTCGGCAACTGGCTACCCTTCTACGCATCGTGCCGCATGGCCAACGACACCTATGCCAACCACCGCACGCTACTGCGCATCATGGCCGACCTCGACGACACCAACATCGTGCACCGGGCATCGGCCGATGCCATGACGTGGGTAAAGCGGGCCGCACAAAGACTGCTGCGGGATTTCTCGGAGGAGGGACTCGAAGATTTGGATCGCGAGTTTGTCGCCCGCAACCTGTCGCCCGGAGGCAGCGCCGACATGCTCGCCCTGGTTGTCTTTTTGTTCGGAGTAACCCGAAAACAATAGATAATTTGCAGAAAATATACCAAAATACCAACAAAATCAAGCGATTTAAGAAGATTTAGTAACAATCTATACAGCCGATTGACAAAAAAGCATTAACTTTATTTCTTGAAACCAAAAACACAAAGACATTATGGTTGAACTCATTCATCATGGAGTGTATCTCCTCAACGGAAAAGAGATATGCAACACGTATGCGGACATGACCCCCGACGAGGCCCGCGAAAACACCATCGCTTACAACATACTGCGTGCCCACGACGTAGACGGCAGCAAGGGAAAACGCATGCGCATACGCTTCGATGCTATGATGTCGCACGACATCACCTATGTAGGCATCATACAAACGGCTCGCGCCAGCGGACTGAAGGAGTTTCCGCTGCCCTATGCCATGACCAACTGCCACAACTCGCTCTGCGCTGTGGGCGGCACCATCAACGAGGATGACCACGTGTTCGGTCTGTCGGCCGCCAAGAAATACGGCGGCATCTACGTGCCGGCCAACCAGGCTGTCATACACCAGTATGCACGCGAGATGATGGTGAAGTGCGGCAACATGATATTGGGCAGCGACTCGCACACCCGCTACGGTTCGCTCGGCAACATGGGCGTGGGCGAAGGCGGAGGCGAACTGGTCAAGCAGTTGCTGCGCAACACCTGGGACATCAACGCGCCCGAGGTGGTGCTGGTGTGGCTCGAGGGACAGCCGCGCAAGGGCATCGGACCGCACGACGTGGCCATATCGCTTGTCAAGGCCACCTTCGAGAGCGGTGCCGTGAAGAACAAAGTGCTCGAGTTTGCCGGACCGGGCGTGAAGCATCTTCCCATCGATTTCCGCAACGGCATTGACATCATGACAACCGAGACCACCTGCCTGAGCAGCATCTGGGTCACCGACGACGAGGTGCGCCACCACTACGAGCTGCACAAGCGGCCGGCCGACTACCGCGAGCTGAAGCCCGGCGCAGTGGCCTACTACGACATGATGATACGCATCGACCTGTCGCAGCAGGAGGCCATGATTGCCTTGCCCTTCCACCCGTCGAACGCAGTCACCATACACGAACTGCAAGCCGACCCGGCCGGCATACTGGCCGGCATAGAGGAGGACGCACGCAAACGGTTCGGCACGAAAGTGGACGTGCACCTGCTCGACAAGATTGTTGACGGAAAGGTCCGCGCCGACCAGGGTATCATAGCCGGATGCTCGGGCGGCACCTACGACAACCTCGCCGAGGCGGCTGCCATCCTCAAGGGCAAAAGCATCGGCAACGACTACTTCACGGCATCGGCCTACCCGCAGTCCACGCCCGTGTCGATGGCCGTGACGCGCGAGGGCATCACCGCCGACCTCATGGAGGCCGGGGTGGTCATGAAGCCGGCCTTCTGCGGTCCCTGCTTCGGCGCCGGCGACGTGCCGGCCAACAACGGCCTGAGCATACGCCACACCACGCGCAACTTCCCCAACCGCGAAGGGTCGAAGCCCGGACAGGGACAGCTGTCGCTTGTGGCGCTCATGGACGCCCGTTCCATTGCGGCCACGGCAGCCAACGGCGGCATCATCACCGCAGCTACCGACGTGGACTACGACAACACGCACAACCCCTACGCCTACGACGAGAAGATCTACAAGTGCCGCGTATACAACGGGTTCGGCAAGGCACTGCCCGACACCGAACTGCGCTACGGCCCCAACATCAAGGACTGGCCCACCATGTACGCCATGGCCGAAAACATGCTCGTGGAACTGGCTGCCGTCATTCACGACCCAGTCACCACCACCGACGAGCTGATACCGTCGGGCGAGACATCGAGCTACCGGTCTAACCCGCTCAAGCTCTCCGAGTTTGCCCTGTCGCGCCGCGTACCCGAATATGTGGGCCTCAGCAAAGCCATACAGGCGCAGGACCTCGACCGCCGCAAGGGCACGCTTTCGCAGAATTTGGAACAGGCGCTTCAAGCTGTGGGAGCCAAGGCCGAGAACACGAGCTTCGGTTCGTGCGTGTTTGCCAACCGTCCCGGCGACGGTTCGGCACGCGAACAGGCGGCAAGCTGCCAGAAGGTGCTCGGCGGCGACGCCAACATCTGCTACGAATACGCCACCAAGCGCTACCGTTCCAACTGCATCAACTGGGGAATTGTGCCCTTCACCATCGACAAGGACACGCCCTTCGACTACCAGCCGGGCGACAAGGTGTTCATTCCCGGCATCAGAAAGGCCATACTCGAGGGCAAGGAGGAAATCGACGCTCAGATCATCACTGCCAACGGGGTGGAGCCTCTGCATCTCTACATCCAGAACCTCACAGACGACGAGCGGCACATATTGGCCGATGGATGCCTCATGAACTACTACAAGAACACCAACGCCTGAATCTGCCTTTGTGGCGGAACGGCAGACAAGACATAACAAGAAACCATCAACAAAAACCATACTACCATGGCACAGAAAATACAGATGACCACCCCCATCGTGGAGATGGACGGTGACGAGATGACCCGCATATTGTGGCAGATGATCAAGGACGAACTGATACTGCCCTTCGTCGACCTCAAGAGCGAATACTACGACCTCGGACTGGTGAAGCGCGACGAGACGGCCGACCAGGTAACGCGCGATGCTGCCGAAGCCACCAAACGCCTCGGCGTAGCTGTGAAGTGCGCCACCATCACGCCCAACCTGCAGCGCATGGACGAGTACCACCTGCACCAGATGTGGAAGAGTCCCAACGGCACCATACGCTCCATTCTCGACGGCACGGTCTTCCGCACGCCCATCACGCTGCCCAGCATACATCCTGCCGTGCGCAACTGGGAGAAGCCCATCACCATAGCCCGTCATGCCTACGGCGACGTTTACAAGAGCGTGGAGATACGCGCCGACGAGCCCGGCGTGGCAAAGCTGGTGTTCGACGGCGAGAGCGGCAAGCACGAGGAGGTCGTGGTGCACACGTTCAAGGGTGCCGGCGTGCTGCAGGCCATGCACAACACCGACAAGTCGATCCGCTCGTTTGCGCACTCCTGCTTCAAGTTCGCCCTCGACACCAACCAGAGCGTGTGGTTCTCCACCAAGGACACCATCTCCAAGAAGTACGATGCCCAGTTCAAGATTATCTTCCACGAGGTGTTCGAGGACTACAAGGCCGAGTTCGAGAAGCGCGGCCTGGAGTTCTTCTACACACTCATCGACGATGCCGTGGCACGTGTCATCCGGTCGAAGGGCGGCTTCATCTGGGCCTGCAAGAACTACGACGGCGACGTGATGAGCGACATGGTGAGCACCGCCTTCGGCTCGCTGGCCATGATGACCTCCGTGCTCGTGTCGCCCGACGGCAAATACGAGTACGAGGCAGCGCACGGCACCGTGACACGTCACTACTACCGCTACCTGAAAGGCGAGGAGACCAGCACCAACCCCATGGCCACCATCTTTGCATGGAGCGGCGCACTGCGCAAGCGCGGCGAGATGGACAACCTGCCCGGTCTTGTGAACTACGCCGACCAGCTTGAGGGTGCCTGCTTCGACACGCTCAATGCCGGCATCGTGACGAAAGACCTGGCCGGGCTGATGGAAGGCGTCACACCGCAGCCGAAGACGTCGGCCGGATTCATTGCCGCCATACGCCAGCGTCTGACAGAACGCCTCGGCGCATAAGCCTAACAATGCCGGGGCGCCACCTGCGTAATCCGGCCATACATCTACCAAACGGGAGGCAGGCGCCGCCAACAGGCGCCCGTCTCCCGCTTGCAGTACATACCTGCCCGGAAAGGTTCGGGCAAACACAACCATCATGGCAAAACAACAATCACAAACAAACGTAAAAGAACGCATCCAGCTGCGCGAGCCACACAAATGGGCGGTGATATTCTGGAACGACGATTTCACTACGATGGAATTTGTCGTGCAGGTGTTGACCGAGGTGTTTCTGAAGTCGACGGCTGAAGCCGAAGAGCTCATGCTCAAAGTACACCGGCACGGACAGGCCGTGGTAGGCGTCTATACCTACGACATGGCCGTCAGCCGCACACAGACCGCAATACAGGCTGCACGGGAGGCCGGTTTCCCGCTGAAGATAACGTACAGGGAGGCTTAGCATGGCAGAGATAAAGATGAACAACAGCCAGGAGGTAAACGAAACGCTGCAGAGAGCCGTGGCCTGCTGTATGGAGTGGCGCCACCAGTATGTCACACCCGAGCACATACTCTATGCCCTGGTCGATGTGGATTACTTCAACATTGTGCTGGCGGGGTTCGGGGTGTTCGACGTTGAGTTCAAGAAACGTGTGGGCGAGTTGCTCCAGGATTACGAGAAAGTGCCCAATGACCGCCAGTATTCGCCCCAACTGTCTGCACAGAGCATACAGCTCATGGAAGATGCCGCCAACCAGGCTTATTCGGCGGGCAACGACACGGTGGAGACGTTCCATTACGTCAACGCCATCTTCCACCTGGAGGACTCATGGGCGGCCAACCTGTTGCACGACGTCACAGGCATCAACGAGACGCTCTTCCTTCAGGAACTGGTGGGAATGTACCGCAACGACGGTGACGACGAAACCGACGACTCGTTCTTCACGGACAGCGGCGACGACAACGCCAGCCGAGCCGCAGACCATTGGCGCGAACTCGTTACCTGTGTCAACGACAACGTGGCCAACCACAACCAGCTGATAGGCCGCGAGGCCGAGCTGGAACGTACCGTGCAGGTGCTGTGCCGCAAGGACAAGAACAACCCGCTGCATGTGGGCGAACCCGGCGTGGGCAAGACCGCACTGGTGTACGGACTGGCCGACAGGATAAACCGGGGCGACGTGCCCGACAGGCTGAAGCACTGCCGCATCTACTCCATGGACATGGGCACGATGATTGCAGGGGCGCAGTTTCGCGGCGATTTCGAAAAACGCATCAAGGAAGTGATGGAAGGCGCTCGCCGCGAAGGCAACGTCATCATCTACATCGACGAGATACACAATGTGATCGGCGCAGGACGCGGGTCCGACGGGGCGCTCGACGCCTCGAACATGCTCAAGCCTTATCTGGAGTCGGGCGAGATACGGTTTATCGGTTCCACCACCTACGACGAGTACAAACGCTACTTCGCACAGTCGAGAGGCATCGTGCGCCGGTTCCAGGAAATCGACATCCTGGAGCCGTCGGTCGACGATGCCGTCCGCATCCTGCAAGGCTTGCAGCCCAACTACGAAGCCTTCCACCATGTGGTCTACAAGCCCGAGGCCATCGTATATGCCGTCAAGGCATCGGCCCGCTACATCACCGACCGTTTCCTGCCCGACAAGGCCATCGACCTGGTCGACGAGGCGGGTGCCTACCGCGAGCTGCATCCCACGAAACACAAGACGCAGTATGTGGACAAGGCACTGGTGCAGCAGGTGCTGACCCGCACCTGCAAGATTGAGGCCGAGGCACTGCGCGAAAGCGGCAACGACTCGCTCAAGACGCTCCACAGCCGCATGGCGGCCCGCATATTCGGGCAGGACGAGGCGGTGCGGCAGGTGGTCGAGGCGGTGATGATGTCGAAGGCCGGACTGCAGGACGACCGCAGGCCCTTGGCTAGTCTGCTGTTTGTCGGGCCCACGGGTGTGGGCAAGACAGAGGTGGCGCGCGTCCTGGCCAAGGAGCTCGGCATCAGTCTGGTGCGTTTCGACATGAGCGAATACACCGAGAAGCACGCCGTGGCCAAACTCATTGGTTCGCCGGCCGGCTATGTGGGCTACGAGGACGGCGGACTGCTCACCGATGCCATCCGCAAGACGCCCAACTGCGTGCTGTTGCTCGACGAAATAGAGAAGGCACACTCCGACATCTACAACATCCTGCTGCAAGTGATGGACTATGCCGCACTGACCGACAACAAGGGGCAGAAGGCCGATTTCCGCAAAGCGGTCATCATCATGACCTCCAATGCCGGAGCGCAGTTTGCCTCGCAGGCCAACGTGGGCTTCAACAACCACACCTCGCGCGGCGACGCCATGCTGGCGCAGGTGAAACGCACGTTCAAGCCCGAGTTTCTGAACCGCCTGTCGGCCACCGTGGTTTTCAGCGACATGAACCGCGACATGGCAAGCCTGATACTGAAGAAGAAACTGGGCGAACTGGCCGACAAACTGGCCAAGCGCAGCGTTACGCTCCGCCTGACAGACAACGCCACAACGTTCCTGATGGAAAAGGGCTTCACGGCCGAGTACGGCGCAAGGGAGATGGACCGCGTGATAGAACGTCACCTCAAGACGTTGCTGACACGCGAGATACTGTTCGGCAGCCTGAAGAAGGGCGGCACCGCTAAAATCATAGTACGAGATGACAGTCTGGCAATTGAGTAAGAAAATCCTGGCATTCCCCGACCCGCACACCGGCGACGACGACGGTCTGCTGGCCGTGGGCGGCGACCTCAGCATCGACCGGCTGCTGCTGGCCTATAGCAACGGCATTTTCCCGTGGTACGGCTTCCGCGAATCGAAGGAGATCATGTGGTTCTGTCCCATGGACCGTTTCGTCATCTTCCCAGAGAAGATACATGTCAGCCACTCCATGCGCACGCTCATCAACCGCCGCACCTACCACGTCAGTCTCAACCGCGATTTCGACGGCGTGATCGAGGGATGCAGCCGCGCCTACGGGCGGCACGACAGCCCCGGAGCATGGCTGGGGCGCGACATGATTGCAGCCTACAAGCAGCTGCACGAACAGGGCTTTGCGGCCAGCGTAGAGGTGTGGGACGACCACGACCGACTGGCCGGAGGCCTGTACGGCGTGACCATCGGCAAGTCGTTTTTCGGCGAGAGCATGTTCTCCCTGCAACCGTCGGCTTCCAAACTGGCGCTCATCTATCTGGCCAACCTCATGCGCGACCGTGGCGGCAACCTCATCGACTGCCAGTTTGAGACACCGCATCTGAAAAGCATCGGCGGGCAGCATCTGCCCTACGACGATTACATGAGACTGATAAGCGAGTGACTCCCCGCTCTTCTCTTTACCCTTTGCCCTTCCGACGCACGTCATCCGAAGGGCTTTTTTCATGCCACGGCACAAACAGTCCTGTTGCGAATGGTCTGCCGGTGACATTTCGGCCTTTACGTTCGTCTTTTACGGAGAATTTATATAATTTTGCAGCTACACATGAACAGATGGCTTAGAATATTGCTTTTGGCACTGTGCATGGCCCTGAACGTGCCCGCACATGCGCTCGACAGCGGCCGGACACGCCCCGACGGCCTCTACGGCCGCGACGACAAGAGTCAGGCGGCCTGGACGGCACACAAGGACAAGAGCCAGGCCGTGCTCTCGAACGCAACGGACACGGCAAGCACCTGCAGCCAACGGCCCGAACGGGTCAACCCGACACCAAGCCATCTGCCGACACACCACAGTGTGCCGAGACCCCACAACCTGTTTTACAACCAGAAAACAACGTTCTGCCACTACCGCGGCTGCGGCATCCGACTGTCGCGCCCGCTGGTGGATGTGCCGCCGTGCGACTATTATGTCTACCGGCTGCGGCACTTGCTTTGCTGACCACGGGCCACACTGTGCCGGCGCTTACCGCCCACGGCACCACACACAGGCAGCGTCGGCAACGATTGCCGCACCCGCCAACTACATTTTCACCCTATCAACAAAGCAAAAACAACGCATCACCCAGTCCCCGCTGAGGCCGGGCAAGAACACCGTGCCACCGGGAAGGAAAAAGCAGGGGGATGCCCAACCACCATCATTTTTATGGCAAACATCAACAATATGGCAATGTCGGCCGACCTTGCCAACGACAGTCGCATAAACATCAAGAAATCGTTGTTCGGAACCAAATGGACCTACGCTCCCACGGGCAGCAAACTGAAAGCGTTCAAGCGCGAGTACAACCCCGAAAACGGACAGGCCCTGGAAAAGGCCATCAATGCCGCCGAAGACAAGCGCGCCGACCTGCTGGCCTCGCTGCAGGTGAGCGAAGCCGCCATGGGCAACTACCAACTGGAGGGCGTGCGCACCGACGACGGCCAGTTTGTGGCCATGCGTCTGTACCAATACCAGAATCTGCGTTACCAGCCCGTGTCGCCGCTCTGCGTGCTCGAGGGCGACGAGGCCACCAAGGTAGCCGGCCGATTGTAGGCCGCCAAGACCGACCATAAAAAAAGAGCCGTGTGCCGCTTCCCCTTCGGGAAACCGCACACGGCTCTTTGTATAGCCACATGGAAAGCAACCGTTTATTTTATTGTATTGGTGTCCGGTAAAACATCACAATCGACGAGTCCCGTAGGGACGACAGATTATAGCGTAGGGGCTCGCCCCTACGTTTTTCGTTTAGTTGTTACAACTTCGCCCCTGTAGGGGGCGCATCATTCATTACAAGACTTGTCTTCGCCACACCCAGTGGCCGAGCCGGAAGAATGGCTCGCTCAGTGCCTCGACGGGGTAGTAGCGCAGCAGACGCACATCGCGCAGCAGACGCACGACATTGTGGCGCACGGTACCGCCGGCCGCACCCGGCAAGTGGCTCCGACGATGGTGATGGCCGAAATTGCCACCGGCCAGTATGTCGTCGAGCAGCATGCGGCCGCGCCGCTCGTCGGGCGGCGCAATCATCTGCGCGGCGGGCAGGGCCAGCACCTCGCCGAGCACATACATCATGGCTCGGGCAAACGACCACAAGCCGAACCGCTGCAGCTGGCGGCGCAGAAGAGTGCGGTCGGCGTCAGCCGTTGAGAGGGAGGACAGCACGAGGGCGTAGTCGATGACCTGACGCAGTCCCACGCCCTCAAAGAAATAGTGGTGATAGAGATGGAACAACTGGTACACGGCGTTGAACGCCGCTGTAGGCACGGCTACATGCCCTACTCCCTCGGAAGCCAGCGGAACCATGTTCATGCACTGTTCAGCAGCACACGTCTGCAACCACTTCTGCATTCGGCGGTTGTGCAGCGGACTGGACAGGATGGCCGGCGTAGTGTGCAACTCCACGGCCACACCGTTCACGGTCAGTTCAATATGGTTAAGACTTTCCTCCCCAACCCTTCCGTTGAATGCGGAAAGCGTTGCAGCAAGCGCACGTATCTCCGTCCGGGAAGCCTTCACCCACACATCCACATCGCCCGGCGTACGAGCGGCAGGATTGGGATAAAGCACGGCATTGCCCTGCCCCTTCAGTATGCAGCAGGCATAGCCCGCCTCCGTCACCTTGCGGTAGACATAGGCTGTGGCCTTATCGAGGATGAGATTGCGCCGCTTGAGCCCTTCACTCACACCAAGCCATTTCATCAGCAGTGGCAACGGCGGAGCAACACCCTTGGGCAAACGTTGCACGCCGTCGAACACGATGCCGGCCAGCGTCTGCTCGTTGGCAAAGCGATAGAAAGCCTCCCAGTCGAAACCGCGCAGGGCTGTTCCATCGAGAAACTCGCGGCCCTCGTAGAGCCCTAATGAGAACTGGATGAAACGGAAATAAAGGTTATACATCTACAATATTTTATGGACAAAGTTCCGTGGGGGTGTTCAAAATCAATTTTTATTTGCTAACGAAAAATCATACATAATATGAACGAATATAAGGCATTTAGGTTCTCGCAAACAGGTTCGTATTGAGTACATGCCCCTGTTGGTTTGAGTTCATGCCCCTGTAGGGGGCACAGATTATAGCGTAGGGGCTCGCCCCTACGTTTAATGGTTCATCGTTTTTCCATCGCCCCTATAGGGGGCGCATAATTATACGTACAATGCAATTTAAGTATGCGCCCCCTACAGGGGCAATGATTTGATACACGTTTGATAATAGGGGTAAACCCCTATCCTATAATATACGCCCCCTACAGGGGCAAAAACTGCGCAAACGCTGCATATTATGATACGAATTTTGCCCCCTACCTTCCAGGGCTGATAATGGTACCATCAATAGAACATCCGTTCCCGTCGGGGGGCTATTCCACTATTATTGCCCTATCGTCTACTCGTGAACAAAAATATTCC
>CAVKJH010000025.1:0-3529 GCA_963656755.1 bacterium
TTTATTAAAACGTAAAACGAAGACATTTATTGCGATTGGCTTTCCACACGTTTTTACAGGTGACCCAAAATAACAAAGGTAAATCACGAGGGCATAAAAATAAATTAGGGCGTAACTCGTTGAGCTACACCCTAATTGAATATATATTACTATTGTTGTCTATCGTAACTTACTTCACCTCCTCGAAGTCGGCGTCCTGGATAGTGTCGTCCGATTTCTGCTGGCCCCCTGTCTGCTGTCCGGCCCCATTGAAGCCTTGGGCGTCGGCACCGGGCTGGGCGCCGCCCTGGTACATCTGTGCGCTGGCGGCCTGCATCACCTGGTTGAGGTTGTTGATGGCGGTATCGATGGCGGCTACGTCGGCTGCCTTGTGAGCATCCTTGAGCTGCTGGAGAGCCTGCTCGATGCCGGGCTTCTGGTCAGCGGGAATCTTATCGCCGTTGTCCTTGAGGAAGTTCTCGGTGGTGAAGATCATCGAGTCGGCCTGGTTCATCTTGTCCACCTTCTCGCGCTCGGCCTTGTCGGCGGCAGCGTTCTGCTCGGCCTCAGCCTTCATGCGCTTGATCTCGTCGTCAGACAGACCGCTCGAAGCCTCGATACGGATCTGCTGTTCCTTGCCGGTAGCCTTGTCCTTGGCGCTGACGTTGAGTATGCCGTTGGCGTCGATGTCGAAAGTTACCTCAATCTGCGGCACACCGCGGCGTGCGGGAGCGATACCCTCGAGGTTGAACTGACCGATCGACTTGTTTTGTGCGGCCATGGGGCGTTCGCCCTGCAGCACATGGATGGTGACAGCGGTCTGGTTGTCAACAGCAGTAGAGAACGTCTCGCTCTTCTTGCAGGGGATGGTGGTGTTGGCGTCGATGAGCTTGGTCATCACGCCGCCCATGGTCTCGATACCGAGAGTCAGCGGTGTGACATCGAGCAGCACGATGTCGCCTGCACCCTTCTCGTTGTTCAGGATGGCACCCTGGATAGAGGCACCTACGGCCACCACCTCGTCGGGGTTGACACCCTTCGACGGCTCCTTGCCGAAATAGTTCTTCACGAGTGTCTGCACTGCAGGTATGCGGCTCGAACCGCCCACGAGGATCACCTCGTCGATGTCGGTTGTGGCGAGCTTGGCGTCGCGTATGGCGTTCTGGCAGGGCACCAGGCAAGCCTGGATGAGGTTGTGTGCCAGCTGCTCGAACTGCGAGCGTGTCAGCGTCTTCACCAGGTGCTTGGGCACACCGCCCTCGGCAGAGATGTAGGGAAGGTTGATTTCAGTCGACGTGGTGCTTGAAAGCTCGATCTTGGCCTTCTCGGCAGCCTCTTTCAGGCGCTGCATGGCCATGGGGTCTTTGCGCAGGTCGATGCCCTCGTCGCTCTGGAAGCCGTTGGCCAGCCAGTCGATGATGACCTGGTCGAAGTCGTCGCCGCCCAGGTGGGTGTCGCCGTTGGTAGCCAGCACCTCAAACACGCCGCCGCCGAACTCGAGGATAGAGATATCGAACGTACCGCCACCGAGGTCGAACACGGCAATCTTCATATCCTTGTTCGACTTGTCCACGCCGTAGGCCAGTGCGGCTGCGGTAGGCTCGTTCACGATGCGTCGCACGTTGAGGCCGGCGATGGCACCGGCTTCCTTGGTGGCCTGGCGCTGCGAGTCGGAGAAATAGGCCGGAACGGTGATGACGGCATCCGTCACCTCCTGACCGAGGTAGTCCTCGGCCGTCTTCTTCATTTTCTGCAGCACCATGGCGCTGATTTCCTGCGGAGTGTAGGGATGTGCGGCACCGTCGATCTGCACCTTGGGGTAGCCGTTCTCGTTGACCACGCTGTAGGGCACGCGCTCGGCCTCCTTGCGGCTCTGGTCGTAGGTCTCGCCCATGAAACGCTTGATGGAGTAGACGGTGTTCTTCGGGTTGGTGATGGCCTGACGCTTGGCAGGGTCGCCCACCTTGCGCTCGCCGTCCTTTATGAAGCCCACCACCGAAGGAGTGGTGCGCTTGCCCTCGCTGTTAGCGATCACTACCGGCTCGTTGCCTTCGAAAACGGCCACGCAGCTGTTGGTTGTTCCTAAGTCGATTCCAATAATCTTTCCCATAATCGTATGTGTTTTTATTTTTTATTGTGCTTAATGAATGATGTTTGAACTTGCGTTCGCCTTTGGTTAAACAAATGGTGTGCCAAAACGTGTGGCGGTGAAGAAAAATATGACAGATTGTCACAACCGCCGCCGTCTGCCGTTGCCGGGCGGCCGGGCCGTGTCGCATGGCCGGCCGTTTTTCCGGCCGTCGCAGGTGTCTTGTCGGTGTGAGGTGCAGGCCGTTGCGCAGACTGATTTGCGACAGCATAGCAACGGCGTTGCGAAAGGACACCAACGGCAATGCGAAAGGATAGCTGTCGCAGTGCGAAAGCATACCTAAGTCCTGGATGGGCGTAACGGTCGTAGCCTAGGGTGAGCCGTTTGCGCCAGCAAACGGTGTAACCCTGGGTTTAAAAAGACAATTGCAAGGTCAGCGCCGCAAGCAAGCCCTATACTGGTGTTGTGCTGACCTTACAGGCCAGCCGTCTTCTCCTACCGTGAACCCCAGGGTTACAGATGTCACTGCGTTCCATCTTCACCCTGGGCTACGATCGTTACGCCCTTTCAGGGCTTATGACGGTATCGCGCTTTTTACCGATTTCGAACACCCTACCCTACAGGGAGGGCATACATAGGTGTCCTCCCTTTTAGTGTCATTCAAGAATGGTTACTCCACAATGCCTCTTCCCGCCAACCTACAGGGAATCCCATAGCGAGGATGTCTACATTAGGGTGCTTCTGTAGTAAACTCTGTTAGATTCTGACTTGTACCGCTCCTTACGTTCTTTCGACAAGTTCTATGCGGAGAAAGTTCAGTAAGTCACAAGCGATTAGAAGTACGTTTTTACAGCAAATAGGAACTGGTCGATGAAGATTTTCTTGAATGCTGCGATGTTGTTTTGCTCATAGAACATGAGCATGGCTTTCTTGTAATCAATGGAATCGACCGTGCGGAAAGAGATGGGGCAATAGCCGTTGGCTATAAGGATGGCATTGCTCGTGATGCGTGCTGTTCGCTTGTTGCCGTCGGTGAACGCCTGTATATAAGACAGTAGCACCAGAGCGAGGATGGCTTTCTCAAATACATTTTCCTTTCCGTTAATCAAGGTACATGTATCCTCAAGAGCCTTGCGGATTTGAAATTCGTTGTCAAGCGGACGGTAGTTGGTACCGGTGATACCGGCACGACGATGGCGGATGTTGCGGTCTACCCCAAGCTCTTTTGTCAGATACGTCTAATGTCATAGTTGCAATCTTTAATCGGGTCAAAAATACGACTTTTATTTCATTTATCAGGTCAATTAGACCCGATTTTATGAATGATTAACCGCTTTTTGACCCGATTGCAATGTTTTGTGCTGTTCTTGTGCATAATGTCGCTGCCTCACTTGCTTTTCTTGTCACGGTCTTCGAGCCGTTTGAGTACATCGTCAATATCGTCCTCGTTGAGCACTTCGT
>CAVKJH010000026.1:0-6493 GCA_963656755.1 bacterium
GTAGGGGTACGCTCGACTTTGTCGCTTGCGTCAGCAAGAACCCCTACGCTATAATCTGTGCCCCCTATAGGGGCAGCGCAAACGGTTCATATTTGTATACGGCTTTTGAACGCCCTGCCCTACGGGATTTGTTTCCGCCCGCTGCTCAGTACAGCAGGTCGAGCACGAACCGCTTGATGTCGGTCTGCAACATGGCCGGCAGCGTAACGTGCTGTATGCCGGCACCGTAGGCCACAAGCGCGGTGTGGTCGACACCGGTGGAATAGCCGTGTGTGCCGCCCTGACGCGGCACGATGATGTCGCCTTGGCGTGCATTGGATATATCGGCTCCGGCCACAGGCTCAACGGCCAGCGCCGCCCTGGGGTCGGCCCCCAGCCGCACCAGTTCGTCGTGGTCGATGATCCGGAACTGCCGTTTCACGCTGTCGGGCAATGCCTGGAGCAGCTTCTCCACTTTGCGCAGCGTCTTCGTGTCACCCGGGTTCTTGAGGTAAAGGAATCCCATGGCACCGGCCCCGTGGAAGCACGCCTTCCAGTCGGTGCCGTATTCGGCCCCAAGCAGACCGGCCTTCACGAGCAGGGTGTTGGGAGCTATCTGCCGGTCAACATCCACGAAGCCGTGGTCGCCCGTCACGATGACGGCCGTACTGTCGATCATGCCGGTGGCCCGCAGGTTGTCGAGGATAACCCCGACAGCAGCGTCGACCGACTCGACGGTGCGGCGTGTACGGAGCGACTTGAGCCCCGTCTGGTGCTGCGCATAGTCGGTCGTTATGAGATGGACGGTCAGCAAGGTGGGACGGTAGTGGTTCATGATATAGTTGGCCATGTAAGCCTCGCGCACGTCGCGGTTGATGGAACCGGCCATGAAGTTCTCGTCGCTGAGCCGCCCCGTGGCATGCAGCTCGAGGGTGTCGAGCAGACCGGCCGGCGAGCAGTGGGCCCGGAGAAAAGCCATCTGGTCGGCACCCGGCTCAATGGTCCAGAACTCGGGCACATTGTACTTGATGTGCGGCGACCCCGTCGACACGGGCCAGAAGAGCGACGCCACCGTACCGCCCTTCTCGCTGACGGCCTGCCACACGGTCTCGGCCTTGATGGAGTCGGCATACCAGTAGCTCACGGTGCGCGGATGGTTGCCCATGAACGGCGCATTGTAGTAGATGTGGTGCCGGTCGGGGCGCACACCGGTAATGATGGTGGTGTGCGAAGGGTAAGTGGCGGCGGGCGTCACGCCCTTGATGCTGTCCACATACATGCCGGCAGCTTTCATCTGCTTCAGGTTTTCGGTGGCGACGGTGGGGTCGCCGATCATTTCGCCCCGCATGCCGTCGATGGTGATCAGTATGACGTGCGACGGCTTGGCGTGCTGTGTCTGGGCCACGGCCGGAGCGGCCAGCAGCAGAGCTGCGGCAAGGGTCTTAATTGAAGAAAGGTGCGACATATTCTGACTTTTTGTTTTCCACGATTACTTTGTTCATGTTGTACTTGATGACTACGGTCTTGGCCTCGCTGTCGATGGTGAAGGCATCCATGTCCTGGTTGAGGGGGATAAACGACGGTATCTGTGCCTCGGTGTAGTCCTTGGCCGGCGTGTTGGCCGCCTCTATCTCGCACACGGGGAAGCGTATGCCCAGGTCGGCCGCACGCCGCCCCTCGCCGAAGAATATCTCCTGGCGCAACAGGTAGAGCAGCTGCAGCAGGTCGTCCTGGCTGTCGCACGACGCTATCATCTCAGCGGTGACAGACGTACCCGACACATAAGGTATGTCGATGAGGTGGGGAGCCTGCCGATCGAGGATGAGGCCACTGCGCAACGGCTCGCCAGCCGAAGCCGCCACCCGGTACTCGGAGCTGTTGGGGTACTTCTTGTATCCGCCGTTGTCGCGTTGTTCGATCTGGTCGTTGATGCCTTTCATCACGGGACGCGACTGCACCAGGGCGAGCAGTGCGCCGAGCGTTTGGCGGGCCTTGGCAAGGTCGTTGTCGGCAATCTCGGCTTCGGCGATGATGAGGTAAGGCTCCTCGGCCTTGGCTATGCAGATGGGACGCTGCTCGAGCGGGTCGTCGGTCTGGAAATACTTGGGATCGAGAAAGTCGAGGCGGGGCAGAGGCTGGAATGCCGTGCCGTAGGGCGAACCGTAGACATAGCCCTGAAAACTGTTGTCAACGCCGTTCTTGCCGTCGAACGTTACCTGCTGCACGAACGCGGCAGACAGGTTGAGTGCAGTACGGGCGTATTCCACGGCCTTGGCCTTGTCGCCCAGCCTGTAGTAGGCTCGGGCAAGCAGCGTGTTGACGAATGCCTTGTCGTCGTCGGTGGATGCCAGCGGCAGACAGGCAGCGAACGTATCGATGGCCTTGTTGAGGTTTTCCCTCCAGCTCTTTATCTCGCCTCCGTTGGTCTGCGGCAGCCCCACGAAATATTCGCCGGCAAGCAGGTAGGAATAGCCCTCTATGTAGCGCAGGTTGAACTCCTGGGCCGCGGTCATCGTCTGGTCGGCCTTCGAGATGTTGTTGAGCCCGTTCTGCGCCATTTCGCGCAGCGACCCTACACCCCGCTGCAGCGAGGTGACATCGACATCGGTGTAGAGAATGGTGGGAAAGTCGAACACCTTGCTGCTCTGGCTGTAATTGTTGAAATAGTTGTCGGACAGGATCTCGGTCAGTTCGACATACTTGCTGACGGTGGTGGCAAACGTGCTGTTCGTTCCGTTGATCCAAGTCTGCAAGGCATTGGGCGTTTTGTTGAACGTTTCTTCGTCCACGTTCGGATTGACAATGTCGCCGGGAGTAAGCAGGTCGCACGACGACAGCATGGTCATGGCCAATGCACAGGCCACGATATTGGGGGTTATGAAGTTTTTCATCTTGGTGTATGAATGGGTTTCGCTTGTGTTCTTGTACTGGTGTCTAAGCTGGGCATTGTCAGAACTCGACAGTTACCGAACCGATAAAGCTGCGCGGTGTGGAGTAGGACGAGTAGTTGAGACCTCCCACGGCCACGGCACCCTGCGAGCGTGCGCCGGACAGCGAGGCTTCGGGGTCGACCGACGACGAAGCGAAAGCAAACGGATTGTAGACATTGAAGCCCAAGGTGAGCGACTTGATGACACGGCTGAACGCCCACTCATAGCTTACGCCGATGTTGCGAATCTTGAGAAAGTCGGCCTTCTCGACAAAGAAATTGGTGAAGTTGAGCCACTGCTGCGCCTGTGTGGTGCCCTCGAGCGCCTTGTCGGGCACGGCCGGGTCTTTCAGCCCCTTGGAGAAACGGAACTGGCGGTCGAATGAGTGCACATAGGCACCGGTCTGCCAGTCGCCGCTGACAAAGAACGAGAGCTTGCGCCAACTGCCCGTCACCGAGAAGTTGCCGTACTTGGTAGGCAGCGTGCTGCCCAGGTTCTGCAGCGGCAGCACCTCTTTCAGCGAACCGTCGGCATTGAGCACGGCCTTGTAGCCGCGGATGAAACCCACGGGCTGGCCCTTGGCCACGACGGTCTGCACCGTGCGCGACGAGAAACCGCCGACGGCAAACGGAACAGCCGTTCCGATGTCGAGCACCTTGTTCTTGTTGGTATTGAGCGAGGCGTTCAGGCGCAACTTCCAGTCTTTCGTGTTGAGTACCTGCACGCCGAGGCTCAGCTCAATGCCCTTGTTCTCGATCTTGCCCACATTGGAAAGGTAATTGGCCGACTGGCCCGACGAGGGTAGCGACGGCACATTGAACAGCGCATCCTTTGTCAAGGCATAATAATACGTGAAGCCGATGTTCACGATGTGGTTGAACAGGGTGGCGTTGAAGCCGGCCTCATAGCTGTGCTTCTTCTCCGGCGCAAGGTCGGGATTGCCGTATTTGCCGAAATAGGCGGCCTGCTGGTCGTTGTACGACCCGAACGATATGGTGCGCTGGTATTCGAAAGCCGGGGGATAGCTGCCGGCGATGCCGTAGTTGGCCATGATGCGCAGGTTGTTCACCCAGCCGCTCTGCACAAGCGATTTCATGAACAGTTCTTCGCTCAGCACATACGACAGCCCCACCTTGGGATAGTACTGCCAGCCCACATTGTCGCCGAAAGCCGTGTTGTAGTCCGACCGCAGGCCAAGGTCGATGTAGTAGCGGTCGTTGATGCCGATATTCTCCTGCAAGAACACGCCATAGCTGTAAAGGTAGCTGAGCCACTCGTCGGCATGGAGCGTGCCGGCACCCGATATGATCTGTGCGCCGTCGCGGACGTTCGACCCGTTGTAGACCGACTGTTGGTCGTAGGTGCTGAAGAACTGGAAGCCGGCCGTGGTGATGCTGCTCAACCACTCTTTGTACCTCAGCTTGTACTGGCCGTTGATGTCGGCCGTCAGTCCGAAATACTTTCGGTCGAAGTTGCTGATGCTTCCCGCGTTCGACGTTCCTTCGGGTTTCTGCTGGGTATAGACCAGATACTCGTTGGTGGTGATGCTCTTGTTGCTGTTCACCCTGTAGTCCACACCCAACGTGCCCTTCACGGTCAGGTTGTTCACCGGTTTGAACGTGAGGCTCTGCGAGGTCTGGAAGCGTTTCACCGACTCCTTGTTGTTCTGCAGGCTCTCAGCCTTGCTCACAAACTCTTTCATCCGGGAGTAGGCATAACTGTCGAGTGCGTCGATGTCGGCGCCATAGTTCTGCGTATTGCCGTCCTGGTCTACATAATGGAAGTTGACGCAGGCCGCTCCCTCGGTAAACCAAAGGCCGGTGTAACCGCCCTGGTTGCCGTTGCGGCGCCGGTTGAAGTCCTCCACCACAAAGCCGAACGAGTTCTGGTACTCGAGCATGCGGTTGAACTTGACGTGCGAACCGAAACGCATGTCGTACTTGCGGTCTTTGTTGCCGTTGTGGATCAGCGTGCCTGTGTTCTCGCTCATGCTCGCACCGAAGCTGTAGCCGTACTTGTCGGTTCCGCCGTCGAAACCGAAACGGTATTTCTGTTTGAAACCGGTTTGGTGAAGCAGGTCTTTCGTGCGCTTGAAATGGTAGAACTGGCCCGAAGCCACGTCCACGCCAAGGTCGGCACCGGCGTAGAAGGAGATCTTGCTGTCGGAACCTTTCTTGGTAAATATCTGTATCACGCCGTTGGCGGCATCCGACCCGTAGAGGGTCGTGGCGGCACCACCCGTAACGTATTCGATATGGTCGATGTTCTCCATGGGGATGTCGCCTATGGAACCCGACACCGCCGAGTTGCCGCTGAGCGAATTGTTGAGCGTGGCACCGGTGTTCAGGTTGTCCACGCGCACACCGTCAACATATATCACGGGGGTGGAATTGGTGAAAGCCGACGACAAGCCTCTCGACTTGATCACGGACGTGGAGCCCGGCTGGCCGTTGGTCAGGTTGATCTGCACATTGGGCAGGGCATCCTGCAGCATCTGGTCGATGCGTCCTACCTTCACTTTCGCAAGGTCGGCAGCATTGACCGTGGTGATGTTCGACGAGAGGCGGCGCTTGTTGATTTCGCCTCCCTGTCCGGTTACTACGACCTCGTTGATCTTGAAATAGTCCTCTTCGAGTGATATCAGATAGCGGTTGTCCTTTACGGCCAGGTCTTTTCCGGAAAGTGTGCCATTGCTATCCACCGTTATCACCTTGGTGGCATAACCCACACACGACACGCGCAGGGTCTTGACGCCCGATGCCTGGATGCTGAAACGGCCTTCGCGGTCGGTCACCACGGCCGCCTGCGTATTGTCGTCGGGGATCACCACGGCACCGACCAGTATCTCGTCGGTGCCCTTGCCCATGATAACACCGCTGATCTCGGCCTTGGGGGCCGAAACGCTTTCGCCGGAACCCTCATGGCTCAGGCTGGCCAACGGGCGGTTCACATTAAGTAATGATGCAACTTTTACATTGCCGGCAGCATGGGAACTTGCATAGGACAGCATGGCCAGACAAGCCAATGTGCCCAATCCTCTCATGTTGTTACTAACAATCATTTTTACCTTATTAAACAAAAAAACAATACCATTGTATCATTGCGGGTGCAAATCTACAACTTTTTTCCGCAGCAAAGGTACTATTTGCGTATTTCTTTCGGGTTGCAAAGCGATAAACAAACCAATACGAAAGCAAAACGATGATGCTACTGCACGAAAACAGGAAAAGGACGGCTGGGTATGAACAGCAAAAAGAGCGTAGACAACAGGTCTCTACGCTCTTTTTGCATATTGTCCTTAAAAGGACTATGGTTGCAGCCGGAACAGGCTGCAAGGTAGTTTTACTTCTTCACTATTTTCTTTCCACCGATAATGACAAGACCCTTGGCGGTCTTGGCATCGACACGCACACCATTGATGGTGTATGCCTTGCCGTCGGCTGCACCGGCCGTAACGCCGCTGATGCCCAGCGTGCCGTCTACCGTCCAGGTGATGGTCGTGCCGGCCACGGCATTTCCGTCGGCATCGATGAAGTAGCCCTCGGGGATGGTCATCGTGTAGACACCGGGAGCGGTGGCTGCCT
>CAVKJH010000027.1:0-43898 GCA_963656755.1 bacterium
TTGTGACTCCGCTGGGATTCAAACCCGGAACCTTCTGATCCGTAGTCAGATGCTCTATTCAGTTGAGCTACGGAGCCTCTTTGTTTAAGCGAGTGCAAAGGTAGCGCTTATTATCGGAACTACCAAATTTTTCGGGAAGTTTTTTGCGTTATGTGGCAAATTTGTTTGTTTTGGGGCTATTTTCGTGCCGTTCCGCATGGTTTTGTAGGGATTGGCGGTTACTCGTAGTCGTCGATGACGCTGTTGGTGAAATCCATCATGGGTTTTGCCACTTGTAGGTAAGAAGCCATCGCTTCTGCCCAGTCGGGGCGGCTGAAAAAGTTTTCGCCCACTTTCCGCCAGCAGCAGTAGTCTTTCATCTTCAGGTATCGGATGTGCTCGTAGTCGGCCGGGAAGTCGCGCGGTGCCTTTTTCAGGTGCGCAATACCGAAGCCTTTGTCCGCCATGTTCTCGTCGTTTTCCCAAAAGCCCTCGTTGGCCGCCCCGTAGGTTTCGATGAACTCCTGGTTTTCCACGCAGGCACGCCACTCGTCGATGTTCCCCATTATTTCGTTGCGCATGGCCGTCAGGATGTTGGTAGGCAGCCAGTAGGCACCTGTGGCCAGCAGACAGTTGCCGGGCTGCAGGTGGATGTAATAGCCGCCGTGTAGCCCTTTCTTTCCGTGTGCGGATATGTATGCGCCGAAATGCCGTTTGTACGGGCTCTTGTCCTGCGAGAATCTGATGTCGCGGTTGAGCCTGAAGCAGCAGTCCTTGGGAGTGAGGTGAGCCACGGTGGGGTCGAACAGGGCGATGCGCTTGATGGCCTTTTCCACACAGTCTTCAAACTCTTTTCTCGCTGCCTGGTATTCCGCTTTGTGGTCATGAAGCCAAGCGGTGCTGTTGTTTTCTGCAAGTGCTTGCAGGAAGTCCAGTATGAGTTGTATGTTCATGTTCTTGTCGGGTGTGATGGCTTACAGTTTGCTGCCTTCGAGCAGTTTGGGACAGAAATGGTCGAACGGGCATTTCCCGCAGAGCGGCTTTGCGCTTTTGCAGGTGTAGCGCCCGTGCAGCAGCAGCCAGTGGTGCGCATTGGCAATGTCCTCTTGTGGGATATGCCGCATGAGGTATTGCTCCACCTTCAGCGGCGTGGTGGCATTGTGCGGCACCAGTCCCAGCCGGTGTGCCACGCGGAACACATGCGTGTCGACGGCAATGGTGTCGTGCCCGAACCAGACGGCTTCCACCACGTTGGCCGTTTTCCGGCCCACACCGGGCAGTTTTACCAGCTCGTCGTGGCTTTCCGGCACTTCGCCGCCGTAGTCGCCGACCAGCTTCCGTGCCAGTTCGACCAGATGTCGAGCCTTGGCATTGGGGTAGCTTACCGACCGTATGTGCTCCAGCACGTCTTCGGCCTCGGCCGATGCCATGGCGTGTGCATCGGGGTAATGGCCGAAGAGCGATGGAGTGACCTCGTTGACGCGCTTGTCGGTGCATTGTGCCGACAGCACCGTGGCGACGAGCAGCTGGAATGCCGATGCAAACAGCAGCTCGGTCGTCACATGGGGTTGCTGTTCCCTAAACGTGTCGAGCACTTGCCCGTAGCGTTCCTTTCTTGTCATTTTATCATGTCGACCGACCGCTTGAGGAACTTGTCGAGCGCCTCGCCCTTGAGCATGCCGTTCTGCAGCAGTGCCAGGTCGATGAGCTGGTGCACCACGTTGTTGTCCTTGGCATAGTCGCCGAGTATCTGCTTTTTCTTGTTGCGCTGTTCGTCGGCGGCCTTTTGGGTGTTCTGCAGGTCGTCTTTCTCTTCCTGCGTTATCTCCTCGGGTTTCTTTCCGCTCTGTGTCTGCTGCAGGGCAGCCAGGCGGGCCGACAGGCCTTTCAGTTCGCTGTCCACGGGCTTCAGGGCCTCTGCGGTAGCTGTGTTGGTGTCGTCGAGCACCTGCTTGACCAGTTTGTGGTCGGCGTTGAGCACGATGGTGTACGTGTCGGGCATCTGTCCGTAGAAGCTCATTCCGGGCTGGAACTGGCTCATCTCCTTCATGCGGCGCATGTATTCGCTCTCGGTGATGATGACGGGCTGTGCGTTCTCGCCGAGCGACTCGATGTCCACACTGAACTGCGCCTTGTCCATCTTCGGCATCTGCGAGCTGAACACCTCTGACAAATTGTCACGGTCGTCGCCCTTGATGGCTTCCTCCTTCTTGTCGTCCTTGACAATAAGGCGGTCGATGATGTCGGCGTCGACACGGGCGAAATGGCTTTTCTCGAACTTCTGTTCCAGCATGGAGACCATGGGCACGTCGAGCTGTCCGTCGAACAGCAGCACGCTGTATCCCTTGTCTTCGGCCGACTTGATGTACGAGTACTGGTCGTCCTTGTTGGTGGTGTAGAGATAGACTAGCTCGCCGTTCTTGTCGGTCTGGTTGTCCTTGATCAGTGTTTTGTATTCGTCGAACGTGAAGCACTTGCCGTCTACGTCCTTGAACAGGGCGAAGTCCTTGGCGCGATCGTAGAAGTCGTCCTGTGTGAGCATGCCGTAGTGGATGAAGATTTTCAGGTCGTCCCACTTGCTCTCATAGTCCTTGCGGTCGTCCTTGAAGGTCTGCTGCAGCCGGTCGGCCACTTTCTTGGTGATGTAGGTGGAAATCTTCTTCACGTTGGCGTCGCTCTGCAGATAGCTGCGGCTGACGTTGAGCGGGATGTCGGGCGAGTCGATGACGCCGTGCAGCAGGGTAAGGAAGTCGGGCACGATGCCTTCCACCTGGTCGGTCACGAACACCTGGTTGCAGTACAGCTGTATCTTGTTGCGCTGCAGGTCCATGTTGCTGTGTGTGCGCGGGAAATAGAGTATGCCTGTCAGGTGGAACGGGTAGTCCACGTTGAGGTGTATCCAGAACAGGGGTTCGTCCTGCATGGGGTAGAGCGTGCGGTAGAAGCTCTTGTAGTCGTCGTCCTTCAGCGTCGACGGCGTTTTGGTCCACAGCGGCTCCACGCCGTTGATGATGTTGTCCTCGTCGGTGTCTACCTGCTTTCCGTCTTTCCATTCGGTCTTCTTGCCGAATGCCACGGGTACGGCCATGAACTTGCAGTATTTGTTGAGCAGTTGTTCGATGCGTGCCTTCTCCAGGAAGTCCTTGCAGTCGTCGGCGATGTGCAGGATGATGTCCGATCCGCGCCCTTCCTTCTCGGCCTCGTCGATGGTGAACGAGGGCGATCCGTCGCAGCTCCATCTGATGGCTTTGGCACCGTCCTGGTAGCTGTGGGTCACGATTTCCACTTTGTCGCTCACCATGAACGACGAGTAGAAGCCCAGTCCGAAGTGTCCGATGATGGCATTGGCCTCGTCTTTATACTTGTCGAGGAAGTCGGTTACGCCCGAGAATGCAATCTGGTTGATGTACTTGTCGATCTCTTCGGCCGTCATGCCGATGCCGTGGTCGCTGACGGTCAGCGTCTTGGCCTCCTTGTCGAGCGTCACGCGGACGGTAAGGTCGCCCAGCTCTCCCTTGAAGTCGCCTTTCTGCGCCAGTGTTTTCAGCTTCTGTGTGGCGTCGACGGCGTTGCTGATTATTTCGCGGAGGAAAATCTCGTGGTCCGAATAGAGAAACTTTTTTATGACGGGGAATATGTTCTCGGTAGTAACCCCGATGTTGCCTGTTTGCATAGTTTTGGATGTTTATTATGTATTCTGTCATGTACTTTGCAAAAGGTGTGCCACAAAAGGTGTGCCGCATGCCGCAGGAGGGCGGCATGAACTTTTTTTGTAAATTTACCGAATATTTTACAAGATGTTCCGGGAAATGATATATTTTTGCAGCATTGATTCATTTCAATAGGTTAAGGTTAGTTTTTAAAAGGTTAAAGAGCCCCCAATCAGAGTAGTGATACTGTGGATTGGGGGAGTTTACTTTTTAGGGGGGCTGCAGTTGTGCCGGCCTCTGTCCGGAAACGGTGGGCGGCGCGTTTTTCTGCTCCGCAGGTGGGGTGTTCAAATATCAATGTAGGGGTTTTCCCCTATATTATAATGTGCTTGCTGAGGGGACAAAGGGCCGGTCGTGCTGCCTTTCGGCCCCTTTTTTACCCGAAAACACAACTCCCTGTAATCCAATAGGTTATAACCGGCATAAAATAATAGCTTAAATTTTGGAAATTTAAGCTATTATTTCCAAAATTTAAGCTATTATTTTGTGTCGTTTGCCACCTATGGCACTGCGTTCCGTGGCTGCCGTGGCTGCGAGGCCACACGGTTGGGTCGCCGACGCGCTGTGGAGGGTGGCTTTACTTGTGCCGTTTGATGACAGAACCGCTGGCCTGGTGTGTGGCCAGCACCAGCACTTCGGCAATCTGTACGTGGGGTGGGGCGCTGGCGGCATAGTAGCACACGTCGGCAATGTCGTCGCCCGTCAGCGGCTTGATGCCCTCGTACACGCTGGCGGCGCGCTGCGTGTCGCCGTTGAAGCGGACGTTCGAGAAGTTGGTCTCCACCAGTCCGGGTTTGATGTTGGTGACGCGCACGCAGCTGTCGGCCACGTCGATGCGCAGTCCGTCGGTCAGGGCCTTTACGGCCGCTTTTGTGGCGCAGTACACGTTTCCGCCGGCATAGGCGGCATCGCCGGCCACCGAACCGATGTTGATCACATGGCCGCTATTGCGTTCCACCATGCCCGGCACCACCAGCCGTGTCATGGTGAGCAGCCCCTTGATATTGGTGTCGATCATCTGGTCCCACTCCTCGCAGTTGCCTTCGTATTCGGGTTCCAGTCCTTTGGCCAGTCCGGCGTTGTTCACCAGCACGTCGATGTTTTTCCATTCGTCCGGCAGGCTATCCCATGCCCGGCGGGCCGCCTCGCGGTCGCACACGTCGAAAGCCAGTGTGACGATGCGCGTGTCGCCGTGTGCCAGTTCCTGCTCTATCTCCTGCAGACGGTCTTCCCGGCGCGCCGTGAGTATCAGGTTGTACCCGCCCTGTGCAAAGCGGCGTGCGCAAGCCTCGCCTATGCCGCTTGTGGCACCTGTTATCAATGCAGTTTTTTTCATGTTTCTTCGTTTGTAAAGATGTGATTGTTGTTTTTCCTTTCGTGTTTACGGGTTCCGGTTGCCGCCGTGTCCTTTCGTAAGTACGGGCAGTAGCGTGTCCGTGTGTGCGGTGCAAAGTTAACATTTTTTTGTCACTTCCATTTCTCCGCATCTTCAATTTTTCATAACTTTGCATAGTAAGAGACTGACAACATTCCCACATATAACCAAAATGCCCATGGAAGAGAAATTCGTGTTTACCCCTGCAGAAACCCGGGCCGCCGTAGCGGCCGTCCAGCATCTGCGCCAGGCCATTGGCAGCACCTTGCAGAGCGGCGACGAGCAGAACGTGCGGCAGTATATCCGCCAAGCCATACTCAAGGGCAATGTGCACCGTGACACGTTCGGCCTCAACCCGGTGCTCACAGCGCTGCAGACGGCCACGATAGCGGCCGACGAGATTGGGCTGCGCCGCGACGGGGTAATCGCCACCTTATTATATGGCAGTGTGGCCGACGACGCCGGCCACGACCAGCTGGACCGTGTGTTCGGCGACGGGGTGGCCCGCATCGTTAAGGGACTGGCCAAGATACAGAAACTCTACGAGAAGAACCCCGTTGTGGAGAGCGAGAATTTCCGCAACCTGCTGTTGAGCTTTGCCGAAGACATGCGTGTCATCCTCATCATGATAGCCGACCGTGTGAACATCATGCGGCAGATACGCGACGCCGGCCAGCTCGAGGCGCGGCACGAGGTGGCACAGGAGGCCAGCTACCTCTATGCCCCTTTGGCGCACAAGCTGGGTCTCTACACCCTGAAAAGCGAACTGGAAGACCTGTCGCTGAAATATCTGGAGCACGATGCCTACTACATGATCAAGGAGAAGCTGAACGCCACCAAGCGTTCGCGCGATGCCTACATAGAACAGTTCATCGGCCCCATACAGGAAAAACTCGAGGCCGCCGGCCTGAAGTTCCACATGAAGGGACGGACCAAGTCCATACACTCCATCTGGCAGAAGATGAAGAAACAGAAGTGCGGGTTCGAAGGCATCTACGACCTTTTCGCCATCCGCATCATCCTCGACTCGCCCCTCGACATGGAGAAACAGCAGTGCTGGCAGGTCTACTCCATCGTGACCGATATGTACCAGCCCAATCCCAAGCGTCTGCGCGACTGGCTGTCGGTGCCCAAGTCGAACGGCTACGAGAGTCTGCACATCACCGTGCTCGGTCCCGCCAACAAGTGGGTGGAGGTACAGATACGAACCGAGCGCATGGACGACATCGCCGAGCACGGACTGGCTGCCCACTGGCGCTACAAGGGCATCAAGGCCGGCGGACAGATGGACGAGTGGCTGGCCAACATACGTGCGGCCCTCGAAGCCGGCGACAACATGGGGGTGATGGACCATTTCAAGATGTCGCTGGCCCCCGAGGAGGTGTATGTGTTCACCCCGAAGGGCGACCTGTATAAGTTTCCGGCCGGCGCCACGGTGCTCGACTTTGCCTACCGCATCCATTCGAAAATCGGAAACACGTGTGTGGGCGGACGGGTCAACGGAAAGGTGGTGTCCATGCGCGAGGAACTGCACTCGGGCGATAGCGTGGAAATCATCACGCAAAGCAACCAGACACCCAAGCGCGACTGGCTCAACATAGCCAACACGCCGAAGGCCAAGGCCAAGATACGCCTGGCACTGAAGGAGACACAGGCCAAGGACGGTCTGTTTGCCAAGGAGATGCTGGAAAGGCGCTTCAAGAACAAGAAGATTGAAGCGGACGAGAGCATCATGGGGCATCTAGTAAAGAAAATGGGTTACAAGGAGGTCTCCGACTTCTACAAGCAGGTGGCTGACGGCAAGCTCGACCCCAACGATATCATCGACAAGTACATCGAGCTGCGCAACCACCAGGAAAACCACGGCAAAGACCACGAGGCCCGTTCGGCCGAGGACTTCGAGTACGAGATTCCCGAGGAGGAGCTGGCCCACACGAACGACGATGTGCTTACCATCGACCGCAACCTCAAAGGCATCGACTACCAGTTGGCATCCTGTTGCCGGCCCATCTACGGCGACAAGATCTTCGGGTTTGTCACCGCCGGCGGCGGCATCAAGATACACCGCACCGACTGCCCCAACGCCCCGGAGATGCGGCGGCGCTTCGGCTACCGCATCGTGCGGGCACGATGGAGCGGCAAGGGAACGTCGCAATATGCCATCACACTGCGCGTGATAGGCAACGACGACATTGGCATCATCTCCAATATCTCGAACATCATTTCCAAAGAAGAGAAAATCCTGATGCGCTCCATCAATATCGACAGCCACGACGGCCTGTTCTCGGGCAACCTGGTGGTGCAGCTGGAAGACACGACGCGCCTGCAGTCGCTCATCAAAAAACTGAAGACCGTGAAGGGCGTAAAGCAGGTGCAGCGCATCTGAACAAAGCGCACCAAGCCGTTCCGGACGCATGAAGCCGCCGGGAGCCGAAACCGGCAACGCCCCTGCGCGCCCTGCGCATAAAAACAAACAGCACCCTCAACAAACAGCCTACACATGAGAAAGATATTGTCTACCATAGCCCTGCTGTCGGCAACGCTCTGCACCATGGCACAGCAGTACGTTCCGACGGCGGAAAACCTGGCCGCACGCGAGGAGTTCCGCAATGCCAAACTGGGCGTTTTCCTACACTGGGGCATTTACAGCATGTTTGCCCAAGGCGAATGGTACCTGCAGAACCATGTGCCCGACCGCCACGAATATGCCAAGGCGGCCGACGCCTTCTACCCGCACCGCTTCGACGCCCGCCAGTGGGTACGGGCCATCAAGGCGGCCGGCGCCAAGTACATCTGTTTCACCACGCGCCACCACGACGGGTTCTCAATGTGGGATACTGGGCAAAGCGACTATAACATCGTGAAGGCCACTCCCTTCGGGCGCGATGTGCTCAAGGAGCTGGCCGAGGCATGCCACGACGAGGGCATCCGTCTGCACCTGTATTACAGCCACATCGACTGGATGCGCGACGATTACCCGATGGGACGTACCGGAAGGCATTGCGGAAAGGACAGCACGACGGCCGACTGGCCTCATTATTTCGGTTTCATGAACGCCCAGCTGACCGAACTGCTGACCCGTTACGGCAAAGTGGGGGCCGTGTGGTTCGACGGCTGGTGGGACCACGACCAGGACTCGGTGCCCTTCGACTGGCACCTGCAAGAACAGTATGCCCTGATCCACCGGCTGCAGCCGGCCTGTCTGATAGGCAACAACCACCACATGGAGCCTTACGAGGGCGAAGACATGCAGATTTTCGAACGCGACCTGCCCGGCGAAAACAGTGCCGGATTTGTCGACAAGGCGGCACAGGTGAGTCGGCTTCCGCTCGAAACCTGCCAAACCATGAACGGAATGTGGGGATATAAGGTCACCGACCAGAACTACAAGTCGGCCGACGAAATCGTTCGTCTGCTCGTCAACACTTCGGGAAAGGGGGCCAACCTCTTGCTCAATATCGGGCCACAGCCCAACGGCGAACTGCCTGCGCTCGCACTCGAAAGGCTTGAGGCACTGGGCGAATGGATGAAAACATACGGCAATACCATCTATGGCACTAAGGCCGGGCCGGTGAAGCCGGCGGAGTGGGGAGCTACAACCGAGAAGGACGGGGTGGTGTATGTGCACATCTGTCCTGCCAAGGAAGCAACCGTTCCAGAGGTTATCGCCATCCCGATGGACCGGAAGCCTCGCGCAGTAACCGATTACCAAACTGGCAAGAAGCTAGATTTTGTCTACCGGAACAAGCAAGTGCGGTTGGTTCCGCCCTCAAGCCGAACCGTTGCCGACTATGTGGTTGCAATCAGAAGATAAGCACGGCTGACGGCATGGCCTGTTGCGCATGGGGCGGCAGGTATGTTTTGCCAGCCAGTTCCCTTGCTGCGCCCGGGTCAGAAGGCGTGCTTCACCTGCTTGACTTTCCGTGCGTCGGTCACAAGGCCCGTGCGCAGCGAACCGTGTATCTCTCCGGCTCCCGTAGCAGTTAGGATGTGTGCGGCGTTTTCGGGGGTAACACCTGCGCCGCAAAGGATGGCAAATGGTTTTCCCGTCCTTTGCGAAAGCTCGTGTGCATTCTCTACAAGTTGTTTCAGAAGCGCAATGCCCTGTTCGGCCGTTGGTTGCTGACCGGAGGTAAGTATGCGGTTGCAGCCCAGGCGCGCTATCTGCTCCATGGCCTCGAACGGACGGCGGCAGACATCAAAGGCGCGGTGAAACGTCACGTTGCACCGCAGGTTTCCGTCGTCCAGACGCAAGCCTTGCAGCATGGTTTGGCATGCTGCAAGGTCAATGTCACCGTCGTCGTTGAGTGCACCGATCACCACGCCGTCGGCTCCTTCCTCCAGAGCCATGCGTATTTCTGCGGCCATCCCTTCAATCTCTTCACTGGTGTAAACGAAATTTCCGGCACGCAGACGGATCAGCACATGTACCTGCACCCCGGCGGGACGGCAGAGCCGCACGGCTTCTCCGGTCATTTCCCGGCTGGGGGTGAGGCCGTCCGCGGCCAAATCGCGGCACAGTTCGATACGGTCGGCACCGCCGGCAATGGCGGCTTTTACACTCTCTATGTTTTCGCAGCAGACTTCCAGAATCATACGTTAATGGTTTTTGTTCAAGCCCTTCCTTAACTTTTGCCGTAGGGAATGGCTGGAACCGCCGTTGGTTATTGTGCGCTTTGGAACGAAGTGGCACTTGCGTTCTTCTCGCTGTCGTCCAGTTGCAGGTCGCTCTTCACGCTGCGCGAGCTGGTCCGGAAACGCACGGGCACCACCGTTGTCTCGCCGGCCTTCAGGGTAAACATCACGCTTTGCGTCAGGACATCGCCGTCCTTCAGGCGCGTGCCCGTGGTCAGTAGGTAGTCGCCGGCCGGAAGCGAGAGACCCTTGCGGAACTTGTCGGTTACGGTCGGATCGTCGTCGGCATAGTCGAGCGATACGGGACGCCCGTCGACCATTTGCGAAATGGTGTAACCGTGATAGTACATGATGTCGGGAGCGACGTCGAGCTTGAGCGTGCCCTGTGCCCCCTGTGCCCCCTGCGGCGTGTCTGCGGTGTCGTTGCCGAGGCGCAACCAGGTCTGCCCGTCGGCAACCATGGCCTTGCCCAGCGGGTCGAGGCATGCGGACAGGCCCAGGGCGCGTGCGCCGGCCACGGTGAAGAGTTCGCGGCTGCGTGCGTCGCATTTGCGTGTGTTGTAGATGCCGGCCACCGAAACGTAAAGTTGTTTGGGGTTGTTGGAGTTGTCCACCTTGACGTTCCGTTCCACCCAGGCCGTCCATTCGCGTGCCGTCATCTTGGGCAGGTGCTTTTGCAGGAAGCCCACGAAGGGACGGAGATGTTCGGTGGAGACGCGTATGCCGCCGCTGCGCAAGGCTTCGTCGCTCATGAGGCACGCGTCGCGCAGAACCTCGATGGTTACGTCGCGCAGGTCTTTCTCGCTGAGGCCCTGCAGCACGAGATCGGCCTGCGGATGCTTTTCGTCCAGGAATTTCCGTATGGTCTTCCAGTTGCTGCGTGCCTTTTTCAGGATTTCGTTGTCGCCGTGGTAGAAGGAACGCTTTTGGTAGGCGGTGCGCAGACTGTCTTCGGCTGTGAGCCGACGGCCGTTTTCGCTTACCGTGTCGGTCACGCTGCGGTCGGGTTCGTCGAGCGAACTGACCGGCACATGCCAGTCGTACTGGTCGGTCCATGCACTTCCTGCCTTATGGCAAGGCGTAAGGGTCAGTTCGGTGGTGTATGCATCGGCTTTCCTTGCACCGTATTTCCCGTTGCAACTGGCCCATACCTGCAGGTCGCCGAAGCCGGTGGTGAACGACACTGTACCGTCGGGGCCGGTCTTCAGGGTTTGCAGCGCGTAGAACTCCGAATAGTTGTAAAGCCGGAAATCTACCGTGGCGTTGTTGACGGGAGAGCCGTTTACGTCCACCACCCTGACCCTTAGGGTCTTGACGGGGGCGTAAGTGGCAGTGGTCTGTATCTCTTTGCCTTCGTAGTCGTATGCCCGTACGAGCATGGAGCGGCTGGCCGCCCAGTTGAACCAGCCCTTGTCGAGGGTGGCTTCGGGTTCGCATGCCCCCATGAAACGCCATCGGCCGTCGACCCATACCTCCACCCAGGCGTGGTTGTCGTCGGTGTGTGCCCAGCGCGGACAGTAGACCTGGCGTGCCGGTATGCCCACCGCACGCAGGGCGGAAACCGTGAAGGTGCTCTCTTCGCCGCAACGGCCGATGCTGTTGCGCATGGTAGCCAGTGGCGCAGACGTGCGGCCGTCGCTCGGGCGGTAGCTCACTTTCTCGTGGCACCAGTGGTTCACTTCGAGTGCGGCCTGCTCCATGGTCAGTCCCTTCAGCCGCGGGGCCAGCTCCTTGTAGATAACGGTGCGTGCCTCGTCGAGCGCCTCGTTGTTGACACGCACGGGAAGCACGAAGTTGTTGAACACCCATTGTGGTACGCTCTTTCCCCACGGCATCTGTGCGCGGGCTTTCAAAGCCATCTTCGCTTGCCGCAGCCAATAGGCTTTGGGATAGTCGATGCTGTCGGGGGTGGGCATGTTCTTGTAGAGGAAGGCAAGGGCATCGGCCTCGCCCTCGCCCTGTGCTGCCAGGGGTGAAGCCGTCAGGGTAGAGGCGAATGTGGCCAACAATAGAAATCGTTTCATGGCAGAGGGGGTAAAGTGGTGATTGGGTTCCGTTTGCGCTATTTAATGAAACATCCCGCAAGCCTTTGAACGGAGGTGGACTTGCGGGATGTAGTTATGCTTGACGGCGGTATTCGTAGGACCGCCCGGCGGTCACGGGTGAAACAGGTGCTCCGCCCGACGGCGGCATGTGCCGTTCCGCCTTATTTCTTCGACTTGTCGGCAGCAGCGGCCTTGCCCTTGTAAGCCTTGTTCAGGCCGGCCACCACCTCGTTGGTGATGTCGTAAGCCTTGTCGGCATAGAGCAGGTTGTCGCCTTGCTTGGAGAAGATGAGGCTATATTTCTTGTCCTTGTTGTAGATTGCCAGATAGTGTTGCAGTGAGTCGTGGAGAGCCTTGTTGAACTTCTCGGTCTCGGTCTGGAACTCGGCGCTCAGGCGCTGGTTGAGCACCTGCAGGTCGTTGTTCTGCTTCTGCAGGCCAGCCTGTATGGCTTCGGCCTGTTCGCGCGTGTAGGCGTTCTGCTGGATCTTCTGCTGGAAATTGGCGGCAGCGGTCTGCAGTTGCTGCTGCTTGGAAGCCAGTGTCTTCTGGATGTTATTGCCTTTGGTCTCCAGAATCTTGCTGTACTCTTTGCAGAACTTGTACTGCGTCATGATGGAGTCGACCTCCACGAAAGCGATCTTGGTGCCTTCGCCCGATTTCTGGGCAGTGGCTGTCGTCTTCTCGTCCATTTTGGGACTGCTCTTGTCGCAGGAGACAAAGCCCAGTGTTGTCACGGCTGCAAGAGCCATTGCAAGAATGATGTTCTTCTTCATTTCTCAAATATGTGTTTTGTGATATTTCGGTTATGAAAGCAGCGATTTGCGCGACCGGGCTTCCCTGTCCTGGTCGATTACGCAATGGATGCCGCGTTCGCGCATGGCCTTGCTGTCGTGTATGTGCTGTGACTCGAAACGACCGTTTTTCTTGAATATCACTTTCACCGACAACAACCCTACGGCTATAGCAATAATTAACACGCTAAATAGCAAAGTGTCCGTCATTTTTGTTACTTTTGCAGTGCAATTTGCACATTAATGTTGCAAAGTTAAGGCAAAAAGTGGAGAATGCAAAGAAAATATTGATAAACCTTTTATAAAATTCAAGCATCATGGCAGAATTGAAACCAGCTCGTGTTTTCGAGCAATTTGCAAAAATCAACCAGATTCCCCGTCCCTCAAAACACGAGGAGGAGATGATAGCCTACCTCAAGAAGTTCGGCGAGGAACGCGGACTGGAAACCTTGGTCGACGAAACGGGCAATGTGCTTATCCGCAAGCCGGCCACCAAGGGCTATGAAGACCGTGCGACCACCATTCTCCAGAGCCACATGGACATGGTGTGCGACAAGCTTGTCGACGTGGATTTCGATTTCCACAAGGATGCCATCCAGACTTATGTGGAAGGCGACTGGATGCATGCCAAGGGCACTACGCTGGGGGCCGACGACGGCATCGGCGACGCTATCGAGCTGGCTATCCTCGACTCCGACGACATTGAGCACGGCCCCATTGAGTGTGTGTTCACGCGCGACGAGGAGACGGGACTGACGGGTGCCTTCGGCATGAAGAGCGGTTTCATGACGGGCAGCTACCTCATCAACCTCGACTCGGAGGACGAGGGGCAGATGTTTGTGTCGTGCGCAGGCGGCATCAACACGTCGGCCGCCTTCGCCTTTGACCGCGAGGAGGCTCCCGAAGGCTATTTCTTCATGGAGGCTTCGCTGAAGGGGCTCAACGGTGGACACTCGGGCGACGACATCGAGAAGAAGCGCGCCAATGCCATCAAGGTGCTGGCCCGTTTCCTCTACAACGAACAGGAGAAGACCGACCTGCGCCTGGCGCAGTGGAATTCGGGAAAGATGCACAACGCCATCCCGCGCGACGGCAAGATTGTGTTTGCCGTACCCGCCGACAAGAAAGAGGAGGTGAAGGCCGACTGGAACAATTTCCAGAAAGACGTGGAGGACGAGTTCCATGTGACTGACACCCGCATGGAGTGGGCGATGGGAAGCACCGACGGACAGACGGTGATGCCCAAGGCTGTAAGCAGAAACCTCATACTTGCCATACAGGCCGTTGACAACGGTGTGCTGACCATGTGCCAGGACGAGGCACTGGCGTGGATGGTCGAGACATCGAGCAACATTGCCAGCGTGCAGAGCGGCGAGAACGATGTCAAGATTGTGAGCAGCCAGCGTTCGAACGTAATGAGCAACCTGAAGAACATGGCCAACACGGTGAAGGCTGTGTTCCAGTTGGCGGGTGCCGAGGTAAAGCAGAACGACGGATATCCGGCCTGGAAGATGAACCCCCAGTCGAAACTGGTGGAGATTACGGTAGAGGCTTACAAGAAGCTCTTCGGCAAAGACCCCATCGTGAAGGGTATCCATGCCGGTCTGGAGTGTGGCCTGTTCTCGGAGAAATACCCCAATCTCGACATGGTGTCGTTCGGCCCCACGCTCCGCAACGTGCATACGCCCGACGAGTGTCTGCTCATCCCGACCGTACAGATGGTGTGGGACCACTTGCTCGAGATTCTGAAGAACATCCCTGCAAAGGCATGAGAAACGTGCGTTTAGCCTCAATGGCTCTGCTGGCAGCCCTTTTCGTGGGCTGTGGGCAGAGCCATGATGCCAGGAAAACGGTAAAGGAGTTTATGGCCAGTCAGATGGGCATCGCCGATTATGACGTGATAGAGTGGGGCGGGCTCGACTCCACCTTCTTCGTGTCCGATTCGATGGTGCAGGTCATGCGGCACAGCACGCCGCAAAAGGTCAAGGCGCAGTATGTGAAGTATTCGCCGAAACTGCTCTACCTGAACGTGAAATACGCCGTCGGGAGCGATACCGTCCGACAGACTTTCTATCTCGACGACAAGCTGACGGGTGTCGTTGCCTACAAGCAAAACTGAGCCACCCGTCCCCTCGTCATGCTCGTCAGGGATTTTGTCTGTCCGCTCCTCGGCAACAAGGCCCTGTTGCTGCTTCGTCGGCCTGGTGGGCATGCTCCTCTAACTGAGCCGTGCCTCCAAGTAAGTTTGCGACAAAAGGGAGCGGCACAGCTAATATACCACTAATTTCATTATATTTGTTCGATATTATGGGCATATTGTATATCGTACCCACCCCTGTGGGAAATATGGAGGACATGACCCTTCGGGCTATACGCATATTGAAGGAAGCCGACCTGGTCTTGGCCGAGGACACGCGCACGTCGAGCGTGTTACTCAACCACTTTGACATCCACAACCGGCTGATGTCGCACCACAAGTTCAACGAGCACGGTACGTCGGCAGCCGTAGTGAACCGTCTGTTGGCGGGCGAAACCATAGCGTTGGTCAGCGATGCCGGTACCCCCGGCATCAGCGATCCCGGCTTTTTTCTGGCCCGCGAGGCGGTGAAGGCTGGTGTCACGGTGCAGACCCTGCCCGGTGCCACGGCTTGCATTCCGGCCCTGGTGTCATCGGGACTGCCGTGTGACAGGTTCTGTTTCGAAGGGTTTCTGCCCCAGAAAAAGGGGCGGCAGACCCACCTCGAAGGTCTGAAAGTGGAAGCCCGTACCATGGTGTTCTACGAATCGCCTTACCGGCTGCTGAAAACACTGAAGCAGTTTGCCGAGGTCTTCGGCGGCGACCGGCAGGTGAGCGTTGCCCGCGAAGTGTCGAAGATACACGAGGAGCATGTCCGTGGTACGCTACATGAGGTGATTGCCCATTTCGAAGCTACGGAACCCAAAGGCGAAATCGTGATTGTGCTGGCCGGAAGCGCCCCGGCGGCTGCAGCACCCCGGCGGCAGAAAGACTGTGCCGGCGGCACGCAGCCGAAGAGCAACGACGAACTGTTGCACGAGATGCTCTACGGAAAGAGAAAACAATAATTGCCCTCAACGCTTAAAACCGAATGTTATGAGATACCTGTTGATGATGACCGTTGCTGCGTTGTTGTGTGCAACCTTGGCCGGCTGCGGCGGCAAGCGCCCGCAGCAAACTACCTACCGAAGGGTGGCGCCGAACGACTCGCTCGAGAAAATCATTGCACAGCGCGACAACGAAATCAACGAAATGGTAGCCACGCTCAACGACATACAGGAGGGCTTCCGAGAAATCAACGAGGCGGAGGACAAGGTGAACATTGCCAAGGAGGGCGAGGGCGTGGACAAAATGCAACTGATCCGCGAAAACATAAAGTTCATCTCCAGTCGGATGGACGAGAACCGTGCGCTGATCAAGAAACTGCAGAACCAGTTGAGAGCCAGTAGTTTCAGCGGCGACGAACTGAAGAAAACAATCAGTAACATGCTGAAACAGCTCGACGACAAAGACCGGCAACTGCAAAACCTGCGGGCAGAGCTCGACGCGAAGGATATACACATAGCTGAACTGGACGAGACTATTAACAACCTGAACAGTAACGTGTCAGACCTGAAGAGTGATGCCGAGGAGAAGGCGCAGACCATCAGAAGTCAGGAAAAACAGCTCAACACCGCCTGGTTCGTGTTTGGCACCAAGAAGGAACTGCGCGAACAGCACATCGTTGTCGGCGGAAAGGTATTGCAGTCGAGCAGTTTTAACCTCAATTATTTCACGAAGATTGACATCCGCGTCACCAAGGAACTGAAACTCTACTCCAAGTCGGCTACGCTGTTGACGAGCCATCCGGCGGACAGCTATGTGCTGCAGCGCGATGCCAACAGGCAGTTTGAACTGCGGATAACCAATCCGCAGCAGTTTTGGAGTGCCAGCAAGTACCTGGTGATTATGGTAAAATAGGATAGGGGCCGTCAGCGCCTTGACTTGAAGAATTGCTGCATAAGGCGGCGGCATTCCTCTTCGAGAACACCCGGCTGCACGATGCATTTGGGGTGAAAAGCCCGGGGGGCAAGCCGGAGGTACCCTCTTTTTTCGTCGGGCGCACCGTACACCACACGCCTGATCTGTGCCCAGCCGATGGCACCGGCGCACATGGCGCAAGGTTCCACGGTGACATACAGCGTGCAGTCGGTAAGGTACTTGCCGCCAAGCTGATTGGCGGCGGCGGTGATGGCCTGCATCTCGGCATGGGCCGTGACATCGTGCAGCATCTCGGTCAGGTTGTGGGCGCGGGCCAGTGTCTTTCCGCGGGCCACGATGACCGCACCGATGGGCACTTCGCCTTCTTCGAGGGCGAGGGCGGCTTCCTGCAGGGCCAAGCGCATGTAGTGCTCGTCGGTCTGTTGTTGTTCGGCTACGGACATGGGCGTCATTTTTGAGCAAAAGTACGAATATTATTTTGAAGAGTTGAGGCTTTTTGCTATTTTTGCATGAAAATCATCATTGTCAATATGGCCGAACACAATGACCTCGGTAAATGGGGCGAAGAGTATGCTGCCGCTTACCTGCAGAAAAACGGGTACGTCATCATGGACCGCGACTGGAGATACGGACGCAGCAAGGTCGACATCGATATCGTCTGCAAGACACCCGACCAAAGGACGGTGGTGTTCGTGGAGGTAAAGACGCGCGCCTGCCAGCAGATCCTGGCTCCCGAAGACGCGGTCAACGTTAGGAAAGTGCGCCATATAGGACGGGCGGCCGACAACTATGTGAAGATGTACGGCATCGTGGAAGACCTGCGCTTCGACATCTTCACGGTCATCGGACAGCAAGGCGGTAGCGATATTCAAATCAACCATATCGAAAATGCTTTCAATCCACTCTTGGTATAAGAAACTTGCCGGGAAAGGCCGGCGGTCGCCTTATGTGTTGTTTCGCGTGGAAGAGACCGACAGCACCAACCGGCGCATACGCGAAACGGTACTTGCCAACGGGCAGGGACAGCAGCAGGACGCACCCGGAATGGCCGTTCTGGCAGCCGACTACCAAACGGCAGGACGCGGACAGGGCACCAACACCTGGGAAAGCGAGAAAGGCAAAAACCTGCTGTTCTCTGTTCTTGTTTACCCGTACCGGGTGCCCGTGCAGAGACAGTTCCTGCTTTCCATGGCAGGGGCTCTGGCATTGAAAGACGTGCTGGATACCTATGTCGGCGGCGGCATCTCGCTGAAATGGCCGAACGACATCTACTGGAACGACAAGAAGATTAGCGGCACGCTCATAGAGACGTCGCTCTCGGGCGGGCATATCAAGGACTGCGTGTTCGGCGTGGGGCTTAACGTCAACCAGAATGCTTTTCCCGGCACGTTGCCCAACCCTGTGTCGCTGCGCCAGATTGTCGGCAACGACATTGACCGCGATGAACTGCTGGAAAAAATTCTGGTGTCGTTCGCCAATTATCTCAAGCTGGCAGAGGAAGGTGCTTATGCCGATATTTCCGCCCTTTACCATGCTGCCCTTTACCGGAAAGAGGGCTTCCATATGTACAGCGACCGTGAAGGGTCGTTCGAGGCCGCCATTGTCGAAGTGGAAGACAACGGGCAACTGGTCTTGCGCGACCGGGAAGGGCATATCCGCGAATATACGTTCAAGGAGGTGCAGTTCGTAATCTGAAACACTGACAATACAATCATTATCATATTTAATCATGGCAAGATTCAATCGTATACTTCTCAAGCTGTCGGGCGAAAGCCTGATGGGAGAACAGAGTTATGGCATAGACCCGGGCCGCCTGGCCGACTACGCGCGCCAAGTGAAGGAAATCCACGACATGGGAATACAGGTGGGCATCGTGATTGGCGGCGGAAACATCTTTCGCGGACTGAGTGGCGCCCAGAAGGGCTTCGACCGTGTGAAAGGCGACCAGATGGGCATGTGCGCCACGGTAATCAACTCGTTGGCACTCAGCTCGGCCTTGGGGGCCATCGGGGTGAAAAACAAGGTGATGACTGCCATACGGATGGAACCTATCGGCGAGTTTTACAACAAGTGGAAAGCCATCGAGGCGCTTGAGGCCGGCTATGTGTGCATTTTCTCGGCCGGCACCGGCAGTCCGTACTTTACGACCGACACAGGTAGTTCGTTGCGCGGCGTAGAGATAGAGGCTGATGTGATGCTGAAGGGCACACGGGTAGACGGAGTCTATACTGCCGACCCTGAAAAAGACCCCGAAGCCGTGAAATTCGACAAGATTACCTATCAGGAGGTGTTGAAGCGCGGACTGAAGGTGATGGACCTCACGGCCATCTGCATGTGTCAGGACAACCATCTGCCCATCTACGTGTTCAACATGGACGTGGTGGGAAACTTGAAGAAAGTGCTTGAAGGAGAAGAAATCGGAACTCTGGTGTACTGATGCCGCCGGGTTACCCGTCCTTTTTTTACGGCCATCTGCACACAGGCTAAAGGAAAAGCACTGTCGGGCAGATGGCCGTCTTCTTGTATACACAAGAAACGGGACTATTCGCTCTTCCCCCCCCCGGGGTGTGTCGCATAGTCCCAGAATAATCGTTATGTATTACGGATAAATAAAGAGTGTGAGTAGTGCTAATACTCTTTCATCAGGTTAGTGGCTTTAGAGAGAATTACTGTTTTTTCTGTTTGATACATCCTAAATATTCGTTTTTATTATAGTGGCAAAGATAGCACATTTGTTTCGTTGAAACAGTATCATTGGGTTCCGATGGGTTTCATTAATACCGAAAAGGTGTTTCATTCCTAAGAATGAAACACCTTTTCCTTCCATTGGTTGGGCGTAAGTCCGGTCTTCAGCTTAAAAACCTTGTATAGGTGCGCATGCGATGAAAACCCACATTCCGAAGAGATGGCGTCGTTGTTGTAGTGCGGCTTCTCGCGAAGTAGTCGCTGCGCCTCCTTAAACCGGATGTCGCTCAGCCAAACTCTGAACGAACTGTTTAGACACAGCTCGAAATATTGGCTCAATTCGGCGCGGGGAATGGATATGCGGTTGGAAAGGGTGGCCATGTTTACCGTGCTGTCTCTGAACCCGCCTACCTCGCACCATCCTTCAAGTCTTTGCCGGATGACGGCTGCGCGTTCGTCGGACAACGCATCGCTCCTGTTCTGCGTTTCTGCCGGTCCGGCGCCGCCAATGGCTTTCTTCTGGTCTTCCTCGTCTTCCTCGTGCATGGTTATGTCCATCGGAACGATGTAAAAACCGTATCCTACAAAGCTCATGACAAATACAAAAAGCGTCAGGAGCATCAATGGGGCTATTAAATACAGAAAATACCGGAATATGATCCCGCCAGAAAAAATCAGTAACGACAATGTCAGCAGCAGGTAGCATGCCCATGTGTAATGGTCGTAGGGCAGAAGGTCGGAGGCCGACTCTTCCTCCATGATTTTGCGGTGATGCCGTATCTCGCCGGCTGTTGTCCTCACACAGAAAAACATGCACGCCAAAAACAGGCCGAGCATCACATACAACAACCAGCCGATGTTTATGCTCCTGTATACAAGCAGTCCGATAAGGAAGACCATCAGTATCAGTGCGTAACAGCAGAGACTGACAAGGCGGTACCTGCGCCGCCCTTCGCGGAAGCATATCACGTTGAACGTGGCATACGAAACGGCAATGGCCACAGGGGTATAGAAAAGGATGTTGACAACGGCCCCCACTTCGTCGCTTTCTTCCCTTATGCCCAGCAACATTTGCAGGACAAAATGCAGGGACAAAAACAGCATGGCGAAGAAGATTATCCATCGTGACTGCTCGTATCGATGGTAAAACCACCGCATCTGGAAACGCGACAACACAAGCACCAGAGCCAACAGCGCGGTGACCAGACAACTGATGAGTTGCAACGTGTATAGTGGCGTTATCTGCGTAACAATCATAAAAAGCAATCCAAACAGTGAGGTGATGCAGCCGGGCGTTCAGGCTGCGGCGGGTTGTCCTGACGTGTCGGGGCGTTCAGTTCTTTGCGCCGGTTGCCGGTTTCCTGTCGTTGACCAACGAAACCAGGATGTAAAGGGCGATTACGGCCCACCATATTTTCAGGAAGCCCGACGGACCGGAAAGCACGACGCTAGTCAGGAGCAACAATGCGGATATGCCGATGAAGCAATAGCGCAGTTCGTTGCCTTTCCACCCCCAATGCTTGAACTTCAAGGCAAACATGGGTATCTCGGACACGAGAAGCCAACAACTTACCAGCATCAAGACGAGGAAAAGCGCATAACCGTACCGGTTGCCTTCAAACCATTCGCTGCAACAGATGATGAGCGAACCCCAAAAAAGGGCATTGGCCGGTGTGGGCAGACCGATAAATCCCATGGACTGCCTTTCGTCAAGATTAAACTTGGCCAGACGTAAGGCGGAGAAAGCTGCCATGAGATAGGCCGCAAAAGGCAAGATGGACGAAACGGGTGCCAAGGCATCGGGCAGGTCCATTACCAACAGCTGGGAGAACAGGATGGTGGATGGCGCAACACCAAAGGTAACGTCGTCGGCCAAAGAGTCGAGCTCCTTGCCTATCGGCGAGGAAACATGGAGCGCACGCGCACTCATGCCATCGAAAAAGTCGAACACCGCACCGATAATAATCCAAAGCATGGCTGTCTCCGGCTCGTGGAAAAATGCAAAGCAAGTGGCGATGCATCCCGAAATCAGGTTGCAGCATGTAATGCTGTTGGGGATATGCTTTTTGATGCTCATAATCATCCAGTCGTTTATGGTTAAACAGATGACCTTATTTCAGTTTGGCGATAATCGTTTGGTCGCCAACCGTCTTTTGGCCCATCTTTACGCACACTTCCGTGCCTATCGGCAGGAACACATCGACGCGGCTGCCTAATTTGATGAAGCCCAGATGCTCGTCGATGAAGCAGTCTTCGCCTTCCTTGGCGTAGGTGACAATGCGGCGTGCTACCGCCCCGGCTATCTGACGGCACAGAATGTCCGTACCGTCGTCGGTGGTGATCATAATGTCGGCACGTTCGTTTTCCTCGCTGGCTTTAGGAAGCCAGGCCTTGTGGAAATTGCCGTCTTGGTGATGCACAAACTTAACCTTGCCGTCAACGGGAAACCAATTGGCGTGAACATTAAACAAGCTCATGAAGATGCTTACCATCAGACGCTTGTCGTGAAAATACTGGTTCTCCTCCACTTCCTCGATTACGACCACCTTGCCGTCTGCGGGAGCTACCACGACTTTGTCGGTATTCTCCATGTTGAGGTAACGGATGGGGCATTGGTAGAAATTGAGCACAATGCCGTATGCTACACCAAACACGACGAGGAATATGCCAAACGGCCACTTTGTGTCGAAACCATACCATAATCCCAAGGCTATGGCAATGATTAACATAAGACTATAGAGAAGGGTGTCTGTTCCTTCGCGGTGTATGCGGACTTTCTTTAGTTTCTTTATTCTCTTACCCATGGTTGGTAGGTGTTGGCTATTTCTTGCAAAGGTAAGTGTTTTTTATTTATGTGGCAAATTTTAATAGGCTTCTTTTGGCCATCTCGACATTAAATGGTAACTTTACGGCTCAAAACAGGCATGTTCATGGAAGATTTCGTACATTTACACGTTCATACTCATTATTCTGTTCTTGACGGCCAGTCGAAGATACCGCATTTGGTGGACAAGGCTGTCAAGGACGGCATGAAGGGGATGGCCGTCACCGACCACGGTGTCATGTACGGCATCAAGGAATTTGCCGACTATTGTGCCGGAATAAACAAAAAGCGGAAGGCGGAGGGGTTGGAGCCGTTCAAACCCGTCTTCGGATGCGAGATGTATGTCGCCCATCATGCCAAGGAGAGCAAGAGCGCAAGCGAAGGCGACAAGTCGGGATACCACCTCATTGTTCTCGCCAAGAACTACCAAGGCTACAAGAACTTAATCAAGTTGGTGAGCCGTGCGTGGGTCGACGGCTTCTATTTCAAGCCCAGAACAGACCGGCAAGACCTGGAGAAATACCGCGAAGGCCTTATCGTTTGTTCGGCGTGTATTGCGGGTGAAGTGCCCGCAAAGATATTAAAAGGTGACATTGCGGGTGCCCGTGAGGCCATAGAATGGCACAGACGTGTTTTCGGCGATGATTATTACCTGGAGATCCAGCGCCATGAGGTGAAAGACCCTAACCAGCGTGCCAACCGCGAAACATTCCCCCTGCAGCAGCATGCCAACAAGGCCATCCTGGAACTTGCTCAGGAATATGGCATTAAGGTGGTCTGCACCAACGACTGCCACTTTGAGGACCGCGACACGGCGGAAGCGCACGACCACCTGCTTTGCCTGTCCACCAACAAAAAGCTCGACGATCCCGGACGAATGCTCTATACCAAGCAGGAGTGGTTCAAGACGCGGGCCGAGATGAACGAGGTGTTCCCGGATGTTCCCGAAGCCCTTTCCAATACGCTTGAAATATTAAATAAGGTAGAAATCTACAGCATCGACCATGGTCCCATCATGCCTTTTTTCCCGATACCTGAGAGTTTCGGAACAGAAGAACTGTGGCGGCAGAAATATTCCGAGGAAGAACTTTATAAGGAGTTTACCACGGATGAAAACGGGGAAAACCCGTTGCCGGCTGAAGTGGGGAAAAAGAAAATAGAAGAACTTGGTGGATTAGACAAGATTTACCGCATTAAGTTTGAAGCCGACTATTTGGCAAAGTTGGCTTACGAAGGGGCTAAACGCCTTTATGGAGACCCGTTGCCCGACCATGTTTGCGAGCATATCAAGTTCGAGCTTCATACGATGAAGACAATGGGATTTCCCGGTTATTTCCTTATCGTTCAAGATTTTATCAATGCCGCCCGCAATGACCTGGGCGTGTGGGTCGGTCCGGGTCGCGGCTCAGCCGCAGGTTCGGTCGTGGCCTATTGCTTGGGAATAACGAGGATAGACCCGCTCAAGTACGATTTGCTATTCGAGCGTTTTCTGAATCCCGACCGCGTAAATCTTCCGGATATCGACACCGATTTCGACGACGACGGCCGTGGCAAGTTGTTGCGCTGGGTAATGGACAAGTACGGGCACGAGAACTGTGCGCACATCATTACCTATGCAAGCATGGCAACCAAAAACTCCATCGCCGACGTGGCGCGTGTCGAGGAACTGCCGCTCGACAGGACCAATGCCTTGAAAAAGGCCATTCCCGACCGTTTGCCCGATGGTATGAAAATGAATTTGGCCAATGCCATCAAGTGCACGCCTGAACTGCGCGATGCCGAAGTGTCGACCAATCCCAAGGAGCGCAACACCATAAAGTACGCCAAACAGCTCGAGGGCACCATACGCGGCGTAGGCATCCATGCCTGTGGCTTCATCATCTGCCGCAACCCCATCAGCGACTGGGTGCCCATCTCTACGGCCGACGACCCTGACTTTCCCAACCTGAAGTGTTCGGTTACGCAATACGACGGTCACGTCATCGAGAGTACGGGACTGATCAAGATGGACTTTCTGGGTCTGAAAACGCTCTCTGAGCTGAAAGAAGCCTGCAAAGTAATCAAGCAAACCACGGGAAAGGATATAGACATAGACAATATCCCCATTGACGACGAGCTTACTTACAAGCTCTACCAAGAGGGACGGACCATCGGAACCTTCCAGTTTGAGTCGCCGGGAATGCAGAAATATCTGCGCGAGTTGCACCCCACGGTGTTCGAGGACCTCATCGCCATGAACGCCCTTTACCGTCCCGGCCCCATGGACTACATACCCGATTTCATCCGGCGCAAGCACGACCCGAGCCTTGTGACTTACGATATCCCCTGCATGGAGAAATATCTCAAGGACACTTACGGCATCACCGTCTACCAGGAGCAGGTTATGTTGCTGAGCCGGCAACTTGCAGGGTTCACGCGAGGCCAGAGCGATGCGCTGCGCAAGGCCATGGGTAAAAAGAAGAAGGCCATTGTAGACCAGATGCACCCCCTGTTCATAGAGGGTGGAAAGAAGAATGGCCATGACCCCAAGGTGCTCGACAAGATTTGGTCCGATTGGGAAAAATTCGCTTCCTATGCCTTCAACAAATCGCATGCCACCTGCTATTCCTGGGTGGCCTACCAAACGGGATACCTGAAGGCTCACTATCCAGCCGAGTACATGGCGGCCCTGATGACACGCCGTTTTGCCGTACGCACAGAGATAGCCAAACTCATGGAAGAGTGCAAGTCGCTGGGCGTGGAAACGCTCGGACCCGATGTCAACGAGTCGTATGTGGGCTTTGGTGTCAACAGCAAAGGTGCCATCCGGTTCGGGCTTTCTGCCATCAACGGTATGGGAAGCAGTGCGGCCGACGTCATTGTGAAGGAGAGGTTGAACAACGGCCCGTTCAAGGATATCTATGATTTTGCCGAACGGGTCAATCTGAAGGATGTCAACCGCAAGTCGTTTGAGAGCCTTGCGTTGAGCGGAGCGTTCGATTGCTTTGGCCTGATGCGCGAACAGTATGTGGCAGCCAACAGCAAGGGCGAAATCTTCCTGGATGTTTTGGTGCGTTTCGGCAAGCAGTACCAGCAGTACAAGACCACTGCCGCCAATTCGCTCTTTGGTATGGCCGACGACATCGAGATAGCCACGCCTGCCGTTCCGGCGGCCGAGGCGTGGAGCAGCATCGACCGGCTGAACAAGGAGAAAGAACTTGTGGGTATCTACCTTTCCGCCCATCCGCTGGACGACTATTCGCTGGTATTGCACAAAATGTGCAATACCCAATGCAAGGAAGTGGTGAAAGACAATTACGAAGCATTGGCCGGGCGGGAGGAAGTCACATTCGGCGGCATCGTGACCAATGTCAACCAGCGTTTCAACAAGCAGGGCAAACCGTTCGGCATCGTTACTATCGAGGACTTTGAAGGGCCGGGCGAGATAGCCTTGTTTGGCGAGGACTGGGGAAAATGGAACGGGGTGTTGCGCGAGAACTGCTCGGTCTTTATCACGGGAAAGTGCGAAAAGCGTTATGCCACCAGTGCCAACTATTACCTGAACATTACGGGTGTGGAATACCTGCAAACCGTACGGACCGAGCGCGTCAACCGCTTTACGGTCAACGTGAACAGCAGCGATATCGACTCGACGATGGTGAACGACATCCTGACCACCGTCGGCGACAAGCCGGGGAAGACCGAACTGTATTTCAACATCAAGGATGAAGAGAACAACACCAACGTCCTTCTTCGGTCTACAAGCCGTCAGATCGAGGTGAGCAAGGAGCTAGTGAACTATGTGGAACAGCATGAGAAGCTTAGCTATTCGGTCAACTGACCCCAGTCGGGTACAGCCATACAGGAAAAGGAAAAATAAATCATAAAATGAAATTGACAATCCGAACATTAGATACAATTCGTGACACGGCTCGCGAGTTTGTTGCCAATATGGGAAAGGCCCGTGTCTTTGCCTTTTATGGGAAAATGGGGGCCGGCAAGACGACCTTTATCAAAGCCGTCTGTGAGGAACTGGGCGTTGAAGACGTCATAACATCCCCGACGTTTGCCATCGTCAACGAGTATCAGTCCGCTGTGACAGGTGGCCCCGTTTACCACTTCGATTTCTACCGCATCAAGAAACTCGAGGAGGTCTACGACATGGGGTATGAGGACTATTTCTATTGTGGAGCCCCCTGTTTTCTGGAATGGCCCGAACTCATCGAAGAGATTCTGCCCGGCGATGCCGTAAAGGTCACCATCGCCGAACAGGAAGACGGGACGAGGACGGTGGAATTTTAACCCTCAAAATGCGTTCTCGCCTTAGCGGAACGTGATGGTTTTCGTGTAGACAATTATTAATCATTTAACGATAACATTCAATGGAAGTACAAATTACGAACGAGAATTTTGAAAGCTATAAGAACGGCGAATTGCCCTTGGTCGTTGACTTGTGGGCTACATGGTGCGGTCCTTGCCGTATGGTGGCGCCTGTGATTTCGGAGCTGGCCCAGGAGTACGACGGGCAGATCGTTGTCGGCAAGTGCGACGTGGAGGAAAACGGCGAGGTGGCCTCTGAATTTGGCGTGCGCAACATCCCCACCATCCTTTTCTTCAAGGGCGGGCAGTTGGTCGACAAGTTTGTAGGTGCAGCCCCCAAGGCGGTTCTCAACGACAAGTTCAAGGCGTTGCTCGGTTGATAGCCGTAGCGCACGTTAGCCAGTGACCAGCTGCCGTTTCTCACTACGGCCCCGACGGAAAGCTTCACCGAAAGCCTTTCTGCAGAAGGGACGAGTGGGGGACGGCAGTTTTTTAATTGATTAAAAGAGACGTATATGAAATTGTCCAAGTTGTTTTCAGTCGTGCTGTTGACCTGTTTCGGGACGACCGCCGGCGCACAGGAAGGTGCATGGGGCGGCGAGCTCGACATACAGGGAACCAAACTGCCCTTGGTGTTCCATTTCTCTCCGGACGGCTGTACGATGGATTCGCCTGCGCAGGGAGCCAGGGGCATCCCGGCCGAAAAGAGTGTCGCATCCGACAGCACTGTCCAAGTGGCGGTACCGGCCATCGGTGCCAAGTTCACCGGTAAGAAGGAAGGACGTGTTATCACAGGCACCTTCGTGCAGAATGGTTTCAGTCTGCCGCTAACACTGTCTCCGCGTACCCCAAAGGTAAACCGGCCGCAAACACCCGTCCCGCCGTTTCCCTATCGGGAAGAAAATGTGACTTTTGCCAACCAGGGCTATACTTTCGGCGGCACGCTTACGCTGCCGCCCAACTGCACGAAGGCCACTCCAGTCGTGCTGATGGTGACAGGCAGCGGGTTGCAGAACCGCGACGAGGAGTTGTTCGGCCACAAGCCGTTTGCCGTCATTGCCGACGCGTTGGCCCGTCAGGGCGTTGCCTCGCTCCGCTACGACGACCGCGGATATGGTGTCGACGGCTACCGGCCGGATGCTTTCACCACCGCCGACTTCAAGGGTGATGCCGAGGCAGCCATGAAACTGCTGCGTGGCAGGTTCGACAAGGTAGGCGTACTGGGACACAGCGAGGGCGGCACCATTGCCCTGATGATGGCAGCCGAAGGAACCCCCGACTTTGTCGTGTCGTTGGCGGGAATGGCGGTGTCGGGCATGCAGACCATTGTCAGTCAAAACCGGACGGCCCTGTCTTCCGCAGGACTTCCCGCAGCTACGGCCGACAAATATTGCGAGGTCATCAGCACTGTGTTGGGCGAGTTGGCCGCAGGGAAGAAATACGGCGATTTGTCCCTGGACGGTGTCCCCGACGGACTGAAGCCTGTCCTGGAGAAATCGGCCCGGCAATGCGAAACGCCCTATTTCGTGCATTTCCTGAATTTGGATGTCAGCCAGTCGCTTGGAAAGATAAAGTGTCCGGTCCTTGCACTCAACGGCACTAAGGACATGCAGGTCGATTGCACGGCCAACCTGCAGGCCCTGCGCTCCGGACTGTCGGGCTGCAAGCACGAGGTCAAGGCATTTGACGGGCTGAACCATCTTTTCCAGCATTGTCAGACGGGCAGTGTCGCTGAGTATCAGCAGATTGAAGAAACCTTTGCCCCCGAAGTGCTTGATGCCCTGGTCGGTTGGCTGAAGGCATTGTAACATCCTGGTGCCAATCCGGGACGGTGCTGCGTACCCTACTCAGAATCGGCAATAGGCACAGAATACTAAAAAAGGCATGTAGTCTCACGACTGCATGCCTTTATCATTCTGATTGCTTATACGTTATTATTGTAAGAGAGAACTTATTTCTGAAAGAGGACGCTCCTCCTGACTTCCGTCAGGACGGGTGACCATGAAATGGTCGAATACCGAGCGGCCGTTTTCGTATTTCACCACCGCTACACCGCCTTCGCGCAGTTGCAGGGTGAAGTAACCGTTGCGCTTGCCGTCCACATACTTGCCGTGGAGCTTCTCTTTGCCGTTGGCGTAATAGGTAATTACGTCGCCGTTGAGGATGGTGTTCTTGTCGTTGCCGAGGTCAACGAAGTTATAGCCGCCTTCGGCTTTCAGTGTGCCGTCCATGTAAAAGTCCTTAAAGACATCTTCTTTGTTGACACCTGTGCCTTGTGTCATCAGCAGACGGTAGTAGCTGGCCTGGTCAGCTTGGGTCACGCTCATGTGATCGGCAGAATAATAGATGGTGTCTGCCACTACCACAGCATCGTTGCTTATGCGCTGGTGGCCGAAGCTTGCTACGGCCGAAAGCAGCATTATGGAAATTAAAGCGATCTTTTTCATTGTTTTGTCTCCTTTTGTTTTTTAGTCTTGGTTCTTATTTCTGACGCAAAGATATACAAAAAATATATATCGACAATAATCCTTTAACACAATTTTATAATTATTTTTTAGTTCCCCAAAACCGTAAGTTGAACAAATGTCCGTTTTTTCGGGAATTTTAAAAATAGGGGCTTAAACTGACATATTAACACCGCAACTTGGCAAGAAAACGGGTAGCTGGTGTTACAAAATGACAAAATGATGTTTTGCGGGTTGTTTTCCCTTGTTTTGATATGAAGCATTTTTTTTACGACAATATATGCTCCATCATGCGTATGTAAAAAAATCTTATCTTGGATGCCTATTGATGTAGGTCAAGCGATGCGCTGGTGCTGCTTGATGCGGAAACGGGTTTGGACGCCCTGTCTGCCGGGGGACGATGCCGAAGGGCGGCCTTCGGGAGCGGGTTTGTAATCGGTTGATGGTCAGTAGCATATAAATGGCGCAAAATAATAGCTTAAATTTCGAAAATTTAAGCTATTATTTTGCGCCATACCTATCCTTTCGCAATGGCTGCGAGGGCAGGACAGGTGTCGGTTAGTGCTTGCAGGCTGTGCGGCGTGCGTTTCCTACGCAGCTGTTGGGCATCTGTATGTGCAACATTTCGCACACGGTGGGAGCGATGTCAACGATATACGCCGGTTCGCTGCTTTCGCCGTGCTGCACGTTCCAGCCGAACAGCACGAAGGGGATGTGTGCGTCGTACGGGTTCCATTGTCCGTGGGTCGTTCCCACATAGTCGGGGGCATTGCTCACGTTTTCCCATCCGGCCTTGGCCACATAGATCAGGTCACCACTGCGCTTCTTGTTGTATCCGTTCACGATGCGCTCGCGTATGGGTTGCGGCACCGAGGTGGTGAGTGCCTTGTCGTAGTCGACCACATAGAGGATGTTGTCGTCCTTTTCCAGTTCGCGCACCACGGCCTCTTTCACCTCGCTGACGGTCTTTCCGCTTTTCTCTATCAGTTCGTGGTCCAGATAGATGCGGCAGGCATCTTCGTCCTTGATCACATTGCCGTCGATGCCCAGCGTTTCGCTCAGCCGTTGCTTCAGCGGTTTCCATGTGTTCCAGGTCTCCAGTCCGCCCGACGGTATTTTGTGTTCCTTCATCACGTTAGGGTTGTGGGCCGCGCCGTGGTCGGCCGACAGGAAGAGCAGGTAGTTGCCCCGTCCCACCCGTTGGTCGAGCACTGTGAGGAAGTGGGCCAACTGGCGGTCGAGCTCCATGAACACCTCACGGTTTTCCTTGCCCCGCGTGCCGTAGGCGTGGCCCACGGCGTCGGTCGACGAAACGCTGATGGCCAGCAGGTCGGTAATGCTGTCCTCGCCCAGATGCTCGTTGCAGAGCGTGGCCTCGGCCATCTGGAAAGTCTTCGTTACGCCCTGTGCCGATGTCTTTACGTCGGTGCCGGGCTTCACGCCCAGCTGCTTGTTGGTCTTTTTCACCCATTGGGGCAGTTCGTCCATGTAGTAGGTCGACGACACGAAATGTCCGGCCGACGTGTCCCACCAGTAGGCGGCGTCGGCGTCGTGGCCGGCGGGCAGTATGGCGGCACGGTCCTTGAGGGCTACGCCGAACACTTTGGCCTGGTAGTCGGTGGCAATCTTCAGCACGTCGCCGATGCCGCTGGCCAGAAGGTTGCGGGGCGACATCTGTCCCTCCTTGCTGTCCGAGCCTACGCTCCGCACCGTGGGGTCGGTGCAGCAGTAGGTCTTTCGGCCGTCCTTCCAGAAATTGTTGCCCGCAATGCCCGTCAGGGCAGGCACCGACCCGGTGTAGATGCTCGAGTGGCCGATGGCCGTAACGGTGGGCAGATAGTTGATCATGGTGTTCTCGTAGCTGAAACCTTCGTCGACCAGCCGGCGCAGTCCTCCCTCCTGATATTGGTCGTAATAATAATAGAGGTAGTCCCATCGCATTTGGTCTACCACTAAGCCGACAACCAGTTTCGGCCGTTGGATGGCGGAAAGTCCCGGCAATGCCAGGACGGCCGCAAAGAGAATAGAAGCAATTCTTTTCATTGATATACTGTAAATAGGTGTTTCGTCGGTCTGCAAAATTACACAATTTCCCCCAATTATCCGGCTGCTTCCTGTTGCGATTTGGTTGCAATTGCCGTAACGGCCGCTACATTCGCATCCCGGCATTGTGCTTGGCCCGGCGTGCCCTCCCCGCCACCCGGATATCCGTGCAGGTAGTGGTCTCCTGTGTGCTGCAGTCCGCGTTCCGGCCGCGGCTGCCGCAAGGCGCTGTCAACGGTGCGTTTTTCAAAAAATGTTTCAAAATGATATTTATTTCGTTCAAAACACTTTCTGTTTGAAATCTTTTTTATAATTTTGCAAACAAGAATACAGGAATAATAGCCGGCCGTCGCATAGGCACACGGAATAAAAGCGAATAAAGATGAAGAAAGAATATCTGATTTACAAGCTAAGTGATGAAGTGAAGAACTCTTGCAAAATACCGCGCGAGGCGTTTGGCAAGTATGGCGTGAAGCGTGGCTTGCGCAACGAGGACGGTTCGGGTGTGCTGGTAGGACTCACCAATATCGGCAATGTCATCGGATACGAGCGCGACGAACAGGGAGTGCCCAAACCCAGCGCCGGCAAGTTGTATTACAGGGGATACGAGCTGAATGACCTGGTGGGGCCCCTGCTCAGCGAGAAACGTTTCGGTTTTGAGGAGATTGCGTTCCTGCTGCTGTCGGGCAAGCTGCCCGACGAGGAGGAACTGTCGGCCTTCCGCGAACTGCTCAACGACAACATGCTGCTCGACCACCGCACCATCGTGAACATCATCGACCTGGAAGGGTCAAACATCATGAATATCCTGGCGCGCAGCGTGCTCGAGATGTATACCTACGACCCCAATCCCGACGACATATCGCGCGACAACCTCATGCGGCAGTCCATCGAGCTGATAGCCAAGTTTCCCACCATCATAGCCTATGCCTACAACATCTACCGCCACTCGGTGCAGGGGCGCAGTCTGCACATACGGCATCCGCTGGAGGGAAAGACCATCGCCGAGAACTTCCTCTACATGATAAAGCACAACGACTACTCGGAACTCGATGCGCGCATGCTCGACCTGTTGCTCATCATTCAGGCTGAGCACGGCGGAGGTAACAATTCCACGTTCACCGTGAGGGTCACGTCGTCCACACGCACCGATACCTATTCGAGCATTGCGGCGGGCATCGGGTCGCTCAAGGGCCCCTTGCACGGCGGCGCCAACATCAAGGTGATAAACATGTTCCATCACTTGAAGGAGCATATCAGCGACTGGAAGAACGTAGACGAGATCGACACCTATCTCTTCCGCCTGCTCAACAAGGAGGCTTACGACAAGACGGGCCTTATCTATGGCATAGGCCACGCGGTGTATACCATCAGCGATCCGCGCGCCGTGCAACTGAAGAAGCTGGCCGGCGAGCTGGCCAAGGAGAAGGGGCGCGAGGAGGAATACGAGTTTCTCAAGCTCATCGAGCAGGAGGGCGTGAAGTGTGTCACGGAGTTCCGCAAGAGCACCAAGCCCATCTGTGCCAACCTCGACTTCTACAGCGGCTTCATCTACGAGATGATCGGACTGCCCGAAGAGATTTATACCCCCATCTTTGCCATGGCCCGCATTGTGGGCTGGACGGCACACCGCATTGAGGAGCTGAACTTCGACGGACGCCGTATCATACGCCCGGCCTACAAGAACATACTCGAACCCAACGAGTATGTGCCGCTGAAAGCCCGGTAAAGCACTGTGCCAATCGGCACCTGCGGCTTGCAACGTGCGGCGGATGGACGGGGGAAACGGCAAATGCCGGCTTGAATTTCTGAAATTCAAGCCGGCATTTGCCGTGTTTGGAAAACCTTGGGCTGCTCTGGCGAATGTGCCTGGCGAGCCTTTCCGCGCCTCTCTGGCCGGGCGGTTACGGTTCGGGTGCGGCGTTGGCCTTGCGCTTTTCCATCACCTCTTTGTGGTAGTCTTTCAGGTGCTTTGCCGCTTTTTCGGCCGCCGTCTGCGCATAAGCATTGTCGGGGTCTGCCTTCAGGTCTACGCGCATGGTGTGGGCTCGGTTCACGAGGTCTTTCACCACTTCGCCTCCGCAGATAAGGCCGGCTGTGCCTACCACCCATACGGCCGAGCTGGGGATGGTGTGGCGCGCCGTGCACGAACGCATGTCCTTGGCGGGGCAGATGCAGTGGAAACGGCAACTGATGTCCTCTTGCTCAATGCTGGCGATGGGTTCTTCGGGGTTATATACCACCTTGAGGTGCTTGATGTTGGTCTTGCGCAGTTTCTTGCGGATCACTTTGGCCAACGGGTCGTTGATGGTCTTGAAGATATCGGTGACCTGCCACCGTGTGGCATCGAGCTTGTAGGCCGCGCCCATGCACGAAATGAGCGGCACGCCAAGGTCGTGACAGCGGCGTATGATGTCGAGCTTGGCCGTCACGGTGTCGATGCAGTCCACGACATAGTCGTATTGTGAGAGGTCGAACTGGTCGGCGTTGTCCGGCAGGTAGAAGCACTGGTGTTTGCGCACGATGCACCGCGGGTTGATGTCGTGTATGCGTTGCTCGGCTACATCCACTTTGTGTTTGCCGACAGTGGAGATCGTGGCGAGTATCTGCCGGTTGCAATTGGTCAGGCACACGCGGTCGTCGTCCCAGATGTCCATGTAGCCCACGCCCGACCGGGCAAGCACTTCCACTACGTATCCGCCTACGCCGCCCACGCCGAATATGGCCACACGCGAGCCGCTCAGCGTGTCGATGGCGGGCTTTCCCATCAGGAGCTGAGTGCGAGAAAACTGGTTTTGCATATATCTTCTTACCTTTTGAAGGTGCAAAGTTAATGATTTTTTAGAGGTTTTCCGATGGTTTGTTCCATTTTTCGCACTGCGCCGTTTTCCGCAGTGCGGTTTGGGGCGACGGCCGCACATTGCCGGCGTGGCCGCACGGTTTGCCGTCCGTTTTTTGTTTGTGTCTGTTGTCCGGATGCGTTGCCGTGCATTTTCAACGCCCAAAATGTGGGACGAGCCGGAAAAATGTTGTAACTTTGTCGTAAACAAGACGGATCTATGGTCAACGAATATCAACTAAGGGTGCTCCCGCAGGTGGCTTACAGCGAACAGGCAATCATCGGTTTCTTGGCGCGCGACAAGGGCATCGATGCCCGAACCATACAGCGGGTAAGGGTGTTGCGGCGCAGTGTCGATGCCCGCCAGCGCACCATTTATGTCAATTTGCTGGTGCGTGCCTATATCAATGAGGTACCGCAGGACGATGTTTTCACGCCCGCTGTCTACGGCGATGTGGCGGATCGTCCGTGCGTCATTGTGGTGGGCTTGGGGCCGGGCGGCTTGTTCGCGGCTTTGCGTCTGGTGGAACTGGGGTTCCGGCCAGTGGTGCTCGAACGGGGTAAAGACGTGCATGAGCGCAAAAAGGATATGGCCTTGATTACCAGAACGCAACAGGTTGACCCCGAAAGCAATTATTGTTTTGGCGAAGGTGGTGCCGGGGCCTTTAGCGACGGCAAGCTCTATACGCGCAGCAAGAAACGTGGGTCAACGGAAAAGATACTGAATGTGTTCTGCCAGTTTGGTGCATCGCCATCCATATTGGCGGATGCCCACCCTCATATCGGAACCGACAAGCTGCCCCGCGTTATCGAAAACATGCGGCTGCAGATATTGAAGAGCGGCGGAGAGGTGCATTTCCAGACCAAGATGACCTCGCTGCTGACCGAAGGCGACCGTGTGGTGGGGGTGGAGGCCGTGGACCTGGCAGCCGGACGCGACCTTGTATTCCGGGGGCCTGTCATTCTGGCCACAGGCCACAGTGCCCGCGATGTTTACCGGTATCTGCACCAGGCCCATGTGGAGATGGAGCCCAAGGGCATCGCGGTGGGCGTAAGGTTGGAACATCCCGCGCAGCTCATCGACCAGATACAGTATCATTCCAGACAGGGCAGGGGAGCGTACCTGCCCGCAGCCGAATACTCGGTGGTGACCCAGGTCGACGGACGGGGGGTCTATTCGTTCTGCATGTGTCCCGGCGGATTTGTCATTCCGGCTGCTACCGGCCCCGAACAGATTGTGGTCAACGGCATGTCGCCAAGCAACCGGGGAACAAAATGGAGCAATTCGGGAATGGTGGTGCAGTTGGAACCCGACGATGTGACGGACATCTTCCCCCCGTCCGGGGACGGGCAGGAGGCGGCTTCCGGCAGCGACATACTGCGTGTGATGCATTTCCAGGAGCAGTTGGAGAAGACTTGCTGGCAGCAGGGCAACCGCCAACAGACGGCGCCGGCGCAGCGCATGGCCGATTTCGTGAACGGTCGCCTCAGTTATGACCTTCCGAAAAGCAGCTATGCACCCGGTTTGCTCAGCTCGCCCCTCCATTTTTGGTTGCCGCCCTTTGTGGCCCGCCGTCTGCAGGAAGGCTTCCGTTATTTCGGTAAGCACAAGCATGGTTTCCTGACCAACGAGGCGGTGCTTATTGCCACGGAGACACGCACGTCGAGCCCGCTGCGCATCCTTCGTGAGCATGATACACTGCAGCATGTACGCCTCAATGGATTGTTTCCGTGCGGCGAGGGGGCCGGATATGCCGGCGGCATTGTCTCGGCAGGGGTCGACGGCGAGCGCTGCGCCGAAATGTGTGCGCAGTATTTGGATGCACGATAACGCGGCTCTCGTCCGTGCGGAGAAGCACAGACGTACGCAACGGTTGTAAAGCGAAATCCGCAATGCCTGCACAGTGTCAGGCATTGCGGATTTTCCGGTTTGTGTGCCGATGTCGGGCATGCGGCCGGGTGATGGCGCGCCCGATAGCGTTTGTTTTTCTTTACAGTATGGTCTTTACTGCCTCCAGCATGCCTTTCTCCTGTATGAGGTCGAGATATTTCTTGACCATAGCGCAAAGGCCGGGCACCGTTTGGTTGAGGTCTTCGTGCCACACGTAGTCGTACGCCAGCACGCCTTCGGCCACAGTTTGCGTGTTGCCTGTGGCCCACAGTTCCGTCAGACGACCGATGATTTTGGGGTCGTCGTTGGGAACGATGTCGGTTCCGTCGCTGCGTTTTCCTCCTTTATAGTAGGTGATGATGGCGGCAAGGCCGAACACCAGTCCTTCGGGCAGTGTGCCTTTGCGTTTGAGATAGGTTTTCACGCCGGGAAGGTCGCGGGTCTCGTACTTGGGGAAGCTGTTGAGCATGATGGATGTGACTTGATGGTCGACGAAAGGATTCTCGAACCGCTCCAGCACATCGTTGGCAAACTGTCGGCACTCGTCGACGGGCAGGTCGAGCGTTTGCATCAGTTCGTCAAACTGCACCTTGTGGATGTAGCGGCCGATTATCGGGTGCTCGCAAGCGTCGCGCACGATGTTCACGCCGCTGAGATATGCCACGGGCGACAATACCGTGTGCGGGCCGTTGAGCAAGGTAACCTTGCGGGCGTGGTAAGGCTTTTCGTTGTCGGTGATGAGCACATGCAACCCGGCCTTCTCTGCGGGGAACTCCTCTTTCATCTGCTCAACGGTCATATTCTCGGCCTTCTCTATAACCCATAGGTGGAAGCACTCTGCTTTCACTACAAGGTTGTCTTTGTAGCAGATTTTCTGCTGTATGTCGTCGATGTTTTCGCGTGGGAAACCGGGCACGATGCGGTCCACGAGGGTGGCGCAAACGTAGCAGTGGTTGGTAAACCACGCCTTGAAAGCCTCGTAGTCATTGCCCATGTCGTCTTTCCACAGTTCTATGTACTGGTAGATACATTCTTTCAGGCGGTGACCATTGAGGAAAATCAGCTCGCAGGGCATGAGTATCATTCCCTTGGTGGGGTCTCCGTTGAAATACCGGTAACGGTGGAACAGCAGCTGCACAAGCTTGCCGGGATAGCTGGCGGCTGGCGCATCGGTAAACTTGCAGTCGGGGTCGAAGGCAATGCCGGCTTCGGTGGTGTTTGAAATGATGAAACGCATCTCCGGCTGTTCGGCAAGTGCCAGAAAAGCCTGGTTCTGCGTATAGGGATTGAGGGCGCGGCTGATGACGTCAATGCGGGTAAGTGAATTGACGGGGGTTCCGTTTTCCTTGCCTTGCAGGTTCACATGGTACAGGCAGTCCTGTCCGTTGAGCCAATCGGCCATACCGTGGGCTATGGGTTGCACCACTACCACACTCGAGTTGAAATCGGTCTTCTGGTTCATGTTGTAAATGATCCAGTCGACAAAGGCGCGGAGGAAATTGCCCTCGCCGAATTGTATGATACGTTCGGGCATTGCACTTTTCGGAGCGGTGCGACGGTTCAGTGCTTTCAGTTCTTTCATGATGAGATTTAATGTCATAGTTTGTAATAGCTGTGGCAAAGTTAGCAATTATTTGTTGAGGGTATCCTCTTATTTGCGTTAAATTGCACGCAAACCTTTGCGCCCGCAATTTTTATTGGTGGCTTTGCTCCGGCTAATCCAAAAAAATATAGTAACTTTGCAGCATACGATAAGGATAAAATTATGAAGCAGACAAAGATTGTATGTTCGGTTAGCGACCGCCGTTGTGATGTGGATTTTCTGCGCAAACTATTCTTCGCAGGCATGAATGTAGTCAGGATGAACACGGCTCACGCCACCCAAGACGGTATTCGCAATATCATCAAGAATGTGCGTTCCGTTTCGCCGCACATAGGCATTCTCATTGATACCAAGGGCCCCGAAGTCCGCACCACTGATGTAAAGGACAAAATTACCTACAAGACAGGCGATGTGGTGAAGATTTTCGGACGGCCGGAAATGGAAACGACGCACGACATCATCAATGTGAACTATGCCGACTTTGCACGCGACGTGAAAGTGGGCGACCATATCCTTATTGATGATGGCTTGCTCGACATGCTGGTCATCGACATCGTTGGTCCTACGGTTTATGCTACCATGCAGAACGACGGCGTGCTGGGGGCACACAAGAGTGTGAATGTACCGGGAGAGCATATCGACTTGCCGGCTCTCACCGAGAAGGACAAGCGCAACATCCTGCTGGCCATCGAAGAAGACATCGACTTTATTGCACACAGTTTTGTGCGGTCGGCTGCCGACGTGAAGGCTGTTCAGGATATCTTGGACGAGCATCATTCGGACATTAAAATCATCTCTAAGATTGAAAACCAGGAAGGCGTCGACAATATCGACGAGATCATTGAAGCCAGTTATGGCGTGATGATTGCCCGCGGCGACTTGGGAATAGAGGTGCCCATCGAACGAATTCCTGGCATACAGCGCATGATTATCCGCAAGTGCGTGCAACAGAAGAAGCCTGTTATCGTGGCCACCCAGATGCTGCACACCATGATCGAGAACCCGCGGCCCACGCGCGCCGAAGTAACCGACATTGCCAATGCTATCTATTCGAACACCGATGCCTTGATGCTTAGCGGTGAAACTGCCAGCGGAAAATATCCCCTGGAAGCAGTGCAGACGATGGCGGCCATTGCCGAGCAGGCCGAGCAGGACCGCACGAATTTTGCCAATCAGGAAGAGGTACCGCTCAGTGCGCACTGTTCGCAGCGCGAGTTTCTGGCTCACGCGGCTATTGACGCCACCCGCTTGCTTGGCGTTTCGGGCATCATAACCGACTCCGAATCGGGAGAGACAGCTCGCAATTTGGCTGCCTTCCGCGGGCCGAAGCCAGTATTGGCCATATGCTATAAGGAGAAAACCCAGCGCTGGCTTAATCTTTCGTATGGAGTGATTCCTATTTTCCAAAAGGAACATGTCAGCCCCGACTACATGTTCACCGCTGCCCTGCGTATGTTGAAACAGAAAGGGTACATCAAGCTGGAGGACAAGATAGCCTACCTTTCCGGATCGTTTGGAGAGGGTGGGGGAACCACTTTCCTTGAGGTTAACAAGGTGAAGGATTATTTCGACAAGATATACGAGTTCCACTTGCCGAACATGCAGGCCAAGTAACCTAGCCTGTCATCAAAAAAATGCGGGAAGCCCACGACTTGGGCTTCCCGCATTTTTTTGATGACAGGCAGGGCGGGATGCGTCTTGCCCCTTATGCGGCGCAGGCATATCGTTGACTACGCCGCCGAACTTGTTGTGTGCAGGACACACCTGCGGGCTACTCGTTGATGGTGCCGCAGTGTGGGCACTGTCCCTTTTTCCGCAGTTTGGCACCGCAGTGGCCGCAGATATAGCGTGCGCGGTTGTGCCGGAAATGTTGCCATACGGTTACCGACACATAGGCTGCAAGCAGAACATATCCGACGTAATAGAGTGATGTCACGCTGAACACGATGTAGTCGACGGCACACATGGCCAACAGACCGCCTATGTAAAGTATTGCCTCATCGAAAGGCAACTGGTGGCGCACGTCGTCGATGGCTGCGATGGCCACTATGAGCATTGACCATACCGAGGCAAGGAAGATGCCCAGTGCAAACGGTACCGAGAAGGGGTTGAGCGTGGGATGGTAGTAGAAATGCACCCACATCTGCGGGGCGAAAGTCTGTAGGCTGGCATAAAAAGCAGCCGACGAGGCTACTATCAGGCAGAGCAGCGTGGGGTAGAACGACCCGATATCGTTGATGTGCACCAGATGGGCTTGTTGCTTGCGTATGCTCCAAAAGAGGTAGGCGGCCGCTATAAAGGCTATGATTACCAGGAACACGATGACATGGGTGTCGGAAAAAGCCGAGATGAACTGCGAGATGGGATCGTCGGGCATTACGCATGGCAACATGCGCGTTTCGTGTGTCCAGCCGAACATCGAACTGTCGTTGGCCAGTTGCACCCACACGCTGTCTACGGTGTCGGTGGGCACCATGCGGATGTCGGCCACCACCAGGTGGTCGCCTTTGCGTACGGTGAACGAGTCGGTCTGCATTCCGCCCAAGTATTCCTCGGGCATCTGGCGGAGCAGCGAGAAACTGTCGGCCTTGACCGTGAAATTGTAATTGTTGGTGTAATGGTGCGATGAGAAGAACGACAGCGAGTCGATTTGCCGTTCGCTATACTGGAATGCGGCATGCGAACGGCGGTGCGACACATAGCATGCAGACAATAGTTGGGTCAGTATCAATGCCAGTGGCAGGACGAGGGCTTTCGTTCTCCTGATGCAGGAGTTTAACCAGGTGTCATTTCTCACCATAGACATTCATTTGGCAGGCTTTGCAATCAAACTCCAACATGAAACGCCGCCCGTCGCCTAAACGTAGGGTCAGAGGCTCGCGCCACGACGGCCGCGTCCCGCCCCGGCGCACGCAGTGGCCCAACGAGTAGCGTATGCAGTGACGGCATTGCATGAGCAACGGGCGCTCTGGGCCGTATCCGGCTATCTCGAATGCGGGGCGGACAGCTGTCAACCCGTTCGCTTCATAGAACAATTTAGCCATCGGGTTGGAAATGTTAAAGATATACGGGTATCGCTGGTATTCAGGTTGCCACGCATGCGCCGTGGTCTGCATATCCCGAGCGGTCCCGGCCATCGGGCTGGACTGCGGCTTGCCCGACCGGATGAGCTGGTCGAGTGCCCGGATGCCTTCGCGGCGAAGGTCGGAGAGTATGCTCGACGGAATGAAATAGCGGTCGGCATCGTTGGCCACGGTAAAGTCGCGGCATACATAAGGCGTTCCGCCCAGTTTGGTCAGTTGCCTGACGATGTTGTCGCCCTGCGGCTTTTGGGCTGTCTGGTGGTCGAACGTCACCTGTGCGGTGGCCGCTTCCTTGCGGAAAGGCACACTCAGCTTTATGGCGAACCCGTCGGCCGTGAGCCCGTAGTTTATGGTGATGGCTATTTTGCGCTCGGCGGTCTGCCCGGCCAGCACTTTCCCGAAGGCCACATCGTTGTTACGGTATAGTGCCGTGCCCGGCCGCAGTCCTTGTGGCATCTTGTAAGGGTAGAGACGGTTGCCCACGGCGCGGTTCACGCGAAATCCTTCGAGTTCGCGGTCCGGCGTAAGGTAGCACAGGCCGTCGCCGTTGGCAAACGGGGCTGTACTGGAGACGTTGAACGAGTCGCGGCGCAGCTCTTTCACGTTGCCCACATATTCGCCCAATGCCTTGGGGGTGTCGAAGGAGGCTATGTCCGGCTGGCGGCCGTTCAGAAAGTAAGTGGTGAAACCCCGGTTGAAAGTCTTTCGCAGCGAGGGTTCAAACTGGTAGGTCACAGTGCCGTACGATGCCCGGCAGTAGTCGTCCGGCCGCCGACGCACCAGCTCGTCGAGACGGCGGCTGTAGGCAGCAACTACGTTCTTCACATAGTTCGAGTCCTTAAGACGCCCTTCTATCTTGAACGATGAGGCTCCGGCATCAGCCAGCTCTTCCAGATGGTTTATCTGGCAAAGGTCTTTCATGGAGAGGAGGTGCCGTCCGTGTTCTATCATGTTGCCGTCCGCGTCGAGCAAGTCGAATTTCATCCGGCAAAACTGGGCACATTCACCCCGGTTGGCCGAACGCTGGAAACAGTGTTGCGAGGCATAGCATACGCCCGAATAGCTCACGCATAGGGCACCGTGTACAAACACCTCGAGCTCTACGTCGGGCACATCCTGGTGTATGGTTCTTATCTCGTCGGCCGACAGCTCGCGTGCCAAAACCACACGGCTGAACCCCAAGTTGTGCAACCAGCGTGTTTTCTCTGCCGTCCGTGTGTCGCATTGGGTCGAAGCATGAAGCTGGGGGGCATGCCCTGTTTCTTCCATGGCAGCCTTTTGCATCGCCAGGGTTGCCATATCCTGCACCAGCAGGGCATCGACGCCTATGCGCGACAAGTCGGTTATAATCCGTTGGGCTCCGGCGAGTTCGCTCTCGTAGACGAGGGTGTTGACCGTTACATAGACCTTGGCTCCAAACTGGTGGGCATAATGGGTGAGGCTCTCGATGTCGTCCAGCGAATTGCCGGCGGCAACCCGGGCGCCGAATTTCTCGGCGCCTATGTACACGGCATCCGCTCCGTGGTCGATGGCAGCGAGGCCGCACTCCAGGTCTTTGGCGGGGGCCAGCAGTTCCAGTTTTCTCATTCTTGGCTTTTTGTGGGGTTGGGTGAATGGGCCTGCGCTCTATTCACTGCTGTTCGAAGGGACGCATCAACGTATCTCGTTGATGTTGTAGGGGGTCTCCTGGTAAACGTAATAGTTTATCCAGTTGCTGAAAAGCAGGTTGGCATGGGCACGCCATGTGACGACCGGGCCTTGCTGGGGATCGTTGTCGCGGTAGTAATTCTTGGGAAGTTCCACATCATCGCGCTTGCCGAAGTCGCGCCGGTATTCCTTGTCGAGCGTATCGGGGGCGTACTCCAAATGCCCGGTGATGAAAAATTCGCGGCCATTGCGTGCCATCACCATGCTGACTCCGCTGTCCGGCGATTCGGCCAGTACGGTCAGTGCCGCCACCCGTTCTATCTCCTCGCGCCTAACTTCGGTATGCCGGCTGTGAGGCATCATGAATTCGTCGTCGAAGCCGCGGAAAATGGGAAGACGGTTCGCCAATACGCGTTGATGAAATATGCCGAACATTTTCTTGGGCAATGGATGCTTCGGAATACCGTAAAAATGGTAAAGTCCGGCCTGGGCTGCCCAGCAGATGTAGAGCGTGGAGGTCACATGGGTGCGTGCCCAGTCAAATATGCCCTTTATCTCCTCCCAGTACTCCACGTCCTCATAATCGAATAGTTCTATGGGGGCGCCCGTAACAATCATGCCGTCCCATTTCTGCTGCTTCAAGATGTCGAAATCCTTGTAGAACATCATCATGTGTTCGATGGGGGTGTTCTTCGGCGTGTGGTTCTTGAGTTTCATGAAATTTATCTCTATCTGCAAAGGGGTGTTCGACAGCAGACGGATGAGGTCGGTCTCCGTAGTTATTTTCAGGGGCATCAAGTTGAGCACGACAATCTTCAGCGGACGAACCATTTGCGAATGGGCCCGGCTTTCATCCATGACAAAAATATTCTCTTTCTTGAGCAGTTCGATGGCCGGAAGCCTATCGGGGAGTCTAAGCGGCATGTGATGTTCCTTTCTCTTATAATCACTACAAAGGTAATAATAAAATAGGAAAAACCGTCCGCTTGACCCGAAATATTCCTTGTTGACGGGCAACTTTTGGCGATAGTCGTCCGGTATGCTGTTCGGTTCTTCAATTATGCGGCGCATTTTAAAAGCTAAGACACATGCGCCTGTAATGCCTTTCCTGGCCGGATGTACCCGTATGGACATAAGTAGTAAGCATCAGAATATCGGCGTAAATAGATGGATATAGTTTTTTACAAAATACTTCCGCCAAAGCAACCGGAGTGTTCCTTTCTTGTATTCATCTCCCAAACTGCGTTTTTCGCGTCCTTTTCGTAACCCGTAGATTGTCAGACCGGTACACGACAGGCAGTCCAGAGGTAGTCGTTCCCAGCTTTCTGCCGTTGCCCATAGCTGCCCAATCAGCCTGTGATAGATGCCGTTCCGCCAGGTGTTTCATGCTTGTTCGCTCAACGGTTAATGTCAAACCGTATTGCCGAAGGATAGCTATCGCCCGCTGTTAGCCCCCGGCGTGCGCACCGTTGCCTACTTTCCTGCTGCCGCACGAGTGCAAAACTACAAGTTGGCTGTGTTGGAATCCCTCGGACCGAAGGACGCAATATTCAGAAAATAGATTACATAATTATAGACTGCACTTCCTCCCTTCAACGATGGAAATCCCCAACCGGTTCTGGCATCAACCACTAATGGAACGCTGCTCACCGGCTGGCGCATCCGTAATGCCTACTTGTTCACAATGTATAATAGGCTTAAGATATCCCATCGGTCTATTATGTCCACTAAGCCCATAATCTATAATTGGCCAAAGTTTCCTGTCCAGTCCCATCGGCCCTTTGTGCCCCAATATGCCCAATAAGCCTAAAATGCCTATAATTCCCCAAAATTCCCCTTGCTTTATAATATATAAGGTATCGGCCTTCGTTTCGCCCCATTTTGTCAAACAAAGCGAAAACATTGCATAATTTTCTCATTTTTTCTTGCGAAAGTTTTGCGGTATTGCGGAAAAGCTATACCTTTGCACTCGCTTTTCAGGAAC
>CAVKJH010000028.1:0-8175 GCA_963656755.1 bacterium
GCATGATGATTTGAATTATGCGCCCCCTACAGGGGCGATGGAAAAACGATGAACCGTAAAACCGTAGGGGTACGCTCGACTTTGTCGCTTGCGCCAGCAAGAACCCCTACGCTATATTATGCGCCCCCTACAGGGGCATGAGTTCAATACGAACCTGATTGTAATAAACTAAACACCTCATATACAACACATTCGTTCATATTTTGTGCGATTTTCCGTGCACAAATAAAATTGGATTTTGAACACCCTACCTTTCAGGGCTGATGATGCTCCCCTGCGGCCGCCTGTCAGTTCGACCGGCGGTACTCGCTCGGGGTCATGCCGGTGTTGCGCTTGAAGAAACGGTTGAAGTGCTGCGCATACTGGAAACCGAGCTGCCATGCCACCTCGCTCACCGACTTGTCCGATGCGGCCAGCTGCTCCTTGGCCAGTCCGATGATCTTGTGTTGTATCATCTCTTGCGGCGTGCGCCCCGTCTCCTTCTTCACCAGGTCGCCGAAATAGTTGGGCGAGAGGTAGCACTGCTCGGCGAAGAAGCGCACCGAGGGCAGTCCCTTGCGTGCGGCCTGTCCGTCGCCGAAATATTCGTTGAGCAGCCGTTCGAAGCGCGACAGCACATCGCTGTTGACCGAGTGGCGGGTGATGAACTGGCGCTCGTAGAACCGCATGCAGTAGTCGAGCAGCAGCTGCACGTTGCGGCAGATGAGGCGCCGGCTGTGGTTGTCGATGGCGTGGTGCAGCTCGGCGGCGGTCTTGTCGAAGCAGTCGGTCACGATGTGCCGTTCGGCCTGCGAGAGGTGCAGTGCCTCGCGCACGTCGTAGTCGAAGAAGGTGTACTGCCCGATGTCGCGACCCAGCTCGGTGCCCCGCACCAGGTCGGGGTGGAACAGCAGTCCCAGGGCGTTGGGGCGGTAGTCGGGGCGGTGGCTCACGGTGACGGTCTGCCCCGGCGCGTAGGTGGCCACGGTGCCCTCCTGGTAGTCGTAGGGCTGCCGTCCGTAGGTGATGTCGCCGCAGTAGGTCTGTTTCAGGAACAGGGCGTAGAGGCCGTAGCTGAAGGTGGCCGTGCCGCCGATGACACGTTGTGCGTGGGCCATGTCGACCACGGTGACGAGCGGGTGGAGCGTCTCGAAACCGTAGAGTTTGTTGAAGTCGTCTACGGTGTCTAAGCGGTACAGGGTGGGTTTGTTGTCCATAGCGGTAGCGTTGTTGTCGGTTGATGGTCAGGCCAGCGTGGCCATGATGCGTTGGGCCACCTGCTCGTCGGTCAGTTCGTTGTCGCGCAGCAGTTGCTGCACGTCGTAGCGGTCGTAGAGCGCCTTCCTTACGCCGAAGCACAGCGTCTTCACGCCGGTGGGCCCGTAGAAGCGGGCTATGCGTTCGCCGAAGCCGCCGTCGACCGACCCGTCCTCGAGCGTGGCCACCAGCTCGTGGTCGGCCTGGAGGTCGGCGAGCAGCTCGTGGTCGGTGCCGCTCACGAAGCGCGGGTTGACCAGCGTGGCGTCGATGCCCTGCTGGGCCAGTAGCTCTGCCACGCGCCGCCCTTTGGCAAAGAACGAGCCCACGGCCACGATGGCCACGCGGCTGCCCCGGTGGGCCACATGGTAGCGGTTCAGGTTGCTGTAGTCGGTGGGGTAGGGCTCGTCGCTGTGGCACACCTCGCCCTCGGGCACACGTATGGCCACGCTGTAGCGGTCCTGGCGTATGGCCCAGTCTTCCATGGCTATCATCTCCTCCACGGTGGTGGGGGCGAGGTACACCAGGTTGGGTATGTGCGAGAGCATGGGAATGTCGAAGAAACAGATGTGCGTGAAGTCGTTCAGCCCGTACACCGATGCGCCGATGACGTTGATCACGGCTGGGTTGCCGTTCACGCAGAGGTCCTGCGCAATCTGGTCGTAGGTGCGCTGCAGGAACGTGGCGTAGGTCGAGAACACCGGCCGTGCGCCGCGCTTGGCCATGCCGCTGGCCATGGCCACGGCCTCCTCCTCGGCGATGCCCACGTCCTGGTGCTGGGCGCCGGCCGACAGCCGCTCGCTGGGACCGAAGCCCACGCTGGTCGGCACGCCGGCCGCTATGCACACCAGCCGCGGGTCGCGGGCGATGGCCCGCCGCAGGTACTGGCCCAGGGCCTGTGCGGCGCTCTCCGCCGCCGGAGTGGCGATGGGCTGGCCCGTGGCCGGGTCGAACGACCGGTTCCAGTGCCACGCCTCCTTGTTGTCCACGGCGGGCTGGAAGCCGTGTCCCTTCTCGGTGTGCAGGTGCACCACGGTGGGGCGTGTGGTGCCCTTCACGCTGCGGAAGGCGGCGATGAGCGCCTCGAGGTCGTTGCCCTGCTCCACATAGAGGTAGTCGAAGCCCAGCGCCTTGAAGAAGTTGCACTCGGCCGCGCCCTGCGTCTCGCGCAGCAGGGCCAGGTTGCGGTACAGGCCGCCATGGTTCTCGGCTATCGACATCTCGTTGTCGTTGACCACCACGATGATGCCCGTGCCCAGTTCGGCGGCCATGTCGAGCCCCTCGAAGGCCTCGCCGCCGCTGAGCGACCCGTCGCCGATCACGGCCACGATGTTCTCGCGGCCGCCCAGCACGTCGCGCCCTTTCTGCAGACCGGTGGCCAGCGCCACCGAGGTGGACGTGTGGCCGATCTCAAAGCAGTCGTAGGCCGGCGACTCGGCCGGCGACGAGTAGCCCGACACCTCGTCGAAGCGGTTGGGGTCGGTGAAGCCGTAGGCACGGCCCGTCAGCATCTTGTGGGGATAGATTTGGTGCGACACGTCGAAGACCAGCTTGTCCTCGGGTGCATCGAACACATAATGCAGGGCTATGGTGGCCTCCACGAAACCGAGGTTGGGGCCTACGTGGCCGCCGTACTGCGAGTCGCGCAGCAGTATGCCGCGGCGTATTTCGGCGGCGAGGGTGGTGAGCTGGTCGGGCGTCATCTGCTTGATGTCGGCCGGCGACTGGATGTTGTCGAGTGTCATGTCTTCTGTTCTTTTTGTCGTTGGGTGATGCGCACGCGGCGCAACGGTTATCGTTAAAACGTGGACGGATGGGCAAGGGGGGACAATGCCGGTTCGGCCGCTGCCGACCGTTTCCGTCCGTCCACGATGCAAAATTACACAATTATCCGCGCATGCGCCCTAATCCGTTTACGGACAAAATTACACTTTTTACGTTTTTTGTCGCCGACGGCCCGCCGACCGATACCGAAAAATGATGATTTCCCGAATTACCCTGCTACCCGCGCGCCTATAGTCGCCCTTTTTGCGTAACTTTGCATATACAAAAGAAGACGCAATGAAACACCTGAAGAAGATAATCTGCATGGTCTACGTGGCCGTGCTCGTGGCCATGGCTGCGGCCACCCTGGTGGAGAACAGCCGCGGCACCGACTATGCCCACAGCGTGGTCTACGGATCGTGGTGGTTTGCCCTGCTGTGGGGCGTGCTCACGGCCGCCGGCGTGGTCTACCTCGTAAGGCGGCGCGTGCGCCACTGGGCCACCTGGGCCCTGCACCTGTCGCTGGCCGTGGTGCTGGCCGGCGCGCTGCTCACCCGTCTCACCGCCACGCGCGGCATGATGCACCTGCGCGAGGGACAGCCCGCCAACACCTACGTCACTACCGATGCACACGGATCCATGCAGACGGCCGTGCTGCCCTTCAGCCTCGAGCTGCACCAGTTTGAGACCACCTACCACGACGGTACCGAGGCCGTGGCCGACTATGCCTCGCGCTTCACCGTGACCGACGGCGCGAGCAAAACCGAGGCGAGCGTGTCGATGAACCGCATCTGCTCGTACCGCTCGTACCGCTTCTACCAGTCGAGCTACGACGCCGACGGGCGCGGCACGGTGCTGGCCGTGAACCGCGACCCCTGGGGCATACCTGTCACCTACACGGGCTACGCCCTGCTCTTCATCTCGCTCATCTACATGCTTTTCGACCCCAAGGGACAGTACCGGCAGGTGCTGCGCAGCCGCTGCCTGCGCAAGGGCGTGCTGACCGTGGCGCTGCTCGCGGGCACCGCCTTTGCCGCCCACGCACAGCCCACCGTGCCGCGTGCCACGGCCGACAGGCTGGGCCGTCTCTGCATGCTCTACAACGACCGCATCTGCCCCGTGCAGACCTACGCACTCGACTTCTGCAAGAAGGTGTACGGCGCACGCTCGTACCGCGGCCTCACGGCCGAACAGGTGCTGGCCGGATGGATATTCTTCGGCGACCAGTGGGCCACCGAACCCTTCATCGGCGTGAAGGGCGGGGCTCTGCGCGAACGCCTCGGCCTCGAGAGCCACAGCGCGCTGGCCGGTTTCTTCGTCATGGGGCAGTACAGCCTGGGCCCGCTGCTCGAGGAGTACTACCAGGGCAACACCGACAAGCTGCACCGACAGGCCGCCGAGACCGACAGCCGCCTGATGCTCGTCATGCAGCTGCGCAGTGGGTCGGCACTGCGGCTGCTGCCCTACACCACCTCCCACGGCGCCACCACATGGTATGCGCCCACCGACAGTCTGCCGCCCTACATCGGCGGACAACAGGCGCTCTACATCCACCGCGTGTTCCCCCTGATGGCCGACGACGTGGCCGCCGGGCGCTGGGACCGTGTCGACGAGTTTCTCGACAAGATGGCACGCTACCAGCAGGTATACGGCGGCCGCAGTCTGCCCACCGCCGCACGCTACCGCGCCGAGCGCATCGGCAACGCCGTGCCCTTTGCCACGGTGCTCTTCATAGTCAACCTCACGCTGGGCTTCTTGGCCATGGTCTACATCATCGGCCGCATGACACAGGCGCGCTGGGTCACGCCGCGCCGCGCACGCCGGGCCGATACCGCCTTCGGCGCACTGCTGGCCCTGTCGTTTGCCGCTCTCACGGCGGCCATGGCCCTGCGCTGGACGGCCAGCGGCAACCTGCCGCTGAGCAACGGCTACGAGACCATGCTACTCCTGGCCTGGTTTGTAGAGCTGGTGGCCCTCGTGCTGCAGCGACGCTTCCGCATCGTCATGGTGTTCGGCTTCCTGCTGTCGGGCTTCTTCCTGCTGGTCAGCCACATCAACGCCATGGACCCGGCCATCGGACAGATGATGCCGGTGCTCAACTCGCCCCTGCTCTCGCTCCACGTCAGCATCGTCATGATGAGCTACGCGCTGCTCTCGCTCACCTTCGTCTGCGCCGTCATGGGGCTGCTCATGCCCGCACACGCAGCCCAACTGCAGGCCCTGAGCCAGCTCTTCCTCTATCCCGCCCTGTGTGCCCTGGGCATCGGCATCTTCATCGGCGCCGTGTGGGCCAACGTGAGCTGGGGAAGCTACTGGAGCTGGGACTCGAAGGAGACCTGGGCGCTCATCACCTTCATGATCTACGCCGTCGCCGTACACGCACGCAGTCTGCCGGCGCTCGCCAGGCCCAAGCCCTACCACTGGTTCATGGCGCTGGCCTTCCTGTCGCTCGTCATGACTTATTTCGGCGTGAACTACCTGCTCAGCGGCATGCACTCGTATGCCTGAACCGGCCTACCATATAACGACAAATCACATTCTTCACAACACATACATCATGCAACAAGATATTTCTTCTACGTCGGCCGACGTGCAGCTGCACTCCTTCGACAACGGAACCGACGTGCGCGAACACCATGTGGTGGTTACCGTCGGCGCACAGGGCCGCACGCTGCCCTACGCCGCACAGCTACGCCTCGTCACCGGCGCGCTCGAACAGACACGCCGACGGCTCGGCGCCAAGACGGTCGTGAAACGCTATTTCCTCAGCGATGCCGCCAACCAGGCCTGCGAAATCATGGGCTACGAACTGGAAAGTCCCGAATATGCGGTGAGCATCGTGCAACAGGCGCCTGCCGACGGCACGAAAGTAGCCGTGTGGGCCATTCTCATGACGGGCGTGGCCACGCGCGCACTGCCCAGCGGGCTCTATGAGGTGAGCCACGGCAACTACCGACACCTCTGGACGGCCAGCTGCTCCAACCACGCCAAGGACTCCGAGCGGCAGACACGGCTGCTCTTCAACGAGTATGTGATGAGGCTGCTCAGCGAGGGATGCACGCTCGAGGCCAACTGCGTGCGCACCTGGTTCTTTGTCAACGACATCGACAACCACTATGCCGGTGTGGTCAAGGCCCGCAACGACGTGTTTGCCACGCAGAACCTTACCGACCAGACGCATTTCATCGCGTCCACGGGCATCGGCGGACGGCAGGCCGACCCGCATGTGCTCTCGCAGATGGACGCCTACGCCGTTACGCCCCTGCAGCCCGCACAGATGGGCTATCTCTACGCTCTCGACCATCTCAACCGCACCAGCGACTACGGCGTCAGCTTCGAGCGAGGCACCTACGTCGACTACGGCGACCGCCGGCACGTCTACATCTCCGGCACGGCCAGCATCGACAACAAGGGCAACATCGTCTTCCCGGGCGACATACGCCGCCAGTGCCTGCGCATGTGGGAGAACGTCGAGGCGCTGCTCGCCGAGGCCGGATGCACGTTAGCCGACGTGTCGTCCATCGTGTGCTACCTGCGCGACCCGGCCGATCACGAGGTGGTGCGCCGCCTGTTCGACGAGAAATTCGGTCCCTCCGGCTCGTCCCAGGCCACACCGCGGCTGCTGGTCAACGCTGCCGTGTGCCGCCCCGGATGGCTCATCGAGATGGAGTGCATGGCCACACGCCAGGCCGCCACTGCTTTCCCGCAGTTTTAGCCGGCCGTCTTCGCGGCGTTTTTTGCGATAGCATATCCGGGACGTTCCCGCAGCTGGTCGCCGGCGTTGCCGAAGCATACTTTCCGCACTGCCGAACGATACCCGCCGCAAGGCCGCTGCATACCTTCCGCCGCCGACCGTTTTTGCGGGACGACCGTTTTTGCGGCCGAAAGCGGTACGGGCAATGCCGGCCGGCGACAAAACAGGGGTTTCCAATCCACAAAACATGAACGAATATGCGGTAAATAAGGTATTTGGGTTCTTGCAAACAGGTGCGCATTGAACATATGCCCCTGCTCGTATTGGACACATGCCTTGAACACATGTCCCTGCTCGTATTGGACACATGCCTTGAACACATGCCCCTGCTCGTATTGAACACATGCCTTGAACACATGCCCCTGCCCGTATTGGACACATGCCTTGAACACATGACCCTGCCCGTATTGGGCACATGCCTTGGACACATGCCCCTGTAGGGGGCACATATTATAGCGTAGGGGCTCGCCCCTACGTTTAACGGTTCGCCGTTTTTCCGTCGCCCCTGTAGGGGGCGCATAATTCAAAACATCATGCGGTTTAAATATCCCCCCTGTAGTGACAATTTTGCACATTACTTATCCGGACCGCCCTTCATCATTCCACATTATGAACAACAACGACAGTCTTTCGGCCAGACAGCTCATGCTCGACGGCCAATGGTACGACGCCACTGACAGCCAGCTTGTCGGCGAACGCCGTCGGTGCCAGCAACAGTGTTTCGAAATCAATGCCCTGCCGCCCGCGCAGGCCGATGAGCGCAACCGCCGCATCGCCGCGCTGCTGGGCCGGGCGGGCGACAACCTCGAGGTCGTCGCCCCCTTCAACTGCGACTATGGGTGCAACATCTCGGTGGGCGACGGGTTCTTCGCCAATTTCAATCTTGTCATCCTCGACGAAGCGCACGTCACGTTCGGCCATCACGTCTTCGTGGGCCCCAACTGCAGTTTCTACACCGCCATACACCCCCTCGACAGCCAGCGGCGTAACCGGGGCATCGAGCGGTCGGCTCCCATCACCGTCGGCGACAACGTATGGTTTGGCGGAAACGTCACCGTCCTGCCCGGCGTCACCATTGGCTCCGGATCGGTTATCGGTGCCGGCTCGGTCGTCACCCGCGACATTCCCGACCATGTGGTGGCCGTGGGCAATCCCTGCCGTGTACTGCGCACCATCGACGAATGAACCTTCAGCCCAAGCATGATAGGCATAACCGGCTTCTTTGCCCACTATGCCCATCATGCGTTTTTTGTCCCTTTTGCCCCTAAATCCCCTTGCTCTATAATATATAAGGTATCGGCCTTCGTTTCGCCTCATTTTGTCAAACAAAGCGAAAACATTGCATAATTTTCTTATTTTTTCTTGTGAAAGTTTTGCGGTATTGCGGAAAAGCTATACCTTTGCACTCGCTTTTCAGGAAC
>CAVKJH010000029.1:0-9026 GCA_963656755.1 bacterium
GAAATGATAGGGGCGAGCCCCTATCCTATAATCTGTCGCCCTTACAGGGCTTGCCGTCCGCTTGTTGCCCTTGCTTGCCGTCCGTTTGCGCTAACCTTTCCGGGACTTGGTGTGGGCCTACGGGTTTGAAAACGACTTTTATTTACGATTGCCTAAAATAACGGCAATAAAGACAACCGACTGACGGTATTGTCTCTATGGCCGATAATGTGAAAATAATGCCGATTACTTGCTTTCCGATATTTTTTACCATTACTTTAAACAATAAATCCGGCGCGTACGGCGTTAAGAGTTTGAAAGCAAACAAATCAGACGACCATGACCATCAGACGAGTATTCCTGCTTGCCGCATCGGTGTTGGCAAGCATCGCCGCCATGGCACAGCAGCCCGAAGGGGTGCTGACCGCGGCCCGCAAGGCCAACAGCTATTTCATGACCAAGTATGCCGACCCCACACGCCCCACTTATGTGCGCAAGGTGCGGCCCAGCAGCCTGTGGACGCGCGCCGTGTACTACGAGGGACTGATGGCCCTGCAGGCCGTGGACCCGCAGCAGCGGTATGTGGACTACGCCCTCGACTGGGCACGCTTCCACCGCTGGACCCCGCGCAACGGCGTGTCGACGACCGATGCCGACGACCAGTGCTGCGGACAGACCTATGTGGAGCTGCTGCCCTACCGCCAGACCGGCGACGACCCGATCGCGGCGGTAAAGGACAACCTCGACAGGCAGATGGCCACAGGGCGGCACGACTACTGGTCGTGGGTGGACGCCATACAGATGGCCATGCCCCTGTATGCCATGGTCTACCGCCTCACGGGCGACGACCGCTACATCGACTATGCCATGCAGTGCTACCGCTGGACGCGCAACGAGTGTGGCGGCGGATGCTTCAACGGGCAGACCGGTCTGTGGTACCGCGACAAGGACTTCGTGCCCCCCTACCGTGATCCCGACGGCAACGAGTGCTACTGGAGCCGGGGCAACGGGTGGGTCTACGCTGCCCTCGTGCGCACCATGAGCCAGCTCGGCACCAAGGACAAACGCTACAAGGAACTGAAGAAGGACTATCTGGCCATGAGCCGCGCCATCGCTGCCTGCCAGCGCGAGGACGGACTGTGGAACGTGAGCCTCACCTCCACCCACTATGCCGGCCCGGAGCTTACCGGCACCGCCCTCTTCCTCTACGGCATCAGCTGGGGCATAGGGCAGGGACTGCTCAAGGCCAAGGCCTACCGCCCCATAGCCGACAGGGCATGGCAGGGCATGGCCGCACAGTGCCTACACGCTGACGGATTCCTGGGTTATGTGCAGGGCACAGGCAAGGAGCCGGCCGACGGACAGCCCGTCACCTACACGTCGGTGCCCGACTTCGAGGATTTCGGCACAGGCTGTTTCCTGCTCGGTGCATCCGAATACTACCTGCTCTTGAAAAACACGAAATGACGCCACTCGCCACAGGGGGCCAACGTCCCATCCCATCTGACAATAGCAACATCATGAAACAACCTCTCCATGCCTTAAGACGACACCTGACGACGTTTCTGCTGCTCCTGGCCTCACTGGCGCAGGCGCAAGCCATCGAAGTGAAGAACCCCTTCATCTGGGCCGATGCCCCCGACCCCGACATCATCCGTGTGGGCGACTACTATTATCTCGTCTCCACGACCATGCACCTCTTCCCCGGCGGCCCTGTCATGCGCAGCCGCGACCTCGCCCACTGGGAGGTGGTGTCGTATCTCTTCGACGCCATCAACGACACACCGAAGTATGACCTGCAGGGCGGCTCGGTCTATGGACGAGGCCAGTGGGCCACCTCGCTGCGCTACCACGACGGCACCTTCTGGGCACTCTTCGTGGCCAACGACGCGCCACACCGTTCCATGGTCTTCAAGACCACCGACCCGACGAAGGGGTGGACGCTCCACAGCCGCCTGCCGGCCTACCACGACGCTTCGCTCTTCTTCGACGACGACGGCCGCGTCTACGTCTTCTCGGGCAGCGGCGACATCCAGCTCGTGGAGCTCACGCCCGACCTCTCGGCCGAGAAGCCGGGCGGCATCCGCAAGCGCCTGCAACTCCACGGCAAGCCCGACGGACTGCATGAGGGCAGTCGCGTGGTGAAACACGACGGCATGTACTATCTGCTCTGCATCTCATGGCCCAGCACGGGTCGGCAGGAGATAGCCTACCGCAGCCGCAACATCGAGGGCCCCTACGACTCGAAGGTCATCCTCAAGAGCGACTTCGGCGGGTTCCCCCTGGCCGGACAGGGAACCATCGTCGACGGCAAGCATGGCGAATGGTATGGCGTGATGTTCCAAGACCGTGGAGGCATCGGACGAGTGCTCACCATCGAGCCTTGCTCGTGGATCGACGGATGGCCCATGCTCGGCACGCGCGGCGACGGACGCATACCCGAAACGGTGACGCTCGACGGCGACTGCACCTGCCACCAGCAGGCGGACTACGCCACCATCGAGAAAGACTACCAGTGGAACCACAACTTCATTCGCGCAGACATCACCACCGCCTCGGGCAGCCTGACGAGACCAGGACGGCAGGTGCGCCTCACCACCTCAGCGCTGGCCCACTCGATCTTCGACGCCCGCAACACGCTGACATGGCGCACGTGGGGCCCCACCTGTTCTGACACCATCTGCCTGGACGTGAGACAGATGAAGAATGGCGACCGAGCGGGGCTCGCGGCCTTCAACGGCGACGCGGGCGTGCTCACCATCCAGCGCAACGGCTCAGACTTCCACCTGGTCATGAGCGAGGAGAGCGTGCAGCTCGACCCTGACACCAAGGCCATCACACGTGTCGACACCAAGGAGGTGGCACGCGTGCGGTTGCCCAAGCGCTCGCTCGGCCGGATCTACCTTCGCATGGACGGAGACTTCAACCCCGGACGCGACGCCGCCAACTTCTATTATAGCCTCGACGGCAAGGCCTTCCACCACATCGGCACCACCGACTACAAGATGCGCTTCGACTTCCTGCGACTCTTCATGGGCACCCGCTACGCCGCCTTCTTCTATCCCACCAAGACCACAGGCGGAAAGGTGACCATCGCCCTCTCGCCCGACAACAACCACTAAAAGGCTGACTATTCTGCCACGCGCACCACATCGACCACATGGCTGCCGGCGCCGATGAGGTAGAGGCGCTCAGACACACGTTTCTGGAAGTCGATGAGACACTGCAACGTAGCATCGCTCATACGGTTGAGACGCGTGCGCATGTAGTCGGCTGGCCCGTCGGGCGAGAAGATGGTGACGCGGTCCAGGCCCGCACGACGGCACGCGGACAGCCCCAATATAATATTAGGTGGGGCGGGGTGAAATAGACAATCATTGCACAAAATGTCGGTTTGGCGTGCAATATTGCACAGGTATTCTTTCTGCCTTTCAATTATTCTTTGTAATTTTGCAATGAAATAATACAAAACATCGTTTATATTATGTATAGAACGAAAACTTGCGGAGAGTTGCGGCTCTCCGATGTCGGCATGGATGTAACGCTGGCCGGATGGGTGCAGCGCACACGCAAGATGGGCGGCATGACGTTTGCCGACCTGCGCGACCGCTACGGCATCACACAGCTCGTGTTCAACGAGGCTTCCGACAAGGAGCTCTGCGAGCGCGCCAACAAGCTCGGACGCGAATACTGCGTACAAGTGACGGGCAAAGTGTCGGAACGGCAAAGCAAGAACGACAAGATGCCCACTGGCGACATCGAGATCATAGCCGAGAAGCTCACCGTGCTCAGCCCCAGCCTCACACCGCCCTTCACCATCGAGGACAATACCGACGGCGGCGACGAGCTGCGCATGAAGTACCGCTACCTCGACCTGCGCCGCGCTGCCGTGCGCAAGAACCTCGAGCTGCGCCACCGCATGACGATTCTCATACGCAATTTCCTCGACGACAAGCAGTTCATCGAGGTCGAGACACCGGTCCTCATCGGTTCCACCCCCGAAGGCGCACGCGACTTCGTGGTGCCCTCGCGCATGAACCCCGGACAGTTCTACGCTCTGCCGCAAAGCCCGCAGACCCTCAAGCAGTTGCTGATGGTGGCCGGCTTCGACCGTTATTTCCAGATTGCCAAGTGTTTCCGCGACGAAGACCTGCGCGCCGACCGTCAGCCGGAGTTCACGCAGATCGACTGCGAGATGTCGTTTGTCGACCAGGACGACGTCATCGACCTCTTTGAGGACATGGCCCGCCACCTCTTCAAGGAGATACGCGGCGTGGAGCTGCCCAAGCTCGAGCAGATGACGTGGCACGAGGCCATGCGCCGCTTCGGCAGCGACAAGCCCGACCTGCGCTTCGGCATGGAGTTCGTGGAACTGAAGGAGGCATTCAAGGGCAAAGGCAGTTTCAGCGTGTTCGACGAAGCCGCTTACATCGGCGGCATCTGCGTGCCGGGCTGCGCCGACTACAGCCGCAAGCAGCTCAACGAGATTACCGATTTCGTGAAACGCCCGCAGGTAGGTGCCAAGGGTCTGGTATACATCAAGTACAACAGCGACGGAACGGTGAAGAGTTCCATCGACAAGTTCTATACGCCGGAAGAACTGGCTGAGATCAAGCAGGTGATGGGAGCCAACGACGGCGACCTCGTGCTGATACTCTCGGGCGACAACGCCAACAAGACACGCGTACAGCTCTGCACGCTGCGCCTGGAGATGGGCGACCGGCTGGGCCTGCGCGACAAGAACACGTTCAAGTGCCTTTGGATTGTCGATTTCCCCCTGTTCGAGTGGAGCGACGAGGAGCAGCGCCTCATGGCCACGCACCACCCCTTCACCATGCCCAACCCCGACGACATACCCTTGCTCGACGAACACCCCGAGCAGGTGCGCGCCAAGGCTTACGACTTCGTGTGCAACGGCGTGGAGGTAGGCGGCGGTTCGCTGCGTATACACGACACCCAGCTGCAGGAGAAGATGTTCGAGGTGCTCGGCTTCACGCCCGAACGGGCAGAGGCACAGTTCGGCTTCCTCATGAACGCCTTCAAGTACGGCGCACCGCCACACGCCGGTCTGGCCTTCGGCCTTGACCGCTTCGTGAGCCTGCTGGCCGGCCTCGACAGCATACGCGACTGCATAGCGTTCCCCAAGAACAACAGCGGACGCGACGTGATGCTCGATGCTCCCGGCGAGCTCGACCCCAAGCAGCTCGAAGAACTGCAGCTTGAGGTGAAGGCACAGCAGTAGACACAGCAATAGACACAAACACTCCTACATCATAAATATTCTACAGTCTCGGCAATCATAATCCCCCCCGATTGCCGGACTCGAAACGGCAGACGCATAGTGATGCGCGCTGCCGTTTCTTTTTGTATCGGGTAAACCCGTTCGTTATAATCGGCGCCCCCTACAGGGGCGACGGAAAAACAATTAACCGTTAAACGTAGGGGCAAGCCCCTACGCTATAATATGCGCCCCCTACAGGGGCAACGCATACGCATGGCAACAAGCAAGCGCATGGCAAGCAGAGGCAACAAGCGGACGGTAAGCCCTGTAAGGTAGGGTGTTCAAAATTCGTGTCAATATATGTAGCGTTTTTGCAGTTTTTGCCCCTGTAGGGGGCGCATATTATAGGATAGGGGCTCGCCCCTATCATTTCCAATGCGGTATTAATGAACCGCCCCTGTAGGGGGCGCATAATTAAACCGCATGATGATTTGAATTATGCGCCCCCTACAGGGGCGATGGAAAAAACGAAGAACCGTAAAACGTAGGGGCCGCTCGACTTTGTCGCTTGCGTCAGCAAGAAGCCCCTACGCTATAATGTGTCGTCCCTACGGGACTGGTTTCTTCAACTTTTACCTGATACCAATAATCGCGCCATGCTGTATGGCAGCCGGCTATTGGGCGGGCATGGCTGCGCGCAGACCGGTGAGACCGCGGCGGATAAGGTCTTTGGTGCCGCTTCCGTCGTTGACGTAGGCCTTCACCATCTCGGCATAGTCCATGGCATCCTTCAGCCGTTGCGAGGGAGCGCTTACGGCCTGTGCGGCCTGCAGGGCTTCGATAAGCTCCTTGAGGTCGGCGGGCTCGGCCAGGTTGCCCGGGCGCATCATGCTGAGGGCTGCGTTGAGCTCGCTGGCCAGTGCGGCACCGTTGCCCTGGCGGTTGGCCAGGTACGCCTGCATGGCCTCGTAGCGGGTGCGCATAGCGTCGATGCCGTTCTTGGCCCACGGCGCATACTCGGGCACCTTGGTGGCCATATTGTCCCATGCCTGCTGCTCCTGCAGCCGCTTGGCGGCCACACGCATCAGTTCGGTTACCGTGGCATTGTCCACATAGGTGGTGTCCTCGATGGGTGCGTCGAGACGGAAATAGTGGGTGATGTGGCGGTCGGCATCGTAGTCGGGCACGAGTTGCAGCCGGTCGGCGTCGGCCGGGCTGGCAAGGGTGGCCTCGTCCCATGTGTGTATGTCCTTGGCGGCCATGACCAGCGGACCGCGCATGAGAGCAGCGGCCCACATGGGCTTGTAGGTCTGGCTGCGCGTGATGTCCATCTTGTCGGGCGTGTAGTCGAAGTGCGGGCCGTAGGGCATGGTCACCACCACGCTGTCGCCGCGCTGCCACTGCCGCTTGTCGATGGTGACATAGGTGCCCGGCTGGTAGCTGGCGGCCACCTCGCGGCCGTTGACGGTGAGCGAGAAGCCCTTGGTGGCCCAGTAGGGCACGCGCAACTTCATGGTGAAGGCCTTGCGTCCCTTCTCCATGCGGATGACCGACCGCTCAGCGGGGAAGGTGCAGTCCTGGCTGAAGGTCACGCCCTGCCATGTGGCCCGTGTGGGCAGATAGAGGCCCACCCAGAGCGTGTCGGCGGCGGTGTAATAGGCCGCCTCCTGGTATTTCACATGGTTCTCTGCGCCCGTTCCGCCGCAGCAGGTCGACTGCGGTGTCTCGTTGCCCCAGGGCTTGCTGGCATCGAGGCCCACGGCATACTGGTAGAGCACGGCGTACTGGTTGGGGTTGACCGATCCTACGAGCTGGTTGTAGAGCACACGCTCGTAGTAGTCCATGTAACGTGCGTCGTTGGGGTGGTAGGCGTTGAGGTCCTTGGTGAGCTTGGCCAGGTTGTAGGCGCAGCAGGTCTCGTTGATGTCGGGTCCGGCCGGGTTCGTGGCCAGACTAACCATCTGCTTGTAGGGCTGCCTGAACATCTCGCCGTTGCCCACGCCGCCCATGGCGTAGCGGTAGCGTCCCTGTACCAAATCCCAGAAGTTGGAGGCAATGTTCCAGTAGTAGGGGTTGTGGTTGGAGCGGTAGGACCGCAGGGCACCCACGATCATGGGTATGTGCTGGTTGGCGTGGCGGTCGCGTATGGCGTCGATGCCCTTGGCCAACGGGCCGTAGAAAGCCGGCGCGTCGAAATATCCGGCAGCCTCGATGAGGCGGGCTTTCTCGGTCTTGTCGGTGGCCATCTCCGAGAGCCGCGACAGCGACTCCTGTATGCCGCCCAGCTCGCCGGCGATATACATGTTCCACATCTCGTAGCGGTTGCCCGGCTTGGCACGCCGTTCGGCCTGTGAGCCGTCGGTCTTCACATAGGTGCGGTAGTGCAGGCGGTTCCATATCCACAGACCCATGTCTTTGGCAATGCTGAGAGCCTTGGCCGAAATCTTCTTGTCGTCGACGAGGTTGGCCACGTCGATGAGGCCGGCGAGCTGCTTGTGCACGGTGTAGTAGGGCGCCCACACGCCTTCCTCGTTGTTGTAGGGTGCATAGCGCTCGATGAGTGCGCAGTGCTGTGCCGGTATGGCATTGATGTATCCGTAGCCGTAACGGGTATAGTCGGCCTTGTAGCGGTCGAAGTCCTGCCAGGTGCCGCCCATGCTCACGAGCTCCTGCTCGGGAGCGAGGTCGCGCGCCTCGCGGTAGCGTCCGAGCGTCTGGTCGTAGACGAATGTGCGCTCCTGACACTCGCGCATCTGGTCGACCACGAGCTTGATGTTGTTCTTTATCTGCTGGCGCTTGGCCTTGTCGGGACAGGCCACATAGGCCATGGCCATGGCCGAGAGGTAGTGGCCGGTGCCGTGCCCCTTGAGCTTGGTGGTGGGCGAATCCCATCCGTCGGCCTCGGGATAGCCGTCGGTAGGCAGTCCGTAGGTGTCGCGGTAGTTGTAGACCTGCTGCCTGGGGTCGAGCGAGAGTAGGTTGTCGATGTCGAGGTCGCGGTTGTGGGTGAGGCGGTTGTTGCCGATGAGCTGCACGCTGCCCAGCGGCAGGGGCTCGGCTATGGGCTGCGGCTGGGGGGCTGCAGCTCCGGCGGCCACCACGCTGACATGTGCCGTGATGGGATATCCGGCCGACGTGCTGTTGTCGCCGGTGATGTAGCCCTGCACCTCGTAGGCCGAGCCGGCGGGGTGGCGTGTGGCGTCGGCAGCCTCCTGCTCGGTCTCGAGCGAGGCGTTCGTCCATTTCACCTGGCGGTATTCGCCGCTCCCGTCGGTATAGGTCACCCAGAGGCGGTAGGGCAGCATCGGCACTTGTCCGGCCGTCGTGGTGACGGCTACGTTACTGACGGTCTTGATCTTTGCCCCCTGGGCAGAGGCAGTAACCGATGTGGCGAGGCAGAGTGCCAATAGGTATGTTTTCTTCATATACAAAAAAACGAAAAGGTTTTGTCTTATTTGGTGTGTCTTGTTGTTGTGTGCTTGTGTAAACGGGCGGTAGCGCATACCCGTCGAACGGAGGGTAGCGCCTGCCCGTCGAACGGGCAGGGAGGTACCGTGTTCCGTTTTCCGTCTTGTCAGGCGGTTCCGTCTTGCAAAGATAAGGCAAAAGGGCGGCATTTGATGCGGTGGCTCCGTACATTTGGACTTGTTTGCAAACGTTTTGGACGCAATTGTCAGTATGTGGCCCACGGCCCGGCGCGCTTGCGCGCCTCCGACGGGGGCGCGAAAACATCATGCGGTTAAAATATGCGCCCCCTACTCTAATTTTGCAGAGGAATGCGGCGAAGCCGCATAAAACTTAAGAAAAGGAACAAGAAATTTGACAA
>CAVKJH010000030.1:0-36342 GCA_963656755.1 bacterium
TGAAATCATTGTAGGAGTTTATATCAATTAACCACTATAATTTTTAACCACAAATCAAACTAATCTCACGAATGTGCGTTACGGGGATGTTATCCCTATAATCCCTGAAATCCGTGTTCGAAAAACAAACTTGTATCTCTGTTTTTAACCACGACATTCGTGGTTCGCAAGGAATTTCGTTTGCGGTTTCGTTTATTTGAAAAATCCAGCGTTCGTGGCCCCTGTAAGGGGCACATATTATAGCGTAGGGTTTTAACGTTTATTGATTCATCGTTTTGCATTGCCCCTGTAAGGGGCGCATATTTAAACTGCGCTTGCCTTGCAATAATTATGCGCCCCCTACAGGGGCGACGGAGAGAGGGCGAGCTGAAACGATAGGGGCAAGCCCCTATCCTATATTATGTCGCCCCTACGGGGCTTGCAACCTCCCGTAGTTTTTAACCACGAAATTTGTCGAAGTCCCACTGACCAAAGGGAAGTAATTTCACGAATAGCTACTCGAGGTACAATATTCGTCAAATTCGTAAGATTAGTGGTTAATAAATCCCATATGGTCTGTGGTTATTTTAACCACGAGTTAAAGCGATTGTGCATTACGGTATTATTATCCCTATAATCCCTGAAATCCGTGTTCGAAAAACAAACTTGTATCCCTGTTTTAACCACGAATCAAACTGTGAGAAGGTCATGGGCGGGTTTTATCTTTTGTTCCGTACAAAGTCAAGAAAATAGTTTCTGTTTATTTGGGGTTCATCACCTGTTTCCCAAGCCATGTTTCCGTTTCATCATCTCCCTTTCCACATTGGGTAGCGAAGCTATAAACTTCTCAAACCTCACCTTGCCCATGCGTTCATACAACGCACGCCCCAGCTGATACACCTTTGTCTGCAACATGGCAGGCATATAGCCGTCGGGGTTCGTGTCTGCACGTCCCGCATTTTCAATGGCTTCAAGCATTAGCGGAAGGTATTTGATGTAGTAGTAACCGCCCTTTTCTAATCGATCCAATGCTTTCTTGGCATCCTGGGATGTATGGATGCCAAACTCTTTCAAGTCTGCGCGTTTATGATACAGCAACCAAATTTCTATACAGGGGTTGCTTATTACCAAATGCCAGTTGTTCTTCTGTTCGCAGAAGGCGTGCAATTCCTCAATCTGTCCCTGCGGCCATCTGTCCACATCGATGACACACCACAGCGAGTCGCCGTGCTCCTCGCTCAATTGGTTTTCACGGATATAATCCTTTACCTTCGCCAGCACCTTGGAGGGCGATGACGCTTTGCGCTGCTCGGCAACATCCTGACCGTCCGTCACTTCTGGCTCGATAATGTCCACCTTGATGCGGTCAATGCCATCGAACAGCCGGAAATAGTCCGGCTCGCGGTCTGTACCCTCGGAGGCGATGGCAAACAGCGAATAGTCGCGCACTTTTTCCTGCGGCACATCCCTTGTATATCCTCTTAGTTTGAACCCCATATCATTCCCAGTCCAATTCATTAAACCTCGACAGAAAAGGAATAGCTCCAAACCTTCCGTTCAGATAACCCTTCTCCAGATCCAAGTCGGCACGTGGCTTGAACTCGTCAAGAGTATAAAGGTGGGTATTCTGAGTCTCGCGGTCTTTCTCGGCAAACCATATTTCGTCGTTACGGAACATCTTGCCGTCCAGCAGTCCGGCATCGTGGGTGGTGAATATCAGTTGCCCTTTCATTCGCTTGTCGGTGACAATGCGAGATACCAGCGCACGCAGCAGTGTGGGATGCAAACTTCTGTCTAATTCGTCGATGACATAGGTACACGCCTCGTTCCTCACATTCTGTACCATCGGCACAAAATCGAAGATGCGTTGTGTACCGTCCGATTCCTCTTTCAACTCGAAGTCGTACACATTGTCGTTCACCCGATGCAGAGCCTTCACTCGGCGGACAAAGTACTTGCCTCCCTCGCGGCGCATGCTCACAGTGAAGGCACCTGTGTCAATCATCACCTCTTTCTGTCCTTCAGGCATATGCGAAAGCCGTCTCACGATGTCCTCAACGCCATGCACCAGTTCGGGCCACTCGGCTATACTTTGTTTGAACGAGTCGATGTCCTCGTCTTTCAGTGTCAGCTCGTTGATACCTAAATCAAGAGCGGCAAGCAGTGATTCAGACTGCGCCTTGAAACCCGCATCCGAGTAACGGTTATTGAAGATAGAGGTCGTGCGTGTCTCGGGGAAGATGACATGCAGTTGCGATGTCAACCAATGGAAGGCATCCGTCATCCTGCCGTTCTTCACCACATCATGCTTCGACAATAGCAGTTCGCTGCCTTTGAGCAGGTTGTCTTCCAACAGTTGCACCAAGAGCTTTGTCTTTTCTGCCTCTTTCTGCTCTGCCGGCAGATTGATGCGCACCCGTTGTGCCCCCACATCATACTTGCGCTCGAACACACACACGGGATTCTTCTTCATCGTGGAATATAGCCATTCCTCCACACACAGGTTAGCGCGGTAGCTCACTCCATAAGAGTATTGGTCGGTGGCAGTAGCAAACTCCACCTCGATGGTGACGGGCTTCTCCGGAGCATTATATTTGTTTGCATCGCGCGATGCGGTAGGAGGAAGACTTCCTCTTTCTACCATGTCCTGCAGTCGGCCAAGGGCTTTCACCAGACACGATTTTCCTGCTCCGTTAGCCCCATATACCACCGCAGTGCGCAGCACGTTGACTCCATTCGCCCTGTGATGGACATGCCAGTCCATCCTGCGCACGTTGGAAGACGGCATCATCACAAATTCCGTTTCTTCTCCGTATGACCGAAAATTCGTTATTACGACCCTAATCAGCATAATGTCATATATGATTTCACCGCAAAATTACGAAAACATCGTCACAACACACCACTTTGATAGGAACATTTATTTGCGACATGACTTTTTCGTCTCTGCTATATGCCTATACCCCACCACATATCCGCCCAGCGGCGTGCGGCTGATGAGCCACGACAGGGCGAGGGAGAGGGTGAAGGTCAGAACGATGGTGACGAGTATCTGGAATACTGGCGGAAGATTGGCGATAAGCGGAATGTTCCACAGCCCGTCGTGCATGATGAGGATGTGCATGAGGTAGATGCCGAAGGTCAGCGCGGAGACCCGTGCGAAGATGGTCTGGTGCTTCTCCAGTGTTTTGCATCGCCGGGCTACGGCCTTTAAAAAAGTCCACCAGAACACGGCTTGCAACAAGACAAACACCGAGGTGGTGTTGCTCGTGAAGAGGGTTGCATCCACATCCATGTGGAGCAGATGAGTGGCCAAAGGCAGACCGAGGGCCACGGCATAGACCATCGTGGCTTGCCACAGACGCACCCTGCCGCCATAGTGCTGCAACCAGTGTCCCAGCAGGAAATAGCCCGCACATCCCGAGAAGTTGTAGAGTATGCCGGTGATGCTGTCGTTGATGTCCACGACATACCGCAACAGAGGATAGCACAACGTGACCACCCAAAGTCCCAGATACAGGCGTTCTTCCTTCTCGTCTGCCCGGGCCAGCCATGCTGAGAGGATAGGGGTGAGCAGATAGAGACCCGTCAAGGCGTACATGAACCACAATACGCCAGTGCCCTGCGCGGAGAACGGTATCGACAACACCTTACGGGCAATGTCTGTCGCCCCGAGGTGTTCCTTCAGGCTCAGCGCCACTATATAGACTGCCGACCATACCAGCACGGGAACCACGACCTTACCCAGCCGCTTGCGCAGGAAGGCACGGGTAGAAGTCAGCGTTGTAGCAACGGGCGCTGGGGGGGGGGGTAATAATAGTGCTCCGCTCACCATGAAAAACAGGGCGTTGCAGGGCGTGGTAACCAGACTGAGGCCCGCCAACAGCACCGAGTGGGCATCGGCAGATGGCAGCGGCGAATGGGTTGCCACCACCATCAGACAGGCGAAGATACGGATGAGGTCGAGAGAGAGGTCGCGATGGGTCATTTTAGACTGCATTGATATTGACTAAGCCAAGCACCTTTTAAGGCATCTTTTAACGATTCTCAAAAATGAAAAGAAGGAAACGCACATTTTAATTTGTGACAAGTTCTTTTTTCTGCAGACTATTCTATATATACTTTGTTCTATTCCTTTTTCATTTCTTTCGGCATATTCGAATGCCTTTTCAGTCAAGGGGTCGTTCATTATTCTGTTCATTTCCGCGTCTGCCTGCTTCCTTGAAAATGTACACAATGGATGAGTGAGGTTGAACATCATACAGGCAATGACATCATAATAAAAACGACGGTTGAGAAAATCATCCAAGCGTTTATCATTGAAACTCCAATATTCTTTCATATCCTCAAAATGTTTTCGCACTGACTTGTATATGTCAAACCGATCGGGAATAAAGTTCGAACGGGTATTGCCCTTGCTATAAACGTAATAAGTATATAATACGTCAGATGATATATAAGCGTTGTCCAAATACCGATATACTTTCAGATTGAATACTTCGTCTTGTTGAATACGCTGATTTTCGAATCTTAAATTGTATTTATTCAAGAATGACTTCCTGTAAAATTTGTTCCAAGGAAAACCGTTCATCTTGAAAATGACTAAGTCCATGAAACTGTTTTTCATCTCATCATTTGACTTAATCAACTGACTGGGAAAACTTATTGTGCTTTCTGTGGAATATACAGTATCCAAGCATTTAAAACCAAACATCAAGAAATCGACGCCGTACAATGCCATTTTTTCAACATTCCTCTCCAACAGGTCTTGAGATATTTCATCATCTATGTCAAAAAAGTAGATATACGTTCCGGCAGCATTGTCTATACCTTTATTTCTGGCTCCTGCGGCTCCTTGATTGTCTTGATGCAAGACTCTTATTCTCTCGTCCTTTCGCGCCCATTCTTTGCATTTACTTAAACTGCCATCCGTAGAACCGTCATCAACAAGGATAATTTCATATTTTCGGTATGTTTGGCCTAAGAGATTTCTTATACCTCTGTCAATAAATCCTTCTACATTATAAATCGGCACAATTATCGAAACCTCAACGTCCGTCATAACATCTAATCTCTTTTGTGCATATCAAGAATACTTTTGGAAACAACTGATGTTTTGCTTGGAATATCAACATTAGACAACAAACAGTTATATCCTACAATAACCTCGTCAGCAATGGTTGTACCTTTAAGTATTGAAGCCTTCTCCCCTATCCAGCAATCGTTGCCGATGCTTACTGGTTTTGTTTTAGGCTTGCTATTCTCATAGCCATAATACGGATAATGTTCTTCAGTGATACGTCTACGCTCTTCCTTGGAATGTATTGTATGCGTATTCGTGTCCCAAATGTTTACGTTGTAACTTATCTGATTGTAATCACCAATAGAAACGGCCTCGTCACAACGTATCTCAGATCCACTATTGATGTTTGTATAATTTCCAACACGAATGCTTCCTCCAAACCTTACCCAAAAACGGGTTGCACCTATCTTTGAATGATGTCCAATCTGTATTTTTCCCTTTTCAATATTAAGCATTACCTCTTTAGGAATACAGCCGATAATACTGTCATTTCCAATGATACAAACACCATTGCTTATTGATATTACCGAATTCTCGATACATACATTGTCACCGATTTCCACACTGGAACCGGGGCAGACAATTATACGACTGTTGCGTATGGTAACATTCCTACCTATCTTTGCTTTTGCACAAGTGCAGACTCGGAAATAGGATTTATGGAAAAGCCATTTATATCTGACTTCACTTAAAATACTCATCTATTTCAAGAACTATAATCTGCAATAATTAATTGGTATTGGACTTAGTAATCCCAGTTGACATCTTCTTTTACAATTTTTGCCGGAACGCCAGCCATGACCGAACCGGGCGGACAACTCTTGGTGACGATGGAACCGAAACCGATAACCGAGTCATCGCCAATATGACATCCCTTTAATATGGTGGCGTTCTGCGCTATCCACACATGGCGACCCAATATAACATTCTTGGGAGGATTGAGCACCCTGCCACTGGAGGGGTCGATGATGCGGTGGGAGTCATGATTGCGCAACGTGATGCCATAACTGAACATACAAAGTGGGCCTATCTCCATACGTCCGCCGCCTTCTACATTGAACTCAACGCCGCGTATGCCAGTGTTTTCACCGATGACGAGAGAATTACCCCCCCCGCCCAAAATAATGCGGCAGGGGCCCATGAAACGCGCCTTGTCATGAATAATAAGACGGTTGTTGTCACCACATATATTCACCACGGTGTTGGTCAACAGACAGTCCTTTCCGATTGTAACCTCATTGTTGCTGCCAGTTACCATCAGAATGAACCCACGCCCAATTTTCGAGCCAATGGCAATGCGGTTGTTCTTGCCTTTTGCTCTGACGGGAAAGAGGCGGTCACGCACAGAGCGTAAGATGTTGCGTAGCATTTTTAGGAACACTTAATGATAACGGTTTTAACCAAACATTAAAATGACATTCATAAATTTCTGATTCTTAAAAGAGAAGTTGCGACGAATGATTTAATGGTTCTTTTTTCTTCCGCTCTGAACATAAATAACCAGAAAAGAATGAGTAGACCAATCCACACAACAAAACAGTCTGCCACCAAACCATAAAGCGTAGTTGTCTCTCCTTGCATCAACCTGCATCCCACAAAAATGACGACAGCGATAACCAAAGATTTCACATAATCAAAGAATATGACGGAACACTTGATTTGCGGTATATTTTGATGTAATAAGTAGATATCAACAAGACCGAGTATCATTTGATTGAATACAGTAATAGAGTATCCCATAACGGGACTGGCATCACTATATCTCAGCAATAAATATATCAATACAGGCGTGAGCATGTAAATAATGATTCGTATGACGCTACTTCGACGTATATTGCCGGAGGCTTCTATTCCAATAGTAACTACATGCGACACTCCTGTGATAAATATAACCATCAACATCAGACGGCAGAAATCGACGCAATACTCGGGGATGTTGCCCAACCAGAGTTTAAGGATATAAGGCGCGTTGATAAATACTGGTATTGTCACAAGACCCACCAGAAACAAGTTTAGTCTGACAACAGAAAGTATCAGCGTGTTCATCCGTTGAAAGTTGCCTGTGGCATAAGTGGTGATTATCTGTGGTCGGGCCGCTGTCGTTATGTTACCTGCAAAACCCATCAGTACGCTCTGAACCGTTGCCGCAATACCTCCGGCAGCATTGACAATGGTTCCAAAAAACATGTTCAGGACAATGTTGCTTCCATAAACCCGAAGAGAGTAACCGCAACTGGCCAACATATTCCACACGGAAAAGCCCATCATGGGCTTAATGATAGTCTTGTTGAAAGTGAGGTGGATATGACTTTCCTTGTAATTCCGGATGCAATAAAACCGATAGATGAATATTATCAAGACGGAGACTGACAACATGAGCAGGGAATAAACAATCAGTTTATCCCAGACGGCAATAGTTATCAGATACACAATGGCTAACTTGAGACCGACATTCAGCAGTTCGATATAGGCGTAGATGTCCATCTTTTCGTGGGCCACGATGACTGCTGAATAGGGCACCTGCGTGATGCTCAGAAACGAACCGAACACACTGCACTGATAGACGACATGGGCCGCCTGCATTCGCCCCTCGGGGATGACAATCTTGTTGCACAAGAGCCACAGACCGACGGTCTCGGCTATGAGCACTACTACAATGGCTATGCCAAGATGGATAAGGAGTGCGCCGTTGAACGTGTCCTTCAACTCGGCTTCATCGCCCTTGCCCATCGCAAAGTTGAGGAAACGCGAGGTGGCGGAAGACATGGCCGAGTTCAAGAAGCCGAACATGCCGACAACGCCACCCACAACCCCGTATACTCCATAGTCGCTCACGCCCAACACTTGCAGTACTACCCTACTCGTATACAGACTGACGACGACGGACAGTAGCATACGCAAGTACAACGCCAGTGTATTTTTGGCTATTCGCTTGTTGCTGTCAGAGGCCATGAATTGTTACAGATTTCTTTATTTCTTCTCCTCCGTATAGTACCCCGGCCGTAATACCCGTAGCGACCGTAGTATCCGTACTTGTGGGTGCCGTAGGACGAGTAGGAGGTGGAACCGTTGAGGAGGAGGGCGAGGTTCTGGTACTTGCCGCTCTCATACCACTGCTCTACGGTGGGCAGGAGCGAGCGGTCGAAGAGACCCACGCGGATGACAAAGAGCGTCACGTCGGTGTGGGGCGAGATGATGCTCACGTCGGCCACCATGTCGCTCGGCGGACAGTCGATGAAGACGTAGTCGTACTCGGTGCGCAATTTCTCTATCAATGCACCGAAGCGCGATGAATACAACAACTCGGTGGGGTTGGGCGGTATCGTGCCGCAGGGCAGGATGTCGATGTTGCCATCGTTGATGATGAGACTGCGGTAGTCGTCGGTCTGTGCGCCGAGGTAGTTGCTGATACCGAGCTTGGGACTCTTGTAGTACTGCGAGAGCGAGCCGTGGCGCATGTCGAGGTCGATGACGAGCGTCTTCTTGCCGTTGACCGCCATGGTGAGGGCGAGGTTGTGGGAGACGAAGGTCTTGCCGCTGCCCGGATACATAGACGTGAGCATGACCACCTGTCGGCGGCCCTCGCTGCTGACGAGGAACTCGAGATTGGAGCGCACGATGCGGAACGCCTCGTTGATGAGGTTGCGGCTGCCCTCCTCCACCACGACCTTGTGACGGTTGTGGTGCTGTTTGCCACGGCGGCGCAGGAAGCCGAACTTCTGCGGCTTGCCGACAAACGGTATCTCGCCCACGAACGGCACCTTGAGCGTCTCCAGGTCTTTGCGCGACCGCACGGTGGTATTAGCCAGTTCGATGAGGATGATAATGGCTGCCGGCACGAGCAGACCAACGAGGAAAGCGACCAGGTAGACCATGCTGCCCACGGGCGTGGTGGCACCGCCGCCGGCGTGTGCCGGCTCCACGATCTTGGTGTTGTAGGCGGTGAACGCCTGCGACATCTCGTTCTCCTCACGCTTCTGCAGGAGGAAGGTGTAGAGCGTCTCCTTCACCTTCTGCTGGCGCTCCTCGGAGACGAGGAACTGCGCCTGCTTGGGGTTGGCGGCAATCTTGGCATTGGCAGCGGCTTTGTTGCTCTGCGAACTGCTCTGCTGTGCCTGCAGCAGGGCAATCTCATTGTCGAGCGTATGGATGATGGCATGGCGCATGACACCGAGGCTGGCATCGAGGTCCATCACGATGGGGTTCTGCTCGGAGCTGTTGGCCACATACTTGTTGCGCTTGAGCAACATCTCGTTGTACTCGCTGATCTGCGACTGTATGCTGGAGTTGCCGATGCCCGAGTTGGAGGGCAGCAACTGGTTGTTGTGCTTCTCGTCGACCAGGTTGGCACGGATGTAGCGTGCCATGTAGATCTGGTTGCTCAGCTGGTGGCTCTCCTCGGTGGCGGCGGTGCTCTGGCTCATGGCCTGTGCGCCGAGCGCACTCACGTCGGGCATGAGGTTGCGCGACTTATAGTTGGAGATGGTATTGTCGAAATGGCCCAGTTCGCCTTCGATCACCGACAGACGGTCTTTGATGAAGTCGTTGGTGGCGAGCGTCATACGGTTGCGCTCCTTCACCCACGCCTCGTTGTAGACGGCGATGAGGGTGTTGAGCACGTCGTTGGCACGCGCCACGCTCTGGTCACGGTAGGTGATGTCGAGCACCGAGGAGTTTTTCACGCCGATCTCCACAGCCAGCGAACCGCGAACGCGGCCAACGGCTGCCCGCTTATTGATGCGCACCACATCGATCTCGTCGATGGTGCCCTTGGCGTAGAAGGGCGACGGGGCAATGGTCACCTCGCCGATGGGCAACTTGACCGTCTTGCCAAGCCGTGCGGTGAGGGTCTGGCTGTAAGAACGGCCACTGCGCTGCATATCGCTCACCTCACACTGGCCGTCGGCCAGCAGACGGAGATGGAAGGCGGCTGTCTCGGCATCGTCGAGACCGTGGAAGGTCACCGCCACGGGCAGGTTGAGACCGTAGGCCACCTCGTCCTTGAGTGCCCCGGCGTGGAAATAGTTCACGTCGAGGTGCAGACGGTCCACCACCTCCGTGGCCAACGGCGAACTGGTGATGAGTATCTGCTCGTTGGTAAGGTTGGACGAGGCATCGTCGACACCCATCTCGCGCAGTTGGCGTTCGGCGGTCGACGAGTTGCGGTTGTCGTCCTGCTTGATGAGGATGCTGGCCGTACTGGTGTAGGTCTTCGGCGTGGTGCCGATGTACCACAGGGCGTAGCCCATAGTAAGGGCAATCGAAAAGACAAACCACTTCCAGTTGGCAAGGCAGAGGAAGAGGATGTCGCGTACTTGTGCCAGTACGTTGGTCTGACTGGCCGCAGCTTTCGGGGCAGCGGCCGTCGTTGCGGTGGTCTCGTTAGAGGCCGTCTGCATTTTACGTTGCATGGTGACGGTGCGTTATGGATGAAAGGGATTCTTTAAGGTATCCCTTGTTTTTATTTTACAAGGAAGTTGACGATGGTGATGGCAAACGAGGCCAGTCCCATCCAGAAGCCGGGCGTGCTGAAGAGGTTGGAGGTGGGTGTCGACTCGTTGGCACGCTTCTGCGACGGTTCTACATAAACGATGTCGTTTTGCTGGATATAGAACGCGGGCGACGAGTAGACACTGCGGGCATCGGTGAGGTCGATATGATAGGGTGTCTGCACGCCGTTGACGGTGCGCAGCACGGTTACGTTCTCGCGGCGGCCATCGATGGTGAGGTCGCCGGCCTCGGAGAGGGCCTCCAGAATATTCATCTTGTCGCGCGTGATCTCGATGCGGCCTTTCTTGCCCACCTCGCCAAGTGCATAGAAGCCCATGTCGGCATACTCCACGGTGACAACGGCATCGCGCACCAGACTGCCCGAGAGCAGACGGTACTTAATCTCGTTGGCCACATCCTGACGCGTCTTACCCTGAACGGGTATCAGGCCGAGTGTAGGGAAATCGATGTTGCCCTGTGTGTCGACGGTGTAGTAGGACTTGATCTGCATGCCGGTGCTGCCGGTGTTTCCCGTGTTGTTGATATTGAAGATTCGCACGAGGTCCTCGTCGCGGCTGTGAACCATGATGTTCAGGCGGTCACCGGTCTGGAGCCGGATGGCGTTCACCTGCTGCAGTTCGACGGATACGTTGGGTCTGAGGTTCTGCATATAGGAGATGTTGGTAGCGCTCTTGCACGAAGCGAGCAGCAGAACAACAAGTATGAGCACGGCGTGCACATACGGACGACGGATGGATTTCATATGTGAAATTGGGTTATGATATTACAATGTGTTGTGGTGAAAAAATGTATTGAACACCTGCCCTGTAGGGAAGCTATTCGCAACGATTGCCCTGTAGGGGGCGCATAATATGGCGTAGGGGTTCTTATGCAAGCGACAAAGTTGACCGTACCCCTACGTTTTACGGTTCACCGTTTTTCCATCGCCCCTGTAGGGGGCATATATTATAGCGTAGGGTTTTAACCCTACGTTTTATAGCTCATTGTTTTTAGATCGCCCCTGTAAGGGGCGTATAATTCTAATCATCATGCAGTTTAAATATGCGCCCCCTACAGGGGCAAAAACTACACAGGCAATGCGTTTCGACACGAATGTCGTCCCCCGATAGAAAGGCGTCTGAGCTATGCCCCCTTCAGGGACACGTGCCAGCTGGGGCTCAGTAACGCCGTCTACAAAAAGACGATGTAGTCGGGGTTCACCTCGACGGCAGCCACCAGCAGGTTGGGGATGTCGACCAACAGACGGCGGCGACGCGATCCGCGGCACTTAAGCAATCGACCCTCGTAACCGTCGAGCATGCCGCCCACGATGCGTACCTCGCGCCCAATCATGTCGGGCGTGATCTCGTCGGTGCGGTAATACTGGGGTGTCTCTACCGACTGCACGGCTTTGATAAACCGGCTCATCTCGCTGTCGCTCACTACCATGGGCTGGCGGTAGCCGCCATGCACAAAACGGTATTGCAGCGTGGGGATGGTATACAGGAAATCGTCGATGGCTGACGAGGAGGAATGAACGAACACCAGGTCGTGGATGAAAGGCACCTCCTGCCGGGTTTTCACCCCTCTGCGGGAGACAACTGTGGTACGCATGGGCGTAAAGAACTCCACCCCCATTTCACCGAGACGCTTGTAGGCGGGTGACAGAGTGTTGGGGCGCGTCAGGTCGCGCATGACAAACCACTGTAACGATGACGACATATAGAGATTTTTACTGCATGACGGCCGGGGCATGAAAACGACCCTGTGCGGAAAAGGACATATCATCTAATCCTGCTCAACTGCGTAAAAAACACAATATCAAGCAGTTATCAGTTAAGCCCCTGAAAGTTCCCAAGTCAAACCTATGTCTGAAATACATACAATAACGACTATAGAACCACTGCTAATATTAAATAAGCAACATTTCCGTCATTACGTCGATATCAAATATTCTGCAAAGTTAGCAAATAATTCAAAAAAACGAGTTGAATTCGTTGATTTTTTGACAGATAAACCGAATTGCAACATGTTGTAAAATAGGCGCTGGGGACACATTGAACTGCATTAAAACGAGAGGAGCCGTTGAACGTTTGGGGTTGCTATCCATTCGCATAAACAAACTCTGCAAGGTAGGGGGTTCAAAATCTTAATAATCTCTCTGTCGGATTTTTGGCCATAATTTCATTCATTCAGTGTCCCCGAAGGGGGCAAACTCTGCATAACCGCTGGTGACCGAAGGGAACCTGCGGATGTCAGTCCGGTCCGACAGCATCGTCCTCGAAGAGGGCGAACTTTCCAGGTCCGGAAATCAACAAGGCGTTCTTGCTAAGGCAAATGGCAGAGCTGAGTTCGCCCTCTTCGAGGACGATGATACGACGGCCGCTTCCCATCCGCAGGTTCCGCTCGCTACGCTCGCTCCACCAGCGGTTATGCAGAGTTTGCCCCCTTCGGGGACACAAAATGAATGAAAGAAACTTCAATAACAATTATACATATTCAAGAATATAAATGATTATTAGAACATAACCATCTGATTTTCCGTTCTTTAATCCACTTTTAAAGGCAAAAATCCGACAGGAAAATGATTATGATTTTGTACACCCTACCTTCAGGGGCAATCGTTGCGAATGGCTTTACTACAGGGGCAAGACAACCAGTCGTCTGTAAATAATTTTACAATCTACCGCTCGAAAAATGCGTTGTAGGCAGCGGCAGTCCATCCGCTTCCCAAATATGCGAGTTTTCGAGCATTTTATCCGGCACGCTGGTTATCAACACTTTACGCACGATCTATTGTATTTGCGATCCTTTTCATCCCCCGATACCGTGCCGACAGCTATCCTATCGGAGTGCGAAAGGTGGCAAACGGACTGACCGAAAGACCGCAACCGGCCGCCAATGGGGCACAAACGCCACTGTCATAAGGCATCCAACCGCCGCAAAGGCCCTTCTCCGCCCATCGCCTTACAGACATTTTGCACTGCAGCGGCTCCGCAACGGCCGAACCGACAGCTAAAACAGGCAGCAAAGAAGTGCGTGTTTTTTGAGAAAACAAACGACAAACATGCGGACAGAAGAGCCGCACTACAAGCCTGCTGCCATCCCAGGTCCCGTGGTTGCCGCAGGGAGCGCCATGCCTCCGAAACCGGTTCTCCGGCCTACAGCCATCTGTGTGCAGATACTGTTCCGGCGCCCCAAGGCCGCGAACAAGGTAGCGCATGAGCTAAAATTGTAAAAGGTTTTAAGAAACCGGAACATTTGTGATGAAAAAGGCCACACACGGCAAATCTACCAAAAGTCTACAAACTCACTTGCTACATTTGCCGCGCCTAACGCAGTCAATGCACACGAACCATCGTTAAAACAGAAACAAAATGGACATCAAGAATTTCATCAGCCGACCCATCCTGTCGGTCATGCTCTCGGTCGTGACCGTTATCGTGGGCCTCATCGCCCTGTTCAACCTCCCGATAGAACAATACCCCGACATCGCCCCACCCACGGTGAAGGTGAACGCAACGTATACGGGCGCCAATGCCGAAACCATCATGAAAAGCGTCGTTACGCCGCTGGAGGCATCGATAAACGGTGTGGAGAACATGCAGTACATGACATCCTCGGCGACCAACAACGGCACTTGCACCATCACCATCTATTTCAAACAAGGGTCCGACCCCGACATGGCCGTGGTGAACGTGCAGAACCGGGTAGCCTCCGCACAGGGACTGCTGCCGGCCGAAGTGACCAAGAGCGGCGTGACGGTAAAGAAGACCCAAAACGCCAACCTGAAATTCATCACGCTTTACAGTCCCGACGGCCGCTACGACTCGAAATTCCTCACCAACTACATGAAGATTTACATAGAACCCCGGCTATCTCGCATTGCCGGCGTGGGCGAGGTGAACGTGTTCGGAGCCGACTATGCCCTGCGCATCTGGCTCGACCCGGGCAAGATGCACGCCTACGGCCTGGTGCCCGGCGACATCACCGATGCCCTGGCCGCACAAAACATCGAGTCGCCGACGGGAGCGTTGGGGGCCGAATCGGGCAATACCTTCCAGTATGTGCTGAAATACAGGGGCCGCTATACCGATGCCGCCGAATTTCGGAACATCGTGCTCAAGGCATCCGCAGACGGCAACGTGCTGCGGCTGGGCGACGTGGCAAGGGTGGAACTGGGAACGGCCGACTACAACATGAAAAGCACCACCGCCGGCAAGCCCGGCGCATCGGCCGGCATCACACAGACAGCCGGCACGAATGCCGCCGAAATCATCAATCAGATAGATAAGGTGGAAGACGAGGTAAGGAAATCGCTTCCGCCCGGCATGGTGCTCGAAGACCAGACGAGCGTGATGGACTTTCTCGGCGCAGCCATGCGCAACGTGGCGGAAACGCTCGGCATAGCCCTTGCGCTGGTGGTGGCTGCCGTCTTCATCTTCCTGCGCGACTGGCGGTCGACGGTGGTGCCCGTCATCGCCATCCCGGTCTCGCTCGTCGGAACGTTCGCCTTCATGATTGCCGCCGGGTTCTCGCTCAACCTGCTCACCCTGTTTGCCCTTGTGCTGGTCATCGGTACCGTGGTCGACGACGCTATCGTGGTGGTCGAGGCGGTACAGGCAAAACTCGCCAGGGGCGGCATCTCGGCCTTTCAGGCTACGGCACAGGCCATGAAAGAACTGAAATCAGCCCTCGTCACCACAACCGTAGTCTTTATGGCCGTGTTCATTCCCGTGAGTTTCACGAGCGGAACGACGGGCGTGTTCTACAAGGAGTTCGGTTTGACAATGGCTGCGGCCGTGGTCATCTCACTGTTCAATGCCCTGACGCTCTGTCCTGCGCTCAGCGCATTGGTATTGAAGGGGGCAGACACGTCGGGAGACAGCCGCAAGAATACTGCAGGCCGCAAACGGAGCAGATGGACGGCACCGTACCTGCGTTGCATCATGGCCACCCTACGGCACCGCAGGCTCGTCGTGTTGTCGCTGCCCGTCTGCCTGACGGTTCTGGCGGTGATGGTCATGACCACCAAGACCAGTCTTGTGCCGCAGGAGGACATGGGGACCATCGACGTGAACGTGCAGTGCCGTCCCGGCTACAGCCTGGCGCAGACCTCCAAGGTGATGGACCAGGTGGAGGCAGCGGTCAAGAACATTCCGCAAATCAAGATCCACACCCGCATAGACGGCCGCGACGCCCAGCAGAACCAGACCTCATCCGCCGGCTTCCTCTCCGTCCGCCTGAAGCCATGGTCACAGCGCACCCGCCCGGCAGACGCCATCGACAGTGTGGTCGGCGAGATATACCGCCGCACGGCCTGCATAAAGGATGCCGATGTCAACTGCGCCACACTTCCGACAATACGCGGCTATGGCTCGGCAAGCGGCTTCGAACTGTATGTGCAGAACCGCAGGGACGAGGATTACGGGGCACTCTCCGTGGTCACACGGCAGTTTGTGGATGCATTGAACCGGCGTCCCGAAATAGCCAAGGCGCACTACACGTTCAAAATGGACTATCCGCAGTACCGGGTCGCGGTGGATGCCGCACGCTGCCTGATGAGGGGCGTGTCGCCGAAGGATGTGCTGGAGGCTTTGTCGTCGTACACGGGTGGCAACTATGCCTCCAACATCAACAAGTACACCAAACTCTATCGCGTGATGGTGCAGTCGGATGCCGCCTACCGTCTCAGCGAGGCTTCGCTGGAAAACATGTATGTGCGGAGCGGCGACGGAACGATGTCGCCGTTGAGCGAATACATAACGTTGGAAAAAGTGAACGGGGCGGAATACCTCACCCGTTTTAATCTTTTCCCGGCCATACGGGTCAGCGGCACGGCCGCAGACGGCTACAGTTCGGGAGATGCCGTCCGGGCCATCGGCGAAGTGGCAAGCCAGACCCTCCCTGCGGACTTCGGCTACGAACTGGGCGGGCTTTCGCGCGAGGAATCGTCGCAGGGAAACACCACCGCCCAGATACTCGGCATAAGCCTGATGTTCATCTACATCATCCTGTGCTGTCTGTACGAGAGTCTGCTCATACCCTTTGCCGTTCTGCTTGTCGTGCCGTTCGGACTCTGCGGCAGTTTTCTCCTGTCCGCCGTGTTCGGCATAGACAACAGCATCTACATGCAGATCGGTCTGGTGATGCTCATCGGCATGTTGACAAAGACGGCCATCCTGTTCACGGAGTATGCCGCCGAGCGGCACCGCGAAGGCATGTCGGTTGTCCGTGCCACGCTTTCCGCCGGCGGCGCACGCTTGCGCCCCATCGTGATGACGGCCGGCGTGATGATTGTCGGCATGGTGCCGCTGATGTTCGCCCAGGGGGCCGGGGCAAGGGGCAATGCCGCAATCGGCACCTGTGTGGCGGGCGGTATGGCGACAGGAACGGCAGCCATCCTGTTGTGCCTGCCGCCTCTGTTCTGCATATTCGAAAAGCATGACACCCGGCACCGCCGTTGACACCGCTATCCGCCCCGGCGGTTGCCGTGGCTTACGCCCGTACGGCATCTAATCGAAAGCGGAACCTTTCCGGGCGCCATTTTCATGCATAATTATTTGCGGGTTTCGGAGAAATCATTTAATTTTGGGAGCACAAAAATTCATCTTTCCGAATATGGCCTTAACTAAAAAGATTATTGAGTGCGTGCCGAATTTCAGCGAAGGGCGCGACAAGCAGAAGATTGATTCCATCGTCAACGCCGTGAAAGGCGTAAAGGGCGTAATGTTGCTCAATGTAGACCCAGGCGAAGCCACCAACCGCACGGTAGTGACCTTTGTGGGCGATCCCGAGGCCGTTTGCGAGGCCGCCTTCAGGGCTGTGGCCCAAGCCGCCCGTGTCATCGACATGAGGACGCACCACGGCGCACACCCCCGCATCGGCGCTACCGACGTGCTGCCGCTGGTTCCCGTCAGCGGGGTGACGCTCGAGGAGTGTGCCGAACTGTCGCGCCAGCTGGCCAAGCGCATCGCCGACGAGCTAGGCATACCCTGTTACTGCTACGAGGCTGCGGCCTACAAACCCGAACGGCGCAATTTGGCCGTATGCCGGAAAGGCGAATACGAAGCACTGTCCGAACGCATAGCCATCCCCAGCGAAGCACCCGACTTCGGGGTCCGGCCGTGGGACGACAGTGTGGCCAGGACGGGAGCCACGGTTGTCGGCGCACGCGATTTCCTCATTGCGGTAAACTTCAACCTCAACACCACCTCCACACGCCGGGCCAACGCCATAGCGTTCGACGTGAGAGAGAAAGGACGTCCGGCACGCGAGGGCGGCAAGCTGACCGGCAAACCGCTGAAAGACGCCGACGGAAAGACCGTCATGCTGCCCGGAACACTGAAGGGGACGAAAGCCATCGGATGGTATATCGACGAATATGGCATAGCCCAGGTATCGATGAACATCACGGACATCAACGTCACACCGCTGCACAAGGCTTTCGACGAGGTGTGCCGTGCCGCAGCCGAACGCGGCGTGCGTGTCACCGGCACGGAAATCGTGGGCCTCATACCCAAGAGGGTGCTGCTGGAAGCCGGCACATACTATCTGGAGAAGCAGCAACGGTCGGTGGGCGTACCCGAAGACGATCTGGTCAGCATCGCCGTCAAATCGATGAGCCTCGACGACCTCAAGCCGTTCGATCCCCACGAAAAAGTCATCGAATACCTGCTGGAAGACGCCACCCCGAAAAAGCGTCTGGCCGACCTGACGGTCAAGGCATTTGTGGAAGAGACCTCGCGCGAAAGCCCGGCACCCGGCGGCGGAACCATCGCCGCAGCCATGGGAGCGCTCGGCGCCGCCCTGGGCACCATGGTGGCCAACCTGTCGGCCCACAAGCGCGGATGGGACGACCGCTGGAACGAGTTCAGCGTAATGGCCGAACGCGGCCAACGGCTCATGGACAGGCTCATGCACCTCATAGACGAAGACACCGACGCCTTCAACCGCATCATGGCAGCCTTCGCCTTGCCCAAGGGCACCGATGACGAGAAAGCCGCACGCAGTGCGGCAATACAGTCGGCCACACGCCATGCGGCGGAAGTGCCGCTGGAAACAGCCAGACAGGCCTCCGAAGTGTTCGGGCTCTGCAAGGACATGGCCCGCGAGGGCAATCCGGCCAGCGTCAGCGATGCCGGCGTGGGGGCCATAGCAGCCCGTGCGGCCGTGCTCGGCGCTGCACTGAACGTGCGGATCAATGCCGCGTCGCTGGCCGACAAGGCCGTGGCCCAAGCACTGGTCAGCGAGGCGGCCGCCTGCGAAGAGCGGGCCAAGCTGGAGGAACAGGAAATCCTGGCCATCGTCAACAGCAAGATTGGGGCTTAGGCCGCACCGGCACCCCGTCTTCTTCAGGCCGGCCGCACGCCGCCTACAACCCGGGAGGTTAGCGTGTGACGCCTGTCCGGCACACGCCCCGGAAAACAACACCGACAAACAGAAGGGCAGGGGAGAGACGTCCCCCGCCCACCATATCACATACAACGCCTTATGACTATCGATGAATTCAAAGCCGAAATACGGGCCGGCATCCCCGACACGTTGCCCGAACTGCAAGACTACGATTTTGCCATCAACCATGCGCCCAAACGCAAGGACATACTGACCCGCCAGGAGAAACAACTGGCACTGCGCAACGCACTGCGCTATTTCCCCGAACACCTGCATGCCGCACTGGCACCCGAATTTGCCGAGGAACTGGGCAAATACGGCCGCATATACATGTACCGCTACCGCCCCGCATACGAGATGAAGGCACGGCCCATCAGCGAATACCCGCACCGGTCGGAACAGGCGGCGGCCATCATGCTGATGATACAAAACAACCTGGACCCCCGCGTGGCCCAACATCCGCACGAGCTTATCATATACGGTGGCAACGGGGCCATCTTCCAGAACTGGGCGCAATACCGGCTGACCATGAAATACCTGTCGGAGATGACCGACGAACAAACGCTTGTCATGTATTCGGGACATCCCATGGGCCTGTTTCCGTCGCACAAGCACGCACCGAGGGTGGTGGTCACCAACGGCATGGTTATCCCGAACTACTCGAAGCCCGACGACTGGGAACGCCTCAACGCCTTGGGCGTAAGCCAATACGGACAGATGACGGCCGGATCGTACATGTATATCGGCCCGCAAGGCATCGTACACGGAACTACCATCACGGTGCTCAACGCAGCCCGCAGGGTGATGAGCAACCCGAACCGTCGGGCTGCAAACCCCATCCCGCTGTTCGTCTCGAGCGGTCTGGGCGGCATGAGCGGCGCACAGCCGAAAGCCGGAAACATTGCCCATGTGGTGAGCGTGGTGGCCGAAATCAACCCGAAGGCGGCCCAGAAACGCTACGAGCAGGGATGGGTGGACGAGCTGCACTACAGTCTCGACGAGCTGATGAACGCCGTGCGACAGGCCATCGCCGACAAACGGGTGGTGTCGATGGCCTATGTAGGCAATGTGGTTGACCTGTGGGAACGCCTTGCCGACGAAGACATCGAGGTGAACCTGGGGTCTGACCAGACCTCGCTGCACAACCCCTGGGCGGGCGGTTACTATCCCGTCGGCATGACCCTCGACGAAAGCAAACGCATGATGGCGGCCGACCCCGAAGAGTTCAGGAAACGGGTGGAGCAGTCGTTGCGCCGACAGGTGGCTGCCATCAACAGGCTGGCCGACCGGGGCATGTACTTCTTCGACTACGGAAACGCATTCCTCCTGCAGTCGGGGCGTGCCGGGGCCGACATCACCAAGGCCGACGGATCGTTCAGATACCCGTCGTATGTGCAGGACATCATGGGCCCCATGTTCTTCGACTACGGCTTCGGGCCGTTCCGCTGGGTCTGCACCTCATGCGACTCGGCCGACCTGGCACTGACCGACCAGCTGGCCATCGACGTGCTCGAAGCGGAGCGCAGCCATGCTCCCGAAGACATACGGCACCAGCTCGACGACAACATACACTGGATACGCGAGGCCGGGAAGAACCGGCTCGTGGTAGGATCGCAAGCCCGCATACTCTATGCCGACTGTGAGGGAAGAACCAAGATAGCGCTGGCCTTCAACCAGGCCGTGCGCGACGGCAGGCTGAAGGCACCCGTGGTGCTGGGACGCGACCACCACGACGTAAGCGGCACCGACTCGCCGTTCCGCGAAACCAGCAACATCTACGACGGGTCGCAGCTGTGCGCCGACATGGCCGTGCAGAACGTCATTGGCGACTCGTTCCGCGGTGCCACCTGGGTGAGCATACACAACGGCGGCGGAGTAGGCTGGGGCGAAGTGATCAACGGTGGCTTCGGCATGGTGGTCGACGGCAGCGACGAGAGCGACCAAAACATCCGCGAAATGCTCTTCTGGGACGTAAACAACGGCATTGCCCGACGGTCGTGGGCCCGCAACGGTGGGTCAATGGATGCCATACGCCGGCAGATGGACCTTACGCCCGAGCTGCGCGTCACCCTGCCCAATCTGGTCGACGACGACATTATCAACCAAGCTTTCTAATTTTTCAAACGATCAATATGGCCAACATCCATGAAATCAGTGCCGGACACCTCACGCTCGACAAGGTGTGGGAAATACTGCGCGGCAACTACAAACTGAAACTCGGCGACGATTCGCGCAAACGCATCGTGCGCTGCCGGGAGTATCTCGACAAGAAGATTGCCTCCTCGGAAACGCCCATCTACGGCGTGACCACCGGCTTCGGGTCGCTCTACAACATATCCATCGGCGAAGACCAGCTCTCGCAACTGCAGATCAACCTGATGATGAGCCACGCCTGCGGCATAGGCGACCACGTACCCAACGAGATTGTGAAGCTGATGATCCTGCTGAAAATACAGTCGCTGTCGTACGGATATTCGGCTTGCAAACTGGATACCGTGGAGCGCCTCATCGACTTTTTCAACAACGACATCTATCCCGTTGTCTACATGCAGGGCTCTGTCGGCTCGTCGGGCGACCTGGTGCCGCTGGCACACCTCTGCCTGCCACTGGTGGGATTGGGCGAAGTGGAATACCAGGGCAGACGCATGAGCGGTGCCGAACTGCTGCAGACCATGGGATGGGCACCCATCAGACTGGCCTCGAAAGAAGGACTGGCCTTGCTCAACGGCACGCAAAACATGGGGGCCTTCTGCTGCTGGGGCATCATCCAGGCCACCAAACTGTCGAATTGGGCCGACTACATCGCCGCCATGTCGCTCGATGCCTACGACGGACGCATCGAACCGTTCCACCATGCGGTGCACGACGTGCGCCCGCACCGCGGACAACTGGACACCGCCGAGCACATATCGCATATCCTGGAGGGCAGCGAACTGATCCGGCAGCCCAAGGTGCATGTGCAGGACCCCTATTCGTTCAGGTGCATCCCGCAGGTGCATGGTGCCGTGAAGGACACCGTGCGCTATGTGCAACAGGTGACAGACGTGGAAATCAACGCCACGACCGACAATCCCACCGTCGTGCCCGATGAAGACCTGGTCATATCGGCCGGCAATTTCCACGGCGAGCCTATCGCACTGCCGATGGACTTTCTGGCTATAGCGATGTCTGAACTGGCCAACATCTCCGAACGACGCATCTACAAACTGGTGTCGGGAACACGGGGACTGCCCAGCTTTCTGGTGGCCAACCCGGGGGTGAACAGCGGTTTCATGATTACCCAATACACGGCGGCAAGCATCGTGAGCCAAAGCAAGACGCTCTGCATGCCGTCGTCGGTGGACAGCATTCCCACATCGCAGGGACAGGAAGACCATGTGAGCATGGGCGCCAACGCGGGCACAAAGCTCTACAAGGTTATCCTCAACACCGAACGGGTGCTGGCCATCGAACTGTTCAACGCCGCACAGGCTCTGGAATTCAGGCGGCCGCTGAAATCGTCGCCCATCGTTGAGCGGATCTACAACGACTACCGCAAGGTGGTTCCGTTCATCGACAAGGACAGGGTGATGTATCCTCTCATCGCCCAGTCGGTGGAGTTTATGAGAAACGAAACGCTGGAATAACCTGCTACGTTCATGCGAACACTCATTACCCATATCAAAGCCATCTATGGCCTGCGGCCAAGTTCGTGTCTGCGCCTGTGCGGTGCAGACATGAGCCAACCGTTTGCCCTCAGCAATGCCTGGCTGTCGTTGAACGACCACACCGTGGAAGACTACGGCACCATGGACACCGTGCCGCAAAACGAACGGTTCGACGAGACGGTCGACGCGCAGGGCGGACTGCTGCTGCCGGCTTTCTGCGACAGCCACACGCACCTCGTATACGCCGGAAGCCGCGAACGCGAATGGGAGGACAAAGTGCGCGGTCTCAGCTATGCCGAAGTGGCACGGCGGGGTGGGGGAATACTGAACTCGGCCGACCTGCTGCACCGCACCACGGAAGAAGAACTGTACCGGCAGGCCATGGAACGTATGAACGAGATCATGGACAAGGGTACGGGATGCGTGGAAATAAAAAGCGGATACGGACTGAACACTGCCGACGAACTGAAAATGCTGCGTGTAACCAGGCGTATCAGCGAGAGCGTGCCCGTTCGGGTTGTCAGCACTTTCCTGGGGGCACACGCTGTGGCGAGAAACTATCTTGGGCGACAGGCGGAATACGTGGACTTGGTAATCAACGAGATGCTGCCCGAAGTGGCGAAAGAGAAACTGGCCGATTTCATCGACGTGTTTTGCGACAAAGGGTTCTTTACGCCACAGGAGACCGACCGCATGCTGGAGGCTGCCGCCAAATACGGACTGAAACCGAAAGTTCACGTCGACGAGCTAGAGTCGTGCGGGGGCATGCAGGTATGCCTGCAACACAAAGCCTTGTCGGTAGACCATCTGGAGAACATGAGCGAAAAGGACATTCCACGGCTGAAGGCGAGCGGCACCATGCCCACGCTATTGCCGGGAACATCATTCTTCTCGAATATGCCTTACGCCAAAGGGCGTGCCATGATAGACAGCGGTTTGCCCGTAGCCTTGGCCAGCGACTACAATCCCGGTTCCACGCCATCGGGCGACATGCGTTTCGTGATGACACTGGCTTGCCTGAAAATGCGCCTTTTGCCGGAAGAAGCCCTGAACGCTGCCACCATCAACGGAGCTGCTGCCATGGGACTGTCAGACACCTGCGGAAGCATACGCCGCGGCATCCGCTCAGGCATCATACTGACCAAAGCGTTGCCGTCTCTGGCATTCTTGCCTTATGCCTATACGACCCCTTGCATCGCCAGAACTTTCTTCTGACGGCTTGCAGCCTGCGGGACGGGACCGCTACCCACACAATGTACCGACCAAACATCATTTTTGCGTAACAAACCGGGGATGCCGCCGCCTTGACCGTACCGCCCGGAACTGTTGCGACGGATGCCTTAGGGCATCGCCGTTAGGCATCCGTCGCATTGCGGTTTGAGGCCATTCGCAACGCCACAGTACACCTTGCGCAACGCCTCAAATATCGAAACTATAACCGACGTTATGATAAATAGATAATACGGGAACAGGCTTGCAGTCCCGATTTGAAGGGCCTCGTGTCAAAAAACACGGGCAATTTGGGTATCTTCCAACATTTTAATATTACCTTTGCAATAAATCAATGTTTATGGATATCCTCAATTCACAGTTTGTCATATCGGCTCCCAACATCAGCATTTGTCCGAAAGACAACAAGCCGGAGTTCGCTTTTATCGGCCGCAGCAATGTGGGCAAATCGTCGCTCATCAACATGCTTTGCAATCACAAGGGACTTGCAAAGACCAGTTCTACACCGGGAAAGACCCTGCTTATCAACCATTTTATCATCAACAAGGAATGGTATCTAGTAGACCTGCCCGGTTACGGATTCGCCAAACGGTCGAAAAAGACGCAAGAGCAAATCGACCGCATGATCCGTTCGTACATCCTGCAGCGCGAACAACTGGTGAACCTCTTTGTTCTCATCGACATCAGGCACGACCCGCAGAAGATTGACCGCGAATTCATCGACTGGCTGGGCATGTCGCAGATACCGTTCTCCATCATATTCACCAAGGCCGACAAGCTGAGTGGCGGACGTGCCAAGAGCAACGCCAAGGCATGGATCGACACGCTGCTCGACACCTGGGAGACGCCCCCCCCCTATTTTGTTACCAGTGCGGAAAACAAGACCGGACGGCAGGAAGTGCTCGATTATATTGACGATATACTAAAAAAGTTATGACACCCTATCTGGATATCCAAAACCTGACGAAGCGTTTCGGGGCGCGTGTGCTGTTCGAAGACATTTCGTTCTCGATAGCCGAAGGTCAGAAGGTAGGCCTCATTGCCCAAAACGGCACCGGAAAATCGACCCTCATGTCTATTCTTACGGGACATGAAGGCTATGAAAGCGGCTCGATTATCTGGCGCAACGACCTGCGCATGGGCTATCTGGAACAGTCGCCCAAGTTCGACCCTGCCGAATCGGTGCTCGACGCCTGCTTCAACCATCAGGGCAATGCCGAGAAGGTGTTGCGTGCCAAGCAAATCCTTACACAGCTGCACATCAACGACCTGCAGCAGCCCATGGGACAGCTCAGCGGCGGACAGCAGAAGCGGGTGGCACTGGCCAACGCACTGCTCAACGACCCCGACTTTCTCATTCTCGACGAGCCGACCAACCATCTGGACCTTGAGATGATAGTGTGGCTGGAAGGCTATCTGGCCCGTACCAATCTCACCCTGCTCATGGTGACGCACGACCGTTATTTCCTCGACCATGTGTGCAACATCATCCTGGAGCTGGCCGACCAACGCATATACACCTACCGGGGCAACTACAGCTACTATCTGGAGAAGCGACAGGCACGAATAGACAGCCAAAGGGCAGAAATAGCCCGCGCCAACAACCTGTACCGCACCGAACTGGAGTGGATGAGACGCATGCCGCAGGCGCGAGGGCACAAGGCGCGCTACCGCGAAGAGGCTTTCTACGAACTGGAAGCGAAAGCAAAACAACGCATCGAGGACCGGCAAATGCGCCTGAAGGCCAGCAGCGTGTATATCGGCTCGAAAATATTCGAATGTCAGTATGTTTCCAAGAAATTCGAAAACAACGGCCAGGAAAAGCTTATCCTCGACAATTTCTACTACAACTTTGCCCGCTACGAGAAGATGGGCATCGTGGGAAACAACGGGACCGGCAAATCCACCTTTGTCAAGATGCTTCTGGGTATCGTGCAACCCGATGCCGGAAAATTCGACATCGGCGAGACGGTGCGCTTCGGATATTTCTCGCAGGACGGACTGAAGTTCGACGAAAACGAAAAGGTAATCGACGTGATTACCGACATTGCCGAGTATATCGACTTGGGAGGTGGACGGAAGATGACGGCCTCGCAGTTTCTCAACTACTTTATGATTTCCCCCGAGGAACAGCACAACTATGTCTACAAGTTGAGCGGCGGCGAGCGGCGCAAACTCTACCTCTGCACCGTACTGATGCGCAACCCCAACTTTCTGGTGCTCGACGAGCCGACCAACGACCTTGACATCCAAACCCTGCAGGTGCTCGAGGAATATCTGCAGGACTTTCCCGGCTGCGTAATCATCATCAGCCACGACCGCTATTTCATGGACAAGGTGGTAGACCACTTGCTGGTCTTCAAAGGCAATGCCGAGGTAAACGATTTCCCGGGAAACTATACGCAATACCGCGAATGGAAATCGCTGAAATCCAAAGAGGAAGAAAAGATCAAGCAGGCCAAACAGTCCAATGCGCAGACGGCCAGGAAAAAAGACTACCGTCATGATGACCGGCAACGGATGTCGTACAAGGAGAAACGCGAGTACGAACAGCTGGAGAAGGACATAAAAGCCCTGGAAGCCGAAAAGGCAAGCATCGAGGAGGCTTTGAGCTCGGGCATGCTCTCGGTAGACGAGATTACGGAAAAAAGCAAAAGGCTTCCTGTTGTCAACGACGAGCTGGACGAGAAAGAGATGCGATGGCTCGAACTTGACGAGAAAGCCGGCTGAACACACCGTTCCGGATGGAGCAAGGAGGGCAACATGTTCAGGCACACGAACAGGTCATCGAGTTGGCGACAAAGGGCGGGAATAGCCTTCCTGTTCCTGTGCCCTTTGTTTATGGGCGGACAACGGGCAAACGGACGCAACCTGCCAGCCAATGGCTCAGGCACACCTGCGTGCGCGAACAGCATGCGTGAACAAGACGAAGCCGCACAACAACAGTACGACTATTTCCGGCTGCAGAAAGTATACGAGTATGCCATGCGGCTCGACACCTTGCCGGAAAGAGAAGACAGTTGCTACGCATATACCAAATTCTATCTGCGCATCGACCGGAAAAACCCGACACTCATGCTGGTGCCGTCGGTTTATTCCATTGCGCACAGGGACGAACGCGAATTTGTAGGGGAATCGTACAACAAGCTGTTCAGAAAAGCCAAGCAACAGATTGAGAGCGAGAACATTGCCAATGCAACTACCGTTCCGCACAAACGAAGCACCTTCAACGTGATGCTGAAATATCTGACCCCTAAAATCTACAGCGAAACCATCATCGACAACACCATCATTTCGCCCTTCCACCCCTCCAATCACCGTTTCTACAAGTTCAGGACAAGTGCGCTTCCCAATGGCAGGGTGCTACTGACCATCACGCCAAAACGAAAAAACACCCAGCTGGTAATCGGAACTGCCATCATCGATGCGCAAAGCGGGCGTGTCTTGTCGTGCGACCTGACTGGCGAATACGATATGACGCGTTTCAAAATGCACATTGATATGGGGAAGAGCGACAAGGCGCCGCCCATTCCGGAAAGGTGTGAGGTGAATGTTACTTTCAGGTTTCTACGCAACAAAGTCTCCGGAACATACATGGCCCGGTACGGCCTGTTGCGCCCAATAGAAAGCTCCGCCCTCTCCGATTATGAAAAGCTGTGCCAGGTGCGGCCCGAACCGCTTGGCTATGAAGAGCAGGCAGCATACGACAAACTGCTGGAGCAGACCGCCGCAAACGACTCTGTAACAACCGATTCGACAAGCAACAGTGCGTCTGGAAAGATACAGCGCTTTGCCAAAGACGTGCTTTGGGACATGGTGGGTGACAATGTGTTCAACCGCATCAAGACGCATTTTGGCATCAACAACCAGGGATACATACGTCTGAATCCCATCCTGAATCCGCTCTACATGGGCTACGACCACCGACGGGGATTTACCTATAAAATGGATTTGCGTGCAAGCTACCAAACCTCGCCCAACTCCGAAATATCCGTCGGTTTCAAGGCCGGGTATGCTTTCAAGCAACACCAGTTCTTCTTCAGGTTCCCCATCTACTGTTATTTTAACAAACGGCGTAACGGTTATATCAAGTTGGAATGGAACAACGGCAACCATATAAGCAACGCTTGGGTCAGACGAAACATTGAACAGCAACAACCCGACAGCACCTTGTACGATTATGACCGGCTGAACGAGTTCAAACAGACGGAAGTAAGGGCTGTTTTCAACTATGACCTTTCCGACAAATGGAGCGTGCAGCTCGGTTCGCTCTTTCAGATGAAAAGGGCTGTATACAAAAGCGATTTTGAAAAATTCGGGTGGAAAAAAGAATACAGGTCGTTTGCGCCTCTTGCCGAAATACAATTCCGGCCCCTCGGATGGACTGGCCCGGTCGTCACGCTCGACTATGACCGGGGCATAACTGGCTTTGCCAAAGCCAACAACGCATACGAACGTTGGGAAATCAATGCCAACTACCTGCATCAAGTCAACCAACTGCAATCGTGGCGAATACGGGTCGGGACAGGCTTCTACACCATGAAAGGACACAAGGCATATTTCCTGAATTACGAGAATTTCAAGGAAAACAATCTTCCCGAGGGATGGAATGACAATACGAGTTGTGATTTTGAATTGTTGAGAAGCGACACTTACAACACCTCCGAATACTATATCCGCGCCAATGTAACGTACGAAAGCCCGTTGCTCGTGATGAGCTGGTTGCCATGGGTTGGCCATTATATCGAGATGGAAAGGGTGTATGTGTCGACACTCGACGTTCGCAATATTCACCCCTATGTGGAAGTGGGATACGGTTTCACATGCCGGCTCATGTCGTTGGGATTTTTTGCCAGCAACGGCCACGGCAACCGGTATTTTGGCATGACGTTCGGACTAGAATTGTTCCGTCATTGGTGACCGGCAGTCCGACGGAGGGCAGCCCCTACCCCATCTCCAGCCCGGTATCGCTCATACCGACAAAAACAAGCACTCCCATGCCGTCGGCAGGCGACGGCATGGGAGTGTATATAGATAAATATCAGCGGATTACCCGATTTGCTTGATTTAATATTCTTCCCAAGACTTGATGTCTACATCTTCCAAATCAAGCGTGCAGAAAGCATGGATAAAGGCTGATGCAAGACGGCTATTGGTTATCAAGGGCACGTTCAGGTCAACGGCAGCACGGCGAATCTTGTAGCCATTGGTCAACTCGTGGGGTGTCAAGTCCTTCGGAATGTTGACCACCATGTCAATCTTCTTCTCATGAAGGAGGGACATGGCTTGGGGAGCCTTGCCTTCGTCGGACGGCCAATATACCTTGGTGTTGGGAATGTTGTTCTCGGTGAGATACTTGCTGGTTCCGCCTGTGGCATACAGTTCATACCCGTGGTTGATAAGTTCTTTGGCTGCATCGAGCATTTCGGCCTTCTGCTTGGCGCTACCCGTCGAGAGAAGCACAGTATGTTTGGGGATGCGGTGACCTACCGACAACATACTCTTCAGCAATGCCTGGTTGGTGTCGTCGCCCAAACATCCCACTTCGCCCGTTGAACTCATGTCGACACCCAGCACAGGGTCAGCCTTCTGCAGACGGTTGAAACTGAACTGCGATGCTTTGATACCAACATAGTCGAGGTCGAAGAGGTTCTTTTTCGGCTTTTCTACAGGAACGCCCAACATCACCTTGGTTGCCAAATCAATGAGATTGAGTTTCAGCACCTTACTGACAAACGGGAACGAACGGCTGGCACGCAGGTTACACTCAATGACAAGAATATCATTGTCGCGTGCCATGAACTGGCAGTTGAACGGACCGGAAATGTGCAGTTCCTCGGCAATTTTGCGGGCTACACGCTTGATGCGTCGCACGGTTTCCACATACAGTTTCTGCGGCGGGAACTGAATGGTAGCATCGCCCGAGTGTACGCCGGCAAACTCAATATGCTCGGAAATGGCATATGCCAGCACCTCGCCATTGCGTGCAACAGCATCAAATTCAATCTCCTTTGCGTTTTCAATGAACTTGGACACCACGACAGGATGGTCCTCGCTCACATTGGCTGCCAACTGGAGGAAACGCTCCAGCTCTTCCTTGTTGGAGCAGATGTTCATGGCTGCACCCGACAACACATAGCTTGGACGAACCAATACAGGGAATCCCACACGGTCTACAAACTGGTCAATATCCTGCATGCTGGTCAATGCACTCCACTCCGGCTGGTTAATGCCGTTGCGGGTCAGCATGCTGGAGAACTTGGCGCGGTCTTCGGCATTGTCAATATCCTTGGCCGAAGTGCCAAGGATGGGCACATTCTCGGCATCGAGATGCATGGCAAGATTGTTGGGAATCTGTCCGCCTGTCGACACGATAACACCGTGCGGATTCTCCAGTTCGATGATATCCATGACACGTTCGAAGGTCAGCTCATCGAAATAAAGCCGGTCGCACATGTCATAGTCGGTCGACACCGTCTCCGGGTTATAGTTGATCATGATGCTGCGGTAGCCCTGCTTACGGATGGTGTTGAGTGCCTGCACGCCGCACCAGTCGAACTCTACCGACGAACCGATGCGGTAAGCACCCGAACCGAGCACAATGACCGACTGGCGGTCGTTGGAGAAGGATATATCGCTTTTCACCCCTGCGTAGGTAACATACAGGTAGTTGGTCTGTGCCGGATACTCGGCAGCCAACGTGTCGATCTGCTTGACCACAGGCAATATGCCGAACGACTTGCGCTGTCGGCGGACCAAAAGCATAGCCTTGTGCATGTTGCCCATTTCCGTTTCAAGCCCTATGGCACGGGCAATCTGGAAATCGGTGAAACCGTACACCTTTGCCTCGCAAAGCAAGTCACGGTCGAGCGTATTGATATTTCTGGTTTTCAGCTTCTCGTCGATATCGATGATGTGCTTCAGCTTGTAAAGGAACCACTTGTCTATCTTGGTCAACTCGTGTATCTGGTCTATCGTGTAGCCCTTGTGCATGGCCTTCGATATGACAAACACGCGCTTGTCGGTAGGCTCGCAGAGGGCTTCGTCGATGTTGGGAATTTCCAATTCCTTGTTCTCCACATAACCGTGCATGCCCTGACCAATCATGCGGAGGCCTTTTTGCAGGGCTTCTTCAAAGTTGCGGCCGATAGCCATCACCTCACCCACGCTCTTCATCGAAGATCCGAGTTCCTTGTCAACACCGCGGAATTTGCTGAGATCCCATCTTGGAATCTTACAGACAACATAGTCGAGTGCCGGCTCAAAGAATGCACTGGTTGTCTTGGTGACCGAGTTCTTCAACTCGAAGAGACCATATCCCATACCCAGTTTGGCTGCGACGAAAGCCAAAGGATAGCCGGTAGCCTTGGAGGCAAGTGCCGAACTGCGGCTCAAACGGGCATTGACCTCAATAACGCGGTAGTCCTCGCTGTTGGGGTCGAAAGCGTACTGCACATTGCACTCGCCGACAATACCGATGTGCCGGACTATCTTGATGGACAGTTCGCGCAGCTTGTGGTACTCCGAGTTGGTAAGCGTTTGCGACGGCGCGATGACGATGCTCTCGCCCGTATGGATGCCCAACGGGTCGAAGTTTTCCATGTTACACACGGTGATGCAGTTGTCGAAACGGTCGCGCACCACTTCGTACTCTATCTCCTTCCATCCCTTCAGGCTCTTCTCGACCAGCACCTGCGGTGAGAACGAAAAGGCCTTTTCGCAGATTTTCTGCAATTCGGCATCATTGTTGGCAAAGCCTGACCCTAAGCCGCCGAGGGCATAAGCGGCACGCACGATGACCGGATACCCCAAGTCGTTGGCCGCCTTCTGGGCCTGCTCCATGTTTTCGCAGGCTTCGCTCTTGATGGTCTTCACATCAATCTCGTCGAGCTTTTCCACAAAAAGCTCACGGTCTTCGGTGTCCATGATGGCCTGAACCGGCGTGCCGAGCACCTTGACTCCATATTTCTCAAGAATGCCTTGCTCATAAAGCTCCACACCGCAGTTGAGTGCGGTCTGTCCGCCAAAACTCAAAAGGATGCCGTCGGGCTTTTCCTTTTGAATGACCCGCTCCACGAAATATGGCTGAACAGGCAAGAAATAGATATGGTCGGCTACTCCCTCGGAGGTTTGCACCGTTGCAATGTTGGGATTGATGAGTACTGTTTCCACGCCTTCTTCGCGCAAGGCCTTCAGTGCCTGCGAGCCAGAATAGTCGAATTCGCCAGCCTCACCGATCTTCAGGGCACCTGAACCCAAGAGGAGGACTTTCTTTATATTAGGGTCTTTCATGAAATATCTGTTTTTTAATTACTGCTCAAGCATTCAATTCTTCAATAAACTTGTCGAACATGAACATGGTGTCGACAGGTCCGCTGCATGCCTCTGGATGGAACTGCGATGTGAACCAGGGATTCGTCTTATGTCGTATACCTTCGTTGCTTCCGTCATTCATGTTGACGAACAGCTCTGTCCAGTCATTTCCCAAAGTCTTACTGTCAACGGCATAACCGTGGTTCTGCGAAGTGATGTAGCACTTTTCGGTACCCACCAGTCTTACCGGTTGGTTGTGACTGCGGTGTCCGTATTTGAGCTTGTATATCGATGCGCCTGCCGCCTTTCCCAACAACTGGTTACCCATACAGATGCCGCAGATGGGCTTGCGGCTAAGATTCATCTGCTTTTTGATAATATCCACTGCATCCTGACAGGTATCAGGGTCGCCGGGGCCGTTGGCCAGGAACAATCCGTCGAAATCCATGCCGGTGTAATCGTAGTTCCACGGCACGCGAACCACTTCCACGCCCCGCTCAACAAGACAACGGATGATATTGGCTTTCACGCCACAGTCGACCAACACTACTTTCTTGCCGGCACCTTCGTTGTAACGGATAATTTCTTTGCACGACACCTTGTCTACGAAATTCACGCCTTCATAGTTGGCTTCGGGCATCTCTGCGTCATCTTCAAAGAGAATTTTGCCCATCATTACACCATGTTCGCGGAGCACTTTGGTCAATTCGCGCGTGTCAATACCTGTAATGCCCGGCACATGCTCGCGTTTCAGCCAGTCGGACAAGCTCTCCACGGCGTTCCAATGACTGTATTCCTCGCTGTAGTCGGCACATATCATGGCAGCGGCATAAATCTTGTCGCTCTCCATGAAGCTAGGCAGTTTGTTGGCTTCGAATGTGAAAGGCGGAACACCATAGTTTCCCACCAAGGGATAGGTGAACGTCAATATTTGACCAGCATACGAAGGGTCGGTGAGCGACTCGGGATATCCCATCATGGCCGTGTTGAACACCACTTCGCCAGCAACAGGTTTCTCGTAGCCGAACGATTTGCCATAGAAGCGCGTCCCGTCTGACAGAACCAAAGTTACTTTTTTCATCTTCTATCGTTTGTTTTAATCAATATTTCAAATTATACGAATATATGCCTTTCCATCGAAGGCTGCATCGGCAAAGGGAACCGATGTCTTATTTCCACACTCTTTCCACATAGTTGACAAATGCCTGGTTGCACAGTCGGGTGCCTCCCGGTGTGGGGAAATGCCCCGTGAAATACCAATCACCCTTGTGGTTGGGGATGGCCGAGTGCAGACCGTCGATACTTTGGAACACGATGGTGATGGGTGTGGTCATTCCTTCAGGCCGAAGCATCTCGACTATCTTTTCGTTTATCTCTTCGACGGTGAACGGTTCGTACACGTCACGCACGCAGTTGCGCATCTGGTCAACGGGCTTCTTCAATTCAGCCTTGCACGCCTCGTATGTATCCCGGATAACATGGTCCATCCCCTTGTCTTTGAGCAGGGCAACAGTAGCCTGAAAAACACAGAACTCCTCAAGGCGGGGCATGTCAATGCCGTAATAATCAGGATAGCGTATCTGGGGTGCCGAGCTGACCATTACGATCTTCTTGGGATGCAGACGGTCGAGGATATGAAGGATGCTTTCCTTTAACGTGGTGCCACGCACAATACTGTCATCAATGATTACCAGATTGTCCTCATTCGGCACGAGGCTGCCGTAGGCAATGTCGTAGACGTGGGACGCCAAGTCATTGCGTGCATTTCCCTCGGTGATGAAGGTACGCAACTTGATATCTTTCCACGCCACCTTTTCCGATCGCACGAAATCATTCAGGATTTGTTCCAGTTCATCGTGTGTAGGCTTATGCCCCAGCTCCTCTATGCGTTTGATCTTCTGCTCGTTTACATAGTGCTTGAAACCGTGCAGCAATCCATAGAAAGCCACTTCGGCCGTATTGGGAATGAACGAGAATACGGTATGGGCAACATCATTGCCAATAGCTTTCAGCACTTGAGGCGTGAGCTGTTCGCCCAGTTTCTTGCGCTCCTGGTAGATTTCCTGGTCTGACCCACGCGAGAAATAGATGCGCTCAAACGAACAAGCACAGTCGCCTTTCTGTTCGAGAATGCGTTTCACGACGGTTTCGCCGTTGCTGCGAACCAAAAGGGCGCACCCCGGCTGGAGTTCCTGTATATCCTCGTACTCCAGATCGAAAGTGGTTTGCAGAACGGGCCTTTCGGAGGCCAATATCACGACGTCGTCGTCCTTGTAATAAAATGCCGGGCGGATGCCCCAGGGGTCGCGCATCGAGAACATCTCTCCGCTTCCAGTCAGTCCGCAGACTACATATCCGCCATCGAAATCGGCCATAGTGCTCTTCAGCACATTCTCCATCTGCACATGCTGGTCGATATACTCGGTAATCGCTTCATTTTCGAGGCCTTTCTGTTGCGCCTCTACAAAATTGCGCTCCACCTCGCGGTCAAGCCTGTGCCCCATAGCTTCCATCATGATGTAACTGTCGCTATAGATGCGCGGGCATTGTCCTTGACGGGCAAGCTTTGTAAACACGTCTTCGACGTTGGTCATGTTGTAGTTTCCACAGAGGCAGAGGTTCTTGGCCTTCCAGTTGTTCCGCCGCAGAAACGGGTGCACATATTTCAAGCCGCTCTTCCCCGTTGTGGAATAGCGCAAGTGTCCCATGTAGAGTTCGCCGGCAAACGGCACCTCCTGATAGTCAAACTGATGGTTGTCACCATTCAGTCGACGGACCTCGTCAATCTGCTTGCGGGCCGAACCGAGAATTTCGGTGATGGCATTGGGCCCCTCGGCACGCTCACGGAACATGTATTCGTGACCGGGATGGCTGTGTAGTTTTACCGAAGCCATACCTGCACCTTCCTGACCACGATTGTGTTGTTTCTCCATCATGAGATACAACTTGTTTAGGCCATACATCCATGTACCGTATTTCTGCTGGTAATAGCTCAGCGGTTTAAGCAATCTGATCATGGCAACGCCACAATCCTCGTGAATATTCTTATCCATAAAAAATTACAATATCGAAACCAAACCCTTTACTTACAAAAAGATTGAAATACAAAGAAATCTTCCTAAAAAGAAATCCTTCATATTCCAATCTGTATTTCTCATGTCATTATCAGTGTTCTTACAACTACTATCTCAAGATGTTGACCAACAACGACGCAAGCGATGTGGCAATGCCAATAAACGAGAACCAAAGTGTGGTGCTACTTCCGATAGTGGAATTTTGAGCCTTCACACCGTTTGGCTGCACATATATAATGTCGTTTTGTTGCAAATAATAATAGGGCGAATTGAAAACATTTGCATCCGTCAGGTCAAGACGGTGCGCCTGCTTCTTGCCAGTAGCATCTTCGCGGATAAGAAGCACATTATCACGACGGCCATACATAGTAAGGTCGCCGGCTTGCGCAATGGCCTCAATAATACTCATCTTTTCGGTTGAAACCGGTTTTACGCCCGGCGAATTCACCTCGCCGGTAACCGTAACGCGGTAACTAGCCATCCTTACTGTAACGATGGGGTTCTCTTTGTCAGAGAGAAAAGGTTTTACTTTCTCCTTCACCAAGGCTTCGCACTCATCCTTCGTGAGACCGCTTACATGCAACTCACCAATAACAGGGAAATTGATGTTGCCCTGGTTGTTGACCAGATACCCCTGAAGCGACCCCTCACCACTGGCCGACAGCTGCCCGCCTGTTCCAACCGTGTTGCTTACCGTCAGGTTGAATGGTGCCGAAGCAGCCGGATTAGTGGTCATGACCGTAATGGTCAGCATATCCTTGGGCATGATGTGCGCATCATAAAGACCTCGCGATTGCTCCAAACTGAGTGTGTCGATGTTCTGGAAATAAGCAATCTTCTTGGTTGCAGCGCAACCGCCCATCAAAATGACCAAAGCCACCAAGAAAAACGGGAGAAGTAATTTCTTCATATTAAGTAGATGAGGATTAACCACTATTTTCTCGTGCAAAATTACGATAATTTTTCGAAATCGGCAAACAATTGGATAAAAAACGGAAGTTAAGATTGAAAGCAGCGAATGTCATGCTGCACGATAAAAGGAGACGACAAACTACAAAAAGCCTGGAGACTCATATTGAATCTCCGGGCTTCGCTCTTTTGAAAGAAGGCGGCTTCCTACTCTCCCGCATTG
>CAVKJH010000031.1:0-20718 GCA_963656755.1 bacterium
AGAGCACTAGCCTTCCAAGCTGGGGGTCGCGGGTTTGAGCCCCGTTTTCCGCTCTAAAAAAGTAATGCTGTAATAGCTCAGTGGTAGAGCACTTCCTTGGTAAGGAAGAGGTCCTGAGTTCAACTCTCAGTTACAGCTCCATTCTGGTTTGTTTTGGACAACCTGAACAATGCAGAAGAACGAAACAAAACAATATTCTTTCGATTATTTAATTGATTAAAATAAAAAAGTAAAGCTATGGCTAAAGAAGTTTATCAGCGCACTAAGCCGCATGTAAACATCGGTACTATCGGTCACGTTGACCATGGTAAGACCACTCTGACAGCTGCCATCTCTAAGGTGCTGCACGAGCGTTTGGGTACTGGCGAGGAAGTTAAGAGCTTCGATCAGATCGATAACGCTCCTGAGGAGAAAGAGCGTGGTATCACCATCAACACTGCTCACATTGAGTATGAAACAAACAAGCGTCACTATGCACACGTTGACTGCCCGGGTCACGCCGACTATGTGAAGAACATGGTAACTGGTGCTGCTCAGATGGACGGTGCTATCTTGGTTGTTGCCGCTACCGATGGTCCTATGCCTCAGACTCGTGAGCATGTGCTGCTTGCTCGTCAGGTGAATGTGCCCCGCATGGTTGTCTTCTTGAACAAGTGCGACGACTCTGAAGTTGATGAGGAAATGATTGACCTCGTTAAGATGGACGTTCAGGACTTGCTTACTTCTTACGGCTATGAGGAGGAGACTCCTATCATCTGCGGTTCTGCTCTTGGTGGTTTGAACGGCGTTGCTAAGTGGGAAGACAAGATTATCGAACTGATGGACGCTGTAGACTCTTGGATTGAGGAGCCCGAGCGTGAGGTTGATAAGCCTTTCTTGATGCCTGTTGAGGACGTGTTCTCAATCACTGGTCGTGGTACTGTTGCTACTGGTCGTATCGAAACTGGTCGATGCAAGATTGGTGACGAGGTTCAGTTGCTCGGTCTCGGTGAGGACAAGAAATCTGTTATCACCGGTGTTGAGATGTTCCGCAAGACTCTCCCTGAAGGTGAGGCTGGTGACAATGTAGGTCTGTTGCTCCGTGGTATCGATAAGGAAGAGGTTAAGCGTGGTATGGTTGTTGTGCACCCGGGTGTTATCACTCCGCACGATCATTTCAAAGCCTCTATCTATGTTCTGAAGAAGGAAGAGGGTGGTCGTCATACTCCTTTCGGCAATCGTTATCGTCCTCAGTTCTACCTCCGTACTATGGACTGCACCGGTGAGATCACTCTTCCCGAAGGTGTTGACATGGTCATGCCTGGTGACAACGTAGAGATTGAAGTTCGCCTTATCTATAAGGTTGCTTTGAATGAGGGTCTGCGTTTCGCTATCCGTGAGGGTGGTCGTACTGTAGGTTCTGGACAGATTACCGCTCTTCTCCCCGACGTTGAGGAAGAGGGATAATAGGAAAACAAAATTCTAAAGGGTCTCTGAGCCCTAAGGGTTCAGAGACTTTTATACGGGTTTAGCTCAGTTGGTAGAGCACTGGTCTCCAAAACCAGGTGTCGAGAGTTCGAGTCTTTCAACCCGTGCTAACAAAAAACACAATGTTCAAGAAGATAACAAATTATTGCAAGGAATGTTACGATGAACTTGCGCATAATACTACTTGGCCCACACGTGCTGAGTTAACCCATAGTGCAGTGGTTGTTTTATCTGCTTCCCTTATCATTGCACTTGTGGTTTTCGGTATAGATCTCGTCTTCGAGAATCTTATGAAGTTTGTTTATCCAGGTTAATCCCAGAAAGAATGGCAGAAGCAGGTAAAAATTGGTATGTATTGCGTGCAGTTAGTGGAAAGGAAGCCAAGTTAAAAGAATATATCGAGGCTGAATTGAAGCACAATAAACTGCTCGCTGATCATGTTTATGAGGTGCTCATTCCCATGGAGAAGCATGCAACGATACGTAATGGGAAACGTGTTGAAACTGAAAAGATTTCTCTTCCAGGTTACATATTCGTTAATGCTAATCTCGTAGGTGATGTACCTACCTTGTTGCGGTTCATGCCTAATTGTTTAGGTTTTTTGGGTGGTTTGGATAATCCTTCAATCGTTCCTCAAGCACAAATCAATAAAATGCTTGGTGCGGCTGAAGAAACTGAGATCGTAAATGAAGTCAATGTGCCTTTTGTTCTTGATGAGACGGTTAAGGTAATTGATGGTCCTTTCAGTGGTTTTGAAGGTGTGATTGAAGATATCAATACTGAAAAGCGTAAACTGAAGGTTATGGTCAAGATTTTCGGAAGAAAAACTCCGTTGGAGCTTAGTTTTATGCAAGTTGAAAAAGTGAACGCTTAGTTGTTACGGACTAGTTTCGCTTTTTATACGTTTCAATTATTTTAATAAAAAAGAAATGGCTAAAGAAGTTGCTGGATTAATCAAATTACAGATTAAGGGTGGCGCTGCAAATCCTTCTCCTCCCGTAGGACCTGCTTTGGGTTCCAAGGGTATCAACATCATGGGATTCTGCAAGGAATTCAATGCGCGTACTCAGGATAAGGCCGGCAAAGTATTACCTGTCGTTATCACTTATTACACTGATAAGTCTTTTAGCTTTGTAATCAAGACTCCTCCTGCTGCTATTCAGCTGCTCGAGGCCGCCAAGGTCAAGAAGGGTTCTGGACAGCCTAATCGTAACAAGGTTGGTAGCGTTACTTGGGAACAAGTAAAGGCTATTGCTGAGGATAAAATGGCTGATTTGAATTGCTTTACTGTTGAGAGCGCAATGCGTCTTGTTGCTGGTACGGCTCGTAGTATGGGCATTACTGTAAAGGGTGACTTCCCTGTTTAATAATTAATACTTCAATTTAAATTAGTAAAATGAGTAAACTGACAAAGAATCAGAAATCAGTAGCTGAGAAGGTTGAAGCAGGGAAGGTTTATGCTTTGAACGAGGCATCTCAATTGGTTAAGGATATCACTACAACTAAGTTTGACGCTTCTGTTGATATTGATGTTCGCCTTGGTGTTGACCCTCGTAAGGCTAACCAGATGGTACGTGGCGTTGTCTCTCTTCCCAACGGAACTGGTAAGACTGTTCGCGTCCTTTGTCTCTGTACGCCCGATCAGGAAGAAGCTGCTAAGGCAGCCGGAGCTGATTATGCAGGTCTTGACGAATACATTGAAAAGATTAAGACTGGTTGGACTGATATAGATGTTATCATCACTATGCCTTCGTGCATGGGTAAGGTCGGTCCTTTGGGTCGTTTCCTTGGTCCTCGTGGTTTGATGCCTAACCCTAAGAGTGGCACTGTCACAATGGATGTAGCAAAGGCTGTAAAGGAAGTGAAGCAAGGTAAGATTGACTTTAAGGTTGATAAGGCTGGTATTATCCATACTTCAATCGGTAAGGTTTCTATGACTGCCGATCAAATCTATGGCAATGCCAAAGAGTTCATCAACACTGTGATTCGTCTCAAGCCTGCCGCTGCTAAGGGAACTTATATTAAGAGTATCTTCCTTTCCTCTACAATGAGTAAGGGTATCAAGATTGATCCTAAATCTGTTGAATAACTCTAAAAGTTTAGAAAAATGAAGAAAGAAGCTAAAGATACTATCATAGTTGACCTTGGACAGAAATTAAAGGACTATCCTCATTTTTACCTTGTAGATGTTACAGGTATGAATGCAGAGGCTACGAGTGATTTCCGTCGCAAGTGTTTCAAGCAGCAGATCAAGATGGTCGTTGTGAAGAATACTCTTCTTCATAAGGCTCTTGAGGCATCTGATGTAGACTTTTCTGATTTGTACGGCTCTTTGAAGGGTAATACAGCTGTTTTGTTCTGCGAAACTGCAAATGTTCCTGCAAAGTTGCTTAAGGATAAAGAAATTGCTAAAGCAGGTACTCCTTCTTTGAAGGCTGCTTATGCAGAAGAAGGTCTTTTCGTCGGTGCTGATAAACTTGACGAGTTGTCTTCTATCAAGAGCAAGAATGAAGTTATTGCAGATGTGGTTGCTCTCTTGCAGAGCCCTGCAAAGAACGTTGTTTCTGCTCTTCAGTCAGGCGCAAACACCATTCACGGTGTGCTCAAGACTTTAGGCGAGCGTGCTGAATAATAAGTTATGGCGGATTCTACTATAGAAGGGTCTAACTATAAAGTCTAAATTATATTAACAAGAAAATTAAAATTAAGAATAAAATGGCAGATGTAAAAGCTATTGCAGAAGAGTTAGTAAATCTTACTGTTAAGGAAGTTAATGAGTTGGCAACTGTCCTGAAGGACGAGTATGGTATCGAGCCTGCTGCTGCAGCTGTTGCTGTAGCTGCTGGTCCTGCTGCTGGTGCTGCAGGTGAGGCTGCTGAGGAGAAGTCTTCTTTCGATGTAGTTCTCACTGACATTGGTGCTACAAAGCTTCAGGTTGTGAAGGCCGTTAAGGAGGCTTGTGGTCTCGGCCTGAAGGAGGCTAAGGCTCTCGTTGAGGGTGCACCTGCTACAATCAAGGAAGGTCTCTCAAAGGACGAGGCTGAGAACCTGAAGAAGGCCATCGAAGAGGCCGGTGCTAAGGTTGAGCTCAAGTAAGCTTTAAGAGGAATAACCTCTTTACTTATTTTCATACAATGGTTAGGATTTGCCCAGTCGGCTAGTCCTAACCTTTTTGTGTCTTTTTAAAGTTTCCACTTTAAAAGCATAAATTTACTGCCGATAGATTTCATTTGATTTTATGACCAAAGTTGTTAATAACAGAGTAAATTTCGCAAGCGTCCATAATCCGTTCCCTTATCCGGATTTCCTTGACGTTCAGCTGAAGTCTTTTAAGGACTTCCTTCAGTTGGATACTCCGCCTGAGGAGCGAAAGAATGATGGTCTGTATAAGGTGTTCGCAGAGAATTTTCCTATTACTGACACTCGTAATAATTTCGTTCTTGAATTCCTGGACTACTATATTGACCCGCCCCGCTATTCAATAGATGAATGCTTGGAGCGTGGCCTCACTTATAGTGTGCCCTTGAAAGCAAAAATGAAGCTTTACTGCACGGATCCCGACCATGAGGATTTCGGAACGTTTATTCAGGATGTCTTCTTGGGTACAATTCCCTATATGACCAATAATGGCACTTTTGTCATTAATGGAGCTGAACGTGTTGTGGTTGCTCAGTTGCACCGTTCGCCTGGTGTGTTCTTTGGTCAAGGTGTTCATGCAAATGGCACTAAGTTGTATAGTGCCCGCATCATTCCTTTCAAGGGTTCATGGATTGAGTTTGCTACCGACATCAACAATGTAATGTACGCTTATATCGACCGTAAGAAGAAATTGCCCGTAACCACGATGTTGCGTGCCATTGGTTTCGAGGCCGATAAGGACATTCTTAGAATCTTCGATTTGGCCGAAGAGGTAAAGGTCAATCAGAAAAATCTCAAGGCTTGTTTCGGACGTACGCTTGCCGGTAATGTCATGAAGACCTCTTACGAGGAGTTCACGGATGAGGATACTGGTGAGGTAACCCTGATTCAACGTAACGAAGTCGTTATTGAGCGTGGCCAAAAAATCGACGAAAGTAACTATGGGCTTATTTCAGACAGTGGAGTAACCTCAATCTTGTTGCACAAGGACGAGGAATCTGCCAATAAGTTTTCTATTATATTTAATACGCTGGGCAAAGACCCCAGTAATTCAGAAGTAGAGGCTGTTCGTTATATCTATCGTCAGCTGCGAAATGCTGATCCTGTTGACGATGCCAGCGCTCGTGAAGTTTTCCAAAATCTTTTCTTCTCTGACAAGAGATATGACCTGGGTGAAGTAGGCCGCTACCGTATTAATACCAAGCTGGGTCTTGATACCGATGGCGATGTCCGTGTGCTTACCAAAGAGGACATAATCGCCATTATCAAGTATCTCATCAAGCTCATCAATTCGAATGCCAGCGTTGATGATATCGACCATTTGTCAAACCGTCGTGTACGTACTGTAGGCGAACAGCTGGCCAATCAGTTCTCGGTCGGTTTGGCCCGCATGAGCCGTACCATCCGTGAGCGCATGAACGTTCGCGACAACGAAGTCTTCACACCGACTGACTTGATCAATGCCAAAACCATTTCAAGTGTCATCAATTCGTTCTTCGGCACCAATCCGTTAAGCCAGTTCATGGACCAGACCAACCCCTTGGCCGAGGTAACGCACAAGCGTCGTCTCTCTGCACTTGGTCCTGGCGGTCTTACTCGTGAGCGTGCCGGTTTCGAGGTTCGTGACGTTCACTATACCCATTACGGTCGTCTGTGTCCCATTGAGTCGCCTGAAGGACCTAACATCGGTCTGATTTCTTCTCTCTGTATGTATGCCACTATCAATGAACTGGGCTTTATTGCCTCTCCCTATCGTGTGGTCAAAGACAGTCAGGTAGACATGGACAATGCCGACGTGGTTTATCTGACCGCCGAGGAAGAAGAGGGCAAATACGTCGCTCAGGGTAATGCTCCTTTGAGAGAGGATGGTTCCTTCATCCGTGCGACAGTACATACCCGTAAAGCTGCCGACTTCCCCGTAGTTACTCCCGACAGGGTAGATCTGATGGACGTTGCTCCGCAGCAGATTGCTTCAGTGAGTGCCGGTCTTATTCCTTTCTTGGAGCATGATGACGGACACCGTGCACTCATGGGATGTAACATGATGCGTCAGGCTGTTCCCTTGCTTCACAATGATGCCCCGATTGTGGGAACTGGTCTTGAGAAGCAGGTCTGCGAGGATTCACGGACAATGATCACTGCAGAAGGTGACGGCGTGATTGACTATGTGGATGCTACTACTATCCGTATTCTGTACGACCGAACAGAGGACGAGGAGTTCGTAAGTTTCGAGCCGGCATTGAAAGAATACCGCATCCCCAAGTTCCGCCGTACCAACCAGAACATGACCATCGACCTTCGTCCTATTTGCGACAAGGGACAGCGTGTCAAGAAGGGTGATATCCTTACCGAGGGCTACGCCACAGAGAAAGGTGAGCTGGCCTTGGGCCGTAACCTCTTGGTTGCCTATATGCCCTGGAAGGGTTACAACTATGAGGATGCCGTCGTTATTTCCGAGCGCATGGTTCGCGAGGATGTGCTGACTTCCGTTCATGTTGACGAATATTCGCTTGACGTGCGCGAAACAAAACGTGGTGTGGAAGTCTTTACCAGCGATATTCCCAATGTCAGTGAGGAAGCCACCAAAGACCTCGATGACAACGGTATCATCCGTATCGGTGCTCGTGTCGAACCCGGCGATATCATGATTGGTAAGATTTCGCCCAAGGGTGAGAGCGATCCTTCACCCGAGGAGAAACTTCTGCGTGCCATCTTCGGCGACAAGGCAGGCGACGTGAAAGATTCTTCGTTGAAGGCCAATCCTTCATTGAGCGGTATCGTCATCGACAAGAAACTGTTTACCCGTGCCGACAAGACCCGTGAGTCCAAAAAGCAAGACAAAGTATTGCTTGCCAAGATTGACGAGGAGTACGAGGCCAAGCACGATGACCTGAAGAACATGCTTGTCGATAAGCTCATGACGCTTACCGAAGGCAAGACCTCGCAGGGTGTAAAGGACTACACCGAGGCCGAAATCATCAATAAGGGAACACGTTTCACGGTTGCTGCCTTGAAGAACCTTGAGTACGATGGCATCCAGAGCAATGACTGGACAGACGACGAGCATATCAACGGCATGATTCAGCATCTGATAATGAATTTCATCCGCAAGGACAAGCAGTTGGCTGCCGAACAAAACCGTCGCAAGTTTGCCATCACCATTGGCGATGAACTGCCTTCCGGTATCTTGAAGATGGCCAAGGTCTATATCGCCAAGAAGCGTAAAATACAGGTCGGTGACAAGCTGGCCGGTCGACATGGTAACAAGGGTATCGTGTCTAAGATTGTCCGCATGGAGGACATGCCTTTCTTGGCTGACGGTCGTCCTGTAGACCTTGTCCTTAACCCGATGGGTGTGCCTTCGCGTATGAACCTTGGACAGATTTTCGAGGCTATTCTCGGTGCAGCCGGTAAGAAGTTGGGCGTTAAGTTTGCCACTCCTATCTTCGACGGTGCTAAGCTCGACGACCTGAAAGTATGGACTGACAAGGCCGGTTTGCCCAACCTCTGTTCCACCACGGTCTACGATGGTGAGACGGGCGAACCTTTCGACCAGCAGGCTACCGTGGGTGTGACCTACTTCCTCAAGTTGGGACACATGGTTGAAGACAAGATGCACGCCCGTTCGATAGGTCCTTACAGTCTCATTACCCAGCAACCCCTTGGTGGTAAGGCCCAGTTCGGTGGACAGCGTTTCGGAGAGATGGAAGTCTGGGCTCTTGAAGGCTTTGGTGCAAGCCATGTGCTTCAGGAGATGCTTACCATCAAGAGTGACGATGTAACCGGTCGTTCCAAGGCTTACGAGGCCATTGTCAAAGGCGACCCCATGCCCACACCAGGCATTCCCGAGTCCCTGAATGTGCTTCTCCATGAGTTGCGCGGTTTGGGTCTGAGCGTGAAGTTGGATTAAAGTTTGAATATTGAAAAGTTAGAAACATGGCTTTCAAAAAAGATACAAAGGTAAAGACAAATTTCTCAAAGATTACCATCAGCCTTGCATCCCCTGAGGAAATCAAGGAGAACTCGTTCGGCGAGGTCACGAAGCCTGAGACCATCAACTATCGAACCTACAAGCCCGAACGTGACGGCTTGTTCTGTGAGAAGATTTTTGGTCCCACCAAGGATTACGAGTGCGGTTGCGGTAAGTACAAGCGCATTCGTTACAAGGGCATTGTGTGCGACCGATGCGGCGTTGAGGTGACCGAGCGTAAGGTGCGCCGCGAGCGCAGTGGTCACATCGAACTGGTTGTTCCGGTTGCCCACATTTGGTATTTCCGTTCTCTGCCCAACAAGATCGGTTATCTTCTCGGCCTTCCCACGAAGAAGCTCGATGCAGTTGTCTACTACGAGAAATATATTGTCATCCAGCCCGGTCTGGTAGCTGGCATGAAGAATGCCGATACTGGCGAAGACCTGAACGGTTCGCACGAGCTCGACCTTCTTTCCGAGGACGAGTATCTCGACATCATCGACAACAAATTGAGCGAGACAAATGATCTTCTTGATGATTCCGATCCCAATAAGTTCATTGCCAAGATGGGTGCCGAGGCCATCCTCGACCTGCTTCATGCGCTTACCAAAGAGGATGCCAACGGTTTGACCGGTCTCGATAAGTTGTCTTTCGAGCTGCGCGACCGTGCCAGCAACGACTCCAGTCAGATGCGCAAGACCGAAGCATTGAAACGCCTTCAGGTGGTTGAGGCATTCCGTTCTTCGAAGAATGTGAACAAGCCCGAGTGGATGATTATGAAGATTATTCCCGTCATTCCGCCTGAGCTTCGTCCGCTCGTGCCGCTGGATGGCGGCCGTTTTGCTACCTCCGACCTCAATGACCTCTATCGTCGCGTCATCATCCGTAACAACCGTTTGAAGCGACTGATGGAGATCAAAGCTCCTGAAGTCATTCTGCGCAACGAGAAGCGTATGCTCCAGGAGGCAGTCGACTCTTTGTTCGATAACAGCCGCAAGGCCAGTGCTGTCAAGAGCGAGTCCAACCGTCCTCTGAAGTCGCTTTCCGACTCGCTGAAAGGTAAGCAGGGCCGTTTCCGTCAGAACCTCCTCGGTAAGCGTGTCGACTATTCTGCACGTTCCGTCATCGTTGTCGGTCCCGAACTGAAGATGGGCGAGTGCGGTCTTCCTAAACTGATGGCTGCCGAGTTGTACAAGCCGTTCATTATCCGCAAGCTCATCGAGCGCGGCATCGTGAAGACTGTCAAGAGCGCCAAGAAGATCGTTGACCGCCGCGAGCCGGTCATCTGGGACATTCTCGAGAATGTCATGAAGGGTCATCCCGTATTGCTCAACCGTGCACCGACGCTTCACCGTCTGTCCGTGCTGGCTTTCCAGCCCAAGCTCATTGAGGGCAAGGCCATCCAGTTGCACCCGTTGGCATGTACGCCGTTCAATGCCGACTTCGACGGTGACCAGATGGCTGTCCACCTTCCTTTGAGCAACGAGGCTGTGCTCGAGACGCAGATACTGATGCTTCAGAGCCACAACGTCTTGAACCCTGCCAACGGTGCCTCTATCACGGTGCCTTCACAGGACATGGTGTTGGGTCTTTACTATATCACCAAGATCCGTCCGGGAGCCAAGGGCGAAGGCCTTACTTTCTATGGCCCCGAGGAAGCTATCATTGCCTACAACGAAAAGCGTTGCGACCTTCACTCTCAGGTTAAGGTGCTTGTTGACGACCTTGAGGACGGCAAGCCTGTTCGCCACATCGTCGACACTACTGTGGGACGTATTATCGTCAACGAGATTGTACCTTCCGAGATTGGGTATTTCAACGGTATCATCTCCAAAAAGTCGTTGCGTAACCTCATCGCGGCCGTTATCAAGTCCGTCGGTATGGCACGTGCCTGCACGTTCCTCGATGGTATCAAGAACCTCGGTTACCGCATGTCCTATTTGGCTGGTCTCTCCTTCAACCTCGACGACATCATTGTTCCTGACGAGAAAAAGGACATCGTTGAGAAGGGACAGAATGAAGTTGATGCTATCACGGCCAACTTCGATATGGGTCTTATCACCGACAAGGAGCGTTACAATCAGGTCATTGATGCCTGGACGCATGTCAATGCCAACCTGAAGAAGGCCGTCATGAAGCACATGACCGAAGCCGACCAGGGCTTCAATGCTGTGTACATGATGCTCGACTCCGGAGCCCGTGGTTCGGCCGACCAGATTGCCCAGCTTGCCGGTATGCGTGGTCTGATGGCCAAGCCCCAGAAGGCCGGTGCTGAAGGCAACTCCATCATCGAGAACCCCATTATCTCCAACTTGAAGGAAGGCATGTCGGTGCAGGAGTACTTCATTGCTTCGCACGGTGCCCGTAAGGGTCTTGCCGACACCGCCATGAAGACGGCCGATGCCGGATATCTCACACGTCGTCTTGTCGACGTTTCGCACGACGTTATTATCAACGAGGAGGATTGCGGAACCCTGCGTGGTCTTGAGTGCCGTGCCCTTAAGAATGGCGACGAAGTCATTTCTTCATTGTCCGAGCGCATTCTCGGCCGTGTCTCTGTACACGACGTTGTCAATCCGCATACCAATGAGCTGATTGTAGCTGCCGGCGACGAGATCCGTGAAGACGAGGCCGAACTGATTGAAAAGTGCGGCATCGAAATGGTCGAAATCCGTTCCGTGCTCACCTGCGAAAGCAAGAAGGGTGTTTGCCGCAAGTGTTATGGCCGTAACCTGGCCACTGCCAAGATGGTGCAGATCGGCGAAGCCGTCGGTGTCATTGCTGCCCAGGCCATTGGTGAGCCGGGTACTCAGCTTACCCTCCGTACCTTCCACGCTGGTGGTGTTGCCGGTAACGTTGCAGCCAATGCCGGCATCAAGGCTAAGAACGATGCCCGTCTGAAGTTCGACGAGCTTCACACTGTTCCTTTTGTCGACGACAACGACCAGCAGTGCCAGCGTGTGGTCAGCCACTTGGCTGAGGTCCAGTTCATCGACCTCTCCACCGATATCGTTCTGTCTACGCTGCAGGTGCCTTACGGTAGTGCCCTTTATTTCAACGACGGCGACGTCGTCAAGCAGGGCGATCAGATCTGCCGTTGGGACCCCTTCAATGCGGTCATTGTCAGCGAGTACGCCGGTAAGTTGCGTTTCCGCGATGTGGTCGAAGGCCAGACCTTCAAGGCCGAGACCGACGAGACCTCCGGTATGACCGAGCGTATCATCACCGACTCGCGCGACCATAACCTTGTGCCTATGGTCGACGTGCTCAACGATGAAGGCGAGGTGCTGCTTACTTACAACTTCCCTGTAGGCGGTCACTTGGTTGTCGAAGATGGTCAGGTCATCACTACCGGTACCACTCTGGTCAAGATTCCCCGTGCCGTCAGCGGTGGTGGTGACATCACCGGTGGTCTGCCCCGTGTTACGGAGCTCTTCGAGGCCCGCAATCCTTCCAACCCCGCTGTCGTTTCCGAGATCGACGGTGAGGTGTCAATGGGCAAGCAGAAACGCGGCAACCGTGAGGTTATCGTCACTTCAAAGACTGCCGACCAGCGTAAGTACCTCGTACCCCTGTCCCGTCAGATCCTCGTACAGGAGCACGACGCTGTCCGTGCCGGAACGCAGTTGTCCGACGGTTCTATCACTCCTAATGACATTCTTGCCATTAAGGGTCCCACTGCCGTACAGGAGTACATCGTCAACGAGGTACAGGACGTCTATCGTTTGCAGGGTGTGAAGATCAACGACAAGCATTTCGAGATCATTGTGCGTCAGATGATGCGCAAGGTGCGTATCGACGATCCGGGCGATACCATCTTCCTCGAGCAGGAACTGGTCGACAAGCTCGACTTTGCCGACGAGAACGACCGTATCTGGGGTAAGAAGGTGGTTGTCGATGCCGGCGACTCCGATGTGCTGGTGCGCGGTCAGATTGTTACGGCACGCAAGTTGCGCGACGAAAACTCAAGTCTGAAACGCCGCGACCTGAAGCCTGTTCAGGTACGCGATGCTGTCCCCGCCACTTCTACACAGGTGCTTCAGGGTATCACCCGTGCAGCCTTGGGTACGAAGAGCTTCATGAGTGCTGCCTCGTTCCAGGAGACCACCAAGGTGCTTAACGAAGCAGCCATCCGCGGAAAGGTCGACCACCTGGAGGGTATGAAAGAGAACGTGATTTGCGGTCATCTCATCCCTGCCGGTACCGGTCTCCGTAAGTGGGAGAAGCTGATTGTCGGTTCGCAGGAAGAGTATGCTCGCATGGAAGCCAACAAGAAAAACGTGCTTGACTTCTCTGCTCCTGTAGAAAACCAAGACTGATATTATTGTCATACATAAACAAAGAAGCCGTCAGCAAGTTGCTGACGGCTTCTTTGTTTAGATACGTTCCATGCAACCCATCTAAACAAATAAACCCGTATCATTTGCTGTATGATGGATGCCGATATTTGTTAATATGGGTATCCGCTAAAAATCGAAAGCAGTCCTGTAGGGTAGGGTGTTCGAAATCAAAATGTTTGCGAACTATTCAATATTCCTTTTTGTGTATTCATGAATAGGAATTAAAAAAAGGTATCGCCCCGTGGTGAAAGGCGATACCTCCGTGTTGATCCTTTATGCTGAGCGATATGATGCTGCGCAAGGCTTAGTATACAAAGACCTTGCAGTCCTTGATGCTGCCCGGAGCACCTTGTTCGGCGCGCGGTAGATACTCCAGGGCCGTAACGGTCTGCTTTTGTCCCAAGTCAATAATCAGCAGGTGGGGTAGGGCAGCACCCTGCTCTGTCAGCCAGTAGGTCGATTCCTGCAGGTCGAAGGCCTTGTCGCCCGTATGGTTGCCGTTGTCGTCCTCGCTGTCTGCATACTTTGTTTTCCAGGCATCGCGGCCTATGCGCTTGCCCTGTGCATCCTGAGCGTATATCTCTGCAATCGCGCTAACGGCATTGCCGCTCTGGTTGCTGCTTATCTCTATGGCGAGGTAGCGTCCGGTAGCCGGCTTGTCAAACTTCACCGTCTGCCATCCGTTTCCGGCCTTCATCTGTCCGGCAAATGCCGGTGTGCTCGAGTTCAGGTCGGGCTTGTCTCCGATGTTATTGTGCTTGTTGCTCTCCTCCAGCTGCAGTTTGTCCAGCTCGTGCTTGGTTTGTCCCCAAACGGTGTTTTCCTTGGGGCCGACCACGTCGAGCACCACCACCTCGTTGCGGCCCTTCTTCAGCCAGCATCCCGGTACGTAGAGCGTTTGTTGCGGGCCGATGCGCCAGAAGCGTCCCAAGGCATGTCCGTTGACATACACCAGACCCTTGCCCCATGTTTCGAAGTTGAGGAATGTGTCGCCCGTCTTCTTCAGGTTGAAATAGCCCCGGTAGTATCCCGCTTTCGTGTTCAGGCGGTCCTGTTGTCCCAGTTTGGCCTTTCCTGCCTCCATGGCGCGCGTGGCGTTGGCGTAGGTGTCGGGTATGCGGCTTTGCTCCCAGTCTTTCAGTGTCCATGTCACGTCGTCGCCGTCCACCGGTGCGCTGAGTGTCACGTTGCCCACGATACCCTTGTAGTCCTTGATGGCGCGTCCGAAGTTGATGCGTCCCATGGCCTCTACGATCACCGTCAGCTTGTCGCCTTTCTTGGTGGCCGGCATCACGAGCGAGTGTTCGTTCTTCACACGGTCGATCTTGCCGACATATTGTTTGTTCACAAACACCTGTACGAAGTCGTGTGCCCCGTCGATGTTGAGCACCGCCCCGGCCGGAGCTTCAGGCAGCGCTGTGCGGTATATCATGGTACCCCATCCGAAGTTCATGTCCTCGAAGGTCAGGGGTGTCACCGATGCCGCCGTGCTGTCTATGCCCGTCCCGATGGTGGCATACTCGTTCAGTGTGAATTTGGGCACGCTGATGATCTCGGCGGCCGGCTTGGGCACACCGGGCAGCTTGCCGTCGGCGTATTTCTGCATCATCTGCCGCAGTTCGAAGAACTTCGGCGTGGTCTGTCCGTACTCGTTGATAGGTGCGTCGTAGTCGTACGATGTCACGTCGGGAGCAAATCCCGGCGAGTTGGCGCCGGCCCAGTGTCCGAACGAGGTGCCTCCGTGCGTCATGTAGAGCGAAAAGCTGATGCCCTTCGAGAGCATCTCGTCCAGTCCGTTCACCATGTCCTTGGCACCGCGTGTCTCGTGGCGGGCGCCCCACTTGTCAAACCATCCGCTCCAGAACTCCGAGCACATCTTCGGTGCATCGGGCCGCAGCTCGCCCAGCCGCCGGAACTGTTGGTCGATGTTGGCACCTGTACCGAAGTTCATGGTCCACACCATGTCGTCGAGTCCGTTGCGTTCGAAGTTGCTTGCCCAGTCGCACTGGAACAGTGCCGGACCCCGTCCGTCCTTGTACCAGTTTTTCTTCAGCATGTCGCGTATGGCCGACACATACGGCTTGTCCGTGCCGTACGATCCGTATTCGTTTTCCACCTGCACCATGATGATGGGGCCGCCGTTCTGTATGGTCAGCGGAGCCAGTTGTTCGGCCACCTTTTCCTCGAACACCTTCACCCGTTCCATGAAGTAAGGATCCTGTTCGCGCAGTTTGATGTCCTTCTTCTTGAGCAGCCACCAGGGCAGTCCGCCCATTTCCCATTCGGCGCACACATAAGGGCCGGGCCGCACGATGACATACATGCCGTTCTTCTGCACCTGTTTCACGAAGGCGGCAATGTCGTTGTTGCCCGTAAAGTCGAACTGCCCTTCACTCTGTTCGTGTATGTTCCAGAATACATACATGCAGATGGTGTTCATGCCCAGAGCCTTGCACATCTTGATGCGCTGGTCCCAGTAGGCCCGCGGTATGCGCGGGTAGTGCAGCTCGGCTGCCTTCACCACCACCGGTTTGCCGTTGAGCAGGAACGTGCCCTTGCCCACGGTGAAATCGCCCGGCTTTGCGGCCTGACTGCCCATGGGGCAGAGCAGCATGGTGGCTGCCAGGGCCGCTGTCGATAAACTTTTTGTCAGCTTCATTAATTTATTGTTTTGGTTTTTGGTTAATCTGTCTGTTGCATAGTTACGAATCATCTGCTTCACACGGCATGCCGTCTGTCCGTTTGTTGCTGCCGGTGCGTTTACAGTCCGAGGGCTTTGCAGATGTTCTCCACTTGTTGTGTGCGCGTCATGGTGTAGAAATGCAGTACCGGGAAGCCGGCCTTGAGCAGTTTCTCGCATTGGCCTACGGCCCACTCTTCGCCCACCTTCTTCACGTCGTCGTTGTTGTCGCACGCCATCACCCGTTCCACCAGTTCCTGCGGCAGGTCCACAGCGAAGGTCTGCGGCAGTACCGTCAGTTGGGTCTTCGAGGCGAAAGGCTTGATGCCCGGCAGCAGCGGCGCCTCGATGCCTGCTTCGGCGCAGCGGTCGCGGAAGCGTATGATGGTATCGGCGTTGTAGCATATCTGTGTCGCAATGTATTCGGCACCGGCCTCCACCTTCTGTTTCAGATAGCCCAGATCGGTCAGCAGGTTCGGCGACTCGATGTGTTTCTCCGGGTATCCCGCCACGCCGATGCAGAAGTTGGTGTGGTGATGGGTGTCGGGCTCGCCGTCGATAAACGTGCCCCCGTTCATGTCGTGTATCTGCTTCACCAGTTGGTAGGCGTGGGTGTGCCCTTCCTTGTGTGCCACGAACCGCTGCGTGCCCGGCATGGCATCGCCGCGCAGAGCCAGCACGTTGTGTATGCCCAGGAAGTCGAGGTCGATCAGCGCGTCCTCGATGTCGTAGCGCGTCTGCCCGCCGCAGATGATGTGCGGCACCACCTCGATGCCGTATTTCTGCCTTATGGCCGCCGACACGCCTACCGTGCCCGGCCGCCGTCTCATCACGTGTTTCTGTATCAGTCCGTCGGGCCGCTCGGTGTATTTTATCTCTTCCCGGTGGCAGGTCACGTTAATGAATGCCGGGTTGTAGGGCACCAGCCGGTCTATTGCCCCGTATATCTTGTTGAGGCCGTCGCCTTTGAGCGGCGGCAGCAGTTCGAACGAGAAACGGTGTTTGCCCGTTTCTTCCGCTTGTCTAATGATTTCGATGACTTTCATGAATTGGTGTGTTGGTTGGTGTGTTTAGGATGTGGTGTCTGTCCGTTTTGCCGGCCATGTTACACCACAAAGTATTTCTCCGGACAGTTTGCGAATATCAGTCCGCAGATGCTCTCGCCGGGGTTTATCATGTGGTTCTCCGTGATCGACAGCCCCGTCTCCGGTCCTATTTTCAGTATGTCGAACACCTGCCGTTTCAGGCTGTGGTCGGGACACGACCCGTAGCCGAACGCCATGCGTATGTTGCTCTTGCCCCAGTGCAGCGTGTCGCGCAGGTCGTCCGACAGTTTGTCGGCCATGGCCTCGGCCAGTCGGTCGGCCAGCAGTTTCAGCATGATGGCGTGGTACTCGTCGCCGTCCTGCCTGAACCGTTCCTGCCGTTCGGCCAGTCCCACGCCGGCGCTTACCACAAACGGGCATACCCAGTCGTGGGGCGGCTCTTCGCCCTCGCTGCGCTGCAGCACGTAGTCGGCCAGGCATTTCGTCTCATCCTCGTCGCGCCGCGACCGTGGCATAGGCAGCCGGTGCTCGTTGCCGTCGGCATCTTTCACGACGATGACGTCGCCCTCAGCCCATGCCGGCAGGATCTGTGCCCGTGTCTGCAGACGCAGCAGCCTGAGGCGTATGGTCTTGTCGAGCAGCAGCTGTGCGTCGCGGAAGAGCTTGCGGGCTTCGCCGCCCTTCTCCTTGTCGTCGAGCAGTTCGGGGAAATGTCCCTTCAGTCCCCACGCCGAGAAGAAGAACTGCCAGTTGATGCGCGGCACCAGCGGGTTGCAGCACAGGCACTCGCCTTTCGGGTGCAGCAGCGAGTGGTTGTCGCTGCTTATCGGTTGCAGGGCCTCGCTCGTCGGCACCGCCACTTCGCCGGCCTTCTTCACATGCCGCCGTCGGCGTGCCTCTTCGGGTGTCAGTAGCGGTTTCTTTGCGGCCTCGTCGCGCAGGTAGTTCTCGCGCACGATGCGTTGCTGCGCCTTCAGTTCGGCTATGTACTGTTGGCTGTCGGCGGCCAGCAGCCGTCTGATGATGGCCGGGTTGTCGGCGGCGGCGCGCACCTGTATCACCACGCCGTCGGGATATTCGGGTGCCATTTTCACTGCCGTGTGCAGGGCCGATGTCGTAGCTCCGCCCACCAGCACCGGCGTGGTCATGCCCTCGCGGCGCAGGGCGCGTAGCACGTTGATCATCTCGTCGAGCGACGGTGTGATCAGTCCGCTCAGACCGATGACGGCGGCATGGTGCTCCTTGGCAGCACTGACGATGGTCTCCGTGTCGACCATCACGCCGAGGTCCATCACGTCGTATCCGTTGCATTGCGTCACCACGCTCACGATGTTCTTTCCGATGTCGTGCACGTCGCCCTTCACAGTGGCCATCAGTATGGTGGACTGTTGGCCCGTGGCTTCGGCCTTCGGCACACCCATGTAGGGCTCGAGCACGGCCACGGCCTTTTTCATCACGCGTGCCGATTTCACCACCTGCGGCAAGAACATCTTGCCCTGTCCGAACAGGTCGCCCACCCGTTCCATGGCCGGCATGAGATAGTTGTCGATCACGCCGAGGGCGTTGCCTGTGGCGGCATACGCCTCTTCGGTGTCCTCGGCGATGTGGTCGGTCAGTCCCTTCAGCATGGCGTGGGCGATGCGCTCGTTTAGCGGTGCGGTGCGCCAGTCGTCCTGCGCCGGCGCGCCTTTCTTGTCGGTGCCCTGCGCCTTGCGTGCGTCCTCCTTTTCCTTGAACGCCTGTGCAAAGTCGATCAGACGTTCGCTGGCTCCGCTGTCGCGGTTCAGTATGACATCCTCCACTGCTTTCAGCATGTCGGCCGGTATGTCCGAGTAGATGGTGGTCATGGCCGGGTTCACGATGCTCATGTCGAGTCCTGCCTGCATGGCATGGTAAAGAAACACCGAGTGCATGGCCTGCCGTATGGTGTTGTTGCCGCGGAACGAGAAGCTGAGGTTGCTGATGCCGCCTGAGAGGTGTGTCTCGGGCATCTCGGTATGTATGGTGCGGCACGCCTCGATGAAGGCGCGCCCGTAGTCGTCGTGTTCGGGCATGCCGGTGGCCACGGCCAGCACGTTGGGGTCGAAGATGATGTCGCTGCCCGGAAAACCGTTGTCTGTCAGCAGACGGTAGGCGCGCCGGGCCACGCTCACCTTGCGTTCGTAGGTGTCGGCCTGTCCCTTCTCGTCGAAGAGCATCACCACGGCCGCCGCCCCCATGGCGTGCACATAGCGTGCCTTGGCCAGAAATTTCTCCTCGCCCTCTTTCAGCGATATCGAGTTCACGATGCTCTTGCCCTGCACGCACTGCAGCCCGGTCTTGAGGATGTCCCATTTCGACGAGTCGATCATCACCGGCACGCGTGCTATCTCGGGCTCGGCCGCAATGAGGTTCAGGAAGGTGGTCATGGCATCCGTACCGTCGATGAGGCCGTCGTCCATGCAGATGTCTATCACCTGTGCGCCGTTCTCCACCTGGTTGCGGGCCACGGAGAGCGCCTCGTCGTATTTCTTTTCCTGTATGAGACGCTTGAACTTGGCCGACCCGGCCACGTTGGTGCGCTCGCCTACGTTCACGAAGCCCGTTTCCTTGCACAGTATGAGCGGTTCCAGTCCGGCCAGCGCGGTGGGCTGGCCACTGCGTCCGGGCAGCGGCCGCGGGGTGTGGCGACGTGCCACGTCGGCCAGTGCGCGGATGTGTGCCGGTGTGGTGCCGCAACAACCGCCGTAAATGTTGATACAGCTGTGGTGCGTGTTGTCCTCGTCTTCGCTGGCGGTGAGGAAATCGTCGGCCGCCTGGGCAAAGGTGTCGGGTGTCTCGTCGTATCCGCCCATCACGTTGGGCAGTCCGGCGTTGGGATGCACCGACACGGGGCAGGGTGCCACCCGTGCTATGCGCCGCAGCCAAGGCAGCAGCTGCTGTGCGCCAAAGCCGCAGTTCAGACCTATCGACATCAGGTTGCCGTGGGTCAGCGAGGCCACAAACGCCTCTACCGTCTGTCCCGACAGCGTGCGCCCCGAGGCGTCGGAGAGTGTGCCCGACACCATGACGGGGATGTCCGTACCGCGCTCCTCGGCCAGGTCGGCCACCGCCTTGAGTGCTGCCTTGGCGTTGAGTGTGTCGAAGACCGTTTCGATCAGCATCACGTCGGCACCGCCGTCGAGCAGGCCGCGTGCCTGTACGCCGTAGGTGTCGTACAGCTGTTCGAACGTCACGTCGCGCTGTGCAGGGTTGTTCACGTCGGCCGACATCGAGGCCGTGCGGTTGGTGGGGCCTATCGATCCGGCCACGATGCGTGCGCCGGCGCGCCGGGCGCACTCGGCCGCTGCCTTGCTGATGTCGTATACCAGATGCTCGAGCCCGTAGTCGGCCAGCGAAAAGCAGTTGCAGTTGAACGAGTTGGTCTCGATGAGGTCGGCCCCTGCCGCTATGTAGTCGCGGTGCATTTGTTCGATGATGTGGGGCTGGGTGAGGCACAGCACGTCGTTGCATCCCTTCAGGGGCACGGGGTGGGATGCGAACCGCTCGCCGCGGAAATCGTCTTCCGTCAGCGACAGGCTCTGCAGGTAGGTGCCCGTAGCACCGTCGAGTATGAGGATGCGGTTGCGCATCAGGTCAAATATTTCTTTTCGCGTCATGTTCCGATTGTACGATAATTTTGCCGTAACGGCTGATATGTTGTTACGGGGTGTGCTTCTTCGATGTAAAATTACTAATTTATATCCGAATAGCCGTCACATTGTGCGTTTTTTTTAACCGGCGCAGCCGGATAATTGCGTAGGCCGACTGCCTGACGGGCAACGGTGCTTCGTTTGTCGGCATTGCGCTGTGCTTGGGTCAGTGCAATGCTTGTCGCTTGCCAAATATTATTAAAGACAAAACAAAGTTAAATAGAGTTAAATTATCGTTACCGAAGCACCGCGCATCCCACCCGGTAACCCTGTTCGTTATTTTCTGAACAGACAACGGTCGTTTCTTGATTCGTTTTAGACAACTGAAACTGTAGGTTGGCGGTCTCCTTGTATAATCGCGAAAACGAAATGTACATTTTTTCAAAACGAAATGTGCAATTTCTGC
>CAVKJH010000032.1:0-64465 GCA_963656755.1 bacterium
GTTCGAGGATGACGAGGACGGAGGTCTATTGTCATTCGATACGGAAAGCGCATGGGCAGCTTGCGATATGTTTTTCGATGAGTTAAACAAAGTGTTGGACTATGAACTTTCCATCAGCTACCGGGAGGTTGAATGTGGGTGTGAGATATTTCACGTTCACGACGAGGGAGACTTCTTTCCCGAAGAGTGTTGCGTAAGCTCTTCAGGTGGAAACTTTGAAGACGTTTGTGAGGACGTGTATGACATCATCAGCGATGCGATTGAAGCATGGGTTGAGAATACCGGCATTGTCCAAGGCGAACGAACAAATCAAGAAATGGTGGATTTCATCAATGAGTACGAGTACGATACAGAGGACACCTTATTATAAAAATAAAGTTTCTTACATGGTAAAATCAAAAAAATAGTTTCATCACAGAAGACAATTTTAATCCTATCCCTTTTTTATAATAAAAACAATATGTTTTGTTTGTCATTTAGGATTTTAATCGTATTTTTGCAGCAACATTAAAAAGAAATATGAAAGAAAAAAAAGCGATTACGCTAAAGGCGTTGACCAAGAGCAACGTGTGGGATCTTCAGGAAAATGATATTTTCCGCATGTGGTCAGCAGCAGAAAAGGATGTTGACCTAAAAGACAACACACGCAAGTACTTAGACATTATCCGAAGCGCATTCGAGGTCGAGGAAGTAAAGATCGACAGACCAGAGGTTATCAAGAAATATGAAGCCCGTGGGATGAAAGTCGACGTTATCCGCATTGACGAAAACACGAAACAGAAGATTGCCATCAAAAAGAAGGCCATCACACGTGTTACCGACCTTACATATGAAAACATACGGCACATATCAGCTGCTAAACTTATAGAGGTGCTTGAACGTAATTTCGGAGGCGGTTGGGAGTCTCTCCCGCAAAGTATCCAAGATATCATACAAAGCGGATTTGACATCTCTACAACGACACTTCCAAAGGATCGTATGCACATGCCTGGTGGCCTTTATGAGAAGAAAATGAATGAAGGGTTCGAAGTTCTGGAAATTGCCAAGGGACTTTGGATTGAAGCCATTTTTGCCAAGGAAAAGCCGCAGATGGAATCCTACAGACCACGTTTGGATGAACTGAATAACCTTCCGACCGACAAAGAAGAAACTGATGAAGACTACTTGGATTTGCCAGAAGATGATTTCAAAGGCGGAGACGACGACGACGATGACACTTTCGACGACGAAAAGCTGACAGAAGAGAGTTACCGAACCACCTACGAAACTGATCCGGAGACACTCATCAATGAAGCTGAAGACATAACCGACGACGACGATTTCTAACGTTTACCAGAACAACCCTAATTATCACCCCGCCACATAATCCAATATCGGACATGTGGTGGGGTTGCTTCTTTTCAAGAAATGTTGCTTGGCTTTCCCCACTAACCAACATTTTGTTCAGCCTACTAGGGCGTCCAGATAATGTTTCCAAAAGCAGAGGTAGAATTCGCCTATTAAGTTATTGATATAACGCTCTAATATTTAATGTTTTAAACAAATAGGGCAATACAGCGTCAGATGTAATATTCTGCCGAATCTACAAGACCAGCGCGCAAGGCATATTTTGTGGCTTCATGCACATTGTTGACCCCCAATTTCCTGAAGATGTTCTTGCGGTGGGTGTTTATGGTGTGGAAGCTGGAGAAGCGTTTACTTGCTATTTCCTTGGTTGTCAACCCTAAAGCAATATCTTTCAGAATTTCTGTTTCCGTCTTGGTTAACCTTATTTTTTCAGGTTCTTCAGCATCGGGAGAAAGGAGCAGTTCTGTGATGTGTTGGCAAATGAAACGTCTGCCTCCAGCAGCAGATGCTATAGCCGCCCGTATCTCTATAAGTGCCGAATCCTTCAACAGAATACTGAAATGGTTACCTTCCGCTATGACAAGCCTAACAAAATCTATACTAAGTTCCTCGCTAAAGAGCAACCAATTGGTTTGCATGAAGCGTTGTCCAAGTATAAACAATTCGTCCGACCCTTCAAAGTCGAACAGTGTATAGTCCAAGATTACTATGCAATCCGGATTGTCCGACAGACATTTGATCAGTCCATTTTTGTCCTCAACACACTTCACCGCCATTTCAGGTAACCCGTCAAGAATATACATCAGTCCAGCGCGGGTTATATCCTGCGGGTCCGCTAACAAAACACTATTCTTCATTTGCCCTTGCTTTTTTGGTCAGAAAGTCAATCGCATCATAAAACGAATACCATTGCGTTTGCTTGTTGGAAGATAGGTGTAATTGCAGCGGTGAACAAATTCGACATGCAAAATCTTGAAGATGTTGTGGATGCCGGCAACCCATTCAACATAGGGACGCTTCGGGTTCATAACGTAACATCCGTCCGGAAAAGCCATCAGGATGGCATCGCCGGCATTTTCAGCGAGCAACGGATTGTTTTTATCCGTCAGTTTACCCCAAAGGCACTTGACTCCGACAAATTCTCTCCACTTCAACTTCTTCAATAAAGGTATGCGGTTGAAAATCTTGCCGTTAAGATCCCAGCTTGCATCAAGGCTCATGTATCGGTCGTTCATGAATTCCATGTTATTGATGAGGTTGAACGTTTCGTCTTCGACAATATAGCTCAAGTTGGCAGCCGGCATGATGAGCAGCGGATAAGGAACCTTGCTCCATTGTGCGCCGGCCTTCAGATAAATGTCTATTTTACCCCAACTGTTCATCCAGAAGCGTTTATAAACCGATGCCTCGGTAAAGTTATAGTTGTAATCGCCGCCCAAGAAATTCTTCAGTCCGAGCGTATGTCCCAAAGTAAAGACCGGCGCATCGAGATTGATAGGCAACCTGCGTTGCTTAGTATTGATATATGTACGTCCCGGAGCCAACTGCAACTGCAGGCTCAGTTCGGTGGTTCTGATTTTTCCATTGTGCAGAAGATCCCCTGCATCCACATTGTCGGGTACCGAGAAAACCGTTCCGCTGTTAAGCGGATAGAAACTCATCCTTCCTGCGGCTTCGTTTTCCTCGGCCTTTATGCCCAGTGTGGTTTTCAAGCCCCATTCCTGTTCGTATTCAAACTGCAATTGCTGGCGGTTGTAGAACATCATCTTGTCTACCGTAGTCCACTTGAATGCCGTGAACACGTTGTCCTTGTCGGTGTGCACGAATTTGTCGGATGGCGACATGATGTCGTATGTCGAGGTAAAGCTAATTGTACGCTTGGGGAATTCTCTTGGCAGATAGTCCTTTTTGTTGAACGAATAGGTAATCTGTCCCTCGTAATAGTTTTTCTTTGAGTGCCACCCTCTTGCGTAATACCCAGAGAAGAACCAATGCTTGCTTAAGTTTGCGGTAGTCTGTCCGCTTATACGTGTGCGGTATCCGTCTATGAAATTCTTTGTAATCAACGTATTGATCGGCCCGAAATCAAATTTGCTAGGATGGTTTACGCTTCCCGTTTCCACAAAGTTCTCGATCAATGCCTTTGCTGCGAAAACAATATACTTGAACCCCTTGACTTGTTCCATGCGATGAATGAAGGCATCCATGGAACTCTCCGACTTGGTGAGTTCCACCGAACGGTATTGGTTCCAGAAATTGTCGTCCCTCATCTGCGCATTGGCTTCGCGTTTCTCTTTTGCTTTACCCTTGAAGAGCTGTTTGGGAAGTTCGTCGAAGGCATAATCGTTGAGTCGTGTCGTCCTGATGACAACAGCCTTGGTCAGAAATTTCATGAGCGACATTTCCACCATCATGTCGTCTACGCCCAAAGCCCACTCGCCGTTGGGCAGACGGGTGTATTCCTGCTTGATCTGCAAGTTGTCCACGAAGTTCACATCGCTTCGCTTAGGTATGGTTAGGTTGCATTTCTTGACATGCAACGTAGAATCGGCCAGGATATACAATTCGCCGCGGAACCCGAAATCCTGCTGGTTATTGGGCATGAACTCCAGGTGGTAGCAAAGGTCACGGTCCACATAGACGGTGTCCTGAATGTAATAGCGGTAAAACGATATGGCATCCTTTCCTATAGGCGACGTGAAAGGATACTGCAACAATCTGACCTGGTCATCATAGATGTCCACATCGGTGAACACGTCTTTCGTGGCAACCGTAATGATGTCGCCCGTCTGGATGAGTTGGCTTATGCCCTGCGAATTTTCTCCCTGGATGATATCCTTCTCTGTCTTTGGATTTTTCCGGTAGATGTGCTGCGAAACGGTTTCGTTCACGATAAGCGGCAAAATCAGCTTGTTGTTGTAAGGGCAAAGCTCCACTTGGTCGAGCATCCACTTGTGCTTTCCGATAAATCCGGAGTCGATGTCAGCTCCAGATATGTCGTTTATGGCCGTGGTCAGTTTTTGGTATTTGGTATACTGGTAATAGTCGTGGTTCTGCAGGTCAGTGCGCTTCTTTGCGGCAATGACCCGTTTCATGAGTTCCACGGCAGGATTGTTCTTGCGCGAGTAGTGTCCGCGCTTTGACTTCACCACCACTTCGCCCAGCATCTTCGTGTCGGGAGACAGCTTCACGTCGAGTTTCGCCGGAGTTTTGGAAGTAATGTCCACAGTCTTTGGCTTGTAACCCAAAGCGGAAAACACCAGTTTCCATCCTTCGTGGCGTGCAATGGAGTACTCGCCCCATGCGTTGCCGCTCACAGCCACTTGGTGGTCCTTGTACGACGCACTCGGGTACAAGATGGTGTCGCCAGTTTGCGCATCGACAACCACACCATGTATCTGTGCCTCGATGCTTGTTACCAGCATCGTCAGCAGTAGCAGACAATATATCCTGAGCCTGTTCATATCTACTTATTGAGTATTCTACTTATTGAGCCTTTTCCCGGTTTAATCTTCCAGCAGCTGGCTAAGGTCGGTGATGATTTTATTGGGCAACGTCTCGTCGTATGTGGTTTCCGTCCATCCTTCGCCCTTGAACCACACCGTTCTGCACCCGGCTTTCTTTGCCGGTTCGATGTCCTTGTAGAAACTGTCGCCTACTACGACCACCTCGTCGGGCTGCAAACCCAACTTTTCCACGCCCAATGAAAAGATGCGGCTGTCGGGTTTCCGCAAGCCCACCACAGCCGACTCCACTACGTCGCAGAACAAATGGTCGAGGCCAAATTCACGCAACACTTCATGAATATTGCCATAAAAATTGCTGACCAGCACCATAGGATACCGGGCGTGTATCTGTTCCAGAACATCTTTGCTGTGCTGGGTTGTCTGCTGCACTTGCCGATACAGTTCTTCCAGTACGGCCATGTGCTTTTGGTTGAATGCCTCTTCGGTTGCGTCCCACATCCCGTTGACACACAGATATTCCATCTCAAGCCTGATCTTTATGCTCAGCGTTTTATGGAAGTCGTATTGGGGCTGAATGATGGGGTTTCTTCCCAACGTGCGCTCCCCATGAACGTAAGCGTCGCGGAACTGCTGTTCTGTAACCGGAACTTGCTGGTTCTGGTAAGCACGCCACAGCATTTTTCCCCAGTGGCAACCAGCGGTATCGAGTGTCCCGCCGTAATCGAATATATAACCTCGTATCATTTTTGTTTTACATGTATAAGGCGTGTTTCACAAGAAAACACACGCGATTAAACTTTCAATATAGACACATTGTCCAAAGTGTTCTTCCACCGCACCGGCAATATTGCACATCCGGCCTCGTCCGTACCGTCACTCATAGTCTGTTGACAGGAAAACGAAATACGTCCGACAGGATGGTCAACCATCGCACAAGAGCATCAACGGCCCCACCGGCTTGGTCATGCTTGCCGATTGGCCAACTCGTCTTCAGCTTTCCGGCACAATGCTTCGTGGCTCTTGTGCATGCGGATATACAACAGGTTGAGCACGATAATCTCGAAAAGCAGGTAGAGCCAAGGTCCCACCACGTCGTGCGTAAGGCATCCGGCAATACACGTTAGATAGACGGCTATCGCCCTACTGTTGAATGTCAACAGGTTTGTATACGGCATCAGCGGGCGGCTGTCGGCCAAAAACGACTTGCGCACCGTTTCCGTCCTTTCGCTGCCATCTTTCAGCACCGCTTCATTCCACCGCGCAAAAAACGACTGGAAAGCGGGCGTGCGCTTCTCCTGACTCTTGCAATAGTTGGAATAGAAATAATAGTAGAGTTTGGCAAACCACTGTTTCAGCGGCAAACTTTCGAACATGGCACGCTGCTGCACATAATTGTCGAGCTCCGAGCCGCTTTTCCCCTTCAGGAAGAACAAATGAATCTGCCGATAGTAGTCGGCTAGCGAACTCTGCGGCGAATGGCTTGCCACACCGGCCAGGAAAGCCAGCGCCCAGATCCACACGCTCCATCCGATGTCTGTCCCGGGTATGGCCTGTCCCATGAGACGCCATGCTATTCCCACATAGATGCAAAAAAACCACACGTCGCCCGAGAAGCCGTCCAGCACACGTCCCAGCAAAGTCTTCTTGCCCGACAACCGCGCCATCTGCCCGTCGGTGGAGTCGCAGAAATTGGCCAGCATCAGCAGTGCCACGCCATAAAGGTTGTGTTCCAGGTCGGTGTGCGAAAACATCCATCCTGCACCAGCCCCGAGAAAAAACGATACAATCGTTATCACGTTGGGATGGATTCCGAGCTTGTTCCAAAGCAACGCAAACACCAACCCTATGGGGCGAGTAAAATGCACGTCCAACCACTCCTCCGTATCTTCTGACTTGAATGAAGCCTGTAATAATTCTCTAAATGTTGCCATTCAATATATGTTATTTTGTAAATGATGCTTGTCTTGCCCTCTCTGTCACGAGGTCGGATATGGCCTCTGCGGCCTCTTCCTTGCACCGCGAGAAACTGGGCCAGTCGTTGAAATCAATGATATAGAAGCGCCCGGCCTCGTCGATGACGGCATCGCCGCCGTAAACCGCCACCCCCGTAATATCGCTTAGCCTGACCACCTCGCGGTGCAGACTGTCGCTGCTGAACGCATAATGGTGCGCCTTGCCGTTCACTTGTTCGTCGCCGAACTTGGTGATGCCGTCGTCGCTGGGATAGAAAAACCTGAAGAATGCGTTCCCTACCCCATAAAACTTAATCAGGTCGCCCACCATGTGCGCACTGGTCACCATGTCTTCTATGCCGCGCTCTTTGAACGCCTGTATGGCCAAATCCAAGGCATGGCCGTCCTTGCAGTATACTACATCGGCTTTCGACTGTGCAGCGGCATCGCCCCTTTTCAGCCAATAGCCGTTGTTGCCCGTTGTGGGCGGCATGGCCACCTGGTGGCTGCGCATCAAAGCGTCGAGCACCGACCGTCGGCAGTTGAGCACCCCCCGGGCTGTGTTGCAGACCAGCCGTCCGGCATGCTCCATGTCAAGCAGACGGTGCAACGTGGCAGGCTGGCGTGCCATGGTCAGATAGACGTCGGCTTCGGTGGGATTATCCTGAAATTCACATTCGTCCACAATCCGTATGTCAGCAGCCAGATGTTGCTTTGCCTTTACAAGCTCGCAGGTGCGTTTCAGAATTTCCAAATCCTTGGCTACGGAGTTTGGCGAGAAACAGTTGTCGCGCCGGATGGCCAGATATCTCATTGCCTCCATTTGTGAAGCTCTGTTTATGCGTTGTTGCCAAGAAACGCTTCGGCCTTGACGATATCGCCGGCATGGTCGATGTCGAGCACTTTCGAGAAGGCATAGGCTTTGAGCTGCCGTCCGTCGCGAACCAGTCCGCGCTGGAAATTTCGCATACGGCTTTCGCCGCGGCCCATACATCTCTCCAGCGTGTCTATTGCATTGGGCGCCAAACCATAGATGCCGCCCGAGATATACCGGCAGTGCGAGTCGTTGGTGTCATGGAAACCGGTTATGTTCAGCTCGCTGTCGGTGCCGACATAGAGCGGTTTCTCGTCGTCGATATAATCGGTAACGCCCATCAGTCCGTCGCCGCCGGCGGCCAACACATTCTTGAACGCATCGATGTAAGCCTTGAACTCCGCTTCGCGGAAAATGGTGTCGACTGTTGTCAGGACAAAGGGCGAGTTGCCCAGCAGACTCCTCAGCTCATAGAACGAGTGCATGGAACTGGGCGTGCTCTGAACCTTAAACTGCAAAGGAACGTGCCTTCCGTTCAACCCGTGTTCCTTGATGTCCTGCAGATGTGCGCTCACCACAGATGTGCGGTCATTACAAATGACATCAATTTCTTCGGCCTCATTCTCCATGAATACCCTGATGAGACGGTCTATGAGATGTTCTCCGCACACCTCAACCATTGGCTTTGGTGCGCAAATACCCTCAGCTGCCAAACGGGAGCCTTCGCCAGCTGCGATAATAGCAAATTTCATTTAATAACGATTCTCTTATAACTGACTTGCAAAGATACTCATTATCATTGACAAACGGAATTTTTTTGAGAATTATTTAGATTTCTACACATTATAAAAGTATAGCTGGTAGCAGAAACAACAGCTATCGGACAAACCCCATCACCGTTGAAATCAATCGATGGAAAACATTGGAAACGATCTTACAAACCCTGTCTGAAAAACGACCGCAACCACTACGGACTAACGGTTTTGTGGAAAAAACGCGAAAAACCACACATTCTGCAACTCTCTGATTAACTAAGGTTTAGCATTGTTATAGAAAAAGCGCGCATGGAAAAGAACTGCGAAAGGGTGCGATACCTATCCTTTCGCATCGGCCTTGATGCCGAACGGCACTCCCGTAGCACGCAAACGGTGTCCCGACAAGCCGTCTGCGGCAGTGCCAATGGGCAACTACGGCGGACTGGAATAGGAAAAACGGCGGGGGGGCGGACAAGGAAAGACGTAACGACCGGTTTCAACCGACGTTTCCGCCAGCTAATAGTGGAATACCACAGGGAGCTGTTTTTCAGAACTTGTTTTACATATACCGCCACCAGTCAATTCCTGTTTACCGGCTGTCAACAGATTCGAGGCGCCTGTTTCGGCAACAGTGCCGACCAGTGGTACACGCCGGTCGACTTATGTTGATGGTTCACATCCGTACTGCTTATTTCACCAGCACCTTGCATAAGTTTCTTTGCAGGACATGTGCGTCCAACACCGACATTTCGCTATCCATAATGGCAAAAGCAAGCAAGTGGCCATTGGCCGCCTCGCAATAGCCGGCAAGGGTGCTGATGCCATAGGGATGCGAGAGCGTTCCGGTCTTTACCCGTAGGCGGCCGCGCAATTCAGAGCTCGACAACAAGCGGCACGCGGTACCGTCGACGCCCGCAACAGACAGGAATTTCCACAATTTCCCGAAGATGGCCTTGTCGGCGTAGCCATACCGCAAAATGTCGACCAACGTCTGTGCCGACAGCCGGTTGTAACGGCACAGGCCGCAACCGTCGTGTATGACAATCTTGGGATTGTTCTCCTTGATATCAGATCTCAAGAAAGTGTTCAAGTATTTCACGCCCGTTTTTTGGGCAGAATCGGCGGTACTGATATGGTTACCGATGGTGTAGAGCATCGCTGTAGCCCGCGTGTTCGAACTGTTTTTCCACATGCGCTCCACCACCCGGTCTATCGTGCGTATGTAGCGCCCCACCCTATGGGCACCGCGCTGCGTCTTGCCTGTCACCACTTCGCTTTCGCCAATGTGGATGCCCCGTGCTTTCAGTGCACTTGTGAGTGCCTTGCCTATGCGCGCACTTCCTTGATATAGCAGGCCGTATTTGGAGCGTTCCAAGTCCCACGGATACCAATGGCACTCAGCCTGTATGGGGTCGTTGAGTGCAAGGTCGAGCACGATACGGCCTTCAATCTTCTGTATGCCGCTAGCCCCGAGCAACTTGACCAGCTCCCGCATATCGTCGACAGAGAACTGTGGGTCAAGACTGCCCTTGAAAAACAGTGAACCGCGCAACGTCCCCTCATGCAGACTGCCGCTGATAAACAATGATGTTTCGTAATTATATTTCGTACCCAACAGGTGATAGCCTGCCACCCCTGAAAGCAGTTTCATGCACGAGGCCGACGGTATAGGTTCGTTCTCGTTGAACGCATATACCGGCTGATCGGCCGTCAGGTCATAAACACACAGGCCGAAGCGTCCGGCGGTGCGCGGTTTATGGGCAAATTGGTCCAGTCGCTGCTTCAAGTCCCGGTCTATCTTGACCGTTGTCGTCTTCGACTGTTCGTGCGCCGGTGTCTCTTGTTTCTCTTTTCCGCCGCAGCCCGTCGTCAGGACGACGGCCGCACAAGCTGAAAGAACCCATGCCGGAAACCGGCGATATGATGAAATCAAATTCATTTCGATGATTCGGATATTGGAGCAACATGTTGCAGTCTTGCCCGACAAAACAGGTAACAGCCTTTGGCTGTCAAGACCGGTTGCTTCGCTTTCTACATGTACTTTACTGCAAATGTACCTTTTTTCATGCGTTCCTGCAAATGTTTCGGTGCTTTTTAGTACCTTTGCCTTAACTTATGAAGACAGAAAAGTCAGAAAGAAATGAAAACATTCCTTACTTTACTTACCGGGTGCCTTTTTGCCTTAGGCCCCACAAACGCCAATGCCATGACAGACAGCGAGAAGACCATCAACCTGAAGTTTATCGAGACCAGCGACGTTCATGGCAGCTTCTTCCCCTACGATTTCATCAACCGCAAGCCCAAGGCCGGTTCCATGGCGCGTGTAGCCACATACGTCAAGCAGTTGCGTAGCCAGTATGGCGAGAACCTCATACTGCTTGACAACGGCGACATACTGCAAGGCCAGCCGGTGAGCTATTACTCGAACTATGTAGACACCATCCAGCCCAACATTGCGGCGCGTGTAATCAACTATCTGAACTATGACGCACAGACCATCGGCAACCACGATGTGGAAACGGGTCACCGCGTGTACGACAAGTGGATCAGTGCTACCCGATGCCCGATGCTCGGTGCCAATGTGATGGATACCCGCACCGGCAAACCCTACCTCAAGCCCTACACCATACTGCAGAGAAACGGCATCCGTATCGCCGTGATCGGTCTGCTCACGCCGGCCATTCCCAACTGGCTCGACGAAAGCCTGTGGCAAGGCCTCCGTTTCGACGAGATGGTAGCCTGCGCCCGCAAGTGGGTGCGCGTCGTCAAGGAAGAGGAAAAAGCCGATGTGGTGATCGGCCTGTTCCATTCGGGCAAGGAAGGCGGCATAACCACACCGGCCTACCAGGAAAACGCATCGCTGGCCGTGGCCAAGGAGGTTCCGGGCTTCGACGTGGTGTTCTACGGACACGACCACACACGGTTCAGCGGAACAGTAACCAACACGGCCGGCAACGAGGTGGTGTGTCTCGACCCTGCCAACAACGCCATGTCGGTATCCGAAGCCGATGTGCAGCTCGTAAAACGGAAAGGCAAATGGGTGGTCAGCAACCGTTCCGGCAAATTGACCGACATCACCCCGCTTCCCGTCGATGACGATTTCGTCGCCCAGTTCAAAGATTTCAACGAAACCGTAAAACAATATGCCGACCAGGAAATCGGTTCCTTCGAGAACACCATTTCCACACGCGACAGTTATTTCGGAAATTCGGCCTTCAACGACCTTGTCCTCAATCTGGAGCTGAGCATCTCGAAGGCTGACATTGCGTTCAACGCACCCGTTTCGTTCGACGTAGCCATCAACAAAGGCACCGTGCGGGTGGCCGACATGTTCAACCTCTACAAATACGAGAACCAACTGTTCGTTATGCGTCTTACCGGTGCAGAAATCCGCAAGGCGCTGGAGATGAGCTATGACCTTTGGGTCAACACCATGGCTTCGCCCGACGACCATCTGCTTTTGCTCGACGACCGTACGCTGGGCGACCAGCAACGCCTCGGCTTCAAGAATTTCTCATTCAATTTCGACGCGGCTGCCGGTATCGACTATGAGGTGGATGTTACCAAACCCAACGGTCAGAAGGTGAAGGTGTTGCGCATGAGCAACGGCGAACCGTTCGACGAAGCCAAATATTATAAGGTGGCAGTAAACAGCTATCGGGCCAACGGCGGCGGCGAACTGCTCACGCACGGTGCCGGCATTCCCAAGGACAGCTTGAACAGCCGTATCATCTGGCGTTCGCAATACGACCTGCGCCATTACCTCATGGAAGAAATCAAACGTCTGGGCACACTCAATCCGCAGCCCAACCACAACTGGCGGTTTGTGCCCGAAGCATGGGTTGCGCCAGCAGCAAAGCGCGACCGGCAGTTATTGTTTCATTGACAACAGGAGATGAAAAAGTATTATTTCATTTTCTCCAAAAACAACATCCTGTTGGAAAAACAGGCTGACGGGACTTGCTCCGTTCCTTGTGCGGAGGAAGTTCCGGTACGCACGCATGCATGGACCCACATCATGCGTGTTTCGCCCATGGACGACGGAACGGAAGTGAGGGCATTGCGGGTGGACAGTCCGCAGGACACAGAGGTTGCCGACAACCTGTTGCCCAACAACGGCTGGACATTCATGTCGCTGCGCGAGTCGTATTTCCATCTGCCCGAAAATCTGTATCTTAAAGCCGGGAAATGTGCCGAACTGTTGTATTGGGACCAGAACACACGGTTTTGTGGCGTATGCGGCGCACCGATGAAAATGTCGACCGACATTTCCAAGCGATGCACCCAATGCGGCAAAGAGGTTTGGCCGCAGCTGGCCACGGCTGTCATCGTGCTTATACGCAAAGGCGACGAGGCCCTGCTGGTACATGCACGCAATTTCGCTTCGGATTTCTACGGACTGATAGCGGGTTTCGTCGAGACAGGCGAAACACTCGAGGAGGCCGTACGACGGGAAGTGATGGAGGAAACGGGATTGACCATCAAGAACCTCACTTATTTCGGTTCGCAGCCCTGGCCCTACCCGTCGGGGCTTATGGTGGGATACATGGCCGACTACGATTCGGGCAACGTGCATCTGCAACAGTCGGAATTGTCAAAGGGACGGTGGTTCAGGTACGACCAAATGCCGCGCATCCCGCCCAAACTGTCCATCGCACGGCGCATCATCGATGCGTGGCTCAAAAGCCACGGGGTCGTTTCCACGCAACCATAACCGGGAGACATTTCAAAAAGGCATGCCGCAAACGGCATGCCTTTTTGAAATGTCTCCCGGGCGATTGGACAAGTTCAGACTTTACATCTCGCGGTCCAAACGGTTGCGCCAAAGGTATTTGCGCGTTTCGTGAACCAGTATGCCGTTCAGAAACAACAACGACAGGAGGTTGGGGATGGCCATCAGCGCATTCATGCAGTCAGACACATTCCACACCACATCAAGACTGGCCACGCTGCCCACATACACTGCCACGATGTAGAGCACCCGGTAAGCCTTCATCCAGCGTTCCCCTTTCAGGTACTCCACGGCTCGCTCGCCATAATAGCTCCAGCCCAGGATGGTACTGAAGGCAAAGGTGAGAAGGCCGAAACTCAGCAACGGTGCGCCCACATAGGGTATCTTGGCGAAGGCCATCTTCGTCAGCACAGCCCCGTTGTCGGTCGATATGTCGGGATAGGCCAATATGCTGGTCACAACCACAAGACCGGTCAGCGCACAGATCACGACCGTATCCCAAAAGGTGCCGGTGCTCGAAACCAGTGCCTGTCTGACCGGGTTGCGCGTACGGGCGGCTGCTGCTACGATGGGGGCGGAACCAAGTCCCGACTCGTTGGAAAACAGGCCCCGTGCTATGCCGTAGCGTGCGGCGAGCATTACCGACGTGCCGGCAAATCCGCCGCCAGCCGCCTGGGGGGTGAAGGCCGACGCTACAATCAGTTTGATGGCGGGCCATAAATAGTGGCCGTTGACAAACAATATGTAGATACATCCTACCGTATAGAACAAGGCCATGAACGGAACGAGCAGTCCACATACCTTAGCGATGCTTTTGACACCGCCCAAAATCACCGCACCGACAAGCAGACTAATCACGAGTCCCACAATCATCGGCGACAAGCCATACGTGTTCTCGGCAATGGTGGAGATGGCATTGGCCTGCACCGTGTTGCCTATGCCAAACGAGGCACAAGCGGTAAACAACGCAAAAAGAACAGCCAGCCGCTTCCAGCCCAATCCTTTTTCGAGGGCATACATGGGGCCGCCGAGCATACGGCCGTCGGGGGTAACCTGACGGTACTTGATGGCCAGCAATCCTTCAGCATATTTCGTGGCAATGCCAAAGACACCGGTCAGCCAGCACCACAACACCGCCCCCGGTCCGCCCAACGCTACAGCCGTGGCCACTCCCACGATGTTGCCCGTGCCGATGGTAGCGGCCAAGGCTGTGGCCAAGGCACCGAACTGCGACACGTCGCCGGTGGCATCCTTGTCGCGCTTCACCGACAGTTTGATGGCGGTAGGGATTTTCAGCTGTGGGAAGCGGAGGCGGATGGTCAGAAACACATGCGTCCCCAACAGGAGCACAATCATGGGCCATCCCCACAACAAGTTGCTCAGCGATGCAAAAAAGGTGTTCAGTGTGTCCATATGTTTGTGTTTGGTTATTTGGGGAATCGGATTTTCGAGAACTTGTACCCCATTGATTTCAGCAGGTTGTCGAATTGCGCCATTGCGTTCAGTTGTGCATTGCGTACGTTCGCGGCCGTCAGGCAACGCCGTTTCATGGCTTCGTGAGCCCTGCGTGTCAGCGAAGCCTTGTCGGCTTCCGTCCATTTGCCGTCCTCATAGAAGGTTTGGGTGCGCGCTTCGTCCATGAAATTCTCGTCGAGCAACCCGATGGCGGGCAATGTCACGACAACAGTATCTTCTTCCATGGTTATCCATCCATCCTGCACGTTGTGCAGGTCAATGCCCAACCGCAATGTACCGTAATAAATGCGCGACAATTCCGAATCGCCCCAAAAACCGCGACGCACCGTATCGACCAGTTCTTCGTCGACGATGGAAAGAAACTCCCATTGCCCAATGCTCTTTATCTGGGCCACCTGCACAGGCGTGATGCCGATGCGGTCGGTATGCCCCACGGATATTTCGCTTTCGTTAACCGATTTGTAGCACATGCCAACGACAACCGCCACTACAATCAGGCAGACAACGACTAACGTCATCTTGACTGCAAGTGCCTTGCGAATCTGTTGTGAGAGAAATTTCATCATTCTGATTTCTTTATGAGACCGGGTATATCGTCGATTGTGAAACGCTTGCGGAAAGTGATTGTGATTTTTTCGGGACTATACCCCATTTGGCCGATAATCGGCACAAGTTGTCGCGCCGCACTTTGTCGTGCATCCTCGATGATACCCAAGTTGGGTATCGACTTTACGATTTCGCCCCTTCCCTGTCGTTGGATGCGGGTGATTTCCTCGTCGGTAAAATCGCTTCGTAAGAAGGACACTTTTTCGCGCACGGCACTGTGGTCAATCTCGGTGGCAGTCATCACCACTTCGGGGTCAGGCAACACAATCTCTATCTTGTCACCCCTCTTCTTGACGTTTTTCTCCGAAAAACTACTGAAATCGACATAGGCCTTTACGCTGGCGTTTACCGGAATGGCTATCCTTCGTTTCCCCAAAGGCAAGTCTATTCTTATGTTTTTGTTGAACAGTTTGCCTTTCACGGACATCGTGTCGTCGTAAGTAACTATTTTGTGTAGCTTGTATTCGGATGTGTAAAGTCTGGAACACTTTTGTACCTGCATGACTAGCATCGGAATTGTGTCTACCGCTGCAACGCGCGAAGATTCGCCGGCTTCCTTCCGTTCTCCACTACAGGCGGCCGTGAGTACCGTCAGTACAAATGCTACGAATACTTTGAACTTGCCCATTTGCTACTGCATTTTAAGAAAATTTGTGGCCAAAATAATCAGCCAACCATTCGTTCCGGCAAGGTGTGTGCAACAAATGCAGTACGCCGCCTTACAGAATGTCACCTTTTTGGTGCAAAGATAAACCATTTATCGGAAAAAAATAGAAAATACTTCGCAAATAGATGTTAAAAGACAACCTTACCCGTAGTGCACGCGAAGAAATCCGGTAAAGGCATACGCATACAACGGTATGTTGCGGAAGGCTCAACCAACAAGGGTGGCATGTTGCCTTTTTTGTGTACGAAGGTCAATGGTTCAGCGAGGCACATTCGCTGCAAATGCCCTTATAATGCAATTGCGCTTCGTCTATAACATGGCCGTCTATAACGGTGCGCCCGTCGCAGGACGGTGCTTTCTCGTCCATCAGGTCAAACACTTTACCACATTGGCGGCAATAGAAATGCACATGGGGACGGATGTCGCCGTCGTAACACACGCGGTGCTCGTCGATGGTCAGCATCTGCGCGGCGTGGTGCTCCCAGAAAAGGCGGAGCGTGTTGTAGACCGTAGTACGGCTCAGCGAGGGGATAGACGTAACCACACCTTGGTAAACATCTTCCACAGTTGGATGGGTGCGGTGCGTCTGCAGGAAGGCCATGATAGCCACTCTCTGTACAGACGGACGCAAACCACATTCCACCAATCGGTCATAGGCTGTTTGCCTGGTGTCGGGCGTGTTTTCTGTTCCGTTTACATTCATACGGTGCAAATGTACACAATTATTTTCGGAAGTTCAAAACATGTTGGAAAAAATACAAAACAGATACATGTTAATCGTACGACTTGACATGACGTTTGCCGGTTTCATGACAAACCGTCTGTTTCCGAACGAGCGTAGCCGAAGGAAAAGGCCGGCCGGATATTGAATACCAGTTCCCTATATATTACTCAAGTTTCGGATATAGATTTCATACTTAAAAGTGTGTCCCCGAACGGGGACGCTAGATAGATTCTAAATCCGAAACTCGACTATATTAATAGGTGACGCTCCGCAAGTGTTGTTGTCGCGCATAATTCGCTGTGTAGAAAAAGTCACAAAGTTACGATTTTGTATGTTATAAGCAAAAAATGATGACGCTTTGTTTGCATTTTGCAATATTTTCCATAACTTTGCCACAGAGAAGAAAAAAGTAGAATAACCACATTGTTTGGCGGAGCTATTGGCGGCTTCGGCCATCGTGAACAGGAACAACCAACAACAACCAATAAAAAGAATTATGAAAGCAACCGAAGTAGTAGAGAAATTGCAGCAGCTTTATCCTGGCCAGCCTGAGTATATCCAGGCTGTAAGCCAGGTTCTTGGCACCATCGAGGAGGAGTACAACAAACACCCCGAATTTGACCGCGAGAACCTGATTGAGCGGCTGTGCATTCCCGACCGCATCATCAAGTTCCGCGTAAACTGGATTGACGACAAAGGCAACGTGCGGACAAACAACGGCTATCGCGTGCAACACAACAATGCCATCGGCCCGTACAAAGGCGGTCTGCGTTTCCATGCCTCCGTCAACGAAAGCATCTTGAAATTCTTGGCCTTCGAGCAGACTTTCAAAAATTCGCTGACCACTTTGCCGATGGGCGGTGCCAAGGGTGGTTCCGATTTTTCTCCGCGCGGCAAGTCGAACGCTGAGGTGATGCGTTTCTGCCAGGCGTTCATGAAAGAATTGTGGCGTTACATCGGTCCCGACTGCGATGTGCCGGCAGGCGACATTGGTGTTGGCGGCCGTGAGGTGGGCTATATGTTCGGACAATACAAAGCCCTGACCCACCAGTTTGTGGGCATCCTCACCGGCAAGGGGCAGGAGTTTGGCGGTTCGCTGATACGTCCCGAGGCCACGGGGTATGGCAACGTCTACTTTTTGGAGAACATGCTGAAGACACGCGGCATTGACCTCAAGGGAAAAACGGTGTTGGTATCGGGTGCCGGTAATGTGGCGCAATACACCTTGGAGAAGCTCCTGCAGCTTGGCGCAAAGCCGCTGACCTGTTCTGACTCTGACGGTTACATCTATGACCCCGACGGAATCGACGAGGAGAAATTGGCTTATATCATGGAGCTGAAGAACGTGGAGCGCGGACGCATCAAGGAGTATGTGGAGGAATATCCGAACGCGAAATATGTGGCAGGTGCCAAACCGTGGTTCGAGAAGGCCGACATAGCCACCCCCTGTGCTACCCAAAACGAAATCAACGGCGAGGCTGCCGAGGCCCTGGTGAAAAACGGTGTCATCGCCGTGAGCGAAGGTGCCAACATGCCTTCAACGCCCGAAGCCATCAAGGTGTTCCAGGATGCCAAGATTCTCTATTGCCCGGGTAAGGCCAGCAATGCCGGCGGCGTGGCCGTGTCAGGATTGGAGATGACCCAAAACTCAGAGCGTTTGAAATGGACGCGCGAGGAGGTTGATGCCAAACTGCACAGCATCATGAACGAGATTCACGAGGAATGTGTAAAGTACGGTACACAGCCCGATGGATATATCAACTATGTGAAGGGTGCCAACGTGGCCGGTTTCCTGAAGGTGGCAAAAGCCATCATGGCACAAGGCATCGTCTGACAATAAACATTTGCTAATTGAGGCAAAGGCCCAACGGGCAAATCTTTGCATACAGAGTAGGAGAAGAACGTAATGGTTTTTCTCCTATTTTTATATTTGCAACTTGCATACAACCTGTGCGCCACGCTGCAAGCAATGCAAACAATTGGTGGACACGGTTGAAAATCGTTGGTGACGGCCCCACATACGACAAGTCGTTTTTAATCTTCACATTGGGCTTTTTTATATCTTTTCACGGAGAGGTGTCGGCCGTTCTGAAATCTTTTCATTAACTTTGCATTATGAATCGTTTGATTATACTGCTCGCCAGCCTGTTTGGCGTTGTTGCTCTTCATGCGCAAAGTCGATATGCTGAATGTGAGGACTCGTGTAGTCACATACATGGCATAGACATCAGCCATTACCAAGGCTCTGTATTTTGGGAAACTATAGGCAAAACGAAAATGGCTTATGTATATCTGAAAGCTACAGAAGGCGGCGACAACATTGACAGCCGATACAAGCAAAATATAGACTTGGCACACCAATACGGGCTAAAGGTTGGCTCGTATCATTTCTATAGACCCAAAATAGCGCAACAGACCCAACTTGAAAATTTCATGGCACAATGTAGACCCGGCGACCAGGACTTGCTGCCCATGATTGACATCGAGACAAGAAGCGGACTCAGCAAAGAGGCGTTCAGAGACTCATTGTTTACATTCCTGAACCTCGTGGAGAAGGCATACAAACAGAAACCGCTGCTCTATACAGGTGCCAATTTCTATGACAACAACCTACTGGGACTTTTGGGCGACTACAAGGTTATGATTGCGCAATACACGCCTCAAGAACCCAAACTCAAGGACGACCTGGATTTTGTAATCTGGCAATATACCGGAAAAGGACATCTTGACGGTATCAACGGGTATGTGGACAAGAGCCGTTTCATGGGCAAACACCGCCTGCGCGAAATAAGGTTTCGACACAGATGACAAACCGCTGAACACGTACATATAATTTCATCAACAACATCTCATCTTACAACAGCATATGGCAATCATCAAATGTCCGGAATGCGGACGACAAATCAGTGACAAGGCACCGGTATGCCCTAACTGCGGAGTGGAAATAGCAGGTAAAACCATTAAATGCACACAATGCGGAGAAATCTATTTCTGCGACCAAAACATGTGTCCTAACTGTCACCACATGACGCGATTGAACGGACAGGTGGGAAACGTTGGCACGGAAGGCCACCCGAGCACGCCGAATGGACAACAAACGCAGGCCTCATCCTTGCAGCCAGCTAGGACTACACATACCGATGGGCAGCAACCTGCAAACGGACAAGCAACACCGCCCCCCATCTCACAAAGAAAAGTAGACAATGGCACGAACGGTAAGGAGAAGAAAAAAAGTCACGGGCCGCTCATCGCAGCATTTGTCATCGCCTTGGTTGTATGTGGTGTGTGCTTTTACTTTTATAGCAATGCCAAGAGCAACAAAGAACTGGAGTCGTACGAATTTGCCATGAAGAGCGACGATCCGCTGGTGCTGCAAACTTACTTGGACAACAATCTGGATGCACCAGCAGATCACATACAGGCAGTAAACGCTCGTCTGGAAGAGCTAAAAAAGCAAGACAACGATTGGACAAATGCCGTGGTAAGCGGATCCAAGACTGCCCTTCAAGACTACTTGTCAAAACATCCCGATACAGAACACAAAGCGGAAGCCATACATAAAATAGACTCGATAGATTGGGCTGATGCCAGCAAAGCAAATACGCTTGACGCTCTCCAAGCCTATCTTGACCAACACGACGAGGGAGAACATGTGGACGAAGCACAAACGACTATCAAGACATTGAAGGCCAAGACGGTGCAGGCAGATGAAAAGGCCTTGGTCGCTTCGGTCTTCCGCCACTTTTTCCAAGCCATCAATTCAAAAAGCGAAATTGAACTGGAAGCTACGGTTGCGCCTATCCTGACCAATTTCCTGGGAAAACCCGACGCCATAAAGGCCGACGTGGTGACATTCATGCACAAGATTTACAAGGATGACATCACTCGTATGACATGGCGACTGAACAACGACTACGAAATAGGGAAAAAGGAAGTCGGTGACGAGGAATACGAATATAATGTAACTTTTTCAGCACTGCAAGACATAGAACGAACCGACGAGAGCAAGGAGAAACATGCGCGCTACCGCATTACGGCAACCGTAAACCCCGACGGGCTGATCTCTTCGCTGGCAATGACGAAAATATTGGAATAACGAACAGCGGGCACGGAACATTCAATTTTCCGTGCCCGTTTCGTCTGCTCCCCCCACAGTCAGCTGCATAAGGTCATAATAGGAACCATTGTAAATATCCAAATCCACATTGCCCTTTATGCCTGGCAACTGGCCGGCATCGGTATGCTGCCAAAATTTCCATTTACCCTTATACTCTACCTTGTCGACATAATAGTGGGCTATCCAATAGGGATAACCGTCAAAAACCGATGTGCTAAGGTAACGTTCCTTGAACTTATAATAGGTATAGATGATGGGCTTCACATGATATTTGTCTTCAACGATGTGAAGCCATGTCAACACATCCATCTGGAATTCTTCTACACTTTTGTTTTGTGGCTTGTTCTCAATATCAAGAACCGGCGGAAGATCACCTTCCTCTAAATGCACTTTGCTGAGAAAATAATAGGCTTGCTCGCGCGCCGACGATTTGTTACTCCAGAAATGGTACGCTCCGCGCAAAAAACCGTATTCGCGTGCATTTTCGAAATTGTCGAAGAAATTCTCGTCGACACGCGAAGCGCCTTCCGTTGCTTTGATGAAGATGAAACGAATAGGGCAATCATCGACCATCGCACTGTACCTTAACCTGTTCCAGTTGATTTTTCCTTGGTAATGCGATATGTCTATTCCGTGTATCTCGTAACCTTCAGGATATTTGGCATCGCCATACAGAGCACGCCAACGAAAACCGGTCGGCCCCACAAAAAAGTAATAGAATATCCAAACATATATCACCAATATGCCTAAACCACCCAGAAGCCAAGGCCACCGATGCCCCTTTCTTTCAAAAGACAACAATGACAGAACGCCCGTAATATGTGGGCGACGAGAGTTGGCAGAGTTGCTGCGCCGGGTAGTCTTTCGTTTGGGACGGTTGGGTGTTTTCGTGGCCATTAACGGAAAAGAAAAGAATGTTACACCAAGAGAAGCATTTGCATCATTGCAAAAGGGGGCATTCCTACACTGCCTTTAAGCTGGCGGAATGTCCCCTTTTCTATTCTGCAATAAATGGATAAAACCTACAGGTCTATCATTTATTTGTTCTTGGCTTCGTTTTCAAGAGACAATGTGCGCGTGTCACGGTCGCATACCTCGGCAGGACCCCAATACTGAATAGGACCGGGATATACAAAACAGGTCTTGCGTGCCCATTCGTCACGGTGCTCTGCAAATTTCTTGAAGGGCGCACCGTCAAGCTCTACAAGCGCCTTGCGGATAACGGGCTTCATCTCGCCGTTACGACGCTCCATGTTCATCATCATTGTGATGGGCACACCACCAGCCTTCCACTCGTCGGTAGAAGCCGAAAGGTTCTGCACGATAGCCATATAACCCGTCTTACCATTGGCAATAAGGTTGGCAGCACTTACGCCGAGCGCATAACAATAGTCAGCGTCAAAATTTGAAGGAGCTGCGCAACGGCCTTCGTAACCGAAGAAATGATGCAGGGCGGCGAACTTGCCAACGAACTTGCCTTCGTTTTTCCATTCTGCAAGTTTGGCGGCAACCATGTCGGAAAGCAACTTCTCGGTCTCGATGAGCGACACCTGAACGTTTCCGTGAGGGTCGCGGTCGAGAGAAAGCTGACGGGCTACGGCCTCGGGAAGCGTGGCGAATGTTTCGGCATTCTCCTTGCTCAAGTGGGCAAGTATGTACTCGCGCTGGGCATCCTTGTCAAGATCCTTATAGTCGGCACCATGAGCAGCGAGCAAATCGTTAAGTTCGTCGATAAGACGACCAATAGCGGGAATGAACTCGATGAGACCTTCCGGAACAAGCACGACACCGAAATTGTTTCCGTCCTCTGCTCGCTTGGCCACTGCAGTAGCAATCTGTTCCACAATTTGGTTGAGGGTCATGTCTTTGGCCTCCACCTCCTCTGAAACAAGACAGATGTTGGGCTGGGTCTGAAGAGCGCACTCCAATGCAATATGAGAAGCGGAACGTCCCATAAGTTTGATGAAATGCCAATACTTGCGGGCAGAGTTGGCATCGCGCTCAATGTTGCCGATCAGTTCTGAATAGACCTTTGTTGCTGTGTCAAAACCAAAGCTTGTCTCAATCTGCGCATTCTTCAAGTCACCGTCAATAGTCTTGGGGCAACCTATCACCTGTACGCCATACTGCTTGGCGGCATAGTATTCTGCCAAGACACAAGCATTGGTGTTGGAGTCGTCACCACCGATAATGACAACGGCTTTGATATCCAATTCGCGGATAATTTCCAGTCCTTTCTCAAACTGATCTTCCTTCTCAAGCTTCGTGCGACCTGAACCAATCATGTCAAATCCGCCGGTATTACGGTACTCGTCGACATACTCAGGGGTAAGCTCAATATAATTATGGTCAACAAGACCGCTTGGGCCCATTAAGAAACCGTACACCTTGTTTGCCGGATTCATCTTCTTGACAGCATCGAAGATACCGCAAATCACATTATGACCACCAGGAGCTTGACCACCCGAAAGAATAATGCCTACATTTACGGCATTGTTAGCGGCCTTGTCGCCAGGCACGAACTCAATGAGAGGCATACCATAGGTATTGGGGAACAATTGCTTAATAGCTTCCTGATCACCCACGCTTTGCGTGGCCTCTCCTTCTTTTACCTTAATGGCACCCTGCAATCCCTTGGGCAGCTTGGGCTGATAAAGGGCACGCGCCTTCTGCAAAAGACTCTTTTCCATTTTCTGTTTTAATTTAGAAATTAGTACGTGATTTGATGCAAAAGTACGTTTTTTCCATGATATATGGAAAGAAAAGAGAAAGAAAACTCTTTTTTGAAAGTTTTTTTTGAAGTTATTTTTGCATTTCCGCATTTTTATCTATCTTTGGAGAACAATTCAAATAATGGAGGCGCAATCCACAACGAGCCTCCGCACCCATTTTAACAACCTTTATACAACTTTAGAACCATGGCAAAGAAACGAGAATTAAAGCAGACTATCAATTACATATGTAGCGACCTTTTTGCTGCAGGCGTTGCCGCATCCTTGTATGGAACAGAGAAAAACGAGGATGCCGTTAACGACATCCTGTCATCAATCATCATCACCAGAAACGATTTCGTAAAGCGTATTTCACATCCGGAACCAGGCATGGCACCGCGTGCGTATTACAAGCGTCTCATTGCTGATTTTAACCAGCAAGTCAACGATGTTATCAACCAAATAGGTAGTTTGGCATAATTAACGCATCGACATGCTGATGAAACAAGTATGCCATTGGCTTTTATACAAGCGATGGGGATGGAAGAAGGATGTAACCGTAACCCATCCAGATAAGTATGTTATTTGTCTGGCCCCCCATACCAGCAACTGGGATTTCATAATCGGTCAATTGTATATGCGGGCGGAAGGTCTGCATATCAATTTTCTGATGAAGAAAGAATGGTTCTTCTGGCCTTTGGGGCCTATTTTCAGACAAATGGGAGGAATTCCGGTGTTTCGCTCCAAGCACACCAGCATGACCGACCAGTTGGCAGAAGCTGCCAAAACTCGCCAGCGATTTGGTCTGTGCATTACGCCCGAAGGAACCCGTTCGATAAATCCGGACTGGAAAAAAGGGTTTTATTTTATCGCCCTCAAGGCACAAATCCCCATCCTGCTCTATGGCGTTGATTACCAAAAGAAACTCATTAAATGCACAGAGAGCTTTATACCTACAGGAAATTTAGACGAAGACATACATCATATTAAATTGTATTTTAAAGACTTAAAAGGCAAGAATCCCGAAAACTTTTCGATTGGAGAAGTTTGATTTGGGCATGAAAGGTTCCAGGACATGACATTAAAAAAGAGTCTGCTTTTTGGATACGTCTGCATAATGGCTTTTTCCACGACAGCCTACGCACAAGGTTCGCTGCTTAAGGAAAAGGCCAAACGTTCGTTGAACGAATATTTTCTCACCTACCATGCGAAAAATACTGAATTCACGCAACAACCGCGCATGAAAGACTTTGTTGTGGACGAACGCAACCAAGTAATAACCATTATCACTGACGCACATTTTGCACAGCAGGACTTTACCGACAAACAGGTAGGACAAATTTATAAAAAGGTAAAAAAAACGCTGCCAAAGCCTTACAATAAATACCACATTCAAATCCTCACCAACGGCATGCTTTTAGAAGATTATGTACCCAACCACAAATCGGGAAATGCCAACACTTTCCCTTTATGGGGTAAAATCGAATACAAGGGGCGTCCCTGGGTAGAAAACGCATCTCGTCCCACCCATTTCACTCACGGCCTATACAATCGCCATGTAAGCTTGTGGGCATCACACGGAAGATATTACGACAACAAAAAAGGTGTATGGAAATGGCAACGCCCCAATCTCTTCGGAACAACAGAAGACTTGTTTACCCAAACCATTGTTGTACCCTATCTTATACCCATGTTGGAGAACGCCGGTGCAGTGGTGTTCACTCCAAGAGAACGCGACTGGCAAACAGCCGAATATATTGTGGACAACGATCATGGACTCGGTACTTCAGAGAACTGTTATAAGGAATACGCGGAAGGTGACCAGTGGACAGCTGCACCGCGAAAAGGTTTTAGGGCGCACGAAGGCGAATACCTGGACAACGAAAATCCGTTCTCTGCCGGTACAGCCCGGATGTTGAAAGCCACAAAGAAAGCAGACAAAGCCTTCGTCAAATATCAACCAAATTTTGCCAAAGAAGGTTCTTATGCAGTTTACGTTAGTTACCAGACTTTGCCCAATAGCATAGATGATGCCCACTATACAGTATTCCATAAGGGGCAAGCTACCGAATTCCGTATTAACCAACAAATGGGCGGCAGTACATGGGTGTACTTGGGAACATTCGATTTTGGCAAGGGCGACAATATGGCCAACTGCGTTATTTTAACCAACCAAAGCAGGATGAAGGGAGTTGTTACCGCTGATGCCGTGCGATTCGGCGGAGGAAAGGGCAACATAGAGCGCGGTGGCACGACCAGCCATTACCCCCGCTCTTTGGAAGGCGCACGCTATTTCGCACAATGGGCAGGAGCACCATATGACGTATATGGAGGTCGGGGTGGTTCCGACGATTATTCCGACGACATAAACACCCGCTCAAAAATGACCAATTGGTTAGCCGGTGGTTCGGTCTATGTACCCACGCTTGACGGAGGAAGAGTACCGATCGAACTCTCGTTGGCTGTACATAGTGATGCCGGTTATGCAGAAAATGGAAAAGACCTTGTCGGATCTTTAGCCATTTGCACAACCGATTTTAATGACGGTCGTCTTTCATCGGGCGTAACCCGACAAGCGTCCAAGATTTTTGCCGAACAACTTCTCAACGGTGTAACACGCGACTTGACATTTGCTTACAAATCCTGGAACCGTCGATATCTATGGGACCGCAATTACTCCGAAACCCGTTTGCCCGAGGTTCCGTCTGCAATCATCGAAACCTTGTCCCATCAGAATTTCCCCGACATGATATTGGGACAAGACCCCAATTTCAAATTCACTATGGCCCGGTCACTTTACAAGACCATCGTGAGATACGTCAACAGCATGCATGGACAGTCGGCAATTATACAACCGTTAGCTCCCTGTAATGTGGCCGTGGAATTGCGGGACAAGCACGAGGCGCATCTGTCATGGAGCGCACAAACCGACGAACAAGAGCCAAGTGCTACTCCCACCTACTATATTGTTTATACAGCAACAGACAACAATGGGTTCGACAATGGACGGAAAGTCAACGGCCAGTCAACAACAATTAATCTTGAGCCAGGAAAAACCTATCATTTTCGCGTGACCGCTGCCAACCGGGGGGGAGAAAGCTTTCCTTCAGAAACCGTTTCGGCTTACTGTTGTCCCAATGCACAAAAGACCATCCTTATAGTCAACGGCTTCCATCGCATATCCGCTCCCGCCATCGTAGACAACGACTTGCAACAAGGCTTCGATCTCGATAGCGATCCCGGTATATCATACGGAATTACGGCCGGCTGGAACGGACGTCAACAATGTTTCGACACGACACGCCGCGGACGAGAAGGAAGCGGAGGACTGGGCTTTGGGAGTGACGAATTGGCCGGGCATTTTATTGCCGGCAATGATTTCAACTACACGAAAACCCACACCGATGCCATCGCTTCTGCAAAACGTTACAATGTTGTAAGTTGCAGTTCGGAGGCCATCGTGTCTGGCAAAGTAAAACTCGAACAATACCAAGCCGTTGACTTGATACTTGGATTGGAGAAATACTCTCCCTATGCTACCAAGTATTACAAATCGTTCCCCGTGTCGCTACAGCGGAAAATAGCTTCGTTTACCCAAGGTGGCGGTCGTATCATTGCAAGCGGCGCATACATCGGGTCGGACATGACACAAGAAGATGATGCCGCTTGGCTGAGCAGATATTTGAAAGTAGCCTATGACGGCAGCGTCAAGACCGACACGCTGGAAAACGTGAATGGCTTGGGCATGCAGTTTGACTTTTACAGAACGCTCAACCCCGACCATTATGCAGCAACCCACACCGACGTCCTCCATCCTGAAGGCAGTGCCATCTGTGCCATGCAGTACAACAACGGCCAATCGGCTGCCGTGGCATACGCAGGCAACGACTATAAAGCATTTGTGATGGGATTCCCCTTTGAGTGCATCACGGACAGGAACACTCGTCACAAACTGATGCAGGGCATACTCAATTACATCATGAACTAAATAACGACATTACTAATATCAACCTTAAAGAACATGAAGATACAAGCCAACCATTCAGGCACCCGCAGTATTGAGGTGACCGAGACCCATTTGCAAACTATCGACAAATATGCATTGCTTCGCTATCTGGTAGACAGCAATGGTATCATAGACGAATCGGTGCTCGACAAACTAAAGTTCAACGTCCGTTCATTGCTGGAGAGCGAAGCCGGCAAAGACAAGGCGCTGTTGGACTTATGCCTTGATGTCATCTACAACAACAACATGAAAGCCTTTGGTCTCCATCAACTGGTCTTGCTCTACGTTAACTGGAAAGGCAACCAAGCAACAGAAGACGAGGAGGACACACAGGAGGTGAGCGACTAAGACATGCAGAGTTACCAACTGACAGATTTTCTGCCGACGACCAAGAAAGAATGTGAACTGCGGGGCTGGGATCAGCTCGACGTAATTCTGTTTTCGGGTGATGCATATGTAGACCATCCGTCGTTTGGCGCAGCTGTTATCGGACGCATACTCGAATCCAATGGATACAGGGTAGCTATCGTTCCCCAGCCCGACTGGCACGGCGATTACCGCGACTTCAAGAAATTGGGGCGTCCCCGGTTGTTCTTCGCCATATCGCCGGGTGCAATGGACTCGATGGTCAACCGTTACACTGCAAACAGACGCATGCGCCACGACGATGCATATAGTCCCGACAGTCGCCACGACATGCGCCCCGACTATCCGTCGATTGTCTACACCAAGATTCTGAAAGAAATCTTTCCCGATGTCCCCGTCGTGCTTGGGGGCATTGAGGCTTCACTGCGCCGCCTTACCCACTACGACTACTGGCAAGACAAACTCAAGAAGTGTATACTCTGCGAGAGTGGAGCCGACCTCATTCTCTATGGTATGGGCGAGAAAAACACAGTGCAGCTATGCCGCGAATTAGAGGCCGGGCGCAACATCAAAGACATAAAGGATATCCCGCAGACCGTTTTTCTCTGCAAGAAGAACGAGATACCCGGCGGCATTACCGACAACGATATTGTGCTTCATTCGCACGAAGAATGTCTTCGAAACAAAAAAGCAGAAGCCGAAAATTTCAGGCATATCGAAGAAGAAAGCAACAAGATGCACGCCCAGCGTCTCATACAAGGGGTTGACCATCTGTATGCAGTTGTAAACCCGCCTTATCCTCCCATGACCACAGAAGAGCTGGATGCAGCCTTCGAATTGCCCTACACCCGCGTGCCGCACCCCAAATATAAGGGTAAGACCATCCCGGCCTATGAGATGATCAAGTTCTCCATAACACTTCATCGGGGATGTTTCGGCGGATGTGCTTTTTGTACGATATCGGCGCATCAAGGCAAATTTGTGGTATGCCGATCAAAGGAAAGCATCCTGCGGGAGGCCAAGAAAGTGATTGCCATGCCTGATTTCAAAGGCTACATATCCGACCTTGGAGGCCCGTCAGCCAACATGTACGGCATGCACGGCCGTAACAAGAAAGCATGTGAGCATTGTCGCCGTCCCTCGTGTGTCAATCCGCAAATCTGTCCCAATCTTGTCACCGACCACTCGCAGCTGCTCGACATTTACCATGCAGTCGATGCCTTACCGGGCGTAAAAAAAAGCTTCATAGGTAGTGGCGTGCGTTATGATTTGCTGCTACACAAAAGCAAGGACGACAAATCGAACGAGGCAGCCCGACAATACACCCGCGAGTTGATAACACACCATGTGAGTGGACGGCTGAAGGTAGCCCCCGAACACACGTCTGACAATGTACTGCGTTTAATGCGCAAGCCATCGTTCAGCCAATTCTACGATTTCAAACGGATATTCGACCGCATCAACCGCGAGGAAGGTCTCAACCAGCAGCTCATTCCCTATTTCATCAGTTCCCATCCGGGATGCAAAGAAGAAGATATGGCCGAGCTGGCTGTTCTGACCAAGAATCTGGACTTCCACCTCGAACAAGTACAGGATTTCACGCCAACGCCTATGACCGTAAGTACCGAGGCCTGGTACTCCGGCTATGACCCATATACGCTGGAGCCCATATTCTCGGCAAAAACACCACGCGAGAAACTGGCGCAGCGGCAGTTTTTCTTCTGGTACAAACCCGAAGAGCGACAAGCTATTGAGCGCGAGTTGCACCGCATAGGACGCCCGGACCTGATCAAAAAACTCTACGATGGCGTACCTTATCGTGGCCGTGCGCACTACGACCCTAAAGCCGTCGGCAGTTCGCCCGCCGACACTAAAAAACATGATAAGAAGCGGAAATCGTTCAACCCCAATTTCCAATCGTACGGTACGGGCAAGAAGCCCAAAAGACGATAAGTTTCAGCATCTGCGCCTCCCTTCTATTTCCGCACTCACGTTCGGATAAATATCCCTTGAGTGCGGAAATAGTGGGAAACCCGGATACCGGCCGTGCTGTGTGAAGCAAAACTTTCCGTTTATCTTTACAGAACATTTTAGCTTACTGGTGGTTACATCATTTGCCGTTCAGAATGTTACGGAGTGTTTCACATTCTTCATCCGTCACTCCACACTCCTTCAGGTATTTCTTGGCCGCAGCCTGTAGATTTGGACCTTGCAGGTTAACGGTATAGAGTCCGAATCCCTGCCAGTCGATGTTCGCCACGTCTATGTTCACCCAATCGATGGCTTGATAGTTGGCAAGTGCTTCCTCATTGCACATAAGCCATATCATACGGTCGATTGACAGTTCTTGCCTAAGTTGGTAAGACTCTCCGCCGTCGTCAATCTTGTAGAAATTGAGCATCGTCGTCATGTAGTCGCGACGCAGTTCTTCGACGCTGGCTCCAGCCAAGGCCTCAAAGAGCATCGAAACAAATCCGCAACGGTCTTTCCCCTCATTACAGTGTATAAGGTATGGCGGACGATTGACTATCATAAACTTGACGGCCCTGCCAAGCCGGTTCTTAAAGTCGTCGCAGAAGCTGTTGGCCATCATACCGCAGGCAAGGGTTTGGCCATTGCGGAAAAGTTGGGGACAATAGGTCGAAGCATAATCCTCGGCAGCTATATACTTCTCCACTTTCTCGGGAGTGTCTGCCAAGTCAATTTCCGTGTTTATACCCACAGTGCGTGCCAGACTGTCGGCCACAGCATACCGCCCCGGATTTTTCTCCGGGTTAAGCGGGTTGCTCGAACGGTACAACACTCCGGGCGCGATGCCTGTAGTCGTCACCATTCTGAAGTTGGCATATTCTTCGGCCGTTTCATTTGTCTGCCATTCCACTGAATACACCGACTTCATTAGTTCGTAAGTCTTGCTGTAACCACCTTTGCTTAAGAGCTTCATGGTTACTTTGTCGCCCACATCTCCGCCGATATAATAATGGAAATCGCCGTTGAGCATGGCAAAACCATAGTCGTCGCCCCGTGCATTGTAGTCTACATACGAAGGTCCCAAGATGGCCACTTCGTTAAACGAAGAGACATAAGGCACATTGACCAAGTGAACTTTACTGCCGATGGTGACTTCCATCAAATCGGCATAGTCGAAGCCAGCCTTCTTCATCTCGGCCGGTGTAAAACTGGGAATGGGCTGCCCATAGCCGTTCACTTCGGTTATGTAGCCTGTTATTTCTTTGACAGAAGACGAGTCATTGTCGCTGCACGAAGCCAATGTGGCTACGGCCAACAATGTGGCGTAAAAGAAAGTTTGTTTCATGACTGGTATAGGGGTGGTAAGGTCACAGACAATATTGTCCGTGACCTGTTGTTTTAATCTTCGAGTACACTAAACTCGGCGCAAGTGGCGAAATCTTGGCCGTCCTGCGAACTCTTGGCCGTAAAGCGCAAATAGCGTGCACGCACTGGTTTTGCAAAGAGAATGCGTTTCAGATGCCGGTCGTTGGCAAACGTACCAGTAGCCACAGGCTGTCCCCAGGTCTTTCCGTCCATGCTGACCTGCACCTCATATTCCTTTATATTTCCATTTGAACTGTCTTGACGAGGCAAGTAGCTGAAGCCCTTGACAGCCTTGACCGTACCGCAGTCGAAATCTACCCAATGGGGATAATTGGCCACGGTAACACTATACATGGTGTGCCAATAGGTGCTGGGGTTGCCGTCCGTCATGTGCTCGGCATCGCCCTCGCCACTCTCCACAGAACTGGCAAATTTCACGGTAACGGGAATGGCGTCAATACGGTCGAACTGCTGCGCATAATTAAAGCGCGAACCCTTGGCGAATGCCACGACGCGTCCGCCTTCGCGCAGGTCGAAAGGTTGTGTGTAGCGCTGCAGACGCTTGTTGTTGTTCACCTTATAATATACGGCTTTCCCTTTCTGCCCACTGATAGTCACCGTCCCGTCGCCAGCTCGGCTGATGCTGAGCGGTGTTTGGCCATCGAGCAACACGTTGGCCCGTTCGGTCAAATCGGCATCGGACAGCTTGCCCACCGGGCCGACAGGACGAATGGCAAACCCGAACGACTGGTCGCAGCTCTTCACGCGGTCTGCCTCGAGTGGTCCACCTTGTCCGCAACTGTTACCGCCAAGTCCGGTTATGGCGTGGTCAATGTGAAGCCACACACCGTCGCTTGCAGGCAGTTCATGGGGATGGTTGGCCCTGGCCAGTTGTTGGGCCGAATAGGGCAATGCCGAGAAACTCATCACGCTGTCAGCCACGAAGATGACACCTTGCCGGTCATTTCCGAGAGCCACCCACCGGCTGTCCTGATGGTTGGCCATATCCTGCGGCTTGGGGAAATTCTCGTATTCGTTGGCCACATCCGTCTGCTGCCAGATAGCAACGGCCTGACTGGTCTTGCGGTCAGGATAATTGTCGACTGGTCCGCGACCGTAATATTTCATTTGCTTCATGTCCTTCGGAAGCTTCATCACATAACCCAAGCGAGCCAGCGTAAGGTTGGCGCGGTTGGCCGACACGGTACTGTGGTTCTCTACCGACCCGTCAGGATAGATGGTATATACCACGTTGGTAGTAAACTTGAAGTCGGGGCGATTGCCGGTCGCTTTCAGCGTTTTCCAGTTTTTGTCGGCACCCTCCAGACGGGCTGCCTCCCGGCCTTGGCTCTCCACTACAAACTTTACACTGACCGACCCATCGGCATTCTTCACCGTATGGTTCTCGAGCGCTTTATGTTGCAGGTCGTGCAAACCGTTCTCATACCATGCCTGATAAGCCCAGTTGTCGTTGTTGACCCAAGCCCTGAATGCATCAAGACGCGGGCCGCATCCGTCAGCAAAGACGGGATTGCCGTTGTAGACAAGCGACTGTAGGCAACCTGTGGCCTTGTCAAAGTCTAACGAGAAGCGGTCTCCGCCATTAACCACGATGTTGTTGTCGGTCTCTTTCACGGAGATATCGCTCGTGGCTGTCGCCGCTACCGATTGGCACAACGTCGGGCGGCCAATAGCCGTCTGCACCGGCAGTTGCTGGTCAGCCTGCACATAACCTGATTTGGCCCACGGCATATCCTGTCTCAGGCTGAACAGCACATGCAGCTGATAGTCGCGACCGGCATCAAGTGTAGCGTTGGCCAGTTCAGGCACGGCCACCGTTGTGTGGCTGCGCGGCTTCACGCTGCCTACAGGCAGTGTGCCGGCTGCCACTTCGCGCCCGTCAGCAGTAAGCGTGTATGTCACTTTGTAACCCGAGAGGTCGTCGGCATAATAGTTCTTGTTGAATATGTCGAGCGTACCCTTTGTTTTGTCGGCCCATGTCACGCCCACATTCTGGTACACCTTCTTCACCTCGTAGTATTGGGGCTTGGGTTCCATGTCGCCGAAAACGATACCGTTCATGACAAACTGGCCGTCGTTGGGGGTGTCGCCGAAATCGCCGCCGTAGGCCAAATAACGTTTTCCGTCAGACGTGTAATTATACATCGATTGGTCAATCCAGTCCCAGATGGCACCGCCGCAGAAATAATTGGTCGACTCGATGGCATCCCAGTAGTCTTGCAGGTTGCCCACAGCATTGCCCATGGAGTGGGCATACTCGGAGATATGGAAAGGATACTTTATCCCCATGTTGCCACGCACAGCCGCCCGTACCCAGTTGACCGACGGGTACTGGTTGGAACCCATGTCAACAATGTCGTTGTTGCGTTCGTACTGCACGGGACGCGACGGGTCGTAGGCATGTACGGCTGCGTAGCTGGCCTTGAAATTATCGCCCGGCCCCGCTTCGTTGCCCAGGCTCCAGATAGCTATGCAGGGGTCATTAACGCGTGCCATGGCCATGGCCATCATGCGTCCCACATGCTGGTTCTTGAACTCGGGTACATGGCTCAGACTGGCATCGCCATAGAAATACTCGTGACTTTCCACATTGGCTTCTGCCTCCAGCCAGATACCGTACTTGTTGCAGAGATAATAGAAATAGGGGTCGTTGGGATAGTGGGATGTACGGACATGATTGATGTTGGCGCGTTTCATCATCATCACCTCCTCCTCCATCTGTTCACGGGTCACGGCGTGACCTCTTTCCGGATTGGTCTCGTGACGGTTCACGCCCTTCAATTTCAGCGGTTTGCCGTTCACCAGGAAATAACGGCCGGCCAGTCCGAACTCGTCGTCGCCGGCTTCCACGTCACGTATTTCCACCGTACGGAAGCCAGTCTGAGTACTTACGGCCTCAATGGTGCGTCCCTTCTTGTCGCGCAATTCGCAGACAAGCGTATAGACATTCGGCTCCTCAGCTGTCCACGGCTTCACGTTCGCTACCGTGAAATTTTCATGTTTTGTAGTATTTGCACCCTTGGTAAGGGTGAAGGGGCTCAAAGTGTTTGTCAGCGCACAGGCCGTACCTTCGGCATCGCCGTAGAGCTTGTTGGCATAAAGCGTGAAGACGGTGGTATAGTTCTTGGCATCCTTGGGGCTGGCGTTGTCGAGCGTGAGGTCTACGGCCAGCTGTCCCGTGCCGTCCGGCTGCCAGCCGGGTATTACCTTCATGTCGGATATATGCACCTTGGGTTTGCTGTAGACCGCCACCGTACGGAAGATGCCCGGCAAGCGGAACATGTCCTGTGCTTCGAGGAACGATCCGTCTGACGACCGGTACACTTCCACGGCCACCTCGTTCTTTCCGGCCTTCGCCCATTGGCTGATGTCAAACTCGGCCACATCGCGCGAGTCTTTCGAACAACCCACATAGTGGCCGTTGACCCACAGGTAAAAGAACGAGTCGACACCGTCGAAGCTAATGAAGACCTCGCGTCCCTGCCATGTGGCAGGCAAGGTGAACGACCGCCGGTACGCCCCCACCTCGTTGCGGTAATCGTAGGTGGTATAGTTTTTGGGCGGTTCGCGCATCACACCCTTTCGCCAGTCGCCCACAGCCAAATCGTACTTGAAGATAACCCATTGGTTGACGTAAATGGGCACACCGTATTTCTGCGTGCCGTCTTTCTGAAGTCCGTAGATGTTCCACGACATGGGAACATCCACTTCGTCCCACGCCTGGTCCGGGTAGCCTTCCTGAAAGAAGTCTTTGGGTCGCGCATCGGGATTCTTGGCAAAGTGGAATTTCCATTTGCCATCAAGGCTCATCCAATAGCTTGATTTCTCGGGCAGCACACCTTTGGCCTCGTCGACCGATGCAAAACTGGTGAACCAAGCGTGCGGCTGCAGCTTGTTGTAGCCCAGTAGTTCAGGCTGTTGCCACTCTTGGCCCGTGGGAGCGGTGGCTGTGCCATACTCGTAACCCGCCAATGGGGTTTGGGCTGGCAGGGCGGTTGCGCAAATGCAAACCGCTGCTGTTAAAAGATTGCGAATAGTCATGTATCAAGATAGATTGTAGTTGTCAACGGATCATCAGAAACACACCACGCGGTACAACCGCGTTTTCCGTCATGTTGCACATGCAGTGGGCGTTTTGTGCAAAGATAGGTGTTTTATTATAGTTTAGCAAACAAATCTGCCAAAACCTTAATATAAAAAGGTGGAAACCATGATGGGCGCAGTGTTCTATAGGCAGTATAACGACACATATGTGGAAAAGACAGAACAACAGTACCAGACGGATAAACTTCACTTTTTCACCTTACTAATCGCTTGGCAAGCATAAAGAAAACATATATTTTTGTACCTTTGCAGATGGTATGAATAGTTCCATCGACAATCTCTACCGCATCAACGGTAGGGTTCCTTTGGGAAGCGCACTTCCCTTTGGCCTTCAGCATGTGCTGGCCATGTTTGTCAGCAACATCACCCCCATCATGATTCTTTCAGCTGCCGTCGGCCTCGACAGTACGGTCAGTGCCACACTCATACAGAACTGTATGGTTGTGGCGGGCATCGGTACGCTGATACAACTTTTTCCATTAGGGCGTATCGGCTCGCGTCTGCCTATTGTGATGGGCATCTCTTTCACGTTTTTGTCGCTGGCCATTAGCATAGCGGGGGTCTACGGCATGGGCACGCTCATCGGTGCCGTCATCGTAGGCGGTCTGGTCGAGGGGTTGCTCGGACTGTTCGTTAGATATTGGATTGGCCTCATCCCGCAGGTCGTTTCGGCAACAGTTGTCACGGCCATCGGTTTCTCATTGCTACCTATCGGTGCCAACTCGTTTGCCGGCGGACAGGGAGCTCCCGATTTTGGCAGCGTTCACAACTGGATAGTAGGCACTGTCACGCTGCTGTCCTGTCTGCTTTGCCAAGTGTTTGCCAAAGGCTTCCTGCGTTCACTCTCGGTGCTGGTAGGTCTCATCGTAGGTTACGTCCTGTCTTTTTTCATGGGCATGGTACACATCAGCGATGTAACCGACCTGCCCGTCATATCCCTGCCGCAACTGCTGCCTTTCACCCCGCAACTCAATGTCGGTGCCATCCTCTCCGTAGTGGCAGTCTACCTGGTGTCGGCCACCGAGACCATCGGCGATACGTCGGCCCTTTGCAACAGTGCGCTGAAACGCAATCCCGAAACACGCGAGATGGGGTCGGCCATCTGCTGCGACGGTTTTGCCAGTTCGTTGTCGGGACTGTTTGGCTGCACCCCCATCACGTCGTTCAGTCAGAACGTAGGGCTGGCCGCCATCTCGGGCGTGGTCAACCGTTTCACTATCGGCATAGGGGCGGCAGTGATGATTCTTGGCGGCGTGTTTCCTGTCATCGGCCGTCTGCTGACAACCATTCCGCAAGCCGTTCTGGGCGGCTGCACCATCATGATGTTCGGAAGCATCCTCTTTGCCGGTTTCGGCATGATGGCACGGGCTGGGTTCTCGCAGCGCAACATGGTCATCGTAAGCCTTTCGCTCAGCGTTGGCCTGGGGTTCACTCAAGCCACAGGCATGTTCTGCATTTTCCCTGCTATTGTGCAAACGGTGTTTGCAGAGAACTGTGTGGCTGTCGTGTTCCTGCATGCCGTGGTACTCAATTTGGTTTTGCCCAAAAAGGCGTTGGCCGAATAGCCCACCACCCCATCCGCCGAACCGTTCCGGCCGGCCCCACCAATAGCAGACAATAGGGAACGGGCTCGACCCAAACAAAGCGCGAGGCCCGCCCGTCATTCCATACAGGGTGACGGGCGGGCCTTCAACGATTGCGGCAGTAATCAGAGCGGCTTGTACTCCACGAAGGCCTCCATGGCCTCGTAGCAGGCCAAGCCAAGATTATCATAGATTTTGGCCGTATTGCGGTTACGGTCTTCGGAACGCTGCCAGAACAGGCGTTCGTCGTTGCCCAAGAAAGGTGCGCTCTCCATCTGGCTCTGGTGTTTCAGAATGGCATTGCGCTTGGCCCGAAGTTCTTCGGGGCTCATGGGCACACACATCTCGATGTTCTCAATTTCCCACTCGGCCCATGCACCGCGGTACATCCAGATACGGCAGTCGTCGAGCCACTGTGCCTTGTTCTGCTTTTCCAGGTCGATGGCTGCCAGCACGGCATCTGTACACTTGCGATGAGTGCCGTGGGGATCGGCCAGGTCGCCGGCCACATAAATCTGGTGGGGTTTCACGTCGGCAATGAGCTTGCGTACAATCTCTACGTCCGTCTCGGTCATGGGGAACTTCTCGATGGTACCGCTCTCATAGAAGGGCAGGTCGAGGAAATGCACATGGTCGAGGGGTATGTCGTTGAACGTGCAGGCGGTGCGTGCCTCGCCACGACGGATAAGCCCCTTGATTGTCAGTATGTCGCGCGTGTCGCTGTCGCCGTCTTTCTTCTTTTTGAAGAAATCTTTGATTTCCTTGTATTTCTCCTTTACTACCTCGTTCTTGTTGTCATCGAAGAGCTGGTTGAAACCATTGATAAAGTGCATGAAACGCGTCACCTCCTCGTCGCCCACGGCAATGTTGCCGCTTGTCTCATAGGCCAGGTGCACGTCGTGACCCTGTTCCACCAGCCGCCGAATGGTGCCGCCCATCGAGATGACATCGTCGTCGGGATGGGGCGAGAACACGATGACACGCTTGGGGAACGGTGTGGCACGTTCCGGACGATAGGTGTCGTCGGCGTTGGGCTTGCCGCCGGGCCATCCGGTAATGGTGTGCTGCAGGTCGTTGAATATCTTGATGTTGGCATTGTAGGCCGACCCGTAGAGGGTGAGCAGCTCGGAGAGGCCGTTCTCGTTGTAGTCTTTGTTGGTGAGTTTCAGGATGGGCTTGTGTGTTACCTCGCAGAGCCATACCAAGGCAGCCCGTGTAAGCTTGTCGGTCCATGTGCAACTGGTTACGAGCCATGGGTGCACGATGCGGGTCAATCGTCCGGCTGCAGCAAGGTCGATAACCACATGCGCATCGTTGTGGGTCTGCAAGAATGTAGCGGGCAGGGAGTCGCTGATAGGGCCTTCGACGGTCTTCTGTATGATGTCGGCTTTTTCCTCGCCCCATGCCGTAAGGTAGATGGTGCGGGCCTTGAGGATGGTGGAGATACCCATGGTGATGGAACAGGGGGGCACGGTCTCGTTGGTGGTCTGGCTCATGGCCATCTCCTCGCGTGTGAGGCTGTCGATCAGAATGACGCGCGAGCTGCAGGTCAGGCCCGAACCCGGTTCGTTGGCCGCAATGTTACCGATGCGGCCTATGCCCAAGAGCATGAAATCGAGACCGCCGAAGCTCTGTATGCGCTGCTCGTAGAGCCGACAGAACTCCTGCACGCGTTCCTGAGGCACGGTGCCTTCGGGCGAGAACACGTTCTGCGGATTAACGTCAACATGGTTAAGCAGACGGTCTTTCAGCTGGTTGAGCGTGGAGTTCTTGGCCCCCTGCTGCAACGGGAAATACTCGTAGGCGTTGAACACCACCACATTACTGAAGCTCAAACCTTCCTCTTGGTGCAGACGGATCAGCTCGTTGAAGACTGGGGTGAGCGACATGCCGGTGCCGAGTCCGAGCACACAGTACTGGCCCGACTGCTGCTTTTGGCGGATGGCCTTCTCGATGGTGTTGGCAATGCTGCGCGCACCTTCTTCGGTCTTTGGAAAGATGGTAGTGGGAATTTTCTCGCAACGGGTCAGTTCCGAAAGTTCCACGGCTGTCTTAGGATGATAGAACTCCTCAGGCACCTTGTTCAGTACAATCTGGGAGGATAAGTTTAACTTTACCATAATGATAATTTATTAGGCTTTTCTGTTAGTTGACAAAGATACAAAACATTTCATTTACTCTGCACACATTTGTGTAAAATGTGTAGAAGATGATGATATTTAATTTTTATCCGTGCTTCGTTGCTTGAACGCAACATGTGCATAGAGGCTGGTAGTAGTCGTGTTTTGTGCAGTGTGTAGGTCCCGTACTGTCACGGCTCGTGCTTGCCGTGCGAGCATCGGCCTTCAGGAAGCCGAAGCCGACATTGTCTCAACGGCTACCGAAAGTCCGTCCGTTCCAGATTAGAGAGGTTTCGCACATAATGGCTGCCACCTGTTCCCGCTGGTCGGACGGCAGCAGGGGTACGGCCATGCTTATGTGCAGTTCGGAGGTCTCGGGGCACAGGGTTGCGCCAATCATGACGGGGTCAATCATTGCCGACAATTCCAGATAGCGTGCCTCGGACATGGTGTCGGGACGATGGGTGAGGCGGCTTGCAAGGTCCGAAAAACTGCGGCCGTCGAAAGCTCGAGGCAGGTCTACCGGCTGCCAGTCCTGGGTATAGAACTTCACGTCGCTTTCTTTCTCCGGGCCACACCATGTAGTGACTACGCAGAGCAACGAGTCGCCTTCCAAGTACGGCAGCCGCTTCAGTTCCATGGTAGCCGCCTCGCTAAGTGTCAGATGAATATAGTCGGCGGTAATGGTGTCCATGATGCTTTTGCCGGACAGCATGTTGTCTACGTCGCCCTTAAGTCCCATGGCAATAAATTCGGTCATCTCCAACCGGTGATTGCGGTCGATATAGGGAATGATCGAATCGGGAACGCTGTTCCATATCCGTTCCATCGACCGGGCTGTTGCACTTATTGAAACAACAATGGTTACAAACGTGAAAATCAGTCGTTTAATCATAGTCAACTGTTTTTAAACTTGAACGGGCCAAAACGCAGCTGGTCGGACCATTGGCCGTTGTATGGCGAAACAAAAACCGTAAACAGGCGTCCTATTCCTAAAGGCGACAACCCGCCTGCATAGAAGCGTGTGCCGTCTTCCTCATAGTCCAGTGACAACATGTGTTTCCGGCCCAAGTTCCGGGCTATAGCTTCGAGCTCGCTTTTGGCTTTCGCCTTGCTCTTTTGGCGCAGGTAGAACCGGGCCTCATTGAGCTTGCCGGCACGAAATCTGAACGTTATCTTGTTCCACACAAACCCTTCGAACAACATGTCGGTATAAACGATTTCTTCCAGAGTGGCCTGGGCTGGATTGCCGAACGTCTCCTTCACGTTCTCCAATGTCTCCTCGTATGACGCGCCAAACCTTACCTTTCCTATGCCTTGGGCAGCGGACAGAGAGGGGAGCAACATACATAGAGCCAACAGAAAGGTCTTGCACGAGGGTATTGTCATCTTTACAGTATTTCATGCACAAAGGTAATGTTATTATGCGACAAAACAAACAACTTTTTTGTTTTGTTTTGCGATAAGTGGCATATCGCACTGCGGTTTGTGCTGAACGGCACTGCGAAAGCTATCTAACGGCACCGCCATTCGGCACAAACGGCACCGCCGTTAGATAGCTTTCGCAGCGCGGTCTTCCGGCAAATTCACGCCGGTTGTCAACGGCAGACGCCGATGGGCGAAAAATATAAGGCATCAATGTTCCGTTGACAGACCTTTTTTCGTATATTTGCAATAAAATAACCGCTCATGACACAAAACACAACTGCACCCCGTCCGCTTACCATCTACAGGGCAAGCGCCGGCAGCGGAAAAACATTCACGCTTGCTGTGGAATACATCAAACTGCTTGTCCGCGACCCGCAGAACTATCGCTATATTCTGGCTGTAACGTTCACCAACAAGGCCACGGAAGAGATGAAGACGCGTATCCTCGGAAAGCTATACGGCATAGCCCACGGCCTTGCCGACGCAGAGGATTACATGCAGCAGTTAAAGATAGCCTTCCCCGACAAAAGCGAACGGCTGATACGGTCGACAGCCGACCTTGCACTGCAATTGCTCATACACAACTACCACTATTTCCGGGTGGAGACCATCGACAGCTTTTTCCAGAGTGTGTTGCGCAACCTGGCACGCGAACTGGGATTGGCAGCCAACCTAAACGTGGGACTGAACAACCGCGAAGTGGAAACGCAGGCCGTCGACAACATCATAACGAACATACGGCACGACGAGGATCCGCTGCTCAACTGGATCATGAGCTTCATCTATGAGAAGATACAGGACGACAAAAGCTGGAACGTAATCGGCAATATCAAGGAATTCGGCATGTCGGTCTTTACCGAGTTCTACAAGACGCACCAGGAACGCATGCGCCAGTTGATGGACGACCCGCAATTCTTCTCCGTCTACAAGGAGGGGCTGGCCAGGAAACGTGCCGAGGCTATCGATGCCATAAACCAACTTGCTGCACAATACCGCAACATTACCGCTGAGGAGGGTCTTACCGACAAGTGCTTCAATAACGGAAGCAAAAGCGCGTCGGCTTATTTCAGAAAAATCGAAAACGGAGCATTCCTCAAAGGCGATGGCCCCAATTCCTACGTTTGCGCTGCGCTCGATGACCCGACGTCACTGGTGGGCAAGACGGCAACGGCCAGTCAGGCTGCAGCCATAGAGCAACGCATCATGCCCTTGATACGGAAGACCGAACAGCAACGTATCGCCACGCTCGTAACCGTCAACAGCGTAGACCTCACTTTGGGAAAACTCAACGAGCTGCGTCTGCTCGGACGCATCGAACAGGAGGTTAACGCCATCAACGAAGCCTCCAACAACTTCTTGCTGACCAACACCCAGCAGTTGCTCCACCAGCTCATCGACGGACAGGACTCGCCGTTCATCTACGAGAAGATAGGCGGACAGGTGCGTTACATCATGATAGACGAGTTTCAGGACACGAGCATCGTGCAATGGGAAAATTTCAAAGTGCTGCTCGACGACTGCATGGCACACGACAACGGCAGTCTGATTGTGGGCGACGTGAAGCAGAGCATCTACCGGTGGCGCAACGGCGACTGGCACTTGCTGCACGACTTGTGCCGGAAAGGGCACAACCTCATCGAAGTGAAGCCCCTCGAAACCAACTACCGTTCGCAACGCAACATCGTCGAATTCAACAACGCTTTCTTTGACGTAGCAGCGAACTTCACCGCCCAAATGGTTTCCGACGAACTGCAGCAGCAGGGTGCTGATCCCGAACTGCTGGCCGAGGCCGCTGACATAAGGACCGCCTATGCGGATGTGCAGCAGAAAGTACCCGAAAAACGCGTCCGGCAAGGACTGGTGAGCGTGAAGTTGTTGCTGCACGACGACTACGACGACAAGATGATAGATCAAGTGAAAAGCACCGTCGAACAGCTGTTGGCAAACGGTACGCCGCCGGGAAAGATTGCCATTTTGGTCAGAAAGAACAAAAATATCACATCCTTGGCCGAATGGTTTCAGCAGAACCCCATCACGGTCAACGGTCAGCAACTCATGGCACCCATGGTTTCGGACGAGGCTTTCCGCCTTGATGCCTCGCTTGCGGTCAACACCATCGTTACCGCCATGTATGTTCTGGTCAATCCCGCCGACACCTTAGCCATGGCCACGCTCGTAAAGGCTTACCGCAAAGTGTGCATGGCCGACGACATGTTGACGGATGCCGACCTCTTTGTCGGAACCGACGACCTTCGAGCTCTGCTGCCGGCCGGCATGAACGAGCATTGGGACGAACTGCTCTCCATGCCCATCGTCGACCTGGCCGAACAGCTTTACAAGGTGTTTAACCTTTCGCGCGTCGACGGGCAAAGCGCTTATTTGTGTGCCTTCTTCGACCAACTGTCCAAATATTTGCAGCGGCACGTTGCCGGAATCAAAGATTTTCTGGATGAGTGGAACAATAACATCTGCAGCAAACCGATACATAGCGACGAACAGAACGGCATCCGCCTGCTCACCGTTCACAAGAGCAAGGGACTGGAGTTCGACCATGTGATCATACCCTGGTGCGACTGGGAAATCGAAAAACAAGACGACACCTTGTGGGTGGAACCCAAGCAAAGTCCATACGACGACCTGCCCATCGTGCCCCTCAGTATGGCAAGGAACAAACTTCTGGCTTCTATATATAAAAAGGAGTACCAGAGCGAGCATGTCAAAAACATTGTTGACAACCTGAATGTGCTCTATGTGGCTTTCACACGGGCCTCGCGAAACCTGTTTGTTATAGGACGGGGGCATAATGCGCAGTATCCCTCGCAACTGCTGAACGGAGTGGTGCGAAGGCTCTGTGACATGAAATCGGATGACAGTCTGCGCCTTGTGAAAGACGACATCAGTCTGGAAGACGGCGACAAGGGTGAAATGACGTTCAGTTACGGCGTGTTCTGTCCGTCGGAAAATAAGGAGAAAGGCAAGTCCGACAACCTTTTTGAGCAAAAGGCGGAAGGACTGTCTATTGACATACGCAACTATGACACACATGCCCATTTCGTACAAAGCTACGAAAGCGGCAATTTCATCCTGGGCGAAGAAGAACGGCAGAAGGCCGACAAACGCCGTTCGTACATTGATGCCGGAAATGTGCTGCATGCCCTGTTTGCTTCCATTTACACCCTCGACGACCTGGAACGCGCCATCTGTCAACTCGAGTTTAACGGGGTGTTATACGACAAGACGATTACCCGTGATGCACTGCGCACAACCATTTCCAACCGTCTGGCCAATCCTACCGTACGCCGTTGGTTTGACCCGCGCTGGACGGTCTTCAACGAATGTTCCATCATCACTTACGACGAAGAACGGCAGTGCCATGTAGAGAAACGGCCGGACAGAGTGATTTTCGACGGAAAGGAAATGCTGGTTATCGATTTCAAGACTGGAGCCGAACGGCCACAACACCAACAGCAAGTGAACGAGTACATGACGTTGCTGCGCGATATGGGATACCCCAACGTGTCTGGGTATCTCTGGTACATTCTCACCAACCACGTCCTACCTGTAAAATAGACTGACATGACATTCCTGCAATATGTGGCCAAGGACCTCTTGGCCAAACACGGCCACGAACTTACGGACGTAGCCGTAGTCTTCCCCAACAAGCGTGCATCGATTTTCCTCAACCGGGCTCTGTACGAGGAGGCCGGACACCCGGTGTGGAGCCCGGCCTACCTGACCATCAGCGATCTTTTCCGCAAACACTCCGAACTGCAGGTGCCCGACAATATCTTGCTGATATTTAAACTGTACAATGTCTATTGCGACTTGGTACAGACCGACGAGACGCTCGACCATTTCTATGGCTGGGGACAGTTGCTGCTCTCCGACTTCGACGACCTGGACAAGAATATGGCCGATGCCGACAAACTGTTCGTAAACCTGGAAGCGCTGAAGGATATGGACGATTTCTCGTTTCTGTCCGAACAACAAAGGAAAGGACTGGAAACGTTTTTCGGACATGTTGTCGACGACACGCTGCTGCAGAACCAATTCAGGAGGATATGGCAACATCTGGCCGACATATACCACACTTACAACAGGACTTTGCGTCGCGAGGGCCTTGCCTATGAAGGCATGCTGTACCGTGATGTGGCCGGTAAAAAAGACATCGATTTCAGATACAAACATTATGTTTTTGTGGGCTTCAACCTGCTGCAGAAAGTGGAACAAAAACTGTTTGCCCGACTGAAGGATATGGGCAAAGCGGAGTTCTACTGGGACTACGACAACTACTACATGCCGCCCTCGCAACAGGAGGCCGGACGTTACATCGCCCGCTATTTGGAGAAATTCCCCAACGAACTTTCGCATGAACGGATATCCGATGGCTTGGATGCCGACGAGATATACAACAACATGGCGAAAGAAAAGGATGTGACGTACATTTCGGCTCCTACCGAAAACATACAGGCACGGTACATCAGCCATTGGCTGAAAGAGAAAGACCGTTATCTGGGCGGATGCAAAACGGCCATCGTGCTCTCGGATGAAAGTTTGCTGCAAACCGTCGTGCATTGTCTGCCCGAAGAAATCAAGGACGTGAACATCACCACCGGCTTTCCGCTGGCAGCCAGTCAGGCCAGTACGTTTGTCGGAAGCCTTATCGACTTGCAGCTAAACGGAAGACAAGGGGGTGACCGTTTCCGTCTGAAGCAGGTCAACCAGGTGCTTCGCCACCCCTACGCCAAGTACATATCGCTGGAATGTCAAGCCTTGTGCAAAGAGCTCAACGAGCATAAGCAGTTTTTCCCCCAACGGTCGTTCCTTACAGAGGGGCACGACGAGGCCGTAGGCGAACTCTTCGGAGACATTGCGGAAGAGAACGGATTCTGGCCGCTACTTGCATGGGTGGCCCGGCTGTTGAAGCGGGCAGGGATAGGCTCCGCATCCACCGACGACCCGCTGATGCACGAAACCATTTACCGGATGTATACCCTTATCAACCGCCTGGATGCTATCATGACCCTGTCGCCCCTTACCACGGAAAACGCATCCTTGCAACATGTCGACCCCCAAACAGGCCGACAGATAGTAAGTATATCCATATTGCAGAAATTGATGGGACAACTGTTGCAGTCGGCCTCCATCCCATTCCATGGAGAACCGGCCAAGGGTGTGCAGATTATGGGAGTTTTGGAAACGCGAAATCTCGACTTCGACCATGTTCTTGTATTATCGTGCAACGAAGGTAAATTGCCCAAGGGCGTTAACGACGCTTCGTTTATACCCCATTCGCTTCGCGCAGCCTATGAATTGACTACGGTCGAAAACAAGGTTGCCATCTATGCTTATTACTTCTATTCTTTGTTGCAGCGGGCAAAGGATGTAACGTTGACATACAACAATGCGACCGATGACGGACAAAAAGGCGAAATGAGCCGTTTCATGCTTCAGTATAAGGTGGAGAACGGCAGCGCACACACCTTACACCGCCTGTCCTTGAGATCCGGGCAAAGTGCCAGCATCATTCAAAGGAAAAGAATAGAGAAGGGAGAACAAATACTGAAACGCCTTGACGCCATTGAGCGTCTGTCGCCCACGGCCATTTACCGTTACTTGCGGTGTCCCTTGCAGTTCTATTACCATACCGTGTGCAAACTGTATGAAGACGACAACGACGACGAGAACGAAATAGACAACATGACGTTCGGCAATATATTCCACCGAACGGCCGAACTCATTTACCATCGTCTTTCGAAGAATACGGACCGCACCATAACAGCCGACGAAATCAGAAGCATCTACAATGACCGGAATGCTCTGTATTCACTCATCGACGATGCCTTCAGAGAAATTCTGTTCAAAGTGAACGATGCCAATTTCAGGCCACGGTACAACGGATTGCAATTGCTTAACCGTAAAGTAATCTACATCTATATACGGCGGCTGCTGGAATTGGACATCAAGACAGCTCCTTTCGCTATCGTAGCCCTTGAACAAGACTTCTATGATAAGATGACGTTTGCCGTCAATGGCAAGCCGCGGACATTGATGATCGGCGGCCAGATAGACCGTCTGGACCGTGTAGAGACCGGAATAAGACACCTGAGGGTTATTGACTACAAGACTGGCAAGCCGTTGGATACGCCTCCGGCAACTGTCGCCGACCTGTTCGACTCGTCGCTCGTCGAAAGCAAGCACACCGACTATTATTTGCAGGCCTTTCTCTATGCATCAAGCATCAGGCACGGCGAAGAGTCATCCAAAAAGGCAAACAGCGACAATTTGCCCGTCGCCCCTGCCTTGCTTTTCATTCGTCAGACACAAAAGAAAGACTACAACCCCATTTTGTCCTTTACGGGGGGAAAGAGAGGTGTACGGCTGTTGGTGATGGATATTGACCAACATTATGAAGAGTTCGTCGACGGATTGAAAAACCTTCTTGCCGAAATATTCAATCCGGACATGCCTTTCATACCTACCCAACAGACAAAAAGATGCCAGACATGCCCTTACAACAAAATTTGTGGGGTGTAAACGAAAATTGGCACATTACTTGCTGAATGAAATAAAAAGCATTAATTTTGCATTCAATCAATTTAAAAGGTAAGAAGATTATGACCAGCCAGTTTTCGCCTAAGGTGTCAGAAATCCTTGCTTTCAGCAGGGAAGAAGCAACCCGCCTGGCCAGCAACGATGTTGGCCCGGAACACTTGTTGCTCGGTATTCTGAGAGGGAAAAGCGGACCTGTGATAGAATTATTTCACCGACTGGATGTTAACATCCAGCGTATTAAAGCCGAACTGGAGCAACGCGTGAAGGAAGAAACAGACGCAACGCCTGTTCATGCAAGCGAACTCGTATTGAACGACAGGGCCAACAATATTTTGAAGCTGGCAGTGCTGGAAGCGCGCATACAACATACACAGCTCGTTGACGTACAGCATTTGCTGCTTGCCATACTGCACGACCAAACAGCCAATGGCGCAAAGGAGATTCTCGAAAGCAATCATCTTGATTACGAGACGGCATTGCAAATGCTTCAGAAAAAGCCCAAGACCGATGGGCTCGGACTTCCCGATGAAGACGAGGATTTTGAGGAAGATGATATGACACGGCAGCAAGCCGGAAACCAACGCAGTGCAGCAACAACCGCCAAAAGGCAGGAAACGTCAAAGACACCCGTGCTCGACAACTTCTCGGTAGACCTTACCAAGGCTGCCGCAGAGGGTATGCTCGACCCTGTAGTGGGGAGAGAAAAGGAGATGCAACGGGTTGTAGAAATATTGTGCCGCCGCAAAAAGAATAACCCTATTATTATAGGTGAACCCGGCGTAGGAAAAAGTGCTATTGTGGAAGGACTGGCGCAACTTATAGTGGCACACAAAACATCGCCTTTGCTTTTCGACCGTAGGGTCGTCAGTCTGGACATGACTGCGATTGTGGCAGGAACAAAGTACCGCGGACAATTCGAGGAACGCATCAGAGCATTGCTAAAGGAGCTGGAAGCCAACAGAAACATCATCGTTTTTATTGACGAGATACATACTATCATCGGTGCAGGGTCAACACCCGGAAGCATGGATGCTGCCAATATCATGAAGCCGGCATTGGCTCGAGGCGTGATTCAGTGCATTGGAGCGACGACGCTTGACGAGTACCGTAATTCGATAGAGAAAGACGGGGCGTTGGAACGGCGTTTCCAAAAGGTGCTGGTCGAACCGACCACAACGGCCGAAACATTGCAAATCTTGCAGAATATCAAGGACAGGTATGAGTGTCATCATCATGTAACCTATAGCGATGAGGCTCTAAAGGCATGCGTGAAGTTAACGGAACGTTATGTCACAGACCGTTGTTTTCCGGACAAGGCCATCGATGTGCTTGACGAAGTCGGTTCGCGCACTCACCTGATGCATACGGAGGTGCCAACCGAACTGACTGACAAGGAAAAGGAAATAAGCGAAGTCAAGCACAAAAAAGAATTGGCTGTTAGCAACCAGAACTTTGAACTGGCTGCAAGTTTTAGAGACAAGCAGACTTCTCTGGAGCACGAATATGCTGAAATGCAACGCAAATGGCAAGAAGGAGATGTGTCAACACGGCATAACGTTACGGACGCGGACATTGCGGATGTGGTATCGAACATGACGGGAATCCCAGTGCAACGCATGGCGGAATCCGAAGGCCAAAAGCTGAGAAACATGGCCTCGGAGCTGAAGAAAAGCGTCATCGCACAAGACACGGCAATCGACAAGATGGTAAAAGCCATCCAACGCAACCGCGTAGGATTGAAAGAAGCCAACCATCCAATAGGCGTTTTTATGTTCTTGGGCCCCACAGGTGTCGGAAAAACCTATTTGGCAAAGAAACTTGCAGAATTGATGTTTGGATCGCGTGACGCATTGATACGCATCGACATGAGCGAATATACAGAAAGTTTCAATGTATCACGACTCATCGGTGCTCCTCCGGGATATGTAGGATATGAAGAAGGCGGACAGCTCACGGAGCAAGTGCGCCGTCACCCCTACTCCATTGTGTTACTCGACGAGATAGAAAAAGCACACGGCAACGTGTTCAACATGTTGCTGCAAGTACTCGACGAGGGTCGCCTGACAGATGGAAACGGCAGACTGATAGATTTTCGCAATACCGTGATTATCATGACATCCAATGCTGGTACGCGCCAGCTTAAGGAGTTTAGTCATGGTGTCGGTTTCAATGCCGGCGGCCTGTCGGGCGTTGCCAACCTGAACGAGAAAGACAAGCTTTATGCCCGGTCCATCATACAGAAAAGCCTTAGCAAACAGTTTGCCCCCGAGTTCCTGAACCGTCTTGACGAAATCATCACATTCGACCAACTTGACTTGGAGGCCATCAAACGCATTATCAACATAGAGTTGGCCGGTTTGTTCAAGCGCACCGACGAGCTGGGATACAATGTGGAGATAAGCGAGGCTGCGAAAGAGTTTGTGGCTACAAAGGGATACGATGTGCAATATGGCGCCCGCCCGCTAAAGCGTGCCATACAGACATACATAGAGGACGGTGTGTGCGAGCGCATCCTTTCCGGCGAATTGCATGAAGGCGACACGATAAGGATAGACAAAACCGATTTGAAAGACGAACTGTCGTTCTGTTGATTTGCGGATTACTTTAGTCTTTTGGCATTTGCATCACCTGCTTTCCGGTGCTTGACGATGCGACTACAGGCGCATCTGAGTTATCGAACTTCAGCAGTACGGATTCGGAATTCTTACGGAGTAATTGGGGGGCAGTGCCTGCCATTCATTTAACGGGCAGCTTTAATATCCTTTCTTGGTAAGATGAATACCCGCCAAAATAAAGATAGCCCTCAATCTTCTCGTGGAAGATTGAGGGCTATCTTTATTTGTACGCAAGTTGGATTCGGTGTTCATGCCAGAACAAACGTTCCAATCGGGTGGCACGAAATATACGCCGAGCCGTATGTTTAACGGTTGTATCCCTTTTTGTTTGATTCAACCCATTAATGTTATTTGTCGGACATCAGTCCTTTTGCTCCGAGCTTGTTGTTTCAGCTGGGTGCTTCTCCCTATAATAGCTCAAGAACAGGCGCAATGCTTTGTTGGTGGCAATGGCAAGATTGATATCTCTTCCAAAGTCTTCGGTTAATTGGAAAGTGCGCACGTCATCCTTCGCCCCATATCCGATCCATATGGTGCCTGTAGGTATCTTAGGCGTGCCACCTCCGGGTCCGGCAACACCCGTTGCCGAGATGGCATAGTCCACATGTAGCGCATCGCATGCACCGATGACCATCTCGCGGGCAACCTCCTCGCATACAGCCGTGTTTTCCTCCAGCACATCGTGCGAAACATGGAGTAGCGTTTCCTTCACCTCATTGGTATACGACACGATGCCACCCTTGAAATAATTGGAAGCACCGGGCACGGAAATAATGGCTTGAGCTATGCGCCCGCCAGTACAGCTTTCGGCTGTGCCCAGCGTGTTTCCGTTATCGTAGAGAGCCGACTGTATTTCACGGCTCAAAATCTTTGTCTCTAATTCCATTTTTTATGACGATTTTCGGGCACAAGTGCGGAAAGGCACAGGCTACCCCCTTAGCAATAAATATTATTTGAATGTAACCTTCGAAAATGCAGGAGCGTCGATTGAACAGAAATCCTTGTCCAGGCACTTATGATACCCCACGATACCAATCATTGCCGCATTGTCGGTAGTATAGCTAAACTTGGGAATATAGATGGTCCAGCCAAAACGGTCGGCATGGTCTTGGAATGCCTGCCGTAATACTGAATTGGCTGATACGCCACCTGCCACTGCCACATGTTTGATTCCAGTCTGTTTGACTGCTTGCCGCAGCTTCTTCATCAGAATGTCGACGATGGTGTATTCAAGGCTTGCGGCCAAATCTTCCTTGTGGTTCTCCACAAAGTCGGGGTCGTCTGCCACCCATTTGCGAAGATTGTATAGAAAGGATGTTTTCAGTCCCGAAAAGCTGTAGTCAAGGCCCGGAATGTTGGGTTCCGAAAACTTATAAGCCTTAGGGTTTCCGTTTTTGCCAAGACGGTCGATAATCGGTCCGCCGGGATATCCCAGTCCCATCACCTTGGAACACTTGTCAATGGCTTCGCCTGCGGCATCGTCAATGGTCTGTCCCAGCACCTGCATGTCGTTGTAGGCGTTGACTTTGACAATCTGCGAATTGCCGCCTGAAACCAGCAGACAGATAAACGGGAAAGGCGGCATGTGGTTGTCGTCATCACTCTCTTTGATAAAGTGCGCCATGACATGTCCCTGCAGATGGTTGACGTCAATAAGGGGGATGTCGAGACTTCGGGCAAAGCCTTTGGCAAAACTGACCCCTACGAGCAGAGACCCCATAAGTCCTGGTCCTCGCGTGAAAGCTACTGCCGACAGTTGGTCTTTGGTGATTCCGGCTCTTTTGATGGCCTGGTCTACAACGGGAACCACGTTCTGTTGATGGGCGCGGCTGGCCAGTTCGGGCACAACACCGCCATAGGCTCTATGCACATCTTGTGATGCCGTTACATTGCTGAGCAACACCCCGTTGCGCAAAACGGCTGCCGAGGTGTCGTCACAACTGCTTTCAATACCTAAAATATAGATATCATTCATATTTCCAACGTTTGCTTTATTCGGAAAGAACTTCCACGCCCGTTTCGGTCATGAGGAACGTATGCTCCCACTGGGCGCTGGGCTTCTCGTCGCCGCTGATTACTTCCCAACCATATGGGTCATCGGCGTCAATATACACTTTCCAAGTGCCCATGTTGATCATGGGTTCGATGGTAAATACCATTCCCGGGACGAGAAGCATACCCGTGCCTTTGTGGCCGTAATGTAGGATTTCGGGTTCCTCGTGCATGGCCAGTCCCACGCCGTGTCCGCATAAGTCGCGCACAACACCATAGCCGTGCTTCTCTGCATGTTTCTGGATGGCATGGCCGATGTCACCCACAAAGCAATAGGGCTTTGCGGCTTCGGCCCCAATCTCGAGACATTCTTTCGTAACGCGAACCAACTGTTCCTTTTCGGGTGTTGTCTTGCCGCCGATGATAAACATGCGCGAGGCGTCGCCGTAGTAACCGTTGTAATCGAGGGTCATGTCGACATTGACAATATCTCCAACCTGCAGTACGTCCTCCTTCTTCGGAATACCGTGGCAGACCACTTCGTTGATGCTCGTGCAAACACATTTCGGGAAGCCCTCATAATTGAGGCATGAAGGGTGGCAGTTGTTGTCTTCGCAGTATTTCATGCAGATGTCGTCAATGTCCTGGGTTGTCATGCCGGGGCGAATGGCAGCTGCCACGGCATCCAGACAACCGGTATTCATCTTGCCGGCCATGCGGATACCCTCTATCTGCTCGGGTGTTCGCACCATGTCGCGTGTAGGGACCAGCTTGCCCTTGCTTTCCCAATACATGACCTTCTTATCAAGTTCTGTCAACGGCTGGCCACTAATGGCATGCCATCTTTTCTTCTTATTCAACATCTTCTACCTGTTTAAATATGGGTACAAAGTTACAATTTTTAGCCTTAATGACGAAATCGCACAACAGAAAAGTGGTTGGAGAACAACCGTGCCGAACGTACTCGTCCGGCATGTCCATACTTGGTCTGGTGTACAGATGTCATTGTCTCACGCAGCAAGCCTGTTATCTTGCGAAGGGCTCACCGACTTCTCTGTTGTATAAGCGTAGGTCTTGTGCCGTCTGCGCCCCAAGGCGTAAACGGCCGTACACGACAACGTTTCCCTAAAAACGCTTGATGGCCCGGTCCATCTCGCGCCTGTCTTCCTTTTCCTTGAGCGTCTGCCGCTTGTCGTATTCCTTCTTTCCCCGAGCCAAGGCTATGTCGAGCTTAGCCCGTCCGTTTTCGTCGATAAACAAAAGGATGGGAACAATGGTAAAGCCTACGGCCTTGGTGTCTTCCGTCAAACGTCTTATTTCCCGCTTGTTGAGCAGCAGTTTGCGGTCTCTTTTGGCTTCATGGTTGGCAAACGACCCGTAAAAATAAGGGCTGACATTCATTCCCTTTACCCAGATTTCGCCATTATTGATGAAACAGAAACTGTCGACCAGCGAGGCTTTGCCGTTGCGGATCGACTTGATTTCTGTGCCGGTAAGCACAATCCCTGCCGTATAGGTGTCAACAAAATAATACTCGAACGATGCTTTTTTGTTCCTAATCTGTACGGGACTTTTTTTTCTGATTTCCTGTTGTTCCTTATTCATTTCTCTATGCGTGCAAATTGGTCAACATGCTCATCAACATAATGTGCCACGGCCGAAGTAAACTCTTCCTCGCGTTCCACAAACGCGTCGTCGAAATCGTCAAAGCAGGGGTACTGTTCGTAAAGTGCATCAAACTCTTCTTGTGTACAGTCTGCTTCTATATCCTCATGATAGGTGTTGTAGTAACGATGGCACTTGCTGATGAGCTTGTAAAGGTCGTGCAGTCCCCAGTTGCGCATGGCTTTGTCGAAGGGGTTCTTGAAAAAGAACGGCCCGTAACCGTTGTGGATGAGCTGGACAAACCCTCCGTCCATCAGCTCGTCGCGCAAGGTGACATAAGCCAACAAAGTGATCTGGTCGGCGTTCAGTGTCTGCATGTTCTCCGCATTCAACTCGCCTCCTATTGCCTGGTGTATCGCATCGGTAAAAACTTGGATGAACGCATCCATACCTTCGCTTGCAGCCTGTTGCAAAGCCTGGTCTTTTACAACCACTTCCATCATATTCTTGTTTTTTATATTCTGCAAAGGTACACAAAAACCCAATAGGAAAAGAATAATGGAAGAAATATTCGTTTTGCAGGGCCGAAAAACCAGCGGCGGCGTATCGCTGCGGGAGTCGGATTTGTCCATCGGACGTGTTGGGATAGTATTTATTTTTCTCAAGAAAAACAGTTGGTTTCGCTACCCGGTTTAGCGCGGCAAAAGGACTGCCCTGGCGCTTTTTGCGGCCTTTCGGCGGCTACTACATGGCCTGATGCGCCTTTCTGCCGGCCGGGGTATGTACCATGAGAAGCCCGTTGGTGCTATATCGCGGTGTCGTTGGTAGTCTGCGGACATACCATTGGTGGCCTGCCGTCGGCCCGTTCAGCACCTTTCGCAACCCGATGGGGCATCTTTCGCACTTGCATAAACAACCTGTCGCTATCCAATATTTTGACCGCCATACGCAATGTGTTGGTATTCAGTGGTTTCAATTACTGTCCTGAAACGTAACGAATTGGCAACGCGGCAAGCGGCTGAAGTCTACAGCGTAATTTTGAACCTGTAGTTTGTAAATTAATTGCACGTTATTTCAGAGTTGACTTCCACTATATGGCAACAACTGTTTACCACACAGTGCGCGTGGATATTTTCGGTTACGAAAAACGGTTCAAAAAGTTTCTTTTTGTCGATAGTCACACCACTACTGCGCTGTACAAGAAGACACGATGCGCCACCATTGCCTAACTTGCACAGCCGAAAGTGTTAATGATTGGTAAAAATGCGACAAAAACATCAAAATAATGTTTAAAAATATAATAAGGTAGAGAAAAATTTACTATCTTTGTAGAGATTATGGGAGAATATTGTTTGGACTTTCTGCAGAAGTTCAAATGGTTATAAGTCAAGATAATGAGGCAACTTAAAATTCAGAAGAGCATCACCAACCGCGCAAGCGAGGCTTTGGACAAGTATCTTGTTGAAATAGGCAGGGCACCGCTTATTTCCATTGACGACGAAATTGCGTTAGCGCAAAAAATCAAGAAAGGCGGTCGCGAAGGCGAAAGGGCCAAGGAAAAGCTTGTCACTGCAAATCTGCGTTTCGTGGTCTCGGTTGCCAAGCAGTACCAGCATCAAGGACTGTCGCTCACCGACCTTATCGACGAGGGTAACATCGGTCTCATAAGGGCTGCGCAGAAGTTTGACGAAACCCGCGGTTTCAAGTTCATATCATACGCTGTGTGGTGGATCAGGCAAGGGATATTGCAGGCCATTGCTGAACAGAGCCGCATTGTGCGCCTACCGCTCAACCAGGTGGGGTCGCTGAGTAAAATCAACCACGAGATCAACCGGTTCGAACAGGAACACGAGAGACAACCTAGCATCCAGGAATTGTCGGAAGCAACCAACGTGGATGCGGACAAAATACAGCAAAGCATGATGGCCGACGGACATCATGTCAGTGTGGATGCGCCGTTTCAGGAAGGCGAGGAGAACACCATGCTCGACATCATGTCGAGTGGAGAGGAAAGCCGTACCGACCGGATGGTCGACCATGAAAGCATGGCGCAGGAACTGAATGCCGTACTGGAAAGCGTACTCAACGAACGGGAAACCACCATCATACGCGAGTGTTTCGGCATCGGCTGCAACGAAATGGGCCTCGAGGAAATAGCAGCACAGCTTGGCTTGACGCGCGAAAGGGTGCGCCAGATACGCGAGAAAAGTATTGCCAAACTGCGTGAAAGTGGAAACGTGCGCATACTCATGAAATACCTGGGCTAATGCATACAGAACAAATTTGAAGGACATTTATTCGTCAGCAAAAATTGAGAATTGGGCTTTCAGACGGCTTGGTTCTCATTTTTTTATAGTAACTTTGCAACCAAATAAAATTTCAACAAAAGGCATTAGTTTTAATGATTAGTCTAACCAATTTGGCCATACAGTTTGGCAAACGAGTACTTTACAAGGACGTAAACATCAAGTTTACCCGTGGAAACATATATGGTGTTATCGGTGCGAACGGTGCAGGAAAATCCACACTTCTGCGCGCCATCAGCGGCGACCTGGAACCCAACAAGGGAACCATCGAGCTTGGCCCCGGCGAACGTCTGTCTGTCCTCGAACAGGACCACTTCAAGTATGATGCTTACAGCGTGATGGATACCGTCCTTATGGGACACGAGCCCCTGTGGAAAAACATGAAAGAGCGCGAGGCTCTCTACTCTAAGCCCGAAATGACCGAGGAAGACGGCAACCGCGCCGCCGAACTGGAGGAGAAATTCGCAGAGATGAACGGATGGGAAGCCGAAAGCGAAGCTGCCCAGCTGCTGCAGAACCTTGGCGTAAAGGAAGAACTGCACCAGAAACAGATGACGGCCCTTTCGAACAACGAAAAGGTGCGTGTCATGCTGGCCAAAGCCCTGTTTGGCAAGCCCGACAACCTCTTGCTCGATGAGCCCACCAACGACTTGGACCTGGACACCGTGGAATGGCTTGAAGACTACCTCGGCGAAATCGACGAGCACCAGACGGTACTCGTGGTAAGCCACGACCGACATTTCCTCGACTCCGTGAGTACACAGACCATCGACATTGACTTTGGAAAGGTCACCGTGTTCTCCGGCAACTACAGCTTCTGGTATGAAAGCTCGCAGCTGGCTCTCAGACAAGCCCAAAACCAAAAGTTGAAGGCTGAAGAGAAAAAGAAACAGCTGGAGGAATTCATCCGCCGTTTCTCTGCCAATGTGGCAAAGAGCCGCCAAACCACCAGCCGCAAAAAGATGCTTGAGAAACTCAATGTGGAAGAAATCAGACCCTCAAGCCGTAAGTATCCCGGCATCATCTTCCAGATGGAACGCGAGCCGGGCAACCAGATCCTGGAGGTAGAAGGACTGAAGGCTGTCGACGAGGAAGGAAACGTACTCTTCGACAACGTGAATTTCAACATCGAAAAGGGACAGAAGGTGGTATTCCTTTCTCACAACCCCAAAGCGATGACCGCACTGTTCGAAATCATCAACGGCAACCGTCAGGCGGACGCAGGTACCTACAAATGGGGCGTAACCATCACGACCGCTTACCTCCCGCTCGACAATACCAATTTCTTCAACAGCGAACTGAACCTTGTGGACTGGCTCTCGCAGTATGGCCCTGGTAATGAAGTGGCCATGAAAGCCTATCTGGGAAGAATGCTTTTCCGTCAGGAGGAAGTGGAGAAGAAGGTCAATGTGCTTTCGGGTGGCGAAAAGATGCGATGCATGATTGCACGCATGCAACTGCAGAATGCCAACTGCCTGATTCTTGACACGCCCACTAACCATCTGGACTTGGAAAGCATCCAGGCATTCAACAACAACCTTGTCAGCTTCAAAGGCAATGTCCTTTTCTCCAGCCACGACCACGAGTTCATCGAGACCGTAGCAAACCGCATCATCGAACTGACTCCCAACGGTACCATCGACAAACTGATGCCGTACGATGAATACATTCACGACGATGCAATCAAAGAACAGAAGTCCAAAATGTACAACTGTTAATTAACAGGCCAATACGTTCAGTCACTATTGGTGGCATGTTTTTTGCTACCAATATGGCTGAACCAAGTATATAAATTATGTCAGAAACAACAGACAACAAAAGCCAAATAAACGTCGAGAACGAACAGGCAGAGACGATTAACGAAAAGAATGTAACTGCGGATGCAACCGACAGCGCTGCAGCAGAGGAAGAATCCAACAAATCTTCTGACGGAAACGCAGCAGAGGAAGAGATTTCTCCATTGGAAAAAGCAGAAAAGCAAATAGAGGAATTGAAGGACAAATATTTGCGTTCGGTTGCCGAGTTCGACAATTATAAAAAGAGAACCCTCAAAGAGAAAACCGAACTGATTCTCAACGGAGGTGCCAAGACGATTGCCGCTATCCTGCCAGTGCTTGACGATTTCGAACGCGCCTTGGCTGACAAAAGCGAAGACCCGACAGCCATCCGGGAAGGTATCAACAACATCTTTAACAAATTCACCAAAACCCTTGAAGGACTGGGAGTAAGAAAGATCGACACGGCCGACAAAGATTTCGACACCGATTTCCACGAGGCTGTGGCTATGGTGCCGGGAATGGGCGATGACAAGAAAGGCAAGGTAATAGACTGCCTTCAGACAGGCTACACCATGAACGACAAGGTGATACGTCACGCCAAAGTGGCAGTCGGACAGTAAGCACTTTCCGCCCCAACAATAATTGACTCCCTATTTTCAGATATAAATGGCAGAAAAAAGAGATTACTATGAGGTTCTTGGACTGGACAAGAACGCTTCTGAAGATGACATAAAAAAGGCCTACCGGAAGCTGGCCATAAAGTATCACCCGGACCGCAATCCAGGGGATGCAAAAGCCGAGGAAAAGTTCAAAGAGGCCGCAGAGGCTTACGATGTACTGCACGACCCGCAGAAACGCCAGCAGTACGACCAGTTTGGGTTTAACGGCCCGCAAGGGGGCTTCGGCGGGGGCTTCGGCGAAGGTATGAACATGGACGACATCTTCTCCATGTTCGGCGACATCTTTGGCGGACACAGTGGCTTCGGCGGTTTCGGCGGCTTTGGCGGCAATGGCGGCAGCCAGCAGCGTGTTTACCGGGGTTCGGACCTTCGGCTGAAAGTCAAGTTGTCCTTACAAGACATTGCATCGGGAGTGACGAAGAAATTCAAGGTCAAGAAAGACGTTCCGTGCAGTCATTGTGGCGGCACAGGCGCTGAAGGAAACTCCAAGCCCGAAACATGTCCTACTTGTCACGGAGCCGGTGTGGTCAATCGTACGGTACGCTCCATGTTCGGCATGATGACTACACAATCGGAATGTCCCACCTGTCATGGCGAAGGCACTGTCATCAAGAACAAATGTAAAGAGTGCGGTGGTACGGGTGTCGTAAAAGGAGACGAAATCGTCGAAATTGAAATTCCGGCCGGTGTAGAGGAAGGCATGGTTGTAAACATCAACGGTAAAGGCAATGCAGGTCCTCATAACGGAATAAACGGAAACATTCAGGTCATGGTAGAAGAGGAAAAGCATGATCTCTTCATACGCGACAAGCAAGATCTCATATATAATCTCTTGCTGGATTTCCCGACCGCTGCACTGGGAGGCGAAGCCCAGATACCTACCATAAATGGTTCCAAGCTGACACTGAAAGTAGAGCCCGGAACACAGCCGGGAAAGTCAGTCAGGCTGAAAGGAAAAGGGTTGCCCGCACTGAAAGGATACGGTTGGGGAACAGGCGACCTTGTGGTGAACATGAGCGTTTATGTCCCCAAGACGCTAACAAAGGCCGAAAAGAAAGCCGTAGAATCGCTCCGAGACAGCGAAAACTTCAAAGGGGATGCCGTAGAGAAGAAAAGTGTCTTTGAAAAATTCAAAGAGTGTTTCTCTTAACAACGAGACAATTTCTGATTTCGGTTGACTTCCGGCAATTTAGCCATGCATATCCTCTTCAGGTTAAGGCAGTCCTCTTTTCTACGATTGAGGCTGGCTATATGACATCCGGTACGCAGCTTCTGTGTTCCGGGAATTGCATGTTGCCATTAACATCTGTTAGGGAGAGACAGACATGCCGGCTTAACAAACAAAGGCTCCCAAAGACCAATCTGTCAGTAAACAGAAAATACCGCGTGTAAAAGAACGCGAATATGCCTTAACATAGTTTTCTCTATATGAATTATCAGCAGACTGTAGAGTACTTATACAACAGCACCCCTGTCTTTGAGCATGTGGGTGCTGTTGCCTATAAGGACGGGTTAGCAAACACATTGGCTCTCGACGACCATTTCGGCCACCCGCACCAACAATACAAGACGATACATGTGGCGGGAACCAACGGAAAGGGTTCGTGCTCGCACACCTTGGCAGCCATCCTGCAGTCCGCCGGTTACAAGGTTGGCCTCTACACCTCGCCGCACCTTGTAGATTTCCGTGAACGAATAAGGGTAAACGGCCAGAAAATCAGTGAGGAACGTGTTGTGGATTTCGTGGAAAAACACCGGTCGTTCTTTGAGCCTCTTCATCCATCTTTCTTTGAATTGACCACCGCTTTGGCTTTTCTTTATTTTAAGGAACAGCATGTGGATGTGGCCGTCATTGAAGTTGGACTTGGAGGACGTCTTGATTGTACAAACATTATCACCCCCATTTTGTCGGTTATCACCAACATAAGTTTTGACCATACGCAATTTTTGGGCAATACGCTGGAGAAGATAGCCGGCGAGAAAGCTGGTATAATAAAAAAAGGTGTACCTGTTGTCGTTGGCGAGGCTTTACCAGAAACGACCGCCGTGTTCGACAACATGGCCTGCGACCTAAACGCACCGTTAATGTACGCCGAACAGGAAAAAGAGATAACCGCATGGAATGTTGCGGCCAACGGCGGCATGGAATACCAAACGCAGCATTTTGGAACAATTCATGGAGAATTAGGCGGCGAATACCAGGCCAAGAACACCAATACGATCTTGGCAGCAGTTAAAGTACTATGCCATCAAATGCTCTTAAACAACAGGGACGGTTCCGGTCAACACTCCCTATCACTCACTAATATAATAGAGGGTTTTGAAACAGTGTGCGAATTGACGGGGCTGCAAGGACGATGGCAAATGTTGCAGAAGCATCCTCTCGTGATATGTGATACGGGACACAACGCTGCCGGGTGGGCATATCTGTCCCGGCAGATCAAGGCCCAAACAGCCAACCGAAAACACATCGTGTTTGGCATGGTCGATGACAAAGACATAGACACTATCATGGAGATGTTGCCCAAGGATGCACTTTACTATTGGACACAAGCCACCACAAAACGGGCAGTACCTTCAAGAACAGTAGAACAAAAAGGCTTAATGCACCACTTACAAGGTGAAGACTGCGGAAGTGTAGCCAACGCCTATCACCGGGCTTGCAAAAATGCTGGCCCAGACGATTTCGTTTTTGTCGGCGGCTCCACTTATGTTGTGTCAGATTTGCTTTCATTAAACGATTTTTAACATCAAAGTCTTCTTATTTTTCTTGTTTTGTCTTGTGATTATGGTTTATTTTTAGTTACTTTGCAATAGATAAAGTAACTAAAACCTGAAATTATTATGAGCACGACTGAAACAGAAAACTTCGGTGGCTTGAAAAAATCCAATTACCAAGCCACTGTTGACGGAAAGAAGACCGACCTCTTCTTCCTAAAGAACAGCAAAGGACACGTTGTTGCCATTACCAATTATGGAGGCGCCATCGTAGGTGTGTTCGTTCCCGATAAAAATGGTGAGTTGGCTAACGTCATACAGAGCTACGACAGCATTGAAGCCGCACAAAAGTCGGACTCACCGTACAAATCGACATTGATCGGCAGATACGGCAACCGCATTTGCGATGGCAATTTCACGTTGAATGGCAAGGATTACCATTTGGCGGTAAACAACGGCAAGAACCATTTGCACGGAGGAAAGAAAGGCTACAATCTACGGGTGTGGGAGGCACATGTGATGGGTGAGCACACATTGGCGCTCAATCTGGTAAGTCCTTATGGAGAAGAGGGTTATACCGGAGAAGTGAAAGTATCGGTCGAATACACGTTTACTGATGAGGACGAACTGATCATCGAGTATTTGGCCACAACCAACAAGAAGACTATCATCAATCTTACCAATCACGGTTATTTCTCTTTGGCCGGTATTGCCAACCCCACTCCCACAATCGACAATGTTGTATGCCAGATTAATGCGGATTTCTTCATCCCCATTGACGAGACCTCTATACCCACGGGAGAGATACTGAAGGTAGAGGGTACACCCTTTGATTTCCGCACGCCAAAGACGCTGGGAAAAGACATCGATGCAGACGACGAACAAATCAAAAATGGAGCCGGCTATGACCACTGCTTCGTTTTGAACAAGAAAGAATTTGGTGAATTGGCTTTTGCCGCAAAGATTGTGGAGCCCACTTCTGGCCGTACTATGGAGGTATACACCACTGAGCCAGGCGTACAACTTTACACGGACAATTGGGCAGACGGTAAGGAAGGCCAATGCGGCGCTACGTTCCCAAAGCGTTCTTCCGTGTGCTTCGAGGCACAGCATTTCCCGGATTCACCCAATCGTCCCTATTTCCCCGATGTGGTTCTGAGACCCGGAGAGCAATACAAGCAAAAAACCATTTATAAATTCGGCGTGGAAAAATAACAACCGAACACGCATTATTAATAGGGTGAAGGATGAATTCCGCATTGTGAAATCGTCCTTCTCCCTATTAGTGAACGACTAATAACTGAACTTAACTAATATGTCACAAAATCTCAAAACACAGCGTCCTAACTATACATTTGCGCTGATTGTTGTCTTTATCGTTTGTTTCCTTATAGGATTCATAACGACAATGAACAACTCAATGATTTCTTTCTGCTCAAAAGCTTTCGACTTGACAGCCCAGCAAGGCCAGTATGTAAATTCTGCTTTTTATGGAGCATATTTACTGAGCATTCCGTTCGCTATGCTGATGAGCAAGATAGGGTATAAAGGAACGCTTATTCTTGGCTTGGCTATAGCCGGCATCGGATTCGTGGTCAATTCTATCGGCATCAATTCAGCCATTGCTGCACAAGCCAATGTATATACCGTGTTTTTGGCCTGCATGTGTTTAGTGGCCTGTGGCGTTGTTATGCTGCAGAATGTGGCCAACCCTTATGTAATGGTTCTTGGCGCACCCGAAAAAGGCGCTTTCCGCATGACGCTTAGCCAGGCTTTGAATTCAGTAGCTACTACTCTGGCTCCTCTGTTCATTACCTATGTAATCATTCGCGACCAAGCCCCCACCCCGTCCGCAGTCCCTACCCCATTCCTTGGCTTAGGTATCTTTACCTTATTAATTTGCGTTATTCTTGTCTTCCTCAAGCTTCCCAAGATTGATGAGGGAAAGCAGGCTGAAGCTGCCGGTATTCACCGTGAATACAAATCGTCGGTTTTCAAATATCCCCATGTATGGTTGGGCGCGTTAGGCATCTTTATGTATATGGGTGTTGAAATCGGAGTGCCTTCCATGTTGCCTTACAAGTTCCGTGACATGATGGGTGCCGACAGCGATTATACTGCTGTTGCCACAAGCTATCTGGCATTCTATTGGGGTGGCATGATGGTTGGCCGTTTTATCGGAGCTGCTATTCTTGCAAAGTTCGAACCCCGCAAGTTGCTGACCGCATGCCTGTTGCTTGGAGCTGCTTGCATACTGCTCAGCGTTGTATTGCCCGGAATGGTGGGTATCTGGTGCATGATTGCAGCCGGCTTGTTCCACTCTGTGATGTGGCCTTTGATTTTCAACCTCGGTCTGCAGGAGCTGGGACCGCACACGAAAGCTGCAACTGGCGTAATCAATACAGGCGTGATTGGTGCCGCACTGCTAACTCCCTTGATGGGCAAATTGGTCGATTCGACCAGCGTTATCATTGCCAGCTGCTGCCTTTTCATATTCTATGCTTACATCGTATGGTTCTGTAACTGGGGATCTAAGATAGGCTTGGAGAACAAATAAGAATCTAATTAACTTTTTAAAAATTACATCTATGGATATTGAATTCGTAAGAAGTCGGTTCGTCAAGCATTTTGACGGAAAGACTGGCAACATCTACCATTCACCTGGTCGCATCAATCTCATTGGCGAACACACCGACTATAATGGAGGGTTCGTATTCCCGGGAGCAGTGGAACAAGGCATCCTGGCCGAGGTGCGCCCCAATGGCCAGCAGACTTGCAACATCTACTCTATCGACCTGAAGGACATGGCTCATTTCAAGATCGACGACCCCGAAGGTCCAAAGGCCACATGGGCTCGTTACATCTACGGTATTGTCCAGGAGATGAAAGCACTTGGCGTAGAAGTGAAGCCGTTCAACGCAGCATTTGCCGGCGACGTGCCGTTGGGTGCAGGTATGTCTTCATCCGCCGCTTTGGAAAGTTGCTTTGCATGTGCGCTTAACGACCTCTTTGGCGACAACAAAGTATCCAAGTGGGATATGGTGCTGGCTGGACAGGCCACGGAACACAAATACATCGGCGTTAATTGCGGTATCATGGACCAGTTTGCTTCTGTATTCGGTCAGAAGGGAAAACTGATGCGTCTTGATTGCCGCAGCCGCGAGTTCGAATATTTCCCCTGGGAACCCAAAGGTTACAAGTTGGTTCTGCTCAACTCTAAGGTTAAGCATGAATTGAAGGGTTCGCCTTACAATGACCGCCGCAATTCCTGCGAAAACGTGGTTAAGGCTTTAGGCAACCATTTCCCCGACAAGAAGTTCGAAACACTCCGCGATGCCAACTGGGATGAACTTGAGGCCGTAAAGCCTGAGGTTAGCGAAGAAGACTACACGCGCGCTCATTTCGTGCTCGGCGAAGTAGACCGCGTGCTGGCCGTGAGCGAGGCATTGGAGAAGGGCGACTACGAGACCGTAGGCCAGAAGATGTATGAAACACATTACGGACTGAGCAAAGAGTACGAAGTGAGTTGCGAAGAACTGGACTACCTCAATGACCTCGCAAAAGAAAACGGCGTGACCGGCTCGCGCATCATGGGCGGCGGTTTCGGCGGTTGCACCATCAACTTGGTTAAAGATGAAGTCTACGACAAGTTCATTGCCGAGGCCAAGAAGAAGTTCAACGAGAAATACGGCCACGAACCCGAGGTGATCAATGTCGTAATTGGAGACGGATCCAGAAAAATTTGCTAATCGTTAGCACAGCAATCAACGATAACAGCTAATAATAATAGGAAGAAAGCTAAATAGTTTTCTTCCTATTTTGGTTTGTACCTTAAATCCGCATCATTTTAATTAATGTTTTTTATAACATCCTGAGCAATAATA
>CAVKJH010000033.1:0-33352 GCA_963656755.1 bacterium
CGTTCTCCACGATGCGGAACTGCAACTGGAAGAGGTCGGAGAGGGTGAGGTACTGACGCTGCGGATTGTCGAGGAGCGACTGCATGAAGTCGAGCAGGTAGTCCACGGCCTTCCGGTTCACCTCGTCGCGGTTGGCGGCGGAGAAGAGATTCAGTCCACCCATGGCAAACTGGTTGTCGTCGTTGAACTCCTTGATACGTTTCATCAGCTGCACCATCTTGTCGGCCGAGGGCACATGCTGCAGGGCGATGAGCTTGATGACACCGGCGAAGTTGCGCTCACGGAAGTCGCTGTTGATGTCGTGTATAATCTTGTCCACGTCCGACTCGTGGCGGGTCAGCTCGCCCATCTCCTTGGAGACACGGGCCAGGATTTCCACATACCGCTCGCTGGTGCGTCGGCGGTATTCCTCTATCTTGTTGTTGACGAGGAAGTCGTCGAGATTGCTGGCAAAGTCGAGGAAGTCCTCGTCGAGGGTCAGCTCCATGCGGAAATTGAAGGTGTTCTTGGCGGAGAAGTTGGCCTTGAACACGTTGACGCTGCCCTTGAACTGGTTGTGACGCGTCTGTCGCGAGACAATGATGCTGGTCAGCTCGTCCACGGCCTGTCCGGGCGTGCGGAGCGTCTGTATCTCCGCAGCCTCGGCAAAGAACGGCGGACAGAGGTTCTCGTCGTGCGCAAAACGGTCTGCCTTCTGCAGCTCCCCGTCGATGCGCTCCTTCTCCTGCCGTCGCTCGGCGAGTTCCTTGCCGAGGGCAGTGAGCTGGTCTTGGTGCTTCTGCCGGCGTTGGGCGTACTTCACGTTCAGTTGCTGGAGCTTCTCCGCAAGGACTTTCTTCTGCCCCTTGAGCAGTTCCTCCTTGTCGAATAGTTCCTCCTTGTCGTGCTGGTACTCGTAAACCAGCCGGCGGTGGTCGTCGACGAATTTCAGTTCTGCCTCGGAGGCTTGTATCGCCGCCTTGCAGTCCTCCACCATCCGGGTGTCGGCCCCACGACCGTGCAGCTCGTCCAGTTCCTGTTTGCCGAGTTGCGCCAGTTCTGCCTCGGTCTTCTGCTCCTGCAGCTTCATTTCGGCACGCACCGCCGCCACCTGCTCTTCGTGCAGCCTGACAGTCTCGTCCTTGGCCTTTTGGTATCGCTTGTGCTCGGCGGCCAACTGCTTTTGCCTGTCTGCACTCACCTTTGCGCGAGCTTCCTCGGCGAGGGTGAAGCGGTGGGCTACATCCTGTTGACGGGCGGCCAGTTCCTCTTTCCTTGCCTCCACCTCTTGCCTCGCCTTGGCGGCATAGCCGTCCAGATCTACGAGGATGCCCTTCCGCTTTTGCGGCATCATACGCAGTTCTATCTCATAGGCAGATTTCTGCTCGCGCAGCTCTTTCATCTTGCTTGCAAACGGACGTTTAAGTTCCGCCACTTGCTGCTCCTGCTGCTCCACAAGGGCGGCGTAGTCCTTCTTAAGCGTCTGGAGTTCAGACTCCAATTGGGCTTTCTCCTCTTTCAGCTGTGCAGGCTTGCGTACGGAAACCGGCAGGTCGACAAGGTCGAGCTTCACGCCGAAGAGCGACGTGCCATCCGTCTTCTGCGGGTGCAACCCCATCTGGTACAGCACCTTCTCCTCGTTAATCACCTTTCCGATGTTCTGCTCCCAGTCGCGCTTGTTTTCCTCCAGCCATTCGTAGAGCGAACCCTTTGTGCGGGCGAGCAGGGCATCAACCTCTGCCAGTTGTTCAGAGGTCTTTTCCATCTCCTGCAGCTTGGCTTCCTGCAGCTTCTTGCTTTCGGTGAGCACCTCCGCCTCCTGCCTGTCGTATTCGGCTTGCAGACGGTTGATGTTTGCCGCAGAGGCGGTTACCAGTCCGTCGAGTTCCTTCTCGCGCAGCGCCAAGGCGTCCAGACTCTTCTTCAGGTTCTCCTGTTCCTCCTGATAGGGATGGCAGTATTTCAGTTTCAGCAACTCCTTTTCCACCGCCGTCTGCTCGTCCTTCAACTGCTCCACGGCATGGGTGGCAAGGGCAGCCTTCTCGGCAAACGATGCTTCCACCTCTTCGCGCCGCTTGGTATATTCGGCAAGCATGCGTTCCTCCGCCTGTTGTTTCTCCTGGCCAAAGAGGTATATGCGGTTGTTCTGCGACTGTCGGTAGGTCTCCAGCTGGTTCTTCACGCTCTGCCGCAGTGCGTTGTATTTGGCAGTGACATCGTTGAAGCGCGAGGTGAGTTCGGCCAGTCGGGCCTTGTCGCCCTCCAGTTTTGCTCTCATCACCGGCTCCTTGTCAAACCGCCTCAACACCTGTTCTATCTGTTGTGCGGCATAGTACTCCCTGCGTTCCTTCAGTCGCTTGAGGCGGTCGTTCACCACGCCCTGTTCCTGGTTGAGCACCGACTTCTCCGCATCGAACTTCTTTTGCAGTTCGTCGAGCAGTCGCTTCTGGCGGTTCTGTTCCTCGAGCAGTTCGCCTGTTTTCTTCTCTATCAGCGGCAACCGCTCGCGGCAAGTGCGCACGGCATGTTTCAGTTCGCCGCACAGTTCCCTGATCTGCTGTTTCATGTAGAGCAGTTCGTGATAAGCCTTCACCACGGCATCGGCCTGTTTGCGCACGGTGGACTCACCCTTCTGGTTGAGCTTGTACCAGCCGGAAATGTCCTTGTATTCCTGTTCGAAGTCGGACACCTGACGGCGGAAATAGCCGAGGTCGATGTTCGCCTCCTCCTCGCTCATCGAGCGGATGATGATGTCCTTGATGAAGTTGGCGTCCAGTCGGGAGTTGAGGAAGACGTTCTGTATGCTTCGCGGAATGTTCTGGTAGCGGTTAGTCTCCATCAGTTGGAAGCGTGCGAACTCCTTGCCCACCGCCTGTCTGTTGCCGTAGAGTATGTCGCGGTACTGCTCGTAGCGGTCTATTATCTTGCTCATATAGGCACCGCCCAGTCGCTCGCGTATCACCTTGCTCTCTGCCGTCACCTCGCCCTTGTCGTCCACCAGCCATTCCTTCTTGTATTCGGCATCGATGAAACGGTAGCACGCCCTGCCACTGCTGCGGAAGGTAAGGATGCAGAAGGGGCCGTGCTCGTGCTCCACCTCGTAGACGATGTACGAGTTGGCGTGTGGCAGGTAGAACTCGTCGAAGCTCTTCATCTCCTTCGGGATGCCGAGGCGCAGCTTGTCGGCATTGTAGAAGAAGAGGATGGCCCTGAGCAGCGTACTCTTGCCCACGCCCTGCGTGCCGATGAAATGCACATTGCCGTCCAGCCGCACCTCGGCATAGCGTATGTGCGCACTGTTCACAAACACAATCTTTCGTAATGCTCTCATTCCTGTTCCGTTTCTATGATGGTGAGACAATCCATGAGTTCCTCGATGTAGTGGAAGGCGGCGGTCACCTTGTAGGTGCCGTCCAGCTCGTTCTCCAGTTCCACGAATCCCTGGCGGTCGAGGTCGGCGATGAGCTTGTCCATCTTCTCCTCGTTGGTCTTGATGTCGGTGTAGAGGTGGGCGGCCTTCTCCTTCAGTTCGATGTCGCTGGAAAATTTCTCCAGGATGTTCGACTTGCGGAAGGAGAAGCCCGATCCGAAGGCGATGTTGAACGTCTTGAGGAAGTCGAGGCGGTCTATCCATGTGGCGAGCCGCTGCACCTTGTCGGCGAGCTCCACCTTGTTCTCCGTACGTGAGAAGTAGTAATAGCCGTTTCCGCCCTCCAGAAGGAAGCCGATGCCCTCGTAGTACTCGCGGTACTGCTGGTAGTCGTCCTCTATGGCATCGTAGAGGTGCGACCGCTGCTCTGAGATGGAGTTCTGCGAGATGAACCCGCCCTTGCTCAGTATGTCGAAAATATCTTTTGTATAGCGCATAAGTGTATCAGGCTGTCTTGGGGTAAATCAATGGATATTCTATGTCTTGGTGGCGGCGGTACTCGTCGCTGATAGTCAGCTCGTCGAGATACTGCGCCGTAATCTGGCAGAAGAGCACCAGCTTCTCCTCGTCGGTCATCTCCTTGCGGTAGCCCGAGAAGTTCATCACGAAGTGGAAGAGGTTGTCGCCCGACGCCATGAAGGCAGTCTTCACCTCGTTCACGTCCACCTGCTGCAGCACCTGTTGCTGTTCCTTCAGCTCTTCTGCGGTCAGCGGTTCGGCCAGATTGCCCTTGCGCAGCCGGTCGTTGCCCTTGCCGCTGGCCACGTCCTGCAGTATCTTGAGCCCTACGTCGGAGGTGCGGAGCATCGTGAGCGACACCTTCAGCGGATACCTCGGGCGCGGTTCCATCCACACGGGATTGCGCACGGCGAGCTTCGCCTTCACGTCGGTGTTGGTCTCCAGAAGCATCTGGTCGCGCAGGTACTTCAGCTTCTGCACCTTCTCGAAGAGGCGGTTCTGGTACTCTATGAGGTTGAGGTAGTTGATGATCTGGCGGTCCAGCTCCAGCAGGTTGTGGTACACCTCCCTCAGCTGTAGCTTCACGTCCGTCACCGTCTCCCTGAGCTGCACGTCCATCGCCACCGTGAAGAAGGTGGCCTGCTTCTCGTCTATCACCCGTTCGCACTCGTTGATGAGGGCAGCGATGTCCTTCCGTTTCTCGTCGAGATGCACCAGTTTCTTTTTCTTGATGGCGAAGTTAGGCTCGTTCTTGTAGGTGTTGTCGATGTTGCGTTTCAGGTCTATCACGTTGCGCAGGGTGGTGAGGGCGATGTTGCGGAGCGTGCGCCGCACTTCCTTCAGGTAGCCGTACTTGCGCGACGGACTGTTCTCGCTTTGGTAGTAGTCGATGGCGGCGTTGAGCTTGCCGATGCTTTCCTTCACGCTTGCCACGCTGATTTCCTCGTTCACCTCCAGCACATCCTCGAAGAATTTCAGGTAGCTGTCCTCCAGTTCGACGAAGTCGCCGCCGTCCCTTATCACTCCGAAGCGCCGCAGGAACTCCAGGCTCTCGTCCCGCCTCGAAGCCAGCTCACGTGCCAGCTCGTAGCGAAACGAAAGCCGTTTACGGTCCTGAAAGAGGGCGCTGACCAGCTTCCGTTCCCGGTCAAGGGCACGAATCAGTTCGTCGAGCGTATGAAAATGGGATATAGTCTCCATTGCCTCGTTTTGTTGTTCTGTCTGTAAAATTACAATATTATGTTGACATTCCTTGTTTCTTCACCTTATTATTATTCCTGCGCAGGAAAATAAGCGCAATTCATACAGGACCGTTGAGCAGACAGGAAACGAAGTAACACAATATTAAAGTCATTGTAATGGGTCTGTAATACAGGTGTCGTAATTTTGCAAGCGGGAAAAAGAGATTTTCTCATCCAAACAAACGTGATAAAAACAAATGTTTATGAAAGAAACGAAAAAAGCCATCCTCGAACTGCTTTCAAAGAAAAGCCAAGGCAAAAAATCTTTCAAATTTGACGCTTTAGTACTGAACCTCGCCCTGCAGAAGGTAGACAGCGACGACTTCGAGTTTGACGGCGAAGCCGTTTACACCACCGACAAGACCTGTCTGATCTATCTGGTAAGCAGCGCCACCAACTTTGCCATTCCCGAAGGTGTGGTGACCGTCGGCGAGATGGCGTTCCGTTCGAAGAAACACCTACGGAGCGTTACCATCGCCTCAACCGTGGAGACCATCGAGAAAGACGCCTTCTACGACTGCGACGAGCTTGAGACCGTGTACATCCCTGCACAGGTGAAGGCGGTACGCGCCTATGCCTTTGCGGAATGTGACCGTCTGAAACAGGTGACCTTTACCGGTGTGCCCGAGAAACTGAGCCGTCATGCCTTCGACGATTGCGACAACATGCACCGCATCGTGATACCTGAAGGCTCGTTCAAGTTCTTCAAGAAAGCCCTGCACTACAGCGGCGAAGAAGAATACACGCTCCTCGAGAAGCCCGCAGCCGACAATCGGCCGGCCGGCGAAAAGCCGGAAGCTCCGAAGGCTGAGGCCAAGGCAGCTGCCGAAGCCGCACCGCTCAAGGACGAAAAGAAAAAGAACAACAAGAACAAGTAGTCCGCCATACGGCCCGACATAATCATCACCACCGTGGTTAAGACCAAATCATATATAGAGCGCGACGTGAGTTGGATGTATTTCAACCACCGCATTCTGCAGGAAGCCGAGAAAGAGAAACTGCCGCTGCTGGAACGCCTCTCGTATCTGGGCATCTATTCCAACAACCTCGACGAGTTCTTCCGGGTGCGTGTGGCTTCGCTCAACCGCATTCTGGAAAACCCCGATCTGGACAAGCGCACGCACCACGCGCTGAAGGATGCGCTGAAGACCATCAACAAGCTCAACAAGGAGTACAGCGGCGAATATGCCAACGAGGTGGCGCACGTCATGTCGCTCTTGCCCAATCATGGCATACGCCTCATCACCGAAGCAGATCTCAACAGTGAGCAGAAACAGTTTCTCACCCACTACTTCTACGACAAACTGGCCGGCGGCGTGCTGCCCATCTGGCTCTCGCAGATCGACAACCTGATGATGCTCGAGGACAACCGCATCTACCTCGTGGTAGAAAAGGTGGACGCTGAGAGCGAGAAGAAGAAATTTGCCATCATCAAAGTGCCCGACCGGGAGTTTGGCCGGTGGATCAAAGTGCCCGCTTCCGACGGCATGGACAACATCATGTACCTGGACGACGTGATACGTTTCTGCCTGCCACTGGTGTTCATCGGTTTCAAGAAAAGCCACTACCGGGCCTTCTCCATCAAGTTCACGAAGGATGCCGAGATGGAAATCGACAACGACCAGGATTACGGCGTGCTGCACAAGATAGCCGAAGGGGTGAACAGCCGGCGCAAGGGCAACCCCGTGCGACTGATATACGATGCCGACATGCCCAAGGACATGCAGCAGAAAATCATTGACCGTCTGGATGTCAAGGAGCTCGACACCTCGCTCGCAGGCGGGAGATACCAGAACCACAGGGACCTGATGTCGTTTCCCGACTGCGGCCACAAGGAACTGAAATATCCCAAATGGCACCACCTGATGAAACCGTCGTTCCTCTCCGCACAGAGCCTGCTGGACCAGATTCGAACGAAGGACCAGTTCATCCATGTGCCGTACCATTCGTTCGACGGTTACATCCGCGTACTGCGCGAGGCGGCCATACGTCCCGAGGTGAAGACCATCAAGACCACCCTGTACCGTCTGGCCAAGGACTCAAAAGTGGTCAAGGCACTGATTACGGCGGCACGCAACGGCAAGAAGGTAACGGCGGTGGTGGAGCTGCTGGCCCGCTTCGACGAGGAAAGCAACATCAAGTGGAGCAAGCGCATGCAGGAAGAAGGCGTGAACGTGATCTACGGCGTGGAAGGACTGAAGGTTCACTCCAAGCTCCTCTACATCGAGTCGAAGAAAGGCAACATCGCCTGTGTGGGTACGGGCAACTTCCATGAAGGCAATGCCCGCGTGTATACCGACTATCTGATGATGACGGCACGCCCGCGTATCGTCAACGAGGTGGCCAAGGTGTTCGAGTTTATCGACAGGCCGTTCTCGCAGGTGCGCTTCCGCGAACTGCTGGTATCGCCCAACAGCATGAAAGCACGTGTGCTGCGCTTGTTCGACAACGAGATACGCAATGCCGAAGACGGGAAGACCGCATGGGTGAAGATCAAGATCAACCACATCACCGACCGCGACGTGGTGAACAAGATCTATCAGGCAGCGGCGGCGGGTGTGCGCATCGATATCGTCTGCCGGGGCAACTGCTCGCTGGTGGCCTCGCAGCCCAGCCTGAACGGCAACCTGCGCGTCGTGGGCATCATTGACCGATACCTGGAGCATGCCCGCATCCTGATCTTTGCCAACGACGGCAAACCGAAATATTACTTGGGTTCGGCCGACTGGATGCCGCGCAATCTGGTGAACCGCGTGGAGGTGCTGACACCGGTTTACGATACCGACCTGCAGAAAGACCTGCTCCGAACCGTGGATTACGGATTGGCCGACACCACCAACGGACGTGTCGTGGACGGCTTCGGAAGCGATGCCATGCAACCATCGGCAGACGGAAAGAGCCCCTTCCGCTCGCAGGAAGAACTCTACAAAGCATATCTTAACGAAATAGAACAACACGCATGACTGACAACATACAACCCCAGATGCCCGTCTTTGCCGCCATCGACGTAGGCTCCAACGCCTCGCGCCTGCTCATCAAGCAACTGCAGACCGAGAGCAACGGCAAGCAGCGACTGCGCAAACTGCTCTTTCTGCGCGTGCCGCTACGACTGGGCATGGAGGTTTTCACCGACGGCAAACTGTCCAAGGACAAGGCCGAGCAGTTTATCCGCACCATGAAAGCCTACCGCCAACTCATGAAGGTCTACGGCGTGGAACGGTACAGGGCTTGCGCCACTTCGGCCATGCGCGACTCGGACAACGGCAAGAAGGTCATGAAGGCCATCGAGAAGGAAGCACACATACAGCTGGAGATCATCTCGGGCGACGAAGAGTCGCAGATCGTCTACGACAACCACCTCTCGCTCCTGCCCACCGACGGCAATTTCCTGTATGTGGACGTGGGCGGCGGTTCTACCGAATGCACCTTCATACACAACGGTGAGCGCATCCACTCGCACTCCTACAATGTGGGAACGATACGGCTGCTCAAAGGCAAAGTGACACCCGAGGCCAAGGCCGAGATGCAGGCCGAACTGCGCGAAGTGACCAACGGCTACCACAACATCACCATTGTGGGAAGCGGCGGCAACATCAACAAACTGTACCGGCTGGCCAACAAGCGCGAGAAACTCGCCGACCGGCTGCCCGTGGACACACTGTACAAGCTACATGCCACATTGGCGCCTCTCTCGGTGGAAGAACGCATGGACACCTTCGGCCTGAAAGCCGACCGGGCCGATGTCATCGTTCCTGCTGCCGAAATATTTCTCGCTGTGGCCGAGAGCGTGGGAGCCGCCTCCATCCAGGTGCCCAACCTGGGGCTGGCCGACGGCATCATCAACGAGTTGGTACAAGACTATCAGAGCAAGCTATAAGCCCTCACGGCCCGATAGCTTGACGATATACCCCCGTCAGCATCCATACGGATATGCTGCGATATCACGTTTGGGCGGAGCCTTCTGTGGAAGGCTCCGCTTTTTTGTGTTGCGGCCACCCGTCAGTTGCCGGCCGATGCGGATGCCCGAAGAAAGGTTATCGAAACACCGCACCGACGGCACAGATGCCGATGGCAGTCAACCTGTCGGCTGCAAACCGTTCGCGCAGCCCAATTCTCACCCGATTTCGGTAGGGTGGGGCGATATAAACGCACCAAAAGCCTTACCTGTCAGAAACTTTGCTTACCTTTGCAGGCGATACATCATCGTTACAGACCCAACAAAGCAATTATGAAACAACGACTGGATTACATCGACCGCATGAAGGGATTTGCCATACTTCTGATGGTCTTGGGACACGTTTACCTCTTTGCCCTGCACACCTCGGGGGGGGGGGTAATTAATTTCATTGAATCATGCCACATGTACATCTTCATGTTTATGTCGGGATATGTGGCTTATGTAGCCGATGCCACCACACTGCGCCATAAACTTCTCAAGCGTGTACCCACCTACATTTTCCCGGCCTTCGTTCTCGGATGGCTACTCTTCCCGATATCTGTGGGGTTAGGCATCAACCACTGGAACGACTTCGCCGGCACGGCACTGACGGGCGGCTACTGGTATCTGAAGTGTCTTGCCCTGTTCGCCCTTCTGCAGTACCCGATACTGAAATGCCGCCGTCTCTCATTCGAAATTGCTTTCATAACCGTAGTCTACGTTTTGTTCATCGTGTTATGGAAACACTTTCCCGACATTGCTACCGAGCAATACATCCCCCTTGAGCACTGCGCCTGCTTCTATCCTTCCTTTGTTATGGGCTACTATTTTCGCAAATACAACCTCATGCAGCGCCTCGCCTCCGCCAATGGGCTCTTCACGGTATCCCTCATAGGATATGTCTACCTGCTGTTCGCCGATATTCCCCTGCACAGTCTCAGCACGGTGAGCGAACGGTACATCCGCCCGACGCTCGCCATCATACTCTTTTCCTACATATTCTTGCAGCAGGAAGGCAAAGAAACGCCTTTCCTGAACTGGCTCGGCTGGTTCGGGCGCAACTCGCTCGACGTATATCTCTTCAACGGGCTATTTGTACTTACCTATCCGGTCGCCGACCTTACCCTACTGCACGAGTTCTGCGATGCCCACAACATGCCGCTCCTTCCATTGCTTGTGGCCGTACCGCTGTCCATTGGCATTGCCTACGTTTGCGTTTGGATTGGCAAACTTATGCGTATGAGCGAATTTCTCAAACGATGGTGCTACGGTCTGCGCAAAACGAGGATGAAAGAATAGCACTTATGTACGGGATTATTCATTTCTTCTTTTTCAGTCTAATCTTATACCCCGACCACAAGCATCCAAGGGCAAGAACCCCCATAGCGAAGATGAAGATATAAGTGGCTATGCTTCCGATAAAGAAACGGCCACTATGCACCTCCAATGCCACATTCCATAGCGACATCGGCAGGTTAGTCATGTAAGCAGGTTGTGGGGCAAAGGAGGTTCCTTCGTAATACTCCGCAATGACAGGAACGCCAAAATCCTGGCTCATGCCAGCGATTGCCTTCTTTCCGAACGGTGCACCGGCTTGCTTGGGTGCGGGCTTGCCTGTAAAGTAGTCGCACACCGTTTCATGCGGTCTGTCCCAAACATACAAACCGCTAAACGATCCGCAAAGCCATCTTCCTTCCTTATCTTTCTGCAACACGTTCAACCCCATTACGCTAACAGGCGGCGCAGAAGATATCGGCTTTACCGTAGCCTTTTCGAGATCCAAGGAGAAGAGACCTTCCGATGTTGACAGAAGCCAGTCGCGGCATTCCTCGTCATAGCGTATCATGCGCAGTCTGTCATTCCACGGATTTGTACTTTTGAGGGTTGTTCCAGGCAGTGCAGGTATCTTGTTCAACACCAAGGCTATCATCACCGGAGGCCGAAGACACCAGCCTGTCAGCGCAATCAAAAGCGTGAGCAGGATGGTATATCTTCCAATCTTGTCATGCAGATGAAGCGAGTTTCGCAGCAACGCCTTCCGTTTCGGCCTTAACCAAAAGATGACGCCTGTAATGCAGAGCAGTACGAAAACAATGGCAACGGAATCGACCATCAGTTTTCCTGCCATGCCAAACAGTTCTCCACTATGAAGCATCCAGACAGTGCGAAAAGCCGTAACCTTACCGTCATAATCTTTTGGGGCGCGGATGGCAATCCGTTTGAAACCCGTATATGGGGGACGTGCGATGTAGGCAAAGGAACGGCTAACAACCACAAGGGTATCGCCATGAGATGCAATGTCTGTCAGCTTTTCGTCTTCTGCCAACGGCATTGTCACCTCATGCCAAGCGCCGTGCACGCCATGCCGGTAAAGCCCGAACGGCGATAGGGCAAAAAGACTGCCATCGGATGCCTTTATCACATTTCTTATCTGCCGGTAGTCGGCTCCTGTCGGCAGCCCCTCATTGAAACTCTTGAAGCAAGAAGCCTTGGAGTCGGTAAGCCATATACCGCCATTGCCGTAAAGCAACAGGTGAGGAGAAAGGTCAAGCGTGCCCCTTAACAGGCCTCCATTCCAACGAGTGAACTCATAACGGCTTGGCAGATACTTTCTGCTTACGTTCATATCTTTGATGAGAGAACGATGATTGAGCAAGACACCCGACACGCAAAACATCAGCATGAAAAAACTCATGCTGATGCCTAACCACTTATGCTGTTTCCGCCAAGTTCCTTTCTTCATATATCTCTTTACCTAAACTTCGGCATTCGTGAACATCCTGTTGGCTTTCGTGTCTTTGACGATCTTCCCTGCCAAGAAGCAAAGTTCTATCGCCATCACCACCCAATGCCAAGGATAGGCTGCGGGATTGTCCATCAACTTTCCGATGATACCAGTACGATTGAAAGCCTCAACAGCTATCCAAAACACGATAACCGTTGCCGTCCCCATACGGATGTTCGCTCCCCACGAAGGCAAATGCAGTTGCTTGCGGAACACATAGGGTGCGGAGAGCAGCGCACCGAAGGCCACACCGAAGGTCACAGCACTCTCCCGACCGAAAAGATTGGGGTCGTAGAGGTTCATGAGCAGCAGGTAACAAGTCCAGAGCATCGTGTTGATTTCCATAAAGGTGACGATGCTGGTGTGGCGCGTCATGGGGCGTGCGGCTATCAACCGTTTGTTTTTTCCCAGGAAGAGCGTCTGCCACCAGTTGAGAAAGTTACAAGCATTGCGCGAGCAGAAGATGTAGAGCAGCATCACCATGGCCCACAAGCCAAAGGTGGCTGGAAGCATGAGGTATTCCGGACGGCTCAGCAAAGCCCCGCTTACGGGGTCTGTCTCCGCTTGCGTTCCCCAACGATGGGTGTAGTACATGAAGAGGAAATCCACCCAACCGGTCCAGTAGAACATGCCGCCGATGAGTCCGAGCAAGGTTTGGCGCGTCTGCCCTTTGACAAACACGCCAATGACAACCATCACCATGCCCGCGAAGCCCACCGCCATGCCTGCACCCAACAGTTGCGTACCGTCATAATTGTCTTTCAGCACTCGTGCCACAAGGTGAACGATGGGCATGCTTCCTAAAATCACGCCCATCGACACAATGGATTTTCCCCAGTATAGTTTTCGGTTACGCATTGCTTTTCTTCTTTCTCGCGGCAATCATGATATAGACAAGCAATGCCACGAATGCCACGAGGATGCTGACCATCTGCACGGCGTATTTCTCCGGTTCGATCCAGAACTCCTTGAAGAAGTCGAGACGGCCCAGCACTTCCACCGGCACCCAGAACACGATGACCGTGGCGATGGCCATGCGGATGTTGGCGCCCCAGGTACTCAGACGGAGCTGCTTCTTGAAGATAAAGAAACTGCCGATCAAACAAGCTGCTGCTATAATCGAAGTCACAGGATGATGGTCGCCGAGGAAGTTCTTGTCGTAGCAGAACATCAACAGCAGGTAGCTGGTCCAGAGTATCATGTTCAGCTCCATAAACGTCACGATGCTGGTGTGGTGGGTCATGGGGCGAGCCGCAATCTCGTTCTTGCGCGAGCGGAAGAGCACACGCTGCCACCAGTTGATGAAGTTGCAACCATTCTTTGTGGAGAAGATGTAGAGCAGCATTACCATCATCCACATGCCGAAGGTGGCCGGCAGGATGAGGTACTCGGGTCGCGTCACCACCTCGCCGTTCTCAATCTCGGGCTGCGTGCCCCAGCGCGTGGCATAGTACTGGAAGAGGAACTCTATCCAGCCGGTCCAGAACAGCAGACCGCCGAACAGTCCCCAAAGGGTCTGCTTGGTGTCTCCCTTCACAAAAACACCAATCACTACCATGATTAAACCTACGAGCCCCATGAAGAAGGCTGAGTAATGCACAGCCTCGGGCGTCATCGTCTTGTCCATAATCATCATCAGCGCATGTCCCAGCGGCATGGTAAAGAGCACCACGAGGAACGAGGCGATGGATTTCCACCAATTCAATTTCATTATACTTTTGTTTTATTTTACAGATAATAACTAATAACGTACAGGTGTCGATAAGGCATAAAAAAACTTCCAGCTTGTCGGTGCTGAAAGGCTAATCATTGCGGTTATAAAACTTCCATTTCGTTTCTCTTCATAACGAGCGGATATCCATTCTGTTCTTCAAATTTCGGACTCATAGCGTGTAATACCTTTCATCCAGCGGATAAAGGTACTATATTTTTCTGAACCAAGCAAGAAAAGACCCGCTTTATTTTTATGCCTTTCGTTCCTATATGTCAAAGAGCGTTTGTAGCCTTGCTACGGCCTATATCCTTCTCCTCTCATATCCGTTTTGCAAAAAGAAAGAGGGGGCAACTTCATACACTTGTTTTTACACTTGGACGTAATGTCAGTCATCATCGCTGCAGGAAGCTAAACCAAGGCATAGCGTCGCTGCAGCATGACCAAAGAAATTCTTGAGAATTCTCATTTTTCTTTGGGTATTAGATTAATTATATTTGTACGGTTTATTATCTTGAATGTAATCAGTCGCCCATTTCACAACTGCAAAGGTACACACATTCTGGTAGATGGGCAATACCCAAAAGTGATGATATTCGTCCCATATCATCCTCAACCCGTCATTGCTCTCTCCAGTATCAGCAATGGTGTAAGCAGGTGTTCGCAGTTATCTTTATCCATATTCCGTTGAATCTTTGCCGTATCAGCAGCGAAACAAAATGTTACACAAAACGTTTGTTACCAATCAATCATATTCCCTTTTCTCCGTACTATTATCTATGGACTGCATCCAGCCGCATGCTCCTCTTAAAGTCTACCGGACTATTGATCAAAAAAACGTGCAATAATTTTACAAACTATAGTTTCAAAACGGCATTGTAATCCTTGGCGGCTTGTCTTGTGGCCGAATCGACTGGTTTTCGGGACGCGACGGTTATCGTTGATTGTCAGAGCATTGCAAGTCGCCAACGTTACACACGATGTCGCCCGGTCTTTACGGCTGGGCCGATAGGTATGCTTTCGCTTGGCGAAAGGTGGTGAACGCGGCGGTCGTATGCCACCCATCAGCCACCCGTTGACCACAGATGCCGGCACGATAGGACATCAACGGGCCCGTAAAGCGGTAGCCGGTGCCAGTCGCCAAGCCACATACGGTCATGCGGCAGTTGCAGAAGGCATATAAAGCGAAGCGTCGTGCTGTATGCACTGAGCTAAAACCGACAGCGGAACAGACTGTTTTTTATCAGAAAAACCATTACTCCGGCAATGCGCCCAAATGGGTATCACGATGACCTGCAACACGCCTACGCTTCCATACTGCATACTGCACCGTTCCACGCCCCATAAGAAACAGCAGGTAGGCAATCCAAAGAGCATGGTTGCCCGTTGAGGCTTCGAGCAGGGCGAAGGCAAGGAAAAACAGGCCAGCGGCCAACAGCGAAGCCGCCAGCATGGCCCGCGTGTACATCAGGCCGATGAATAGGCCGTCGTACACAAATGCCGCCATGCCGGCCGCAGGTATCAGCCACGCCCAGAACAGGTAGCCGTGTGCCGCGGCAACAACCGTTGCATCATCGGTGACAAGCGTCAACAGCCCGTTGGCCCCACACACATAGACAAGCGTGAACAGCAGGGCCAACGACCATCCCCAACGGAAAAGACGTGCGGCCGCCAAGCGCAACGCCGCACCGTCGTTGGCGCCGTAAGCCTTGCCGGCAAGCGCTTCGCCCGCAAACGCAAATCCGTCCATGACATACGAGAAAAGGGTGAAAAAGGTCATAAGCAACGTGTTGACAGCCAGCAACAGGTCGCCCTGCCGGGCTCCGAAAGCCGTAAACGACAAGTTGACAACCACAAGGCATACCGTGCGGACAAAAATATCGGCTTCGCCTTTGGTGGGCCGCCAACGCACCTGCCCTTCCGCAAGCGCCTTCCGCTTCGGGAGGCCGCGCCACTTGCCCGCCACAAGACATACGGCCAACAGAAATCCGGCCCATTGCGCCATGAGTGTTCCGGCGGCTACGCCGACTATGTCCCTATGGAGCAGCACGACGAAGAAAAGCGAAGCGGCGATGTTGACCACATTCTGGAACAAGGCCACATACATGGGTATCCGGGTGGTCTGCATGCCTACCGACCATCCGGTAAGTCCGTAGATGCCCAACATGGCGGGAGCGCCCCAGACCACGACATCGAAATAGGTGGTGACCAAGGGACGGACGGTTTCCGACGGCCGGATGACCCACAGGGCCATCTGCAACAGGGGTTTCTGGAACAGCAGGAACACCACGCCTATGGTCAGCGACATCAACAACACCCGTCCCAACAGACGGCGCAAGCCGCCGTAGTCTTGCCGGCCGTATGCCTGTGCCGTCATTCCGCTCGTTCCCATACGCAGAAATCCCATCAGCCAGTACAGCACATTGAAAATCATGGTGCCCACGGAGATGGCGGCTATATAGGCAGCCGCCCCCAAATGGCCGACAATCGTAAGGTCGACAAGCCCCAGCAGAGGCACGGTGACATTGCTCACAATGCAGGGCAGAGCAAGATGGAGGATTTCACGGTCGGTCGATGTCCATTTCATGATAGAACAAAATTAGCAAAAATATACCTAACGAAAGGCAGGGAAATCGATTTTTTTGTAATTTTGTAGGTCTGCAAAGAGACATCCATATATAAAGCCCCATATCCGTGAAAGCCGATAACCACACTCAGCCATCATCGCCTACATGCTTTGTGGTGCGCCACTGGAAAACGGCGGCCGCCTTCGTTCTGCCCGTCATAGCCCTGCTGTGGCTGGGCGCAAGGGCACTGCCCGCAAGCGAAGATGACATACGGTCGTCGGCCTGTATTGTCAGCGGCCACACCGACCTGTGCGTAGTGGCCGGGAAAGACACCATTGTCGTCATGTGCGACACCGTGCAGGAACAGGGGGTGTGGATTGACCGGCACTGGTGGCGGCCCAGCTGCAAAGGCCATGTGCTGACCCTACAGCAGGGCCGGGCCTTCACCGACCGGGGGGCATGGCTCACGGCCGACAGTCTGCCCGGCCTCATCGCCGCCCAGACAGACTCTTTGGGGGCATTGCTGCAACGCAAGGACACCGAGCGCAAGGAGCTGCAGTACTATCTGCGATGTCATGGCGTGCAGGACGAGGGCTACCAGCGCATAGCCGAATATGCCGACATACAAGCCCGCGAGACCGACTCGCTGGCCGAAATCCACCGGGTGCTCAGCTCCTGCCGGCGCAGACAAGCCATACGTCTGCTGCGCATCGGCCACTATACGGTGACGTGGCACGACAGCAACGGACAGTGGCACCGCACGGAATGCGAACCGGCCGTCACGCCCGTCGGGCAGGTGGGGAAGCCCCTCGTGATCCAAACGGTGAGCCGCACAAAGCCCAAGCATGTCCAGGCCGTGCGGCGCTTGCCCTGGACGGCGGCCAAGCCACAAGACATCCTTACCGTGAAAGCGATGGAAAACGACTCTGTCCACCCCGTTCTTCTGATCGAAGGGAGCTGGGCGGCAGACGGACGGCACAACCTGCCCCGGCTATTCGCAACCGACGGCAGTGCCGTTTTCACCCGTCACGGGTATTTTATCGGACTGATTTCGGACAAGACAGTGTACAGTATCGAATGAAAAAGCATACCGGCAACAACATGTACCGCAAGACCGCAGCGCATCTCGGCCTCGGCCTCGCCTTCCTCACCTTGTGCGGTTGCGAAATCCGCAGCACCGATGTCGTTGTCGTCCGAAACGGCCACACCACTTATTGGGGACAGACGGCCAACGGCAAACCCCACGGCATAGGCGTTATGACGGCCGGCGACTCGCTGCTCTACAGCGGACAGTGGCAGAACGGACTGCGGCACGGCGAAGGCCAGGTGTGCGACTCGCTGGGCCGTACCATCAGCGGACGGTGGGAGCGCGACAGCATCCTGACAGGCATGCGCCGCGACTCGGCCGGTGTATACCGCGGAACGTTCGGCCCCCGGCTGGAGGCCAGCGGACACGGGGCGTACCGCGACAACGACGGTACTTACTACGAGGGACAATGGAAAGACGACAAGCGCAACGGCTTCGGTTTTTCGTCGCAACACCGGTATTTCAGGGTCGGCGAATGGAAGCGCAACGTGTACAAAGGCGAACGCCTCAGCTTTACGTCCGAACGCATCTACGGCATCGACATCTCCAAATACCAGCACGGCACGGAAAAGAAACGCTATGCCATCGACTGGAAACGGCTGCGCATAACGCACCTCGGCACGTTGTCGAAGAAAAACATTCAGGGTGACGTCGACTACAAGGTGTCGTTCGTGTTCATCAAGTCGACCGAAGGCACATCGGTGACCAATCCCTACTACAGGGCCGACTACCAGGCCGCCCGCAACAACGGTTATCCGGTAGGGTCATACCATTTCTTCTCCCACCGGTCGACAGGTGCCCAGCAAGCCCGGTATTTTCTCGAACATACCTATGTAAAGAAGGGCGACCTGCCGCCGGTGCTCGACCTGGAACCCTATCCGTCGCAGGTAGAAACGATGGGGGGCGCCGCGGCCATGTGGAAGCAGGTGCGTGTGTGGCTGCAGACGGTGGAAAAACAGACGGGGATGCAACCCATACTATACATCAGCCAGTCGTTTGTCAACCGATATCTCGACGCGGCACCCGACATCAAGCGCATGTACCCTGTATGGATTGCCCGTTACGGGGAGTACAAGCCCGATCTGAAGCTCTGGATTTGGCAACTGGCTCCCGACGGACGTGTGGCGGGTATTCGCGGAACCGTTGACATCAATGTGTTCAACGGATATGAAGACGAGTTCGGCCAATGGCTCTCAAAGGTGCGGAAACAATGACCGGGCGGTGCAACGGCTTGCCTTCCGCAGGAGGCCCGAAGAGGGAACTGCGACGGCTTGCCTAATTGCGCACGGAACTGTCCGGACCGGCCTTTACCTTCTCCATATACACGCCTCTGCCGGCATCGATGCGGTGCCGCTCGGTGTCGAGTTTGTATTCCAGTATCGTGTCGTCGCCATAATCGCAGTAGAGCGCATCGTTGCGGTAGCGGAACGTGCCCTTGCAAGTCTCGCCGTCGGTCGTTTCGCTGATAGTATTGCCGCTGATGGTAACGTCAATGCCTCCATAGTCGGTATCGGCATGCCACGTTCCCTCAATCCAGTCGGGCGCTTCCGCATCGGGAGAGGCCATGTCTGCGAACGCCGTGTCTGCCGGCTCCCCTTCATCCTCCGCATCCGGATAGTGACGGGGCGCACCGCCATGGACAGCACCGCCGGATACGCCTGCAAACGGAACCGTGTCGAGGTTCGAAGAAACGAAATAGTTAGACCAAATGAAGACAAACGCTATACAGCCCAACATTGCCAACAGGGCCACCCCGACGCATCCCCGACCGGACGTTCCGTGGGGTACCGCACCTTCGGGTTGCGCCATTCCGGCCCGCCCGTAGGCTTCGTTCCGTCCCCTCACCGGGCGGCTACCCTCTGTTCCTTGGGGCGTTGCGGCCGGCGCATCCGAACGGTCCGGCGCATTCCCGCGACCGTTCTCGTCGGCCGGACTGTCCGGCTGTTCGTCGTCTTCCTCAGGCGTGGGGTAGGGGAACATGCCTTCCTGCATCGTGGGCATGCCCAGTAGCGATTGGCCTTCCTGCAACTGGGGAAACTGGTTCAGGTCATACGAGAACGGCTGGCCGCAGCGTGGACAAAAACACTGCAGCACGGTCATTCCCGGCATGTAGGCGGAATCAAAGCAATATCTGCATTTCGGACATTTCACTAACATGGCAACAATTCTTTAGACGATTGACGATAGGTTTAACGAACGACATTATACGCATGGGCTAAACTGCTTTCCGGCAGTAGGGCTAAAGGAACTGCACCGTGGCTTTCTTCACCACTTTCCATGTTTCACCTTGCAGACGGACCACGCCTTCCTCGAGTGTCACTATGCGTTGAGGCTGCCGGTGGGTGTTGCCCTCTATGCGGCACACCGGCTTAACGAACTGGCTCACGCTGATCATCGCCGTGGCTATGGCATCGGGCGTGGACAACATGACAAAATGCCCGTTCGTTCCGTCCTCCGTGCGCATCCGGTAGATGCTCTTCCCGACTACCTCGCGGGCGGTACTCTCCATGAAGGCTCCGTCGGGCGAAGGCATCGAGAAGAACCGTGTGGCGGTCTCTTCCGGCTCTTTCGGCGCACAGTCGGCCTCGTCCATGGCCGGCACCATGACCGGCGCGGGGTCGGACGGAGACTCTGCGAGTGTGCTGTCGACCCTGTCACTCAACGCATCGAGCCGCTCTGCAAGTTGCTGCACGACTGCCGTCTGCCGGTCGACAAGCTCCGACAAACGGTCGAGGCGTTCGGTCAACGGCTTTATCAGTTCGGCCACTTGCTCCTCGGTTATGTACCCCTTGTTTCCAAACATACTTACAGGTTTTCTATCAGGTTGTCGCGTATGCTGCCAATGATGGGATAGAAGAACACGGTATCCTCTATCTTGTCGGCTCCGTTGTGGTCGGTGTCGTTCTTGTTGACATAGTTCCATCCATTGATGAGATGGTGCTCCAGGTCTTTGTTTACCAGCATTTTGAACTTTGCCAGACTCTGGTAGTCGACCAGGAACCGGTCGGTAACGTGCAAATCGTCGCACAACTGGCAGAAGAAATCATTGAAACGCCGCACCGCATCCACAATGCTTTGCCGCACTGCCGGGTTGTCCATGTCGGCATAGGTGAGATGTTCCTTGTCGATAACCGAATAATTGTATTTCACGCGGTTGTCTATCCCGTCCATCATCCTGTTGAGCTGCTCCACGCTGGCACATCCGCTGGCATCGCGCACCTGCATGAGTGCCCCCCGACAGGTAATCTGCTTCGGCTCCTTGCGCTCCATGACCACCGAGAAACCGTCGTTGTCGTAGCTCTCGTCATAGACGCGTTCGAAGACCGCCTGCGAAATTAGGTCAAGGTCGCGCTTGCCGCCTACGATGTCGAGCACCTTCGATCCCGTGCCGGAGAACATCACCGACCGTGGCTTGCTGAAATGCCGGTGATGCATCAGGCAAGCCACATAATAGATGAGTGCGGCATAGAAATAGATGAACACCACCTTCAGTCGGCCGTCTTCGTTCAGCCGCAGATTGTAGGAAAACACATCGTTTCCTGCCACGGCCTTGTTGTTGACCACCGAGAAGAGGAAGGCGTTGATATCTTCGCTCTTTCGCTTGGCCGTGATATCGTCGAGTATGCCGTTCAGTTCGCCGTAGCGGTCGTCGTCGGCATCGAAGAGCCTGCGGAAATAGTCCACATACCTTACCAGCATGGGATTGGTGTCGCCATGTGGCACTTCCGAGAACCCGTCGCCAAAAAGCACGTTGGCCGCAAACCGGAACGATGCGAGAACCGTGGGCTGCTGGGCGTTGGACTCGAATACCGCCACATCGCTCGACCCGCCGCCAATGTCGACCGATGCCACCGTCGAGGCTGACCCGCGGAACTGGCTGCTTGCCCTGTAGAAATAATACGGTGCCACCGACTCGGGCATCTGCACGAGGTTGTGGTCATCGGGCTCGAAACCGAAAACCTCCTGAAAAGTCTTGCGCCACATCTCGCCCATTTTGCGCACGTTGCCCACCTTCATGGCCAGCGGATAGAACCACACCAGCCGGGTTTTCCGGATGTCGGCACTCTCCAGCAACACCTTGGTGCGCATGAGCATGGCCAGCTCCGTGAGATAGGCGCGCACCCGTTTCGAGGCGGCTATCTCGGTAGACCATTTCAGGTTGGGCATCACCCGGTTGCCGTATCCTATCGACTCCTTTTCGTAAGTGAAGGGAATGTTGGCATCGCCCAACGCCACAATCTCGTCTACGTTGTCGGCATCGAGGCGTTCGCTCTCCGACAACACCGTGCGTTGCGGGAAACCATAGGTGCCGCCCAGATTTTTCGGCAAGAACTCCTGTTTCATGATGACATCATAGAGGATATGGTCTCCGTTGTAGAGCGTGGCCAACAGCCGTTCCTTGGCTTCCGAACCGATGCTGAGCGGTTCGGGCATCTGCCCCTGCCGCATACATTCCACATGCGTGTTGGTGGTGCCGAAGTCTACCGCAAAGCTATATGCGTCGTGCCCGGCCACATAAACCGGCCAACGCGGACACACGACGCCTTCGCAGACCACGGTCTGGCGCTCGTCGTAGAGCGATACGGACACATAGTCGAACAGGCCGGCCACGCGATAATAGTCGGATCCGACCCGCTTTTCGCTTTTCAGCGACCGCGACCGTTTCACGGCACCGACCTGCTGCGGAGCCGTTTCACTCCCGCCGCATTGCCGGAAAGCCAGCTGCAGACGGTAGTTTTCCAATAGGCCGAGCGCCCGGTCGACCAGCTGCACATTGTATTGTTTCAGGCTATCGGTTCTCAAGAAGGGAAAGATGCCAAGGGAAAAAGGAACGGTAATGAAATGTCCGCGGTCGTTGTCGGCATCGTAGCATAGGTCGGCACCGACGGCGGGCACATAAGTCCGTTCGAGCGTAATAAAGCCTCCCTGTTTGCTGACAGGCACCCGGAGAATGGCTTTCACCTGTTCCTGCTGTCCATTTTGGGTATGCACCAGTTCGAAGCGCGGGCGGCCGGCAATGGTTCCCGTCAGGTCTTGAGTGGTGAAATACTTGAAAAACGTACTGCTCAGCGGCAACAGGAAATCGCAAGTATCGGTCTCGCTGCTTCCCAACGACAGGTTGCCGTCGAAGAAGCAGTTGCGGTCCATGGTGTAGTCGAGCTTGATGAGGGCGGACTGAAAGAAGTCGGCGGCAGTAAGCCAAGGATACTGATGGGACGTGGCGGGCAGGATACGCTTGCCGGGTTCCACCGCATAGTCAGCCGGGCGGATGGTTATCATGTCGTCCCAGTTGGCCGTGATGTACCGGAAGGGGTCGCCCTGCGGAGCGTTCAGATGGTTCTGCAATACCAACGGCAACGGCTCGCCTTCGGGGCGGACGGTCGGACGGATAAGGAAATCGCTCTGCTGAATGGCTTCCAGAATGTCGGTTTGCCGCGCGCAGTAAAGGGGTACACCCAGCACCTGCAGACCGTTGTCGGCCGGAGAATAGTGGTTGGCCAGATATTGGCGGGCGCGGTCTTGACTTTCGAGGTCCATGGCAGTCGGTGTACCGATGTCCGTGAGTATCTCCCGTTGCATCTGGGGCGACAGAATATCGAAACAGGTGATGAGGTAGGCGTTGACCTCACCGCAGAGATTCTTCAGTTCGGGATAAGCCGTGAAAAGGGCATACAGACATTTCACGAACTTCGGTTCGCGCATATGGAGCGGCCGTGTCAGTTCGAAGAGACCGACGTTTTGCTCCACGGGAATATCGCACAGTCCGGCCCGTGCATTGGGTGTGGCCATAAAGAGGGTTACGGGCGATGTGGCGCCTACGACACAGTTGCCGTATACCAGGAAATAGAGGCGGTCCATGCGGTCGAAATTGAACGCTTCCTTGTCCTGTTCCAGAAACATGGACAGGGTGTCGCCAAGCAAACGATGGCGCGGGTCGGCAGCCAGTTGCTGCAGGGCGGCTGTCTTGTTCCAAGACACAACATGCAACACGCCCGACAACTCGGGCAGGTTGAAGAATAACTGCGCCACATCCAGCGCATTGCCCACCAGCCGTTCATCCATCAGTTCACCGTTTAGCCGTGGGTCGGCAGCCAACCGGCGGAAAGCGTTTTTCACCAGATCCATCTGGGCAAAAGGCGAGGGGATGGCCGTGCGAGGCTTGACCGAGAGCCCGCCGTTCGGGTCATCGATCATGTTTATCTCGTCGGCACTATACTGGTTGGCGAGAGATATCCACCCTTCGCCCGAGGTCTTCTTGTTGTATGAAAGAATTTTGCTCATGACTAAACTAAACCGTTGTACTTTTCTTCGACCAGACTGTCGAGTGCCTCGTCGAGCAATGTAAAGAAGCGCAGCGCCGTCTCGTTGGCCTGGAAACGTCCGGCCTTGGACGCGGCCTGCGACGCCTTGTTAAGCGAAGCGAGAAGCGTCTTGTAGGAAACTTCGCCGCCGAAAAAGCCTTTCTTGGCAGCCACCCCGTTGACTGCGTCGGCCATCTGCGAGGTCAGTAGGTTGAACGGCTGGAAACTGCGCTGGTTGCCGGCCAGTTCCCTGAGCCACGTGCGGTAGGACACAAAGAAATCGGCCGTCAGCGTATTGAAGAAACTGGTGGCAAGGAATGCCCGTGTAATTTCGGGTTTGTCCTGGGTGTAGCCGCGTCCAACGTCTTTTCCGAACTGATTGGTGATGTACTGATAAGCCAAATAGAACTTGGCCATGTTCTTGTTGACCAAAAGCCGCGTTGCGACGCCGAAATCTTTCAGAGTCAGCGTTTGCCGGTCGGCCGCCAGTCCATACTCCTTGTAAATGGGGTTCATGGCGTTTCCGCCGCGTGTCACCAGCTGGTCGTCGGGGATGCAGAGGAAATCGAGCACCGCCAGAGCCCCCACATATTCCACCACATGGGCATCGTTGCGTTGCCCGTTGCCTCCCGGGTCGTTGAAATAGGGCGTGGACGGCACCTCGTCGCCCAAATAGTAGCAGGCATTGATCTTCGACATCGGCAGGTCGACACCTCCCTGCCGCAAGCCGGTGAGGTTGTCGTGGTAATAGAAAAGAGCCGACTTGGTTTTCGAGATGAAATCGGCCCGCGAGATGGGACTGTCCTTATCCTGCTGCACATTGAAATAGGGCAACACGGTAAGCGCACCAATCCGGGCATCGCGCAGGTCACCACGATTGTTGATGGCGACGTTGCTGGCGGCGTTGCGTATATTCTTCACGATGATGGGATAGCCCGCCGCACCCGTTCCGCCAAAGATAGACGACACGATGAAGATGCGGTCGGTCTTCTGGAAGACATTCGAAAACTGCTTGAATTCCTCGCTATCCTTAAACTGGTTGAGCGCCACCGAACCGATATTGGGCGACCCGACAAAACCGATATCCATCTTGGTCTGCAGCTGTTCGCCCGAAAACATCATTGAGCACAGGGCCTGGTTGGCCGTGTCGAGGGTGTTGTAGGAGATGAAATCCTGGAATTTCTTCGATTCGACCGTTCCGAGGTTGAAAAGGAACGTGTCGCTCAGGGCTGAACCTGCGGGCAGGATGTCGCTCAGGGTAGAGATCTTGACCGAGAAGAATCCCTTCGTAACATCGGGCTTGGCCCCATAGAGGGCGTTTCTGACCGACCGGTACCAGCGCAACAGGTTTTCCGTACGCTTGAGGTCCTCGTTGGCCTTGTGCGGATCGACGATGATGGGAATAACCTCTAGGGGCATGGGGTTGCCGCCTTCGTCAACGGGGTGTATGCCGGCAGCAAACTGCATTATGAGGGGGCGCATGACGCGCGACCCCGTGCCGCCTACAAGGAAAAGAAACAGTCGCATAAGTTATTGGTTCTTTCGATAGTTACGGATGTGAATGTCACCCCCTATTCGGGGATGGGGGTGTGACGGCAGTTGGAGCTCCACCAACGCATGGAAAAGCTGGCCACGACAAAGAAACAGGCCGTCGCAATGAAATCGATGATACAGAAACCGAACAGCTGCGACGAGAAGTCGTAGCCCATGTCGGAGAACACGCCGTTGGGGTAGACATAGCAGACAACCGACGCCAGCACCGAGGCCACCGCGAGCGTGAGCAGCCAGTGGTACCAGCGGCTGAAGCTCACACTGTTGATGACATAATAGAACAGGGCCGCACCTCCCCACGACAAGACTACGGTGACCACCGCCACCACAAGATACAGGCTCTCGTTGTACATCTCGTTGGAAAACTCGGTTTCGTAATAACCCAGTTCGAAAACCTGCGAGGGGAAAAGCAGGAATAGCAGCGTCAGCAGCACGCCTACGCCCAGACACAAAGCATTCTTCATTTATCAAGTTCTAATTCGAGTTCAAAATAGGTGTTATCATCGTCGGCATTGCGGTTATAGCTGTCGAAGATGCCGCCCAAAAGATATTTCAGGCCGAAGGTGGTGGTACCGTCGGGCGTGATGTCGTTGTCGGTCGACGAGGCGGCAATCCACTTGGGCAGCCGGTTGAGAAGCTTGATCTCCACTTCCTGGCCATGGCTCACCGACGCGGTTTGCAACACAAAGATGTGCGTAGCCGTACCGATGTATTTCTTTTCGGCGGGGGTGATGTCGCGCTTGCCGATCGGGCGTATTTCCTTGATGCGTACATCATCGTCGGCCTCAACCACATAGTTGTGCACATCGGTCAGATACCGCCGGTCTACGAACAGGTGACTCAGGTCGACGGCCAAGGCCAGCTGCACGTCGCCCGAATTGCGGTCGGGCCGTATATCTTTCAGGCTGCGCACCCCGTTGTCCTGCCCGCGTTCGGGGCGGAACCGTCCGCGCACGTCGTCATTACTCAACAGGAAGGAACAGTAGGGTTTGTAGAGGTCGTCGGCCGTCATGAGACACATGTTGTCGTAGCCTCGCATGCGCTCCATGTCGGCAAACGTGCGGAAGGCAGGGTCGTGGGTCAGCCTCACCATATTGTCATTGGAGGCCACCACGATGATGTAGTAGGGGCGGCGGCCGGCAAAGGGCTTACAGCTGTTGTCGTAGCTGTAGTACTGCCCGTTGTACGAACCCGTCATGCGCACCACGAGCAGCGACTTGCGCTTCACCTCGCGTTTGAACACAGCATTGGTCATGCCCTCAATCTCGCTGAACACGCGCTGGGGGTTGACACCCTGCATGTCCTTCACCGAATAAATAAGGTCGGTGATGAGGATGCTGACCTGGTTGTCGGAGGTGCGGTTGAGTATTTGGTCGAATATCTGCCGGAAGTCGGTATAGCCTTTCTCGCCCACGCTGTCGACGGTTGCCTTACCGGGCAGATTGTTCTGCAGGGCCATGACTGCCGCACGGAACGACCCGTCGCCGTCCTTGCTATCGTATGGCGACATGGAGCCGCTCCGCTCCAGATAGATGTGGAACGAGGGTTGCTTGCCGCCGATGCCTGTAAATGTGATTTTCTTGCTGGGACGGCGATGCTCGAACAGGTCTTCGATATAGTCCTCGACGTCGTCGACATCAAGTTGCCCGTTGTCAAAGAAATCCTTGAAGTGGGTTTTGTTACGGTCAAGATAATCAGCTATTTGCTGCCAGTCATTACCGTCGATGGTTTGGTCTTTGTCGGCCAACTCCACCAGTAGCTTATTGAATTCCTTTTTGGCCCCGTTGCCACAACTACCAAGTGTCAGTGTCAGTGCCAGGAGCCCGATATATGCTATCTGCTTCATATTCAGTACGAACGTTCGGTTCTACATATTGTTGCAAATTTATAAAAAAATGCCGAAACAATCCGACTAAACGAATTAAAAAAGCTAAAGGGACAAGCAAGTAGTCGGAATTATATTTATAAACGACAACAGGGACAAGCAAAAGACATTGTTGTTTCTATTGTCGTTTTTAGTCCTGCACCCTCAAAAGCAAGTCCCGTCGGGGACGACCGATCTAAGCGCCAGAAGCCACACCAACGCAAACGACAAAGCCATGCGGCTTAGACTTTTACGCGCTCCGGCAAAGAGCCGGCCACCGTCCTGTTTTACGATACAGGTGTCTTACGGCGTTCTCCCGAAACGACGAAAGCCGCACGCCCCTTAGCACAAGACTATGGTAGCGTACGGCTTTCGTCATTTTTGGGTAGGACGCACTGTCGATCTCCTATCTTACCTCACGGATAAGCTCCTCGGCATCAACCAATTTCTGCTCGCCGGTCAACATATTCTTCAGCGTCAGTTTTCCTGCAGCAATCTCGTTTTCGCCGGCCAGGGCGACATAGGCTATTCCCTTGGCATTGGCGTAACTCATCTGTTTCTTCATCTTCGACTTGTCGGGGTACATCTCCGTGCGGATGCCGGCCTGTCGTGCCTTGGCCACCAGGGGAAGGCAATAGGCCGTTTCGCGCTCGCCGAAATTGATGAAAAGCAACTGGGTGGACTGCACGGCCTCGTTAGGATACAGGTCGAGCGTGTTGAGGACATCATAGATGCGGTCGGCGCCGAACGATATGCCTACACCCGAAAGTCCGGGCATTCCGAAGATGCCGGTAAGGTTGTCGTAGCGTCCGCCGCCCGTAATCGATCCCATGGGGGTATCGAGCGCCTTCACCTCAAAGATGGCTCCCGTATAATAGTTCAGGCCACGGGCCAGCGTCAGGTCAAGCTGCATCTCGTTCTTCAGGTCGCAGGTCTTCAGGCTGTCGAGGATAAACTTTGTTTCCTCCACGCCCTTCAGTCCCGTTTCCGACGACTGGAGCACATCGGCTATGACCTGCAGCTTCTCGTCGTTGGTGCCCGAAAGCGAGATGATGGGCTGCAGTTTTTCGATGGCCGCCTCGCTCAGTCCGTTGTTGCGGAGCTCTTCGTTCACATTGTCAAGGCCTATCTTGTCGAGCTTGTCGATGGCCACCGTGATGTCCACAATCTTGTCGGCCTCGCCGATAACCTCGGCAATGCCCGTCAGTATCTTGCGGTTGTTGATCTTGATCTGCACGCGGATGCCCAACCGCTGGAACACGGTGTCGACGATTTGCATCAGTTCGACCTCGTTGAGCAGCGAGTCAGAGCCTACCACATCGGCGTCGCACTGGTAAAACTCGCGGTAGCGTCCTTTCTGCGGACGGTCGGCACGCCATACGGGTTGTATCTGGTAACGCTTGAACGGAAGCTGCAGCTCGTCGCGGTGCATCACCACATAGCGTGCAAAAGGCACCGTCAGGTCGTAGCGCAGCCCTTTCTCGCAAAGACGTGAGGCCAGGCGCAGACTGTTGCGTCCGCACAGTTCTTCGTCGGTCACCTTGTTCAGATAGTCGCCCGAATTGAGCACCTTGAAGAGCAACTTGTCGCCCTCTTCGCCGTATTTGCCCATCAGCGTATGGAGGGTTTCCATCGCCGGTGTCTCAATCTGCTGGAAACCATACAAGGCATAGACCTCCTTGATGGTATTGAATATGTAATTGCGCTTGGCCATCTCCTCGGGCCCGAAGTCGCGCGTGCCCTTGGGGATGGACGGTTTCTGATTTCCCATAAGTGTCTGTCTTTATTTTCTTACAATGGTCTGCTCGCGGTCGGGACCGATCGAAATGATGCGGATGGGGGTCTGCAGATAGTCCTCCAGGAAGGCTACATAGTCCTTGAAGGCCTGCGGGAACTGGTCTTCGTCGGTGAAATGTGTCATGTCGGTCTTCCATCCGGGCAGCTCCTTGTAAACAGGCGTGACGTCGTCTATCTCGTAGGGGAAGTCGCTTGTTTCCGTTCCGTCTTTCAGACGATAGGCCACACACGCCTTGATGGTTGCGAAATCGTCGAGCACATCGCTCTTCATCATGATAAGCTCGGTGACACCGTTCACCATAACGCTGTACTTCAGCTGCACAAGGTCGATCCATCCGCAACGGCGCTCGCGCCCCGTAACGGCCCCATACTCGTGGCCGAGGTCGCGTATCTTCTTGCCGGTCTCGTCGAACAGCTCCGTGGGGAACGGGCCGGCGCCCACACGGGTACAGTAAGCCTTCATGATGCCGAACACATGGCCGATCTTGCCCGGGCCGATGCCCAGTCCGGTACATGCTCCGGCACAGATGGTGTTGCTAGAGGTGACAAACGGATAACTGCCGAAGTCAACATCGAGCATGGTGCCCTGCGCACCCTCGCAGAGAATGGACTTGCCGTCGCCCAGCAGCTTGTTGACCTCAATCTCGCTGTCGACGATGTGGAAACCCCGGAGATACTCCACGCCTTCCATCCATTTCTTCTCCGTCTCGGCCAGTTCGCTGAAGTCGGTCCAGCCCAAAGCCTCCAGACGGCTCATGTGCAATGCACGGTGCTTGGCGTACTTCTCCTCAAAATTCTCAAGAATATCGCCCACACGCAGGCCGGTGCGGCTGACCTTGTCGGTATAGGTAGGGCCGATGCCCTTGCCGGTGGTACCGACCTTGTTCTTTCCCTTTGCAGCCTCGATGGCCCGGTCCAGCAGACGGTGGGTGGGCATGATGAGGTGGGCTTTCTTGGAAATGTGCAAACGGCTTTTCAGTTCATGGCCGCTCTTCTCCAGTCCACGGGCCTCGTCCATAAACAAGTCGGGAGCCAGCACGACGCCGTTGCCGATGATGTTGACCTTGCCGCCTTGGAAAATGCCCGACGGAATACTGCGGAGCACATACTTCTGCCCCTCGAACTCCAACGTGTGTCCGGCATTCGGGCCGCCCTGGAAACGGGCTACGACATCATAACGGGGGGTAAGCACATCCACGACCTTACCTTTTCCCTCATCGCCCCACTGAAGTCCCAGCAGAACATCTACTTTTCCTGTATTCATAAGCCTGAATATTTTGTTTTATGTCTATTTTTTGTCACACTCTCAATCTCAGTACACCCGGGGGCCGAATATCGCCGTTCCCACGCGTACCATTGTAGACCTACATTCCACGGCAATGCGGTAGTCGTGGCTCATTCCCCACGAACGCTCACGGAAATGGTCGTCGCCGGCAAAATAATCGCGCTTCACCTCGTCGAAGAAGTCGGCCGCCGTGTTCATCTCCTTTCGGATCTGGGTTTCGTCATCCACGTTGCTCGCCATCATCATCAGTCCGCAGATGCGCACATGTGCGAACGTCCGCCATTCGCCGGCTGCAAGCATCTCGCGGCACGCCTCGGGCGTGAAGCCGTACTTGGTTTCCTCGGCGGCAATGTGCAGTTCCAGCAACACATCTATTACGCGGTTGTGCTTGGCGGCTTGCTTTTCGATTTCCCTTAACAGCCTGAACGAGTCTACGGCTTCTATCATATTGATATAGGGCGCGATGTATTTCACCTTGTTGGTCTGCAAGTGTCCGATGAAATGCCACGATATGTCGTTGGGCAATGCGACCACCTTCCCACTGAGCTCCTGCTCATGGCTTTCGCCGAACACACGCTGTCCGGCAGCGTATGCCGCCTCGACATACTCCTTGGGATGGAACTTGCTGATGGCAACGAGACTGACACCCTGCGGAAGGTTGCCAAGCACTTCTCTCAAGTTTTTAGCAACATCCACCGTCATCACTCGGCCTCCTTCGCGTCTTCCTTCGTTTCGTACTCGGGCTTGTCGTCGGCAGCGCCCTGGCCTTTGGCCTTGGCGTTGTGCTCAAAGACATCCATGATTTGCGTTTCGGCTATCGAGGCTATCTCGTAATCAATCATGGTTCCGCCCATTACCTCGTCGATGTATTTGACGGCCAACGGCAGTTTGGCAGCCTGTACCAGGTAGTTGACGTTCGACCGCTTCTCCTTCTCCGTCTTCTCGTCAATGGTAATGAACTGCAGCTTGGCTTTGTACCACTTGTCGTCGGTAGTCTTTTCGCTGAAGAAGATTTCGTGGTAGGGAGCGGGCTTGATATTGGTTATCTTGTAGTCGCCGCTGATATAGACGCTCATCTCCTCGATCACCTCGGCCTCGGCCTCTGTAAAGCTCAGGGCGTCAACCACATATTGCTCTGTAACGGGTTTCTGCGAACCGTCCTCGGCGGTCTTCTCATAACGTATCTTGGTCTCAAACCAATCTGATGTTCTTGATCTCATGTTATTGGATTGTATTTATGTTTCGTCATTGTCTGCCCACACCCCGCACAAGATTGTCGAGCGCGGTGTAGGTGTATGCGGCCTTGTCGTGGATGGTCAGGTCGCTCTTCAGTCTGCTGCGCAGGTCGACGAGCTTTGACATGGCGCTCTGGTAATTGTCGGCCGTGATGCGCTCGCTCATCTTTTTGGCCACCGTGGCGTCGAAGCCGAAATAGCGGATAAGCGTATCGGCAAACACCTGGCGCTGCTGATCTGTAAGGTGTTGCAGGTTCTCGTTGAACTTATTGTGCGGCTGATAGATATGGAACACCAGCTCGTCGGGCTCACCGCCCCGCTGGCCTCGGCTGTACACTTTCTCGTAATCGAAGTAACAGTCGCAGAAACCGTTCACGGCCATGGTCTGCAGCTCTTCTTTGGCGGGCTCCAGCACACGTCTCGTGAAATCGCTGAATTTCTTGTAGTTGGATTCCAAGCGCAACATCTTGCGGAATTCCAGCGTGTTGATTTTCCGGAATCCCTTGTCCTTCCAACTCTCAATGAACATATAGATGCGTTGGGAATAACGGTTGTGGCAAGCAAACACAATCTGCTTGCCCAGGTAATGATAACCGAAATCGAGCCCCACCAGACGTTCGGCCACCGTGCGGTCAATCTTCAGAATGGCATACTTTTCGTAGATGCAGGGGTCTTCGGGAATATAAATGTCGCAAAGATTGGTTACCTTGAGGTAGCTGCGCCCGTCCATTGTCTTGTAAGGTATCTCCACGGGGATGGTGGCCAGCATCTTCAGACTCTGGCGCAATTGCGGGTAATGGTTGGGGTCTACTGCCAACGACTTGAACAGGGTTTTGATTTCCAGGCGCCCGTCGTTGTCAAGTTCGGCATCCGAGAATATCTGCGGCTCCATGCGCTGCTTGGTCAGCAGCTTCTTCAGCTTGGTCTGCATGAACTCGACAATGGCAACCAATATACGGATCTGGATGAGCGAATAGTCGTGGCGCATCATGGTGACGGCGATGGGTTGCACCAGCCATGTCTCATCCTCCAAGGGTATGAGATCTTTCGAGATGTTGCGCTTGATGTCTCTCTTCTTGCCTTTTCCAAAGCCTTTGCGGGTGCGTGTGGCTTTGGGTTTAGCGGTTTTTCCTGTTTTTACGATGGCCTTTTCGTCTGTCATACATTATTAATTTGCAGGCTTTCCGGAGAAATGCCCACAAATTTAAGACTATTTTGCGACACCACCAAGCAATTTCGATAATTTAACCGACATTATCGGGGATGGTCAGTCGCACTCAACAGGCATATCCCGACCGTACCTGTTTTGGGGGCCGGGCTCGCCGCATATCAGAAACATGGACAGACAGGGGTTGACCGTGCTTGTTTTCAGCCCACATCATTGATGCAATGGCATTAAAAGCCCACCACATCGCAACGGCATGGCAACCCGCCACGCCTTCGCGTATGACGAAAGAGAAATCGGCGGTGGCTGCTTCAATCTTGAACCGACTGCGGTTGCCACGTTTGCGAAAGCATAGCTATCGCATGATGAAAGCATAGCTATCGCACTGCCATAGCATAGCTATCGCACAGCGAAAGCATAGCTACCGCACGCCCATAGCTATGCTTCCGCAAATTCGTCTTCACGGCAATCTTATTGGTGTCCGGTAAAATCCAAGAAACCAGTCCCGTAGGGTAGGGTGTTCAAAATTCGAATTGGTTTTGCGATTACAAATACACAAATCACGGACAACCCCTAGGCCAGGAAGGTAGGGTGTTCCAAATCAAATTATATTTGCAAGCGAAAAATCACACAAAATATGAACGAATATGCTGTATATAAGACAATTGGGTTCTTACAGTTAGGTTCATATTGAACGCATGCCCCTGAAGGGAAGCCATTCGCAACGATTGCCCCTGAAGGGGGCATATAATATAGCGTAGGAGTTCTTGCTGACGCAAGCGACAAAGTCGAGCGTACCCCTACGAGTGAATGTGTATCATAATTTCATCGCCCCTGTAGGTAGGACGTTCAAAATCCAATTTTATTTGTGCACGAAAAATCGCACAAAATATGAACGAATGTGTTGTATATGAGGTGTTTAGTTTATTACAATCAGGTTCGTATTGAACTCATGCC
>CAVKJH010000034.1:0-8296 GCA_963656755.1 bacterium
GTGCGTACGAGATTCGAACTCGTGACCTCCTGCGTGACAGGCAGGCATTCTAACCTACTGAACTAACGCACCTTGTTGTGTGTCCTGTTCCTTATTTGCGAGTGCAAAGGTAGTTGTTTTATTTGTAACTGCCAAATGTTCTCGGCGTTTTTTTTCAAAAAAGTGCATTTGCCGGTTCGTGAGGCTTGTTTTGGGCATGGATGAGACGTGCCACACCTGTAGTGAAGCCGTTCGCTATGTTTGCCCCTGAAGGGGGCGCATAATATAGCGTAGGGGCTCGCCCCTACGTTTAAAGTTCACCGTTTTTCCATCGCCCCTGTAGGGGGCGCATATTATATCAAAACGCGTATCAATTTATGGCCCCTGTAGGGGGCGAATATTTAAACCGCATGATATTTTGAATTATGCGCCCCCTACAGGGGCGATGGAAAAATAATAAGCCATAAAACGTAGGGTTAAAACCCTACGCTATAATATGTGCCCCCTACAGGGGCTATGGATAAAGAACTGCGCAGTGAACAAGGGTAAGCCCTCAATAAAAAAACTTGCAAAGATTAAGGTATTCAACGACTTAGAACATTATAAGAAAATTTACCGGACACCAATAAAATAAAATATGATTTTGAACACCCTCTCCGGTAGGGCTTTATGACAAACCACCGTCAATTCAATCGGTTTCTCTCGCTGTTGCCCGCGCCCGAACCTTTGTATTTGCTTTGGGTAGCGTTGAAATGATACGAGAGGCTGAGACCTACGCACCGCACATAGCCGTAGCAGTCTTTGGTCATTGTTACATGACTGCCATACATGCGCCATTTCTCCTTGTCGGTATGCAACAGGTCGTTGGCGAAGAGGATGATGTCCAATGACCGGCGGCACAACGACTGAACGAACTTGACGTCAATCCGGCCATACGGTTGGGCGACCTGAAGGCCGTTATGGTTGGCCGTTCGGTATTTCAGGTTGAGGAACGCCTTGAGGGTAGGACTGATGTTGAAGCGGTTGTTTAGCCGGAAGCAAAAGCTCGGACGGTTGGCCGGCAGCGCAATGTCGTACCCGTCGGTGCATAGGAACGACTGTGTGCAGTCTATTTCCAGCATGGGATTGTACCATCCGAATCTCGGTTCTGCCACCACCGAAGCATAGAAGTCCTGCTGGTGCCGGAAATTGACATTGCGCAGGAAGGCGATGTCCTGGTCGTTGTAAAGGGTAGACACCCATATGATGGGGTTGTCGCTGTAGTTGTATCCGGCATTGACCGACAGCCAGCCGTAGACCAGGTTCAGGTCGAAGTTGTTGATGACCGATGCGCGAAGATAGGGGTTGCCGCCCTCGTAGGTGTAGCGGTTGTCGTATTGCACCTCGCTGCGCAGACTGTTGTAGCTGGGTCGCCTGGTCTTGCGGGTGTAGGCAAGGCTTATGTTCCAGCGGTCTTTGTTCCATGCGACCGAAGCCATCGGGAACCAGTCCGAATAGCGGCGGCTCGGAGCTTTCTCCCATTGTCCGAACGCATAGTAGTCTGTTTTCACATGCTCGTACCTTACGCCGGCCCGAAAGGAAAAGTTGGCGAGCGGCACGGCGTACTCCGTGAATCCGGCGGTGTTGCTTTCCAGTATCTTGGTGTCGGCCGCGTCAACATACTGTTCGGCGTTGGCATAGGTGCCCCGTATCTGCGAAGCGGTGACCTCTGCACCCATATTCACCGTTCCCCTCCACACCGGGTAGGACAGCATCAGTTTACCGGCCGCCATCCGGCTGTGCTGCCTGTTTTGGGTGTGCACCGTGCGGCTGTCCATGCGGTTGCCGTTTTCTTCGATCAGCATGTTGCGTCCGCTCTTTTTCCACAAGTATGTGGCATTGAAGTCAACGCCTATTTTCCCGACCTTCCCGACGAAATAGGCGTTGACGTCGTGTTGCGGGCTGTACCGGTCGTATACGTCGGCTGTTTCGTCGAAGCGGTCAGCCAGCTGGCCGTTCTCGTAGATTTCCTGCCAGCTGTTGCCCATCATATGGCCTTTGCCCGTCGCCGTGTACTGCAGGCTGTAGGAAAGGCCGGCCTCGTTGTCGTTGTCGAACGAGTAGCTGAGGCGGCTCTCTGCGCCGGCATACTTCGAACGGTATGTCAGCGGCGAGTATTGGTTGATGAACACATGTTGGGTACCGTCGATGTCGTTGGTCAGCCGGTTGTTTTCGCCGCTTGGTTGGGTCAACCCCCACACGGTGCCCGACACCTCCGTGCGGTTGCTGCGATAGGTGGATGACCACTGCTGCGACGTTCCCCACCATTTGTTGTACGATGCCGTTACAAAGCCCTCGCCGCTCCATCCCTCGCCCTGTTTGCCGATGGTCTTGATGCGGATGACGGACTGCACGGAGGCATCGTACTGGCTGCCAGGCGAGGTGATGACCTCCACGCTCTTGATGTTGTCCGACTTGATGCGTTTGAGTTCCTGCAGGTCGGCCACTTTCCGGTTGTTGACATAGATGAGCGGCTGTCCCTTGGCAAACACGTTTACGGAGCCGTCCGCCCCGATGTTTACCCTTGGCATCTCGCCGAGCACATCCGTTGCGGTGCCGATGTTGCTCAGTTCGGTGCCTTGCACGTTGACCAGCAACCCCTCTTTTCCCATCTTGAGGTTGTGGCGCATGGCCTTCACCAGCACGTCGTTAAGCCGGACGGTGCTCTCCGCCAGCGTGAGCGTTCCGATGTTGCCCGTGCGGCAGGTGCGGTAGGCGGTCTGGTAGCCCACGCTGCTCACCTTGACAATCACCCTTTCTGCCTCGCACGGTATGACGAACAGGCCGTCCTCGTTGGTCACGCCCCCTGTGATGAGGCTGGAGTCGCGCACACTGAGCAAGGCCACGTTGGCCACATCAACGGGCCGGCGTTGTGCGTCCACGATGCGTCCCGTCATCTTGGACGAAGCCTTCTGCGTACATTCCACCACAAGGACATGGTCTATCTGCGTCATCTTGATGGGGTAGAAGCCGATGAGCTGCCGTATGGCATCGGGCACGGAGGCGTTGCGGATGCTTTTGGTGACCTTGAAATCCTCCAATTCGTTGTACACAAAGTTGATGGCATATTGTTGCTGTGCGTTGTTGAGGTCCTTGAGTGCGGCCGAGAACGGCATGTTGCGGTATTGCCGGGTGATGCGCTGGGCTGTGGCACCCATGCTGAAGGCCAGCAATGTGGCCAGGAAGAAAGTGAGTCTTGCCATATCCTTATTCCACGATTAAAGTGCTGTCCTGTTCAGTGATCTGTATGCGTTCGAAGGCGTTCAGGATCTCGAGGTTGTGCTGCAGCCCCTTTGCCTTGTCCCAGTTGAAGAAAATGCGGATGTGGCGTGCATCGTCGTTCGCATACACCACCTTCGTGTGATAGTATGCAGCCAGTTGCGACAAGACCCGTTCCAGTTCGGCATCGTCGAAGACCACGGGCTTTGCGTGCAGACTGTCCGTCTGATTGGCCGCCTTGTCGTAGGTGCTATCGGCGGTTGCCGCCGGCTGCTCCACCTGCGGCTTGCGGGGGGCGGTGGTGGGCGCACTGCTGAACACGCCCGCCCGTATGGCGGCAATGGCCATGCCCGTCAGCAGTAGGGCTGCGGCCACGGCGGCAGCCACCTTGTAGCGCATGGGGCGGTGCATGGGCGCATGGCCGTCGGCTAAACCGTGCCTGGCGGCAAATGAGTGCCAAGCCTCGTCGGTGTCGACGCTCGCGGGATGCGCCTTGCGCAGGGCCATCCTTGTCAGGGCCATGTCGCGGAAGAGGCTTTTCGCCTCGTCGTCGGCCAGCAATTCCTCCATCTGCTGCTCGGTATAACGTTCGGGATGTTCCTGCATGTCGAACAGCCTCATCCGCTTTTCTTCATTTTCTTTGTTGGTGTGTGTCATTGTTTTGCTCAGTTTAAAGGGGGCGTGACCGTTGACCGGCTTTTCCCTCATTGGTTATCAAGACGATTGTTCATTTGTGCCCTTATCCAGGCCAGTGCTTGTGAGAGGTGGTTGAACACCGTCACCTTGCTCACCCCCACCTCGTCGGCCACCTCTTGATAGGTCTTCTCTTCGAAGAACCGCAACCGGACGATCCGCCTCCTGACAGGCGGTTCGAGGTGTCCGATGAGCGCAGCTACCCGTTCCAGCCGTTCGTCGGAGTCGTCCCGGAGCACGGTGTCGGCTTCGCTGAGCAGTAGCTTGCCCACCCTTTCTCTCACGCTCTTGTGGGCTATCAGGTTGTAGCAGCGGTTGCGCACGCTCCGCATGAGGTAATGCTCCTCGCTTCCGGGCAGCAGCACCGTGTTGTCGGCAAGCACCTGCGTAAACACCTCGCTCACCACATCTTTGCTTTCGTCACCGTCATTCAGGATGCAAAGGGCCAGATTATACATCCGGCCATAGTGGCGGCGAAAGAGTTCGCTAATGTCCTTTTCCTTTTTCATACATTATCCATACAGTTGAGCAATGCAAAAAACTAAGCAAAACAGAAAATATTTTTTTTGTCGGTTAAATTATGCGCCCCCTACAGGGGCGATGAATTGATAAACGTTGTGATGATAGGGGTAAACCCCTATCCTATAATATGTGCCCCCTACAGGGGCAAAAACTGCACAAACACTGCATATTGTTTTAATTATGCGCCCCCTATAGGGGCGATGAATTGATACACGTTGCGATGATAGGGGTACGCTCGACTTTGTCGCTTGCGTCAGCAAGAACCCCTATCCTATAATATGTGCCCCCTACAGGGGCAGGGGCAAAAACTGCACAAACACTGCATATTTTGAGGGCGGTGCTTTATGTTTACCCTACGGGTTGTGACGTTCCGGCGCGACTTGTGGCGTGCCATCTTCACCCCCTTGCCTGTCTTTCCATGTCGCGGCTCACGGGAATACAGTGCGAGTCTTTGATTTCGCCGATGACGATGATGCTGTGGAGACTGCCGATGCAGTCGATGTTGCCCAGCGTGTTGAGCATGAAGTCCTGGTAGTCCTTCATGTCCTTGGCGTACACCTTGATCTGGAAGTCGTAGTCGCCGGTGGTGTTGTAACATTCGGTGATCTGCTCTATCTGCTGCACAGTGTCCATGAACTGCTGTATCAGGTCGTGCGTGTGCTGCTTCAGGCGGATGTTGCACAGCACGATGACGTTGTTGCCCAGTTTGTGGTGGTTCACCACGGCCGAATAGCCGGTGATGTACCCCTCGCGCTCCAGCCGTTTCTGCCGTTCGAAGGTAGGCGAGGGCGACAGGTGTACGCGGGCGGCCAGTTCTTTCACGGTCATGTGCGCGTTCTGCTGCAGCAGTTTCAGGATTTTTATGTCCACTTTGTCGAGCGTGTCTTGGTTTGCCATAATCTGTTGAATTAGGATATGCCAGAATAATATTCTTCAAAAACGATGTTCTGACGGCAAAGATAGGAAATATTTCCGAATACGCAGGAATATTTGGCGGTTAAAAATGCTCGTCTTACCTTTGCGCCCGGAAAACAGAAAACCATAAATACAAATAGCATCATGAGCAACAACAACCATCGTTTTGATGCCGTAGGCAGCTACTTGCGCCCGGCAGCGTTGAAAACAGCAAGAGAACAGTATGCCGCCGGCCACCTTTCGGCCGCCGGCCTGCGCGAGGTGGAAGACCGCCTGATAGAGGATGTGGTGAAGAAGCAGAAAGCCCACGGCCTGCATTACATCACCGACGGCGAGTTCCGCCGCAGTTACTGGCACCTCGATTTCATGTGGGGACTGGGAGGTGTGGAACACATAGAGCTGGACCACGGCTACCAGTTTCACGGCGAGGAGACCACCAAGGGGTCGCTGCGCCTCACGGGAAAGATCACGGGCGAGAACCACCCCTTCATCCGCGACTTCCTTTTTGTGAAGCAGTTTGAGGAGGCGGGCGTTGAGGCCAAGCAGACCGTGCCGGCTCCCGCCCAGTTTCTTGCCGAGCTGTTCCGCGGCGACAACGCCAAGAACACCCGTGCGTTCTATCCCAACACGCAGGAGCTGATAGAAGATATCGCCAAGGCCTACGGCACCTTCTTCCGCGAGATACATGCCGCCGGATGCAACACCGTGCAGCTCGACGACTGCACATGGGGCATGATTGTCGACGACGATTTCTGGAAGTCGATGGCCGGCACGGGCTTCACCCTTGAGCACGAGGCCCTGCAGTATCTCACGGTCAACAACCTTGCCATTGCCGAAAAACCCGAGGGACTGACCGTCAACACCCATGTGTGCCGTGGCAACTACCACTCGTGCTATGCCACCAAGGGAGCCTACGACCCTGTGGCCCCTTACCTCTTTGCCAAGGAGGATGTGGACACCTATTATCTGGAGTACGACGACGAGCGTTCGGGCAGTTTCGAACCGCTGAAGCATGTGTCGGACGGCAAGCGTGTGGTGCTGGGCCTCGTGACCACCAAGTCGCCCGTGCTCGAGGACAAGGCCACGGTGATAGCCCGCATCCGCGAGGCATCGCAGTATGTGCCGCTCGACCGTTTGAGCCTTAGTCCGCAGTGCGGTTTCGCCTCCTGCGAAATCGGCAACAAACTGACCGAGGAGCAGCAGTGGGCCAAGATCGACCTCGTAAGGGAGATATCCGAGGAAGTGTGGGGGTAATCCCCACAGCGGAAAACCGAAGCACATGACCCCCAGGAGGGGCGACATCGGTAAAAAGCGTAAGACCATCATCAGCCCTTCCAGGACTAGGGCTTGTCCACTATATCGTTGTCGCGCAATGCGTCGCCCTGCGCAATAACATGCCGTTGTTGTTTGCCGCTGCCTATCGCTCGTATTTCTTGTGGAAGGTGAAGAGAAACAGGAAGCCGATGACGACGAACGGAAAGCCCACCATGGCCGGCCACGCATAGCCCATGCCCCAGCTGATGGGCAGTCCGCCCAGAAAAGCACCGGCCGCATTGCCGAAGTTGAAGGCAATCTGTATGCAGCACCCGCCCAGCATCTCGCCGCCTTTCGAATGTTCGATGATGAGCAGTTGCTCGGGTGTTCCCATGCCGAACAGGCAACCGCAACACACAAACATCAGTGCGAGGTGTGCATAACCGTTTGTCACGGTGAAGAACACCGCCAGCAGCATGACGCCGGCCACTGCCTGCAGCACCGATGCCGTGAGACCGGCCTTGTACTTGTCCGACATCCAGCCGCTGAGCAGGTTGCCGATGACCATGCCCAGTCCGGCCAACGCCATGTAGAGCGGCAGCAGCGCACCGGGCAGACCGCCCTCGCCGACCAGCGCCGGCGATATGTAACTGTACCAGGCCAGTATGCCGCCGTTGCCGAACATGGTGGCCAGGATGATGAGCCACGGGTCGAGGTGGCGCAGGAAACGGAACTGTCCCTTGTAGCCCGTGTCGGGCAGCGGGTCGAGGTCGGGTATGAAACGAGCCGCCAGCACCAGCGCCACCACACTGCCTACGGCGATGACGGCAAATGCCAGCCGCCACGACAGTTCGCCTGAGAGCAGTGTGGCCACCGGGTTGCCCAGCAGGTTGGCGAAGGTCATGCCGGCGCACATGATGGATACCGCCCGCGTCTTGTGTTGCTCGTCGGCCAGCCGGTAGGCCACGATGGTGCCCACGCCATAGTAGGCCCCGTGGGGCAGTCCGCTGATGAAGCGTGCCGCCATGAGCCACCAGAAGCTCTGCGCCGTGACCGAGAGCAGCGCACCGACGAAGACGAGTGTCAGCAAACCCAAGATGATGTGCTTGGGGCGCAGCTTGTGGAGCGCTATCAGAAACGTGGCCCCCACGCATACGCCCAGGGCGTAGACGGAGATGGCGTGCCCCGCTTGGGGGATGCTGATGTTCAGGTCGCGTGCCAAGTCGGGCAGGATGCCTTCCATTACAAACTCGGCCATGCCCAATAGAAATGTTCCTACAGCCAGTACCAACAGGCTGCCCAGTCCTTTTGCCATAATGATTGTTGTTGTGTGTATCCCGAAAAAAACGTCTGCAAAGTTACTCATTTTATGCCGACTGCCGCCCTATGTCCGCGAGTTTTCTTTGTGCAGAGTCAATATATAATAGGGTGGGGCGGTCGCAACGCATGTCCCTGTAGGGAACCATTCGCAATGATTGTCCCTGTAGGGAAATCATCCGCAACGTTGCCCCTGTAGGGGGCACATATTATAGCGTAGGGGCTTGCCCCTACGTTTAGAGGTTTACCGATTTTTCCATCGCCCCTGTAGGGGGCGCATATTTAAACCGCATGAAGTTTTGAATTATGTGCCCCCTACTCTAATTTTGCAGAGGAATGCGGCGAAGCCGCATAAAAC
>CAVKJH010000035.1:0-22954 GCA_963656755.1 bacterium
GACTCGCATGGGGCTCGAACCCATGACCCCAACATTAAAAGTGTTGTGCTCTACCAACTGAGCTAGCGAGTCATAATCACATTTGAAACACGCTTATCTAAAGGCAAAGAAGCGTTGCGTTTCAAATTCGGCTGCAAAGATACAACCTTTAGTTGATATATGCAAATTATTGCGCTGATTTTTTAGGCAAACTTTCGGATTTTGTAATCATCCGGGCATTTCTTCCACTGCGTCCGGGTCGAAAACAGGCTGCATCACGAAATGGAGAAGTAGGTTTTCCGCAACACACGCAAACCGCTCCAACCCCACAGAATTTCTCCAAAATTGCGTTCTAACTTTGCAGGCGCAACAATACCCTGCAAACAGATGAACAGACATTTTCTTTCTTTACTATGGTTTCTGCTACTGCCTGTTAGCTGCGCAGCACAGGATGCACCCAGCACTGCCGCCGACAGCACCACAACCTGCCCGCTTGGCGAAACACCCCTTACTTCCCGACTCGGTAGCAACACGCCGCCCACCAAGAAACAAATCGACCTGATCACCCAAAGCCGTCTGTTCCGGGCCACCTATGTGGGTTTGCCACTTGTGGTGGGCGGTCTGATAGAGAAACGCCAAGACCGCAAGTTCCGGGGCTTGCGCAATGATTTCCTGCCGCATTTCCGTCGCAACGCCGACAACTACACACAGTTTCTACCCGCCGCACTGATGGCAGGAATGAAGGTCGCCGGCGTTCCGTCGCGCTCTTCCTGGGGGCGTATGTTGCTGAGCGACGCCTTGTCCGCAGCACTCATGACCACCGTTGTGCAGGTGTCGAAGAACACCACACATGTTTGGCGTCCCGACGGTTCGAACAACCACAGTTTCCCTTCGGGGCACACGGCAACCGCCTTCATGACCGCCACCATGCTCTCAAAGGAGTACGGACACCTATCGCCCTGGCTAAGTGTCGGAGCCTACACCATGGCTTCCGCAACAGGACTGATGCGCATGGCCAACAACAAGCACTGGCTTTCCGACGTGATGGTGGGTGCGGGCGTAGGCATCCTCTCTACCGAGTTCGGCTACTGGATTGCCGATGCGTTGATGAAAAAACGCGGTCTCAACCTGCCCGCAACTGCCGACGACGCGCGGCAGTGGAACCGAAAACCGTCGTTTCTGGGCTACTACTCGGGTTTCAACATACCGCTAAGCCATTACGACATTGACGAAACGAACACGTTCGAGACATCCACAGGAACCACCGTCGGTTTGGAAGGCGCATGGTTTCCTGGCCGCTATATCGGCATAGGCGGGCGCGCTTCGATATCCAACGTGCGCCTGATTGTGAACGGCAACGAAGCCGCCGACAACACGCTCGACTTCTATTCGGTCTACGCAGGACCCTACTTCAGCCTGCCGCTGTCTGTACGGTGGGAAATCGCAACCAAATTACTGGCCGGATACACATGGTACACGCCGTGCAGTGTGGGCGGCTTCAGTCTGCCGGCAAACAGCGGCTGGGGAGCAGGAACCGGCATAAGCCTCAATGTGCGCATGCATCGCAACTTGGGTTTCAGCATCTTCCTCGACTACAACCTGCAACCGCCACACAATCGCCACAGCGGCGAATACATGCACGTCATGACGCTCGGCGCACGCGCCAGCATCCGCTTTTAGCATCGGCGGCAAACAAGCCCCGAGCCACACCTTGCTGCAATTTAGACGACAAAACGCACAATAAAGACCAATCCCATACGTTATGAAAGACGTGAAGATACTGCTGATAGACGACGAACGGCTGTTCTCGGACAGCATCAGGGAGTTTCTGGAAAGTCAGGACTACATCGTGGACCAGGCTTTCGACTTCAACACCGCACTGATGAAAAGCGGTGTTTACGACTACGACTGCGTATTGCTCGACCTGATGCTGCCCGGAGGCAACGGCCTCGACATACTGCGTGCCATCCGCAAGCGGCACACCAACACGGGAGTAATCATCATATCGGCCAAAGACTCGCTCGACGACAAGTTGGCCGGACTGGAAATCGGTGCCGACGACTACCTACCCAAGCCTTTCGCCTTGCCCGAACTGTCGATGCGCATCTACGCCCTCATACGCCGGCTCGAGTTCAACGCCCACAACACATTGACGTCGGGCGACATCGTCATCGACCTGCCGCGCAAAAGCGTCTGCGCCAACGGCAAGCCGCTCGACCTGACCCGATCAGAGTACCACCTGCTGCTCTTCTTCATAGCCAACAAGGGCAAGGTGCTCCCGAAAGCCGCCATTGCCGAGCACCTGAGCGGCGAGATGGCCGACATGATGGACTCCTACGACTTCATCTACAGCCACATCAAGAACCTCAAAGCCAAACTCAAAGCTACCGGAGCCACACCGTGCATCCGCACCGTCTACGGCATGGGCTACCGGTGGGAGCAATAGCCCGACCACCCGACACAACACCCGCTGCCATGAAAGAGAAAACACTGACCCGCCGGCTCATGACGCGCTTCGCCGTCTGCCTCTCACTGCTGTTGGCACTGTCCATGCCGGTGTTCTATTTCATCACCGTGCACTACTATGCCGAGGACCTCTACGACCTGGTGGGCCGATACGGCATCAACGACCCGCACATCGACCTGGAAGAAGACACGCTGGCCGGCCTGTTCTTCCAGTTGTCGGCCATGCTGGCGGTCATCTTCACCGCCATGTTCATCATCATGCGGTGGGTGCCGCAACGACTGTGGCAGCCTTTCCGCGACACGCTACGCCAGATAGCCACATTCAAGGTGGAGACCGGCACCGTGCCGCAACTTCCCCAAAGCAACATCAGCGAATTCAGGGCGCTCAACGACACGCTGACGCGCATCATGACCGAGAGCGCGACAAGCTACAAGGTACAGAAAGAATTTACCGAGAACGCCTCGCACGAGCTGCAGACGCCGCTGGCCATTGCACAGGTAAAGATCGACAATCTCATGCAGGACGACACGCTCACCGAGCGACAGGCACAGGCCATACAGCAGGTGTACGAACAGCTGCGCCACATGTCGCAACTAAGCCGGAACCTGCTGTTGTTGTCGAAAATCGAGAACAACCAGTTCAAAGCCGACGACAGGATTGTGGTGGGCGACGAGGCGGCCTTGTTCCTGCCGCAGCTCGAGAGCATAGCGGGCTGTCTACACATAGACCTGCGCGACGACAGCCGTCACCGCCCTACAGCGTGCAACCGCGTGTTGCTCGACAGCCTGATTACCAACCTTGTGGTCAATGCCGTGCGCCACAACACACCGGGCGGAACCATCTCGCTGCACGTCACCGACTTGGGACTGACCGTAGCCAACACGTCGGCCGAAGGACCGCTCGACCGCGACAAAGTGTTCGTGCGGTTCTACCGTAACCCGCAGAACCAAAAAGGCAACGGACTGGGCCTGGCCATCGTGAAGAGCATCTGCGACTACCACCACTGGACCATCAACTACAGCTACGTCCAAGGACAACACCGCTTTACTGTAAACTGGATACCCATTCCGCCAGAAATACAAATAGAACAATGAAGAAAACCATCATCAGCCTGTTGGCGCTGCTCTGTCTGTCGACGGGGCATGCACAGACCGCGCCGGAAGACACGGTCACCTTTGCCGGAACATTCGACAACAAGGAATACAACGTATATCTGACCATCGACTTCTACCACAACAACGTAATGGTGCCCGGACAAGAGATTTTCGGCGAGACGGCCGGCTTTTTCGGCGACAAGCGCGACAGCCGCAAATGGCTTTTCACGTCGGCCGTGATTACCGACTCCACAGAGGCCAAGGTCTGCATCACCAACGACTATGGCAGCGAGGACCTGACGGCCACCCTGTCGAAACAGACCGACGGGTCGCTCGTGCTCAAGCAGACCGAGGGCAGTCCGCTGAAAATAGCCAGAGACCGCAAATGGGTGAAACTGCCCAAGCGACTGACTTTCACCAGGCGCAAAAACTGAAATTAAGTCCCCAAACCACCCCGCGTCACACACCATAAACATAACCACACCACCCCACAAACCACCATGGACACACGCATTACCGAACTACCGTCGAACTACGACCACCTCGAGCAGATGACCATCAAGGATCTGACAGACTGCATCCACCGCGAGAACCACCTCGTTCCCACGGCCATAGACATGGTACTGCCAAAGATAAACAGTCTCATAGCCGCCATAGAACGCCACCTCAAACAGGGCGGACGACTGTTCTATGTAGGCTGCGGCACGGGCGGACGACTGGCCACGCTCGACACCATCGAGGTGCAAAACACATACGGCACCGACGGCACCCAGATACAGGCCATTTTCCCGGGCGGAACAGAATGCCTGACACAAACGAGCGAATCGCGCGAGGACGACACCGAGAACAGCTGGCAGCAGCTGCAGGACCGCCACGTCTCGCCCAGCGACTTCGTACTGGGCATTTCGGCCAGCGGCACCACACCCTTTGTGCTGTCGGCCTTGCGCCACTGCCGGGCCGAAGGCATCGCCACTGGCTGCATCGTCAACAACCTCCTGTCGCCCATTGCCAGCGAGTCCGACTATCCGGTAGAGATCCTCACCTGTTCCGAATTTGTCACCGGATCCACCCGTATGAAAGCCGGAACCTCGCAAAAGCTGTGCCTCGACATGATAAGCACGACCCTACAGATACGACTCGGCCGCGTGGAGGGCAACAAGATGGTGAACGTAAAACTGATGAACCAAAAGCTCATCGACCGTGCCGTGCGCATCTTCATGGAGCGCAACCCGCAATGCACCGACTACGAGGAGGCAAAACAACGTGTCTTGCGGGCCGGAAGTATCAAGAAGGCGGAAGAGGAACTATAGATTTCCGTGACCAGAAGGACGAACCGTACGGTCTGAAATCTGTAAAGAAAGAAGCGCAGATTCTAACACTTGCCGGCTTCATCTTCCAGAACGTCAGAACGTCTTCTGTCCGTCTGAAAAGGGTCTGCGTTGCCCTTCCGCCATGTGCTTTCGGGCACATTAGCCGTCTTTCGCTGCGCCGTTGGGCATCTTTCACTGCTTGGCGCGACAGCTATCGGCCGTCCAAACGGCACAAACGGCATCGCGATTCGGTACGAACGGCAAACCGCTGGAGTCGTTTTCTTTCTGTTTTTCGGGCATCATCACTACAAACTTCTGACTATCTGCGTTTTACGAAAGACGCAGATAAACGGCATATTTGCAGCCCTGTGTCCATTTGTTCGCAAATACGCCAATCTCACGAAAGCTTTTGTCCTGTTCTTTTCGCAAAGTTGTGGGCGGAATTACCCGTAAGTTTGTGGGGCTAAATACCGAGATGTGCAAAAACCGATTTGGGGTTACGGTTGAACGAATGAACCGTGGACAAGCCACAAGAAAAAACCGGCACTCCCGTCGGGAGTGCCGGAAACATGAGAACTAAGTAGACTAAAAACCTGACTTTAAAATTACAATCTTCTTACCTTGGAAATATCCCTATATTATCCGTGTCAGGGTTGGAGAGTAAATCCTACAACGAGATATGCTTTCTCGGTGCTGGGGTTGGCAGCCACCTGTGCAAAGACAGGAATGCTGAACGAATCGGTGACCTTGATATCCTTGGTGGCCTTCACGCTGACATTGGTGACAGCAAAACCGCTGGCATCGCTATACGAACTTGTGGCGTAGGGCACAGCGCCAAGGGCTGCTTCCCAGTCGCATCCGCCGAGCTTGAAAGGTGCGGTGAGCTCCACATACGAAGAGTATGCACGCTTGTTGTCTTTGTTTACTCCGTCGTTGCCGGCAAAGTTGGTAAACCAGTTGATGGCGACAGGACCGAAATCATAACCCACGTTGGCTTCGAACAGGTGCGAAGTCTCGTGTGCAGCGTAGCTGAAATAACGCTTGTTGGGAGAATTGAACCAGTAGTCGGTAATACCTACATGGAAACCGCCGGTTTCGTAGGCAAGGGTGAGGTCAAACTCCTTGGTATCGGAAGGCTCCGAGATGCCTACGCTTCCCCAGGCCGTCAGCGAAAGACCTTTGTAGCCGATGCCGAGGGTGGGCTGGAGCGAAATAGCGCCCAGATCCTGACCACGCCAATAGTACTGGCTCACAATGTCGGCAGCGATGGTTGTTTCCACCTTGTCCTGTGCCATGGCTGCAGGAGCGACGGCCATCAATCCGAGTGCCACGGCACCCAACTTCTTCATGTATGACAAATGCTTCATAATATTCACCTTTTAAATGATTGAACTTATAGAAATGTTATCCTGTACAAACTGTATGTTGTATTTCTTTTGGTGAAGAACGGAAAGTCGCAGAGGGCTTTTCGTTCTTCACACTGGATAGTTTGCTTAGTTGTAGCAGCTCTCGCCGTGCTCGTAGATGTCGAGGCCTTCCTCCTCAATGCGCTTGTCAACGCGGAGACCGGCAATCTTCTTGATACTGTAGAAGAGGATGAAACCTGCTACGGCTGCCCAGAGGTCAATGACAATGATACCGAACAGCTCTGCTCCGAAGAAACCCCAGCCGCCGCCGTAGAAGGCACCGCCGTCGAGGGCGAAGAGACCGGTCATCAGGGTACCGAAGATACCGCATACGCCGTGTACTGAGCTGGCGCCCACAGGGTCGTCGATATGGAGCTTGACATCAATGAACTCGATGGAGAACACGAGGATGATACCAGCCAAGAGACCGATGATGGCTGCACCAAGCGGACTAACGAGGTCGCAACCGGCTGTGATGGCAACAAGACCGGCGAGGACACCGTTCAGCGTCAAAGAGAACGAAGGCTTTCCGAACTTAATCCAAGATGTGAACATCGTACCGATACCGCCGCATACGGCAGCCAGGTTGGTGGTGAGGAACACGTGGCTGATAGCTACGCGGTTCACTTCGCCAGAGGCAGCGAGCTGAGAACCGGGGTTAAAACCGAACCAGCCGAACCAGAGGATGAACACACCGAGGGCAGCAGCCATCAGGTTGTGGCCGGGAATAGCGTTGCTCTTGCCGTTGCGGTATTTGCCGAGACGCGGGCCCAGGCAAATGGCACCAACCAAAGCGAGCACACCACCTACAGAGTGAACGATGGCCGAACCTGCGAAGTCGTGGAAAGCTGCACCGAAGGTGTTCATCATGAACGAACCCTCTTCGCCGTTGCAGAGCCAGCCTCCGCCCCATGTCCAGTGGCCTTCCACAGGATAGATGATCAATGAGATGAAGAATGAGTAAACCACATACATGGAGAACTTGGTGCGCTCAGCCATGGCACCCGAAACGATTGTGGCACTGGTGGCGCAGAACACCGTCTCGAACATCAGGAAGCCCTCGGTAGGAAGGTCGCCGTGATAGAAAGAGAGGTCGCCGAAATTGGGCATGCCAATGAAACCGGCACCGTCGCTACCAAACATAAATCCGAAACCGACGAACCAGAAAAGAACGGAACCGACCATAAAGTCGACAAAGTTCTTGAACAAGATGTTCGCGGTGTTTTTACTGCGGGTGAAGCCCGCCTCGCAGAGGGCAAATCCCGGTTGCATGAAAAAGACCAACATGGCTGCAAGAAGCATCCAGACGGTATCTACTGAAAATCCTAAATCCTGTACACTCATAATCTTTACCTTAAGTAATGTTCAACAATCTGGGGAAACTACTTCTCTTGTTCGGCGTTGTAGAGAGCGATGTCGCCGCGTTCGCCCGTACGGATACGCACCGTATCTTCTACGGGGATGACGAAAATGCGGCCGTCGCCAATCTCGCCCGTGCTGGCCGACTGCTGAACGGCCTTTACCGTCTTCTCAACATTCTTGTCTCGAACAACAATGTTGAGAAGCACGCGCTCAATACTGCTGGTGTCGTACATCACACCGCGGTAGATGCGTGCCTGTCGCATCTTGCCCTCTCCTCTCACTTCATAGTAAGAGAACCACTCGATGTCGGCGGCGAGAAGCGCCTCTTTCACATCCTCAAACTTGGTCTTCCGGATGATGGCTTCAATCTTTTTCATGTTTAATCTCTCCTTAATTATTGTGAATAATGTGTTGCCTTGTTCTCGATTTCTTTGATCGTGCAATCTACCTTCGATACATCGTTTAGTCTAAATAACACCCTTGCGGGTTACATTATGACTGGTTTGCGATGCAAAGTTACGACATTTTGCAAGCTCTAATAGCTTTTTACTTTCTTTATGATATATTAAATTCCATATTCTTTCAATCTGCTCACAACAACCGTCTATTTGCTATCAAATCGCAATTTTCACAATACAAAAACATGACAGTCGGTAAGTTGTTCACGAAAACAAGATTTCTATTTGTTCAAAACGTCGCATTTCTACTTACCAAAAGCATGCTGCCGCCACATTTTTCGGCACAAATTGTCACCTATTATAATATAACATGCGTTTCCATGCTTTCGTTGCGACAGCATACGCGGGCGGAGGAAACGGCAGATGAAAGTTCGAACCGAAACTCAAACAGTCCGTCACGCTACAGCATTCCGGCAGACCAGACGGTGCGAAATGACGCAGGCGTGCGCGGCGGCAGCCTCTTTTCAAAAAGAAAATAAGCACAGGAAGTTTCTACTTTCAAATCTAATTCGTATCTTTGCAATATAAAGACAATCAGTGCTAACTATCAACCGCAACCCCTCATGCGCAAACTTACTCTTGCCCTAATACTTTTGTCGCAAGCGATGTGGAGCCTTGCACAGCAGCCTTTGCACATCCGTTTCGACCAACCCGCTCCCGAGCCGGGCGAATACCGGCCCGACCAGACAGTCGACCCGCAATGGGAACGGCGCTCGCTTCCGCTCGGCAACGGCAACATCGGAGCGTCGGTCTTCGGCAGTGTCGCCACGGAGCACATTGCCCTCAACGAGATTTCGCTGTGGAACGGCGGACCGGGCACCAAACGGGGGGCGGCCCACTACTGGAACGTCAACAAGCAGTCGACCGACGCCTTGCAACAAATCCGCAATGCCTTTGCACGCGGCGACTCGGCACAAGCGGCCGCGCTCACAGCCGAGAACATGAACGGCATGGCGGCATACGAGCGGGAGGCAGAACCCGAATGGCGCTTTGGCAACTACACCACACTGGGCGAACTGCGCATAGCCACCGGCCTTGCGCAGTGCGACAAGGGCAGTTACAGCCGCACATTGTCGCTCGACTCGGCACTTGCGCGCGTATCGTTTACCGTCGGTGGGGTGCGATATGTGCGCGAGGCGTTCTGTTCACATCCCGACAACGTTCTCGTAATCAGGTTCAGTGCCGACAAGAAAGGCCAGCAAAACCTCACGCTGAAATACCTGCCCGGAAGGGAAGCCGGCGGCACGACGGCACACACCGGCGACGATGAGCTGATCTATGTCGGAAAACTTTTCAACAACGGCATGCAAGTTGCAGTCAATGTGGCCATGCGCCAGAAGGGCGGCCGCGTGCTACGCGACGGCAATCCGCACCTCTGCGTGCAGGGGGCCGACGAGGTGGAATTCATCCTCACGGCCGACACCGACTACAAAATGAACTTCGACCCTGATTTCGCCGACCCGAAGACATACACCGGCCCGAACCCGAAAGAGACCACGGCGACCTGGATGAAGAGTGCATGCGCCAAGAGTTACAAACGGCTTTTGACCCGCCATCTCGCCGACTACCAGTCCATCTTCTCGCGCGTCAGTCTGACGTTGGGCAACGGGGCCGACACGAAAGATGCTCCGTCGGTCGATCGCAAAACCACTCCACAGCGACTGGCCGACTACCGGAAAAGCGGCACCGACCCCTATCTCGAAGCCCTTTACTTCCAGTTCGGCCGCTATCTGCTCATATCTTCGTCGCGGGCCGGCAATCTCCCGGCCAACCTGCAAGGCTTGTGGCTGGCCAACAGCGACGCCCCGTGGCACGCCGACTACCACAACAACATCAACATACAGATGAATTACTGGCCCGTAATGCAGGACGGTCTGCAAGAGTGCGCACAACCGTTCGTCGACTATGTTCGGTCGCTCGTAAAACCGGGAAGCGTCACCGCACGGTCGTATTACGGCGCACGGGGATGGACAGCCTCCATCTCGGCCAATCCCTTCGGGTTCACCGCCCCTCTGCGCGACCGCGACATGTCGTGGAACCTCTCGCCCGTGGCTGGCCCGTGGCTGGCCGCACAAGTCTACGACCTGTACGCCTTCAACCGCGACACGGCATGGCTGCGACGTGAAGCATACCCCATCATCAAGGGCGCAGCACTGTTCTGCCAGGATTTCCTGTGGCACAAGGGCGACGGCTCCTACACCGTGGCACCCGGCACCTCGCCCGAGCACGGCATTGTGGACGACGGCCCCACATTCTGCCAGGCGGTGGTGCGCGAGTTGCTTACCGACGCGGTCGAGGCGGCCACAACGCTCGGCACCGACTCAGAAGAGGTGGGGCAGTGGAAAGAAATCCTGCAACACATGCCTCCTTACCGCATAGGGCGGTACGGACAACTCATGGAATGGAGCCGCGACATGGATGACCCGGCCGACGAACACCGCCATGTGAACCATCTTTTCGGTCTGCACCCGGGCCACACGGTAAGCTGGGCACACACGCCGGAGCTGGCCGAGGCCGCAAAGGTGGTGCTGGAACACCGGGGCGACGGTGCCACCGGCTGGAGCATGGGATGGAAACTCAACCTGTGGGCACGGCTGCTCGACGGCAACCATGCCTACAAGCTATACGGCAACCTGTTGAAAAACGGCACGGCCGACAACCTTTGGGACCTGCACCCGCCATTCCAGATCGACGGCAATTTCGGCGGCACGGCGGGGGTTACCGAGATGTTGCTGCAAAGCCAGGACGGCGACATACATCTTCTGCCGGCACTGCCCGATGCCTGGGCCGACGGCCAGGTTAACGGCCTGCGCGCCCGCGGCAACTTCGAAATCGGCATCAGATGGCACAAAGGATCCATCGACGAAGCACGCATCCGGTCGCTGGGCGGTGCGCCCTGCACGGTGCGCTACAGGCAACAGACCATCTCCGTCGACCTGCCAAAAGGCAAAACGGCCATCGTGGGCTTACAAGACGGTAGGCTTCTGGTGAAAGGCATACGCTAAGCATGGCCAGTACCGGCTGCCCGCAACAGGCATTGCGCAGACACATTAATATATACCGGATAGACCGACACCAACCAACGACCACACCATTAACACCCATCCAATGATAAAAAGAACGATTATCGCGGCCTGCTGCCTATTGGCAACCATGATGCCGCACCACGCCTTTGCAACAAACGACAAGCCGTTTGTCGTTCCTGAACTCAAGGCTTGGAAAGGCGGCGAAGGCGTCCTGACCTTTGCCGCAGCCGACAACCAGACCGCAACGGCAACCCCCTGCATCATCGTCAGGAAAGATGTCCACTATGCCAAAACGAGCGAGATAGCGGCACACCTGGCCGACGACATGAAAAAGTCGTGGGGAATGGAAGCCCAGTTGCCGCAACGCCACAAGGCACAGGCCGGCGACATCGTCCTGCAAATCAGCAAAGACAAGGGACTGGGAGAAGAAGGGTACACCATTGCGGTAAGCGACCGCGTGGTCATCAGTGCCCCTACGGAGAAAGGCCTCTACTGGGGCACACGCACACTGCTGCAGATGCTCGACCACTCGAACGGCAAGAGTCTACCCAAAGGCACCGTGCGCGACTGGCCCGACTACAGCTATCGGGGGGCGTTCCTCGATGCCGGCCGCAAGTTTCTGCCCATATCCATGCTGCGCGATTATGTGCGCATCCTGTCTTATTACAAGATGAACGCCCTGCAGGTGCATCTCAACGACAACGGCTTCAAGCAGTTCTTCGACGGCGACTGGAACAAAACCTACGCCGCATTCCGCATGGAATGTACCACCTATCCGGGCCTCGCGGCACGCGACGGCTACTACACCAAACAGGAGTTCATAGAACTGCAGAAACTGGCCGACAGCCTGGGCGTGGCCATCATACCCGAAATCGACATGCCGGCGCATGTCCTCGCCTTCACGCAGTACAAGCCCGAGATTGGCAGCAAGAAGTATGGCATGGATCATCTGGACCTGTTCAACCCGGAGACCTACCGTTTTCTCGACGGGCTGTTCAAGGAATACCTCGACGGGCCGGAACCGGTTTTCCGCGGCAAGTATGTGCACATCGGCACCGACGAGTATTCGAACGCTGACCCAGAGGTAGTGGAGAAATTCCGCGCACTTACCGACCGCTACATACGGACAGTGGAGGGCTACGGAAAGAAAGCAATGATATGGGGATCACTGACCCACGCCCGCGGCACCACGCCGGTAAAGGTGAAGGATGTGCTCATGGACCTTTGGAGCAACGACTATGCCGTGCCCGACTCGATGATCAAGCTAGGCTACGACGTGGTATCCATCCCCGACGGTTATGTCTACATCGTACCGAAAGCCGGCTACTACTACGATTACCTCAACTGCAAATGGCTCTACGAGGGATGGACACCTGCCAGCATTGGCGGAAAGCAGTTCCCCGAACGACATCCGCAAATCAAAGGCGGTTCGTTTGCCGTATGGAACGATATTGTGGGCAACGGCATTACCGACCAGGATATACACTACCGCTGCATGCCGGCCATCCGCACGCTGGCCACCAAGATGTGGACGGCATCGGCCACCAAGTTGCCTTGGGCTGACTTTGAACGCATGTCGAAAAACGTGCGCGAAGCACCGGGTGTGAACTACGCCGGTTACCATCCCACGGGAAAACTTGAAGTGGCCGAAGTAAAACCGGGCGACAAACTGCCGATGGACAACATCGGATGGAACTATGAGGTGAGCTTCGACATCGAGGCGCAGCCCGAGGCACGGGGCACAGTCCTCTTCACGGACGGCGCAACAACGTTCTACCTGGCCGACCCGGTGTCGGGCCTGGTCGGATACAGCCGCGACGGCTATCTCCACCACTTCAACTACCAGTTCTATCCGGGCGAAAAAGCGCATGTAACCGTACGCGGCGACAAGGAGCAGACCACGCTGCTGATAAACGGAAAGCATGTGGAAACATTGGGAGTGAAGAAACTGAGCTTCGGCGAACGGGGCACCATGTACTACATCCGCACACTGGTGTTCCCGCTGAAACAGGCCGGACAGTTCAGCAGCCGGATAACAAACCTCACAGCTGAGGCTGCCAAGTAAACGCCCGGACAAACTATTGTAACATCAAGGAGTGGTACAGAACACGATGAGAAAGAGAATACTTTTTGTTTGTCACGGCAACATCTGCCGTAGCCCGATGGCTGAATTCATAATGAAGAAAATGGTGGTCGACGCTGACCGCGTGGCCGATTTCGAGATAGACAGCGTAGCCACATCAACCGAAGAAATCGGAAACGACATGTATCCGCCTGCCAAACGCTGCCTGAAGGCGCACGGAGTTCCCTTTGTGCGGCGTCAGGCCCGCCAAATTACACAGGCCGACTACGACCGCTTTGACCGCATCTTCGTTATGGACAGGAACAACCTGCGGTGGTTGCAGATGCTCGGCATACACGACACCGACCACAAAATCAGCCTACTGATGGAACTGGCGGGCGAGCAACGCGATGTGGCCGACCCATGGTATACCGACAACTTCGAAAAAACATACCAGGATATCTGCAAAGCATTGCCGCAACTGCTGGAATGATTGTGCGTGCCCAATTGACTTCGTACAAAGCAACGGCGTGACCTCGACATGGATTGTATACCGACAAAACGAGCCATAAAAGGCATACGCCAAAGCCCTTTCACCATGCGGTAAACGTGCCGCTCCGCTTGAAATAACAGCTTGAATTTTGAAAATAATTGCTTATATTTTCAAAATTCAAGTTATTATTTTATGCAAAATATCTACGGTCGATTAGCAACAAAATAGCTTCGCATATACAAAAACGCACAAACCGGCTCAACAACGGTTTGCTTAGCAATACCGAAGAAAGTGAAATAGCCTTGCTACAAGAGACTTTATTCAGAGCCGATTCACAAAGCACAAAGAAACAGCGACTGGCGGCAGCTACCAAGCGCCGGGCAAACGGCCGAACGACGCCAACACGAAGGCACAGGCAGACAATAAATGCTAAAAAAACCGCGAAAACATTTGTATATCTCAAAAACATCTTGTACCTTTGCATCGCTTTAAAAACAAAGCCCAGATGGCGGAATAGGTAGACGCGCTGGTCTCAAACACCAGTGCCGCAAGGCATCTCGGTTCGAGCCCGAGTCTGGGTACATTGACTGGAATCTTCACAAGAAGGTTCCGGTTATTTTTTATCCACTTTCCTAAAAACGACAGCAAACCTACTGAGCATACGATTGGAGCGAGACGGAAATCGTACTGATTCTGCCTTCCCCCACTACCCGAGCACATACCCGTCTCTATCCCATCAGGCATTGGCGATACGGGACATAAAATACAAAATGGCGCTTGCTTCACAGCGAGCGCCACTTACTCTCAATAGGCATTAGTCTTCTTTAAGGTAAAAAGATTGTATTCAGGATAACTCTTGCAAAAGTAAGCATTATTTTCCAATACACCAAAGTTTTCACGCAATTTCTTTAAATATTTTTTCTTGGGCACTCAGCCGCAAGCATTGACAACGTAACGACAAAGGAGCTTTATTTGCCATTTCCGTTCGGTTCGATACATTTTAACGTCATCATGTATGGTTTTCATGGATAAATGATTAACTTTGCACCATATAATATAATAACAACACAAGATGGAAACCAAAGAAAACAAAAGCGAAGAGAAGCGCAGCATTAGCTTTGTGGAGCAGCTGATAGAAGAGGATCTTGCCGCAGGCAAAAACAACGGCCGCATACAGACCCGCTTCCCGCCAGAGCCCAACGGATACCTCCACATCGGCCACGCCAAAGCCATCTGCATGGACTTTGGAGCCGCCGAGAAGTACAACGGCGTGTGCAACCTTCGTTTCGACGACACGAATCCTTCCAAAGAAAACAACGAGTATGTGGAAAACATCCTCAACGACATAAGCTGGCTGGGATTCAAGTGGGGCAACATCTATTATGCCTCCGACTATTTCCAGAAGTTGTGGGATTTTGCTTTGTGGATGATCAAAAAGGGCATGGCCTATGTGGACGAGCAAACTTCCGAGCAGATTGCCGAACAAAAAGGAACGCCCACAACGCCCGGCACACACAGCCCCTACCGCGACCGTCCGGTAGAAGAGAACCTTCGCCTGTTCGAGGCCATGAACACGCCCGAAGCCAAGGAAGGGTCGATGGTGCTCCGCGCCAAACTCGACATGGCCAATCCCAACATGCATTTCCGCGACCCCATCATGTACCGCATCATACAGACACCCCACCACCGCACGGGTACGACGTGGCACTGCTACCCCATGTACGACTTTGCGCACGGGCAGAGCGACTATTTCGAAGGGGTAACACACTCCATCTGCACACTTGAATTTGTGCCCCACCGTCCGCTCTACGACAAGTTCATGGATTTCCTGAAGGAATATGACGGCACCGCCGAACAGGGGCTCAACGATTTCCGCCCCCGCCAGATTGAGTTCAACCGGCTGAACCTCACCTACACGGTCATGTCGAAGCGCAAACTGCACACACTGGTCGACGAGCATCTGGTGAACGGCTGGGACGACCCCCGCATGCCCACATTGTGCGGTATGCGCCGCCGCGGATACTCACCCGAATCCATCAAGAGTTTCATACAGTCGATCGGTTACACGAAGTTCGATGCCCTCAATGACATGGCGTTGCTCGAAGCTGCCGTCCGCGACGATCTGAACAAGAAGTCAACGCGCGTGTCAGCAGTAGTCGACCCCGTGAAACTGGTCATCACCAACTATCCCGAGAACCAAGCTGAAGAAATGGAGGCCGTCAACAATCCAGAGGACGAAACGGCAGGAACACACTCCATCACCTTCACCAAGAACCTGTGGATAGAGCGGGCTGACTTCATGGAGGATGCCCCCAAAAAGTTCTTCCGCATGGCTCCCGGACGTGAGGTGCGCCTCAAGAATGCCTACATCGTGAAGTGTACCGGCTGCACCAAGGACGACAACGGGAACATCGTGGAGATACAAGCTGAATACGACCCCGACAGCAAAAGCGGAATGCCGGGGGCTAACCGCAAGGTGAAGGGAACGCTCCACTGGGTGAGCGCCGACCATTGCGTGAAAGCCGAGGTGCGCGAATACGACCGCCTGTTCTTTGCAGAAAACCCGTCGGCCGACGAGCGCGACTTCCATGACTTGCTCAACCCCGACTCGCTGCATGTCAACCACTGCTGCTACGTCGAGGATTTTGCCGCCACCCGCAAACCGGGCGAGTACCTGCAGTTCCAGCGCATAGGCTATTTCATGGCCGACCCCGACACCACAGATGCCGCCCCGGTCTTCAACAAGACAGTCGGCCTCAAGGACGCATGGGCGAAAAAGAACAAATAAGTCTCGAACAAGAAAACACATCGTCTCTTGTACCACAAGTATGGACAACAAATTTGACGACAACCTGAAAAGATATGAAGCTGCCCGCTCTGCAGGCAGCTCCATTTATTTGGAGCCCGACGAACTTACCGAAATTGCCGAACACTACCATCTTCACGGCAAACTGGATGAGGCTATCGAAGCCGCCGACTTGGCCATCGCCATGTTTCCGGGCGCCACACAGCCGCTGGCCTTCCGGGCCCGTGTGGCCATTCTCGCCGACAAAGATGTGGACCAAGCCCTGCAATGGGCAGAACAGATTGCCGACAAGACCGACCTCGACTATTACTACATCGTGGCAGAAATCATGATAGCCGACCAGCGCGTCGATGAAGCCAACGAATACCTTCGCCACCAAGAGACCATAGTCGAAGAAGAAGACCTCGAAGACTACTATCTCGATGTGGCTACGCTTTTTGCCGACTATTCGTATGCCGACATAACAGAAGAATGGTTGAAGAAAAGCACGCTGACCGAAGACCCGCAGTACCGCGACCTGCAAGGGCGCATAGCATTGGCTTACGGTCAGTGTGACACTTGCGAAGAGATATTCAACAAGCTCATCGACGAAGACCCTTTCAACACCGACTACTGGAACACGATTGCTACTGCACAATCCCAGCAAGGCAACTTGTCTGCCGCCATCGAAAGTTGCGACTATGCCCTTGCCATCGAACCCACTAATGCCGATGCACTTATCAACAAGGCCAACATTCTGGCTATGGCCGGCAATCATGCGGAAGCCGTCAGGCACTACGAAAAATTCCGTGCCCTGCAGCCCTACAGCGAGTCGGCCGACATGGGGATAGCAGCAGTGTTGACAACACAAAACCGTTTGCAGGAAGCACTTGTCCACCTGCGTGAGGCAGACCGCCTTGCGTCGGCTTTATCGCCCAACAAACTCGAAATCATCCGTCAGCAGTGCATACTGAATGCCCAGCTCGGAAAGCATGCCGAAGCACTGGCCAACCTACGCAAAATGGATGCCATTCCCGGGCACGACTCAGCCGAAAACAACGTCTTGCGCGGATACCTGTACCTCCTGGACAACCAACCGGACCATGCGCACACGTGGTTCACGCGTGCCATGGAGGCATCGGGCAACGACATCCGCATACAGGCACTTGTGGCCTACTCCACTTATGAATGTGGATACACGCAGTTTGCACACGACCTGTTCCGCGAAATCATGAACAGCCGTCTTGCAAGCCGTGTTCCTGAAGGATGGGCGTTCCTTGCACTTTGCGACGCTGACTTGGGACTGCGCCAGGAATTTCTGGCAGACTTGCACCAAGCCGTACAACAAGGGCCCAAGAATTCCACACCCCTACTCAACACCATCTTTCCAGAAGGTTTGCCGTTCGAAAGCTATGAAAAATATGCCGAAGAACACCCCGAACTAGGAACATGGCCTACGAAAAACACCAATTCATAAACACGTTGCATCCCCTTCCCTTAATGCAACCAATAAACGCATGACTATGAGCATACTCTCATCCCTTCTGTCCAACCTCAATTACGGCACCATTTTTGTTCTGATGCTATTGGAGAGCACCATTGTTCCTGTTCCATCCGAGCTGGTAGTTGCTCCCGCCGCCTACCATTCGGCAGCCGGAAACCTCGACATGTGGCTGGTCATTCTCTTCGCCACGTTAGGAGCCGACGCCGGCGCCACCATCAACTATCTGGCGGGCTGGCTGCTGGGACGACCGGTCATCTGGCGTTTCGCCGACTCACGGTTGGGCAAACTGTGCATGCTTTCGCACGAAAAAATTGAGAAAAGTGAAGCGTACTTCAACAACCACGGACTGGTAGCCACCATAACCGGGCGGCTCATCCCCGGCATACGCCACCTCATCTCCATCCCCGCAGGACTGGCCAAAATGACTTATTGGAAATTTCTGCTCTATACCACCATCGGAGCCTGCGCGTGGAACTGCATCCTGGCAGCTCTTGGCTGGTACCTGCATACCATTGTTCCGGAAGACCAGCTACACGACAAAATCATGGAATATGGCGAATATATCAAGATTGTCATCATAGCGCTTGTACTCATGGCAGTACTTTATTTCACAGTCAAGTGGTATCTGAATAAGAGAAAAACATCGGCATAATGCCAAACAAAGGTTGGGCAGGTCTTGCCCAACCACCAACTGCACTATTCTCCCGAACCATTGCCGAACAGATTATCGGCCTCAAGCAGCTCGTCGTTGTCAAACCATTTGGAAAGTTTGGCGTAGGCTTTCGACTTGACATCTTCCGAAACTTCTCCCCACACTTTCTTCAAGACAAACAACAATACGGCCAAATCGTCACCCAGGCCAACGATAGGAATGGCATCGGGTACCACATCGAGAGGCGAAACGAGGTAACCCAAGGCTCCTATAATGATGGCCTTATCCTTGCACGAAACTTTATCGCTCTGTAATGTATAATAAAGTATGAGGGCGGCGTAGACCAATTTGGCACCGGCACGTTTAGCTATCCGCGAAATTGTCTCGACAAATCCACTCTCCGTAAACTTGTCCTTATACGACATAAAATCAGGCAGTTCCATAATATAATGTAACGTTTAATTGGTTTTCTGATATTCGTCTGCATAACGCATAACGGCTTCCACATAACGGCTTGCGTCGTTTGAGTTGTGCCTAAGTGCGGACAGTTTGGCCCGCGTCACCAAAGCCCTGACAGTCTTGATGAATAAAGACAGAGCGACGCCGATACCCACTCCCACCAAAAGCGACCATTTGCCCCAGGGCAGCATGGCTTCGGGAAAAGCGCTCAGCACGACTGTCGGGAAAATGGCTATAATGCCATACACGGTCAGTTGGGCACGTTGCGAACCTTCACGGTCAAGCACAATCTGGTAATCGTACAGATAATCGTCAAGTGCCTTGCGAGTTAGCCGATAGTCTTCAAGTTTCGGAAAACCTTCGTGACCTTCGTTGCGGGCTATCAAGTCGCTCACTTTATGCTCGTAATCATCCAGCAAATTGGGCTGTAATTCTTTCATTTTCTATATTTTGTCGTTGTATTATCGATACGAAAAGCGTTCTGTCGTTACCAAGCAGGAGATTAAATCACCGTCACAGCAGCCTCATCTACCTACATCGCACCACCACTTGCAAAGATACACACAAAACCCACCCTGACAAAGAAAGCACACGTTTACTGTGCGTCAAATTATGTTAATGCGGCTCAAACCGTAAAACAACCTGACCAGCTGCACATCCACGCGAACAATAACATCGTGTGCAAACAGATAAAAATCATACTAACGGACTTGACATTCGGAATTTTTGTTTAAATTTGCCTTCGTAAAACTTTAAACCAATCGAAACTTATGGAAAGAACATGGAGATGGTTTGGCAAGAACGACAAGATAACGCTTGCCATGCTCAAGGAAATAGGCGTAGAAGGCATCGTGACCGCCTTGCACGACATACCGTTGGGAGAGGTATGGCCTCGCGAAAAGATACACGAGCTCAAGACGTACATCGAAAGCTACGGCATGCGCTGGAGCGTTGTAGAGTCGCTCCCCGTTACCGAAACGATCAAGTATGCCGGGCCCGACCGCGACCAGCAAATCGAAATCTACAAGCAGAGTCTGCGCAACCTGTCAGCCGAAGGCATACACACCATCTGCTACAATTTCATGCCCGTACTCGATTGGGCACGCACCGATCTGCTGCACGCCAACCCCAACGGCAGCAGCAACCTGTATTTCAGCTTCCCCCAATTTGCTTATTTCGACATTTATATCCTGAAGCGCCAAGGCGCAAAAAACGACTGGGGGCGTTTCCAAGTGCTGGGTCCCGACGGTAAGCCTAACGGACGCAACCTACTGGAAGAGGTAGAGCAACTGCGCGCCACCATGACCCCCGAGAAAGAACATGCGTTGGTGGAGAACATCGTTATCAAGACGCAAGGCTTCGTAAGCGGAAATTTCAAGGAAGGAGACGAACATCCCGTAGAACTGTTCCGCCAGTTGCTTTCTCTGTACAAAGGCATCGACCGCGACCGACTGCGCGAAAACATGAAGTATTTTCTTGAGGCAATCATGCCCGTCTGCAACGAATGCGACATGTTTATGTGCGTGCATCCCGACGACCCTCCCTTCCAGGTGCTGGGCCTTCCGCGTATCGTGACCTGCGACGATGACATCAACTGGTTCCTCAATGCCGTTCCCGACAGGCACAACGGTCTGACGTTCTGTGCCGGTTCGCTATCGGCCGGAGCCCATAACGATGTGGTTGACTTGGCGCGCAAGTATGCCAGCCGCACATGGTTCGTACACCTGCGCAGCTGCCACGTGTTCCCCAACGGCGACTTTACCGAAGCCAGTCATTTGGGGGGCCGCGCCGACCTCATACAATTGGCGCGCATCTTCGAGAGCGAGGAAGCCCGCCGCAAGGGAGAAGCCAATATCGAACGACTGCCCATGCGCGTGGACCACGGCATGACCATGCTCGGCGACGAGACCAAAAACTACAACGCCGGATACAGCTTCCTCGGGCGCATGTTTGCCATGGGACAAGTACAGGGCATCATCGCCACCGTCGACAACGAGCTGCAGAAGCCCTTCCACCAGCCCGGTTTCTTCGATTAATGCAACCATCAACCATCAGCAACATGAAACTTACAGACATCACCACCGGCCATCTTGACCGAAACGCATGGCAGGCAAAGGGATACGAACTACCCACATACGACATCAGCGACCTGCGCAAACGCACGCACGAGGCACCGACATGGATACATTTCGGCGGCGGAAACATCTTCCGCGCATTTCCGGCGGCCATACTCAACGACATTCTGAACAAAGGTCTCTACGACCGCGGCGTGATCGTGGCCGAGACATTCGACTACGAGGTCATCGACAAGGCATACACCCCCTACGACAACCTGTCGCTGCTGGTCAGCCTTCAATCATCGGGTACCGTAGAAAAGAAAGTCATTGCCTCAGTGACCGAAGCCCTGAAAGCCGATTACCCGTTCGACGACTGGAACAGACTGGTCGAGATCTTCCGTGCGCCTTCACTGCAGATGATAACGTTCACCATTACCGAAAAGGGGTACGGCGTGCAGCCTGCCGACTTGGACCGCGGCCTCAAACCGATGCTGGCCATGGGCAAAACGACCGTTCTGCTTTATGAGCGTTTCCAGGCCGGCCAACTGCCCGTTACGTTGCAGAGCATGGACAACTGCTCGCACAACGGCGACAAATTGAAAGCCGGTGTCATGGCCTATGCCAGACATTGGGCCGACAAAGGATGGGTGCCGCAAGCGTTCGTCGATTATCTGACCGACGACCGGCTGGTAAGCTTCCCATGGTCGATGATCGACAAGATTACCCCACGCCCACACGCCAAGGTGAAAGACCTGCTGGCAGCCGACGGTTTTGAAGACAACCAATACATCGAGACCGCCAAGCACACATTCACCGCTCCCTTTGTCAACGCCGAAGAGACTCAATACCTCATCAGCGAAGACCAATACACCAACGGGCGGCCGCCGCTCCATCTGGACGGCGTGGTCTATACCAGCCGCACGACCGTCAACGACGTGGAAACCATGAAGGTGACGACATGCCTCAATCCGCTCCACACCGCCATGGCCCTCTACGGCTGCATGCTCGGCTACACCCTCATATCGGCCGAAATGGACGACCTGGACATCCGCTCCTTCATACAGAAAATCGGGTACATCGAGGCCATGCCCGTGGTAACCGACCCCGGCATCATCAACCCGTACGAGTTTATTGGTGCTTTCATCAACAAGCGATTGCCCAATCCGTTTATGCCCGACACGCCACAACGCATTGCGATGGACACCAGCCAGAAGCTTGCCATACGATTTGGCGAAACCATCAAGAAATACCTGACTCGCCATCTTGACACCGACAACCTGGTGCTTATTCCGCTCGTGCTGGCCGGATACGCCCGATACCTGAAAGGCATCGACGACAACGGCACACCTTTCGAGCCGTCGCCCGACCCGTTGCTCGAGGAACTGCAACAGACGGTGGAATCCCTTATCGTGGGGAAAACCGAACAAGACTACAGTTGCCTGAAGAAGCTGTATAGCCGCGAAGACGTGTTTGGCCTCAATCTTTACGACACACCTCTGGGCGAACGCATCGAGGGTATGGTGAAGGAGCTCTTTGCCGGCAACGGTGCCGTCAGGCGCACACTCCACAAATACGTGGTGAGCCGATAAGACAAAAGTGCACCCGGAAACACAATACCGCACACTCCACCCCGCAGTGCCGCAGCGGCGTCAGCCGAAGATTTTTCGGCTGACGCCGCTCACCGAAAGCGCAGAAAATAATAAGATAATTATTTGGCAGGGTAGAAAAAAAACTATACCTTTGCACACGCAACTGCAAAAAGGCCATCGAAAGGCCCTATGCAAACGGGGTGTAGCGCAGCCCGGTAGCGCTCCTGGTTTGGGACCAGGTGGTCGCAGGT
>CAVKJH010000036.1:0-42063 GCA_963656755.1 bacterium
TTACGGTCTTCGGGAGAGAGCCTCGCGCTACGGTGTGCAGGCTCTCATTTTTTTTGTTATTGTGGGCTTCATAACGCCGCCTTCTCTGACCAGTGGACGAAAAGTCCTTGCTGTGCTGCTGAAGGCGGGTTGCTGACATATGGTAAATCTTCAGCGTGAGGGAGCATGGAAAACGATTGTGGAACGGGTCTGCAGAAAGATGCCGGATTTGCTGGCTATGATTTTTATTTATAATTTTGTGAGAAATAAATGTAATATTCAAAAAAAAACATTAACTTTGCCGCAGAATGCATATGACTTATACGAGTTAATGAAATTTTTTATTTATTGGTTAAACAAATAAGGTTATGAAAAAGTTATTGATTGCAATGGCATTTGCCGGCCTTTCCCTGTCGTCTATGGCACAGGAGACGGCCGACCCGACACTGAAGTACAGTGTTGCCACCAATTCATTCTGGAGCAACTGGTTTGTCCAGGTAGGCGCAGAGTGGAACGCATGGTATTCAGGCGAGGAGCACGGTCTCGGTCTTAGCCACAGTCCTTTCAAGAAGTTCCGTTCCAACCCCGGTGCCTCTATTGCCATCGGTAAGTGGTTCACTCCGGGTATCGGTCTGCGCACCAAGCTGCAGGGTATCTGGGGCAAGACGGTTACCGACGATAACAATTACGGCAACGGCAACAAGTACTGGACGCTGAACGAGCATATCCTCTTCAACGTCAGCAACCTGCTCTTCGGCTACAATCCCAACCGCGTGTGGAACGTCGTTCCCTTCGTGGGCGGTGGTGTTACACGTTCATGCACCTACAACCGTTACGGCATGGGTCTGAGCGCCGGTTTGCTCAACCAGTTCAATGTTAGCCGTAAGGTGGCCATCAACTTCGAACTTGGCTGGAACCGCTACGAGGGCGACCACGACGGTGTGGACGCTTCCAACGGACAGCGTGGATGGGACAGCCACGACAACCAGCTCTACGCTGAAGTGGGACTGACACTCAACATCGGCAAGACCGGCTGGAACAAGGTGCCCGATGTGGATGCCATCAAGGCTCTCTCGCAGAGCCAGATCGATGCGCTCAACGCACAGCTCAACGATGCCAACGCCGAGAACGCTCGCCTGAAGAACCTGCTGGCCAACCAGAAGCCCGTGGAGAACAAGACCGTCAAGGAGTTCGTCAACACTCCCGTATCAGTCTTCTTCAACATCAACAAGACCAACATCGCCTCTCAGAAGGATCTGGTCAACATCGAGGCTCTGGCCAAGTATGCCAAGGAGAACGGTGCCAAGCTGAAGGTTGACGGTTATGCCGACAGCGCTACCGGTAACGAGAAGATCAACCAGCGTCTCTCTGAGGGCCGTGCCAACACGGTTGCCGACGAGCTGGTGAAGATGGGTATCGACCGCAGCAACATCACCACACAAGGTCACGGTGGTGTCGACGAGCTGTCGCCTGTCTCGTTCAACCGTCGCGCTACTGTCCAGGTGGTCGACTAATCACGCGTCAACAGGACATAAATACGGGGCGTCTCTCATCCGGGAGGCGCCCTTTTTGTGTTCGGGTCGTTGTGCCGGTCGGTTGCGTTATATATGTGCGGCATAGGGCTTACCCGTTGTGCGCCCCGATTGATTGGGAATGGTCCTGATTATAGGAGTAAGCCCCTATTTTATATTATGCGTCACCTACAGGGTAGGGTGTTCAAAATCATAATCATTTTCCTGTCGGATTTTTGCTTATAAAAGTGGCTTAAAGAACTGAAAATCAGATGGTTATGTTCTAATAATCATGTATATTCTTGAATATGTATAATTGTTATTGAAGTTTCTTTCATTCATTTTGTGTCCCCGAAGGGGGCAAACTCTGCATAACCGCTGGTGGAGCGAGCGTAGCGAGCGGAACCTGCGGATGGGAAGCGGCCGTCGTATCATCGTCCTCGAAGAGGGCGAACTCAGCTCTGCCATTTGCCTTAGCAAGAACGCCTTGTTGATTTCCGGACCTGGAAAGTTCGCCCTCTTCGAGGACGATGCTGTCGGACCGGACTGACATCCGCAGGTTCCCTTCGGTCACCAGCGGTTATGCAGAGTTTGCCCCCTTCGGGGACACTGAATGAATGAAATTATGGCCAAAAATTCGACAGAGAGATTATTAAGATTTTGAACACCCTACCTACAGGGGCAACTCATTAAAGTTTCTCAACGTGTTGTTGCGTATTTTTCTCAAAAAACACGTTTTGCCGTGCATGGCTTCTGTCGCCCGTTTTGTCCGTCCGGTGAACATTACAAGAGCCGTTGCCGTTGCAAATGGTGTCTTTCTTGCGTAAGCGTTGTGTGAAACTTATCGTTTTGCAATGCCATTTCTGGTCTGTTGCGCCGCCCTACGGTACTTGTCGTTGCCCGATAGCATACCTTTTGGATTGTCGTTCGGTACCTTTCGCAGCACTCCGAGTTGTCTTCGGTATTCTGGCTCGACTTATTTCTTTCCAATATCCAGTAAATCAGCAGCTTGCGAAAATTGAAAATTCAGACAGTATTTGCATTCCGCTGCATGCTTGTTTGTAAATACGCCCTGTTTTTATCACGTTTTGTCCGATTGTATTGATATCTTTTCAAGCCCCGGTCGCACATGCTCCGTGCCTACCCCGTCTGTTGCCTACACTGCGTTTTTGCCCGTTGGTCACATTCCGTTCCCTGCGTCATTGCTTTGGCATAATCTTTGCCACACTTCTTAAAGTATTGCAAGAACCCTTTAGCTGACAATCATCCATGGATTCCATTCACGATTTGACCTTTGGGGGCGAACGCCCTCTTTTCGGTGCCCACGATGTGGTGCTCAACAATATCACGATTACCGACGGTGAGTCGGGCATAAAATGTTGTTATGATGTAGAATGCCGCGACTCCAAATTCTACGGCAAATACCCGTGGTGGCATGTCGACCGCAGTCTTATCACAAGTTGCTATTTCGCTCCCGGCAGCCGTTCGGCCATCTGGTACAGCAACGACATGGTGATGCGCGACTGCGTGATCGATGGCCCGAAGTTTTTCCGCGAGATGAAGAATCTCCAACTGGAGAACGTTACCATAAACGATGCTGATGAGACTTTTTGGCGTGTCGACGGACTGAAACTCAAAAACGTCACGCTGCACGACGGAACCTATCCCTTTATGTTTTCGAAAAACATTTACGTTGACGGGCTGGTTTCCGATGCCAAGTATGTCTTCCAGTACTGCGAAAATGTGGAAGTACACAACGCCCGCATCACTACCAAGGACTCCTTCTGGGAGTGTGACAACGTGACGGTGTACGACTCGGTGCTCGACGGCGAGTATTTGGCATGGCACTCGAAGAATGTTAAGCTGGTGCGTTGCCACATCTCCGGCGAGCAGCCCCTGTGCTATATGGACGGCATAACGCTTGTCGATTGTACGTTCGACCCGTCCTGCGACCGCATTTTTGAAGATTCTACACGCATTGATGCTTCTGTTAGCGGCTCCCTTACCGAGGTGAAAAACCCCATCAGTGGCCGTATAGTGGCCGACAAGATACAGAAAGTGACCATTGACGTGTTTGCCAAAGGCCACGCTTGCCAAATAGACGAAAGAAGATGAATAAAATTGACTTTTCGCAACCTGTAGACCGCCGCCATAGCGGGGCGGCAAAGTGGGACAGCCTTGCTGCCGACGATGTCATACCCCTGTGGGTAGCCGACATGGACTTCATGGCATCGCCGGCCATCCGTGCGGCACTGCAACGCAGGGTGGATCATGGTGTTTTCGGATACACATGGGTCGACGATGCCTATTATGATGCTATCGTCGCGTGGCAGCAGCGCCGTCACCAGTGGCCAGTGGACCGCAAATGGTTGCTCTACACCTCGGGTGTGGTTCCTGCAGTCAGTTGTGCCATTAAGGCACTGACCCTTCCCGGCGAGAAGGTGCTTGTCATGACACCTGTCTACAACTGCTTCTTCTCTTCGATCCGCAACCAGGGGTGTGGTATCGAGGAGTGCAGTCTGGTGAGGCAGGATGATTCGTATGTTGTTGACTGGCAGCAGTTTGAAGCCAAATGCAGCGACGAGAAGGTTACGGTTTTCCTGCTCTGCAATCCCCACAATCCTGTGGGACGCGTGTGGACGCGTCGCGAACTGGAGCGCATGGGTGATATCTGCGCACGTCATCATGTACGCGTAGTCAGCGACGAGATACATTGCGAACTGATGATGCCGGGCCACACTTTTGTGCCCTTTGCGGCTGTCAACCCACAGAACGAGCGCAACAGTGTCACCCTGTGTTCGCCGTCGAAGGCGTTCAACACCGCCGGACTGCAAAATGCCTACATCGTGTGCCCCGACGACGGCATGCGGCGGCGCATAGACAGGGTAATCAATATCTACGAGGTCTGCGATGTTAATCCCTTCGGCGTGGAGGCATTGAAGGCAGCCTACAACGAGAGCGAGGAATGGCTCGACCAGCTTTGTGCGTACATTTACAGCAACTATCTGTGGCTCAAGGATTTTCTTGCCGTCCACTTGCCCCTTGCCACCCTTTGTCGCATTGAAGGAACGTATCTGGCCTGGCTCGACATTCGTGCGTTGCACGTCGGAAGTGACGAGGCTACCCGCCGTCTGTTGCACGAAGGCAAGGTGTTTGTCAGTAGCGGCAGTACCTATGGCGAGCGCGATGGCGAGGGATATCTTCGCATCAATTTGGCTTGTCCGCGCCCCACACTCGAGGAGGGCGTAAGGCGCATGGAAAAAGTGCTCAATAATATATAAGGTACGCGCGTACCTTTTATAATTATACCCCTCAGCGTTTATTTGTCCGGCGCAAAACATAATGTTCTATTGTTTGTTCGGAAAGTCGATAAGCCCTGAAAGGTTGTGTGATCCAAATTCGTATCAACATATGAACTGTTGCGCAGTTTTTGCCCCAGTAGAGTAGGGTGTTCAAAATTCGCAAAATATGTACCGTTTGCGTTGCCCCTGTAGGGGGCATATAATATAGGATAGGGGTTCTTGCTGACGCAAGCGTCAAAGTCGATTAGGAACAGTCCCAATCCATCGCCCCTGTAGGGAGCGCATATTATAGGATAGGGGTTTACCCCTATCGTTTTTAATGCCGTTTTAATGAGTCGCCCCTGTAGGGGGCGCATATTTAAATTGCAAACGGCGTTGAATTATGCGCCCCCTACAGGGGCGACGAAAAAATGCAGAACCGTTAAACGTAGGGGTAAACCCCCACGCTATATTATGCGCCCCCTTCAGGGGCAATGCAAGCGGACGGTTAGCAGGGGCAACGACAAACGCACGGCAAGCCCTGTAAGGGCGATAGAATATAGGATAGGGGTTTACCCCTATCGTTTTAATGCCGTTTTAATGAGCCGCCCCTGTAGGGGGCGCATATTTAAATTGCAAAAGGCGTTGAATTATGCGCCCCCTACAGGGGCAATCGTTGCGAATAGCTTCACTACAGGGGGCATGTGTTCACACGAACCTGATTGTAAAACCTGAACTCCTTATCAATAGCATATTCGTTCATATTTCGTGTAATTTTTATGTGCGCTAATAGAATTTGATTTTGAACGCCCTGCCTTTCAGTGCTTGTTTCCCTTTTTCGACCGTCTGAACATGTGTCGAGATGAACCTTCTTAACCCCATTTCGTCATTACTTCAACTTTTTATAACCTTTACTTAAACTTTTTTTAGTTTTCCTTGCGGAAAAGCCGGTGTTGTTTCGTATTCATTACAGAATATTCTAAAAGTTATATAACAATAAAATCTTTAATGTATGAACTACCGCTTTTCTGAACTGGCCAGAAAGATAGCAATGTCTCTCTGCTTAGTAGCCGTGGTGGGAGGATTTACAGCATGTCATGACGACTACGACCTTGACGACCCGGGGAATTACCCGAGTTGGCTGGGGCAAAGTATCTATGACGAGCTGAAAAGTCCCGACGCTTCGCACCTGACCGGTACCTTTACTAACTATCTGCGACTTATCGACGATCTCGGTTACACCGAGACGTTGGAGAAGACGGGTTCTAAAACTGTCTTCCCTGCCAACGACGAGGCTTTTGCACGTTTCTTTGCCAAAAACGACTGGGGCGTAACCAAATACGAAGACCTGTCGGAGGCACAGAAGAAACTGTTGCTCTACAACTCGATGCTCGACAACGCCATCCTCGTGGAGATGCTGTCCAATGTTCCTGACAATTCGACAAGTGTTACCTCGGGTGTTGCCATGAAGCACCAGACGGGTGTCAACATCATCGACACCATCACCCATTTCTACGGCGCAACACAGTTGCCCCGCAACAACGAGTACTGGACCAAGTTCTACAACAAGGGCATTGACCTTGTCATGGATGCCACGCGTCCGATGATCGTGCATTTCACAGCCGACCAGCTCACTGCCAACAATATCACCACTATGGGTGAGAACAGTGACTTCGCCGTGGTGACCGGTACGCAGTACGACGATGCTGCCAACACGGCCTACATCTTCCGTAACCGTATCATCAATCCCGACGTGACCTGTAAGAACGGATACATCCACCAGATGGAGGATGTCATTGTTCCGCCGGGCAACCTCGCCGAGATGATCCGCACCAACGGCGAGAGCAATATCTTCAGCCGCATGCTCGACCGTTTCAGTGCTCCTTTCTACAGCATCGACGTTACCAACAACTACAACGACTGGGCACTCGTGAACGGTTATGCCGTCAAAGACTCTATCTATGAGAAGCGCTACATGAGCAGCCGTTCGAAGGGTGGCTCTACGCTCACCGTTGATCCCAACAACAAGACCCTCAGCTCTGACGAGCTGTTGCCTTACGATCCGGGATGGAACCAGTATTATCCCGACCGCGCCACCAGTTCGCTGAGCGACGTGGCCGCCATGTTCGTTCCTACCGATGCTGCCATGAAGCAGTATTTCCTGCCCGGCGGTTCTGGCTCGTTCCTTATCGACCAGTACGGCAGCAAGGCCAACACCGAGGAAAATCTCATGGAGAACATCGACTCCATTCCGAAGAACATCGTGCAGGCATTCATCTCCATGCTGATGAAACCGCAGTTTATCTCTACGGTTCCCAGCAAGTTCGACAATGTGATGGACGACTCGCAGGATCCGCTCGGCATCACCCTCAGCGACCTGAACCGTACCGAGGACGGCAAGTACGACGTGAAGATTGCCAACAACGGCGTGGCTTACATGACCAACAAGGTGTTCGCCCCCAACCGCTATGTAGCTGTTTCGGCACCCGCACTGCTCTCCGACAACATGCGTGTCATGAACTGGGGTATCCAGGACCAGAGTGTGCTGAAGCTCAACTTCTATGCTTACCTCCTCGCTATGGATGCTAACTATGCGTTCTTCATCCCCACCGACCAGGCTTTCGACCTGTATTATGTTGACCCGGTGTACCTTCGCCGTTCACCGCGCGTGCTGCACTTCTACTATCGTAGCGACCGCAGCCCCAACATCTTCTGCTCGGCTTTCGACTATGACCCTGCCACAGGCACCATCGGTAGAGACTCTACGTCGTTGTCTACCTCAGAGTTCCGCTCGCAGTTCATCGATATCCTCAACACACACACCGTTATCCTGAACGAGGGTGAGACACTGGGCGAAAACCACTACTACAAGACCAAGAACGGCGGCGGCATCTATGTGTCGGGCGGTACCGTGGGCAGCACGGTGGCCAGTGGCTCACAGATCGACGGTATCAACATTGCCGGTACGCAAAACGCTGTGATCCCGTCGTCTAAGATTACACAGGTCTACAACCAGAAGAACGGTAAGTCGTATGCGATTGACCATGTCATCCAGATGCCGATGAAGTCGGTCTATGCCACATTGGCCAGCGAATCGCAGTTCGCCGAGTTCTATAACCTCTGTTCCGAGGACCGCGTGCAGCTGGGTCTCTTCGCAGGCATCAGCAACCGCACCTCCAACACGCAGCCCATCGCCCCCATCCGTCAGTTCACTACGTTCATCGACGCCGGCGGCTATCATGGTCTCGACCAGGATGTCAGCTATTTCAGCGGTTACAACTATACCGTCTATGCACCCAACAACAAGGCCATGCAGGAGGCTTACGCCAAAGGCTTGCCCACATGGGACGACATAAAGGCCGTTGCCGAACCCTGGTATGATGATGAAACAGGCGAATATGTGGCCGACAATACACAAGAATGCGATTCAGCAAAGAATAAGGTGTATGCCATGATTGAAACGATCAGCAACTTCATCCGTTATCATTTCCAGGACAACTCCATCTATGCTGACAATAAGGTGGAAGGCGGCGAATTCTACACTGCCCAAACCGACACACTGGGTATTTCCACCAAGCTGACCGTGCTCGACGGCAGCCAGGGCGAGTTCCAGGTGCGCGACATGAGCGGTAACACCGTGACTGTCAGCAACAAGGACGGTCGCATCGTCAACAAGATGACACGCGACTATGTGTTCAACAACACAGCTGTCAATGCCACACAGCTGCTTTCTTCTTCGTTTGCCGTAGTACACGAGATTACGACTGCTCTGAATTCGAATAGCGACAACCGTTACGACGGACTGTGGAAGACCGCTGCAGCCCGCAGTAAACTCGGCGGCCACCGAAAGGCTGGCCTGGAGAGGCTCGCAAGAATGTACAGCAAATAATACACAAAAGAGATTATGAAAACAAACACGATAAAATATCTGCTTCTCGTGATTTTCACCATGGTATCCACTTTTGCCATGGCACAGGGAACACGTGTCTCGGGTACCGTGAGCGATGCCATGGGACCTATCATGGGAGCGAATGTCACTGAGCGTGACGCCAATAAGCGTATCATCTCTGCAGTCGTGACCGATATCAACGGTAATTTCTCGATGGAGGTCAAGAATACGGCCAACAAACTGCAGATTTCTTACGTGGGATGCAAGACGCAGACTTTGCCCATCGGGTCGCGCACTACCTTCGACGTTACGCTGGAAGACCAGAACGTGATTAAAGAGGTGGTCGTAAAGGCCAAGAGAAAGTTCAGCAACGGTGGTCTGTCCATCCCTGAGAATGAGGTGTCTATGGCTACACAGAACTTTAACATGGACGAGGTGGAAGGTCTGTCCTTTACCTCGGCCGACGAAGCACTGCAAGGCCAGATTGCTGGTCTTGACATTGTGGCCAACTCGGGTAACCTCGGTTCGGGTACCTCCATGCGTCTGCGTGGTGTTACCTCTATCAATGGTTCGGCCGAACCGCTGATCGTTGTCGACGACCAGATCTTCGACAACCCTGATGCTAACTTCGACTTTACCAACGCCAACGAGGAGACTTATGCCTCGCTGCTCTCCGTCAACCCGTCCGATATCCAGAGCATCGACATTCTGAAGGATGCCGCCTCTACCGCTATCTGGGGTTCGCGCGGTGCCAACGGTGTTATCTCTATCCACACCAAGCGCGGTAGCCGCGGTAACACGCGCGTCGACTACTCGTTGCGTGTGCAGACCTCTTGGCAGCCAAAGGGTTACAACCTGCTGAATGGTGACGACTACACCATGATGCTGAAAGAGATGTACTACAACCCCAGCCAGAGTTCTACGGCTACGACCAATATCAACGAGATCAACTATAACCGTTCATGGGCCGAGTTCGAAAACTGGAACAACAACACCGACTGGGTGGATGCCGTACAGCAGACGGGTGTCAGCCAGTATCACTACCTCACCATCACCGGTGGTGGTGAAAAGGCCAACTTCCGTATTTCTGCCGGTTACGACCACCAGAACGGTACGATTATCGAGCAGACGCTCGACCGTTTCTCCACGAAGCTGGCTCTTGACTATTTCGTCAGTGACCGCATCACGTTCCGTGTCACCTTCCCCTTGACCTACACCAACAACCACCGCAACTATGACGACAATATTCTGGGACGTGCCCAAAAGATGAGCCCGAACATGAGTATCTACCGTCAGGATGCCAACGGCAACAATACCAACGAGTACTACACCATGTTGCCCGGCGGTGCGAACGACGGGTCTGGCTCAACAGTAGCCGGTACGTCTTCCTACGAGTTACGCGGCATCCGCAGCCTCGGCAACCCGGTTGCCATTGCACGATTGGCATGGCGCGACGAGAAGACCTATCGTATCTCTCCCGAATTCCGTCTCGACTACGACCTGCTCGGTACAGACGACTCCAAGTCGCGTCTGCGTTATACGGGTTTGGTTTACATGGATATCTACTCGTCAAGCACTCCTAAGTATTGGCCGGCTGCTCTCGTTATTCCGTCCTCTATTTCCGAGTCGGGATGGACAAACGAAAGTTACAACCGCAATGAGGACTACGACTACAACTCGTTGTCTATCAATACCAAGCATACCTTGACGTTCACTCCTCACTTTAAGAACGAGGACTGGTATCTTACCATGATGCTCCGCGGTGAGTTGACTACGGGTAACAACAACAGCCAGACGGTGGTTTCTTACAACACCCCCAACTCCATCAACTCTTCTACGACCAACATCCGTCCTGCCAGCATGAGCACAAGCAATGGCCAATGGCGTTCGATGTCGGCTTTGTACAGCGCACACCTTTCTTATAAAGGACGCTATGCCCTCGACTTCTCGCTTCGTGCAGACGGTACCACCAAGTTCGGTGATACCAAGAAGTGGGGTTATTTCCCCGGCCTCTCTGCCCGTTGGAACATTTCCGATGAACCGTTCATGAAGTGGTCGCGCTCTTGGCTCTCTATGCTGTCGTTCCGGCCTTCTTGGGGTGTCGTGGGTAACCAGCCCGGTTCGGAGTATCTGCAATATGCCCGTTATGCCATCAGTGGCGTGTACGGACAGAACGATGCCGATGCTGCCGCTTATCTTGAGGGTCTACAGCTCAACAAGTTGCAGTGGGAACGCACCACACAGATCAACCTCGGTGGTGACTTCGGTTTCTTCAACGGTTTGATTGACGGTGACTTCAACTACTACTACAAGAAGACCAGCAACCTGTTGATGCGCAATGTGTCCATTCCTTCATCTACCGGTTTCTCAAGCCTTGCCTACACCAATGTGGGCGACATGGAGAACAGAGGTTGGGAACTCAATGTGCAGCTCAACAAGTTCGTGCGCATCGGTAAGTTCTCGATGGACGCCAACTTCAACGTGTCGCAGAACTTCAACAAGATTCTTGACATGGACCAGAGCGTGCTCGAGAGCATCAACTCCGACTGGGATGCCACCAGCCGTGGCACCTACCTGAACCGCATCCAGGTGGGTAACCCCTTGGGTTCTATCTACGGTCTGCGTTACAAGGGCGTTTACCAGTACAGCTACGAATATCTCGAGAACATGAAGAACCGCAACGGTTGGTCGACCGAGGAATTCCGCAACTATATCAACAACGATTTCCTTGCCAGTGGCAAGACTGCTCCTATCGCTATCGACGACGAGGGTCATGTGCTGATGAACTCATCGGGGCTGCCCATCCGTCAGGTGTATAATTTCGACGACGGTAGCTCAACCTACAAGTTCCAGGGTGGTGATGCCATCTACGAGGATGTCAACCACGACGGCCAGATCAACTCGCTCGACATCGTTTACCTCGGCAACTCCAACCCGAAGTGGCAGGGCGGTTTCGGTTTCAAGCTCAACTACGGTGACTGGAGCCTGAAGACCTCGTTCACTTATCGTGCAGGTATCGATATCGTGAACTCTGCCAAGATGTATCTTGAGGAGATGTTCAATTCTTACAACCAGAGCTCTGCCGTCAACTATCGTTGGCGCAAGAACGGCGACGTTACCACGATTCCCCGTGCCATGTACGATACGGGTTACAACTTCCTGGGTAGCGACCGTTATGTGGAAGACGCATCGTTCGTCCGCTTGAGCTATGTCCAGCTGGTTTACAACTTCAACAAGAAGTTGCTTAAGAAGATTGGCCTGCGCCGTCTGCAAGTCAGCGTCTCCGGCCAGAACCTTCTCTGCTGGTCCAAGTATAGCGGAACGGATCCCGAGCACTCATCAGGTGCATGGGGTATCGCATACGATAGTTCACAGACACCGAGAAGTAAGTCTGTGACCGTGAATCTTAATGTTGGTTTCTAAAAACAGATATTCTTTATGAAAGTCAATAATATATTAAAGAAGGTGATGCTGGGAGCTTGCGCCGTCCTTACGCTGGGATCGTGCAATGACTTTCTTACCATCTATCCCACCGACAAGACAGTGGGTGAAGACTTCTGGAAGAAAAAGGAAGACGTTGACCAGATGGTTACGGGTGCGTATGCAGCCATGCTTTCTTACAACGTGCAGGAACGTTCCATCGTCTGGGGCGCGCTGCGCTCCGACGAATTGGTGAAGCGTTCCAGTTACTCCAACACTACCATCGACAACGTGTTGGCCATGAACTTGTTGCCTACCAACGGCTATAACTCTTGGGGCTCGTTCTACAATGTAATCAACCGTTGCAACATCGTCCTGAACCATGCTGCCGGTGTGATGGACGAAGATCCCGAGTTTACCCAGGGCGACTATGAAACGGTACGCGGCCAAATGCTTGCCTTGCGTTCTCTCTGTTATTTCTATCTCGTGCGTGCATTCCGTGACGTGCCTTATACCACGCAGAGTTACGAGGACGATGACCAGGTAATGCAGTTGCCGCAGATGTGCCCTGATAGTGTACTGAACTATTGCATACAGGACCTGAAGGAAGCTGAAACCAAGGTGATGCGCTCGGGCGCATACGGCACCGGCAACTGGCGCAATATGGGTTACATCACGCGCGATGCCGTCTATGCCCTCTTGGCCGACATCTATCTCTGGCGTGCTTCGATGAACAATAGTCAGAGCGATTACCAGAGTTGTATCGAATATGCCGACAAGGTCATTGCTTCAAAGGACCAGTACTATCGCGAAACATCCAAGCAGTCGATAAGCGGCGGAACCGACGACATCTATCACTTGTACGACGGTAGAGTTGCCCATGGAAACATCTTTGGCACCAACAATTGCCGTGAGAGTATCCTCGAATGGCAGTACGACGGTGACCGTAACTCTAACACGGCCTTGGAGAATTACTACGATATGTCGGGAAGCTCTGATAACCATGACGCCAGCGGTATGGTAGAGGCTTCACAGCTCTTCAATTCTGTCAATACCGATGCCAACACGGTTACGGGCACCAAGGTTTATGCCAGCCGTAATGACTATCGTTTCTGGAATAACGTGTTCCTTGCAAACAGCTCGGAGGCGCTCCAACTCGAAATCCGTAAGATGGTAAAGAAATCTAACATTGGCGACATCACTTCGCTCAATGTGGGTGTGTCCAAAACGCCCAACGATTTCAAGAACTACCAGCGTAACTGGATTGTCTATCGCCTCACCGATGTGATGCTCATGAAAGCAGAGGCACAGGTGCAGACGGCTGCTTCCGACTCCGATGCCGTGCTTCGCAGTGCTTTCAATCTCGTGCAGGTCGTGAACAAGCGTTCCATGACAACCGATGCCACCGACACCCTGAAGTACTCAGACTTTACTTCCAAGAACAGCATGGAAGAGCTGGTGCTTTGCGAACGCGAACGCGAGCTGTGCTTCGAAGGCAAGCGTTGGTTCGATCTGATGCGCTATGCCTATCGCCACATGGAAGGTGTGAACAGCCGCCAGAAAATGGCCGACGTAAACACATGGCCTTCCCTGCCCCGAACATTCACCAACCTGATTGTACGCAAGTACGACACCGGTGGCGATGCCGTGGCTTACAAGATGAAGACCGAGCCGTTCATGTATTGGCCTGTTTCGAGAAGCGAGATCCATACTAATCTCATGCTCAAGCAGAATCCGGTCTATTCTGATAATGAATCAACAAGTAAAAACTAACGACAATGAACACTACAGTATATCATAAGCTTGCACGCAGACTGGCTGCACTTTTGATGTTGCCCACGCTGCTTTTCGTGGCCAGCTGTAAGGAGGATATCGACGAAGACAACCTCTACACCTTCAAGGGTGAGACCATCGAGAGCTATTTGGCCAATCGTCCCGATTCCTTCAGCAATTTCAACTATATCCTGAAGCGGGCCGGAATGGACAAAATTCTTGCCGCCTATGGAACCTATACCTGCTTTGCTCCCACCAACGAGGCCGTCACCGCTTATGTGGACAGCCTCTATGACGATGCCACTGCCAAGATTGCGCACAACGGTATGTCCGAGCGCAGTCTCGAAGGCCTTAGCGACTCGCTTTGCAATGACATTGCCAAGTTCCATCTGGCATCCTCTGAGGTGCTGGCCATCAACATGCAGAACGGCATGACCATCAGGACCATGCTGGGACGTGACCTCAACACGAGCATCGACTCCGTTTCGGGTCAGACCTTGGTCAACTCCTATTCGCTCATCACCAAGATGGACAACGAGATGGAGAATGGTGTCATTCATATCATCGACAATGTCATCCGCCGAAGCAACTTGCTTGTTACGGGCGAAATGAACAATCATCCCGAACTGTTCTCCATTTGGAAAGCAGCCATCGACATCACCAACCTCGAGGACTCTCTGTCTGACATCGAGCGGGCTGTCACGGTTCCTTCCAATACCTATAAGTTCTATTGCCCGGACAAGGCTGTTCTGGGTTACACCATCTTCGCCGAGACCGACGAGACACTTAAAGAACATGGTATCAACAATCTGCAGGATCTCATTGAATATGCCAACAGCGTTTACGAGCATTGTGCAGATGCCGGTTCCGGCTGGTACGACTATTACCGTAACCAGGGCATAAAGGTAAGTACGGGCGATGACTATCAGAGTCCTTACAACTGCCTGAACATGTTTTTGCGCTATCATGTCGTAAAGTGCCGCGTGCCCTACAGCAAGCTGGTTACCAGCTACAACGAGGTAAACAGCGTTCCGCTTTATGACTATTGGGAGACCATGCTGCCCATGACCCTGATCAAGAGTCTCCGCTCGGCCAAGGCCGGTGCCGGCAAGATCTTCCTCAACCGTTACGAGGCCAACAACACGCTGACCGACCAAATCGCTGCGCTGGGTTCCGACGCTATTCACCAGGTGGTCAACGGTCATTCGGGCATCGAGGTCCAGAAGAACAACATCCAGGCCCTGAATGGTTACATCCATCCCATCTCAGACATGCTGGTTTTCGAGGAGTGGGTTCCCAAGGGTGTGCTCAATGAGCGTATCCGTGTAGACTTCACCGCTCTTATCCCCGAGATGATGTCTGCATCGCTCCGTAACCCCACATACGATGAAATCAAGGCTTTGAATGACGGTGTGTCCGGTAAGGACGGAAACCTTTCGGGCGACTATGTGCGTATACCGACCGATTACTCACCCGAGCACCTTATTCTTTATAACGGCGAGAACACGCGTCTGCTTTATCTCCCTGCTGCCACTGGCTGGTTCAATTTCCAGGGCGACGAGTTCAACGGTAAGGGTACATACGATGTGGCTTTCCGTTTGCCTCCTGTGCCAGACGGTGTCTATGAGATCCGTCTCGGTCTGTCAACCAACTCGAACCGTGGTATGTACCAGTTCTATCTGGGCGAGGGTACCAACAACCGCACGAAGATGGAGGCTCTTGACATCCCTGTCGACGAGCGTATCTCCATTACTGTGAACCAGGACGGAACACCCGACGTGACCACCGGTTGGTGCCAGTACACGCTCTTGGAGGACATGGGTGTCGAGACCGACAAGTCGATGCGTAACCTCGGATGGATGCGCGGTCCCCTGTATTTCACGACAAAGGCCGGTACCACCCCCATGCGTGGTCTGAGCAACAGCATCCGTCGCATCGTTACGCGTCATGAGCTGAAGCAGGGCGACAACTGGCTCCGCATCAAGTCGGTTCTTGAGGGCACCGATTGGCAGCCGTATCTCGACTACATTGAAATTGTCCCGCAATACATCTACAACAACTCCCGTTACTTGGAGGACATGTATTAAACCGCTTCAAAACAACAAAGATGAAAAACAACAAAACATACAGAAATGCAGCAGTAGCCATGGCCTTCCTTGCAGCGGGGGCCATGACCACGGCTTGCTCTGACTGGGATGACCACTATGACAACAACGGCATCAGTGGTTCGGCCTCGGAAACCATTTGGGAGAATATCCAGGCCAATGCCAATCTCTCTCAGTTTGCCGACCTTTTGCACAAGTCGGGTTACGATGATGTTGTCAATGCCTCGCAGACCTACACGGTGTGGGCACCGCTCAACGGCACGTTCAATTACGATTCGCTGAACGCCCTTCCTGTAAGCAGTCTGAAGGATTATTTCGCCAAGAATCATGTAGCCCGTTTCAACTACCCGGCTTCGGGAGTGGTCAACGATAAGGTCACCATGCTCAACAAGAAGGTGATGGCTTTTGTTGGCAGTGGCACCTACACATTCAATGGCGTGGAATTGTCCACCCCCAATGTGCCTTCGTCCAACGGTGTGCTTCATGTCACCAAAGGCATGATCAACTACATGTCGAACCTTTACGAGAGCCTCGACTCCACCGTTTATCCCATCGACTCTATCAGCCGTTATTTCCATAGCTACGACCGTAAGGTGCTCGATGAAACCAATAGCGTGGAGGGTCCCGTCGTTGATGGACGGATCACCTATCTTGACTCTGTATTTGTGGAGAGCAATGCCCTTTTCAGCTTGCACAGCGCGCTCATCAACAGAGAGGATTCCAACTATACCATGCTGGTACCTACCAACACTGCTTGGGAAAAGGCTTACAATCAGGTAAAACGCTTCTACAACTACCAGCCCTTTACTTTTGTGAAGGATGTTCCCCAGACCAACCTCAATTCAGCCAAGGCTGAAAATCTGGATACCATGTCCCGTCATCTGGACTTCGACTTGCTTGGCGACTCCATCATGCATTATAACATTGCTTCCGACTTGTTCTTCAACAATAACATTTTTGGAAACAAAGTCCTTGATGGTTTGCAGACTGGTGCGCACCTCACAACCGACTCTCTTGTCAGCACGTCTTATGCCATCTTCTACGGAGAAGACGCAGCTACGCTGTTCGAAGGTGCCCAGCGTATTGACAAGAGTAACGGCAACATGTGGTTGACCGACTCACTCCGCATGCGTCCGTGGATTTCATGGAACCCCATCATCAAGGTTCAGTGTGAGCGCGGCGTAGCCAATGCTTACAACGCCGGTTCCACATCCAGCAACAGCATTACCAAAGCCGAGCAGAATGCCGATGTGCAGGGTACTGTCTCCAACGGCATGTATCTCAGCATCAGCCCGGTTTCTCCCACGGCCAACCCCGAGGCTATCTTTTATTTGCCGCAGGTTCGTTCGGCCGAATATGCTGTCTATATCTGCTTTGTTCCCGAGAACATCAATGCCAGCACCTATGTCGACAAGGTTCTCCCCAACCGTGTTATGGTCACCATGGGTTACAACGATCTGACGGGAGCCCCTAAGGAGCAGCGTCTGACGGTAGACAAGACCATGTATTTCAGCAACGACGTTTCGAAGGTCGACACTGTTTATGTGGGCGACTTCACCTTCCCCCTCTGCTACTATGCCACAGGCAGGAGCAGCAGTACCGACACGGAGTATGCTCCCTACCTGCGTATTGCAAGCCGTGCATCGGGAACGGCCTACGACCGTACCCTGCGTGTCGACTACATTATGCTCGTGCCGAAGGAACTCGACAACTATATCAAGGAGCATCCCGACTACAAGTATCAGCATGACCTCGATTAAGTCTCACTTTTAAATCTGTATGAAAATGAAAAGAAACCATATTCTTTGCTTGAGCATCCTCCTCGCCGCAACATCAGGCTTGCCGGCCATGGCGCAGGATGATGCCACTTATGCCGACGGAGCTGAGACGGTTGTTGTCAAGAAAAAGGCTCCTGCCGTAAGGAAGGACAAGTACCCCATGATGGAAGTCAAGGGTGTCGTGGTAGACGCTGCTTCCAGCCAGCCTTTGTCGGGTATACAGGTACAGACCCTCAATGATATCCACTATACGGCCATGACCAACGAGAAGGGTGAGTTCACCATCAAGGTGCCCACATTCGCTACCGCCCTTTATGTGCATGCGCCCCAGTACCTTAGCCAGCAGGTGGCCATAAGCAAGGACGGCGTGAAGGTCAAGATGATCGCCGACCGTTTCAAGGCCATGTACGGCACAGGTACCGATATTTTGGCCGACCGTGTGATGACGGTCAACCATACCACATCGCAGAGCGTGGAAACCGACATCGAGAACAATATCGGTGCCGATATCCGCACCGTTACTCGCAATGGCGGTCCCGGTTACGGTGCAGCCATGTTTCTTCGCGGTCTCAACTCGCTCAACGCCAATGCGCAACCTCTGATTGTGGTTGACGGTATTGTACGCGACATGCAGGCCACGCGCAGCATGATACACTACGGCGACTACAACAACCTTCTGCTTACCATCAATCCCGAAGATATTGATAAGGTGCAGGTGCTGAAGAACGGAACGGCCCTCTACGGTGCCAAAGGCGGAAACGGCGTGGTGCTCATCACCACCAAGCGCGGTCATTCTATGGCCACTCGCATCGATGCCAACATCGGCGTCGGTGTGACCACTGTGCCCAAGTTGCCCAGCATGATGAATGCAGCCGACTATCGTCTTTATGCGTCAGAGATGCTCGGAACGTACCCCAATATCAGCAGTAAGGTAACGCCCGACCACATCGGCTTCCTGATTGACGATCCTACGAGCTATTATTACAACATGTATCATAACGATACCGACTGGTCGAAGGAAGTCTACCGCACGGCCATGACCCAGAACTACTCTATCAATGTGCAGGGTGGTGACGACATCGGTATGTACAACCTCTCGCTCGGTTATACCGATGCGCAGAGCACAGCCCGCAAGAACGGCTTCAACCGTCTGAATGTGCGATTCAACACTGACATCAATGTCATCAAGAACCTGACCACCAAGTTCGACATGGCCTTTGTGAAACTGAACCGTGACGTGTTCGACAACGGTGCGCCCGAGGACCTCACCTCTGCTCCCGTGTCGTCGCCCACATTCCTTGGTTTGATCAAGGCTCCGATTCTCAGTCCGTACACCTATAACAGCAATGGAAAATTGTCGAGCACCCTTTCGTCGGCCGACACGTTCCTGACTGGCATTGATGAGAGCCTCACGTTGGGTAACCCCACGGCCCTCTTGGCCAATGGCAATGCCATCAACAAGAACCGCGTCGAAGACACCCAGTTCTATGCCGTCATTGCCCCCACCTATCAGTTCAGCAACAGCCTGAAGTTGACCGAGACGTTCAACTACACCCTCGACCGTGTGTCGCAGCGTTATTATCGTCCCATCAACGGCATGCCTACCTTCCTGATTGAGGGCCTTGGCCGCGTACAGAACATGAGCAAGTCGGCTTTTGCCAAGCAGACCAGCATCATGAGCGACACGCGCCTGCAGTGGACCAAACAGCTGGGAGCGCATTTCCTTGATATCTTCGGAGGCTTCCGCTATTCGTCGTTTGCTTACGACACCAACAATCCTACTGGCCAGTACTCTACCGGCGGTAGCGACAAGCAGCCCAACATCTCGGCCTTGATGACCTACACCGAAGCCACGGGTGTTGACGACACATGGAAGTCGGCTGCCTGGTACGTCAATGCCGATTACAACTACCGTAATCGTTACTTTGTCAACGCCACGCTTACCGCAGAGACAAACAGCCGTTTCGGTGAAAATTCCGAGGGTCTCGGTCTCTTCGGTGTGAAGTGGGGCATCTTCCCCAGCATCCAGCTCGGCTGGAATGTCACCAACGAGTCGTGGTTCCCGAAGAATTCGGCTGTCAACTACCTGTTGATTCGTGCCGGTTACGACATCAGCGGTAACGATGACATAAGCAACTATGCCGCCCGCACGTCGTTCACCGTGGGTACCTACCTCAACCGTCTCAACTATGCACAGTTGAATAACATCGGTAACGATAAGATTACCTACGAGAAGACTGGCAAGTTCAATGTGGGTCTGCAGTCCTACCTCTTCAATAACCGCGTGGGTCTGAGCTTCGACTTCTACAAGAACCACACCAGCAACCTTCTTACGTTGAAGACCTTCGATAACCCTGTTGCCGGCATCAACAACTACTGGAGCAACGGCGGTTCACTTGACAACACTGGTTTTGAGCTTACCCTGAGCGGCAAGCCCGTCGTCACGAAGGATTTCAATATCGAGTTGGGTGCCAGCATCGGCCACTACAGCAACAAGATCAAGTCGTTGCCCAACGACAGCAAGCTTTGGGTGGACGGCAAGCAGACCGCTTCGGGCTTTACCTCGAGCATCTACGGCACTGACAATGTGGCCACTATCATCGGCCAGGCTGCCGGAGTGTTCTACGGTTACAAGACCGCCGGTGTGTTCTCTACCGACGCCGAAGCCAAGGCAGCCGGCAACGACGGTTATCTCTATATGGTCGATGCCACGGGAGCCCGCCAGAACTTCAAGGCCGGCGATGTGCATTTCGTAGACCTCAACGGCGACGGCAAGATCGACGAGTCCGACAAGACCATCATCGGCAACCCTAACCCTGACCTCTATGGTAACATCTTCGCCAACGTCACTTGGAAGGATTTCACGCTGAGCTTGGGCTTCAACTACAGTCTTGGCAATGACGTGTTCAACTATCAGCGTTCGCTGCTCGAAGGCGAGAGCAATTTCTGGAACCAGACCACGGCCGTCAACAACCGTTGGCGTTACGAGGGTCAGCAGACCGACATGCCCCGCCTGAGCTACAACGATGCGATGGGCAACAGCCGTTTCAGCGACCGTTGGATTGAAGATGGCAGCTATCTGCGTCTCAAGACCCTTAACCTTACCTATAAGGTACCTGTCCACCTGTCTTGGCTCCAGGGTCTCAGCATTTGGCTTCAGGCCGACAACCTCTTCACCATCACCCATTATCTGGGTGGCGATCCCGAGTTCTCTGCTGCCAACGGAGTGCTCTATCAGGGCATTGACGCGGGCAACGTGGCGCTCAGCCGTACGTTCACTTTCGGTCTCCGAATCAACCTGTAACTCTATGAACCAAAAGATTTCATAACAATGAAAACATTCAATCATACATTCAGCATAAAAGGCTTGCGACTTGCCCTTCTGCCTTTCTGTCTTTGCAGCCTTCTGGGTCTCTCCAGCTGTCAGGACATGATGGAGACAACGTCCGATCGGCAGGTCTTTGATCCCGCGCTCGACCAGAAGACCGACTCCATCTACTACACCCTTGGTATCCTCAAGGGTGTGCAGCAGGCCATCGACCAGTATGTGCTGGTCGGTGAGATGCGCGGTGACCTGACCGCTACCAACTCCTACACGGAGACCGACCTTCGAGAGCTCTATAATTTCTCGTACGATGCCACCAACAAGTATGACTCGGCATATGTGTGGTACCGCATCATCAACAACTGCAACTACTATGTGGCCCACCGCGACACCACCCTCATGACCGGTTCGCGCTATGTGGCCCGCAGCGAGTATGCACAGGCACTCAGCATCCGCGCCTGGGCTTACATGCAGTTGGCCAAGACCTACGGCACAGTGCCCTTCTTCACCACGCCTGTCACTTCCATCTCTGAGGCTGAAGCCGCTTCTACGGGCGAAAAGAAAGACTTGCGCGGCATTGTTGATGCCTTGGCTCCCGAGCTCGAGAAGTTCAGTGGCACCGTTGTGCCTACTTATGGTTCAAGCATCGATGCCGGTAAGACCAATGCCGGAACGCGGAAGAATGTGAATACCGCAAACACCATGTTCCCGGTTGACGTCGTTTTGGGCGACATGTACCTGGAGACCAACCAGTATGAAAAGGCTGCCCAAAGCTACTGGAAGTACATCCGCAACAACTATCTTCGCGCACGTCCTTATCAGTGCACTCCCAGCCGTTTTTACACCTACCCCAACAATCTGGTGTATCCCGCCGACATGCCCAATTTCAGCGGTTATCTGGCGTGGAGTGGTATCTTCTCGGTTTCCACACCCTCAGACATCGTCACCTATGTGCCGATGGCTGTCAATTCGTTGCGTGGCACCACCACCAATTTGCCCAAGCTCTTCGGTTGGGACTATTACACCACCGATGTCGACACCACCGCCATCAATACGGGTACGGCCCAGTACAACGCTTCCACCCAGTATGTGCTCGAACGGCAGATTGATCCGTCGCAGGCTTACATTAACCTGGCCAACCGGCAGTACTTTTACTACCATCCGGATGGTGCCAACGCCCGTACGGTTGCCGAGGTGGCTTTGGGCGACATGCGCCGCCAGTCTACCATCAACTCCGTCACCAAGTCCGACTCCACGTTCTATCTCATGACCAAGTACGAGGGCGGTAACATCAATATCTACCGTGGTTCCACCATCTACTTGCGTTTGGCCGAAGCCCTCAACCGCATGGGTTATCCTGATGCAGCCTTCGCCATCCTGAAGGACGGTATCGGCAGCGAGCAGTTGAGTTCGGCCGTTTACGAAGTCGATACACTGGGCAATTACATATCTGGTTATATGCGCGACACCACTTACACGTTGCTCCAAACCTCGATTCCGTTCCTTTCCAGTGCCTACGACTCTTATTTCACCCGGTCCAGCTCAAGCACCACAACCACCTTCACAGCCAACTACGGCATTCATGCCCGTGGTAGCGGGTTGGCTGTCGAAGGCCAGTATTCGGGCTATCAGTATGCCACCGAGATCATGCGCAAGCGTCTCCAGCTCGGCAATATTGTCAGCGGCGAAAGCGTAGACAGCACATTCCTCTTCGGTCCTGCTGCCATCGATGCCGTCGAGGACCTTATCTGCGACGAGTATGCCTTGGAGCTTGCCTTCGAGGGCAACCGTTTCGGCGACCTCATGCGTATAGCCCGTCATAAGAACGCCGCCGAATTTGGCGGTGCCAACTATGGCGGACAGTGGTTGGCCAACAAGCTCGCGTTCAAGAACCCTGTTGTTGACCTTACGCAGGAGCGCAACTGGTACATGCCGTTCAAGTAAACCGCTTCACCTATTATAATTATCCCCGTCAGCATTCGTTGACGGGGATTTTTTTTGTCCGTCCCTTATGGCCACCTTGCGACAGATGTCCTGTCGCGAAATATTGGTGTCCGGTAAAAATCTGAATAGCGTTGTAAAATACTGAATACCGACCATTAGCCAAAATCCCTTACTATGGAGCTTACCTTTGTATCTGCAATGTTTATTGTAAATTGCCCCTGTAGGGGGCATATAATATAGGATAGGGGTTCTTGCTGACGCAAGCGACAAAGTCGAGCGTACCCCTATCGTTTCAATGCCGTTTTAATAAGTTGCCCCTGTAGGGGGCGCATATTTAAACCGCATAATGTTTTGAATTATGCGCCCCCTACAGGGGCAACTTATTAAATCGAAGAACCGTTAAACGTAGGGGCCGCTCGACTTTGTCGCTTGCGTCAGCAAGAAACCCTACGCTATAATATGTCGTCCCTACGGGACTGATTTCTTCGATTTTACCGGACACCAATAGTCGCGAAAAGGCTTCAGACCGTCTTTCGCAAGAGATAGCTGGCCGGAAATGTTAAAAAACGAACTTTTTTGTAATTTGCGCTTGATGTTTATCAAGTTTTTGAGTATCTTTGCCGTACCTAAATAACTATATAGCAACAACCCGAAAATTCCGCACGTGAGTGCCGTAACCGATGTTGTTTACTGAAACAAATCACTTAAATAAACCATGTATTATCCTTTAACTATTAAATTTATGAAACAAAGTTTCCGCACTTTGGCATTGTCCGTGATGGCATTGTTGGGGTCTGGTGCTGCGTTTGCCACCGATTGGGTTGTTCCCACTCCGGCATTCCAGGCCATGAATCCCGTTGCCAGCACCGCTACCACTGCCGACACGGTCTACGTTTGGAACGTAGGCCAGAAAGGATTCGTAACCGGCGGCGAGGCCTGGGGTACCCAAGCAGCCGTTGCTGAACTGTCCACCGAAAAGTGGGTAGTCATCGCTACCGACGAAGATGGAATCTACAAACTGAAGAACGCCTCGCGATCCAACAAGTACTTGTTCCGCGTCTACAACGACGCCACTGCGGGCACCGGTGTCAAGACCTGCTTTGTAGACGGTGCTGACAAAGCCAACGCATGGGCTATTGCCAGCGTTTCCGGCACCAGCTATTACACTTTCCAGATGCCCGAGACGGCCAGCGATGTCGACGGCACCGAGAATCCTTACGATGCCACGTTGTTCCTGGGCACACAGACCAGCCACACCTCATCGTGGGCTTCTACCAACAACCAGGGCGTAACCCGTGGTCTTTATTTCGATGTTCCCTATGCCGGTAACGAGGAAGGTTGCCAGTTTGCCTTTGTAGCCAAGTCTGTCTACAACATCTACGCCAAGAAGGTCACGCTGAAAACCCTTCTTGAGGATGGCGAATCGCGTGGTGTGGACGTTACTGCCGAGGGTGTCGTGCTTAACAACACCGGTGCCACCGAGCAGGAAGTGACCGATGCCATCAGCAGCCTTACCGCTAAGATTTCGGCTGTCGTCACTCCCGACCGTCCCCAGGACCTGACCAGCAGGATACAGAATGCCGACTTCGAGGCCAACAGTGTTGCCGGTTGGACTACTACCACCAATGCCCAGAACAAAGGCACGGCCACCAATGTGTCAAAGGATACCAACAACAACAACGAAGGTGCATTCGACAACTATTTCTATGAGAACTGGAAGTCTACAGCCATTTCAGGTCATCTGTACCAGACCGTGAAAGGTCTTCCCGAGGGTGTATACAGAGTAGGTATCGCAGCCTTTGTCAACTCGTTCGACGCCGACAATGCCACCAACAAGACACAGTATGTCTATGCCAACGACGTGAAGACGCTGCTCACCCGTGGCAATGCCCGTGCCTACACCATCACGGTCAACCTGGCCGGCACCGACACGTTGCAGATTGGTTTGGCTTGCGACTCTGCCATTGCCAACTGGATCGGTATTGACAACGTTACCCTGCAGTATTTTGGTTCCGGCATTGAGAGCTACCGCTACCTCAACCAAAACGTCCTCGACCAGATCGAAGTTGCAGCAACCAGCGACGGAAGCGACAAATTCGCTTACACCGAGTCGGTCTACGAGGAGGCCAAGGCAACTGCCCAGGCCGGTATCGACGCTACCGACAAGCAGGTATCCTACGATGCTTATCTGAAAGCTCTCGAGGGTCTTGCAGACCTGAAGGCCAACATTGCCGCTTATGCCCAGCTCTACACCGACGCCTCTAACGCCGACGAGGAGTACTGGAACAACTACTCTGACCAGGACGACCTTGCAGCTGCTGCCGACGATGGTTACGCCATGCATGGTGAACACACCGCTTCCACCGCCGAGGTGCTGGCCATGATCGACCGCATCGCCGATGCCCTGCAGCAAGCCAAGCTCAACTCTTACCAGCCGGGCGACGAGGTGACGCACATCATCACCAACCCCACGTTCAACGACGAGACCGTTGCCGCCACATATACCCAGCCCCAGAGCACGAAGGGATGGATCGGTGCCAATGTTATCGGTGCCGGTTGGATTACCGATACCCGTCTGGCCGAGGTCTACGACCTGGATTGCGACATCCACCAGGACATCAAGGGTCTGAAGAAGGGTGCTTACCGTCTGTCTATCCAGGCCTTCTACCGTCCCGCTGGTGCAACAGCCGCTGCTTACCAGTCTTACATCAACGGCGACTCGCTCACACAGGCTTACATTTATATGGGCAAGACCCAGCAGCGTGTGAAGAGCATCTATGCCTGCACCTTCCCTGAGAGCATCACATCCGTATCGCGCGAGAACCACTGGGTGAACGTGGGTAGCGACGAGGCCATCTATGTGCCCAATACCATGGACGAGGCTTACGTTGCCATGAACGGCAGTGTGGACGGCGACCAGGATCCCGCTTACGACAACAACTACCGCAACATCGTTTACGGTGTTGTAACCGAGCAGGGTGGTACGATGCCTATCGGTTTCAAGATCGAGAACCATGCCTCTACCAGCTGGGTAATCTTCCGCGACTTCCGTCTGGAGTATCTCGGCAACGATCCTGTTTACATTCTTCCTGTTCTCCAGAACAAGATGACGGAGGCCAAGACCGATTTCGTGAGCCAGAAGATGGCTGCTGCCGACAAGACCGCCCTCGATGCAGCTGTGGCTGCCGGTCAGACCGCTATCGACAACAATGACGGTGATGCCATGATGGACGCTTTCAATGCCATCGCTGCCGCCGAGGACCAGGCCAAGGCTTCTATCGCCGCCTATGCTGAGCTTGCCGCCTCTTACGACTCGCTCGCTGCTCAGTACGACGCTTCCGAGAAGGCTGATGCTCAGGCTCGCACCACGGCCAAGAACCTCCTCGACGAGGTGAAGGATGCCCTCAACAACGGTACCATTTCCGTGGACGCCATTCCCGCCAAGCAAGCCGAGATGAAGGCTGCCCGCAAGGCCCTCATGATTCTTCCCGGTTCCGACGACGAGCCCGCCAAGTACACCAGCTGGATCCTGAACCCCACTTATGGCAGCGCCACTGGCTGGACGGTCAACAAGACTTCCGGCGAAGGCGATCCCGGTGTTGAGTACAACACGATGGAAATCTGGAATGCTACGGCTGATATCTATCAGGATATTGAAGGATTGCCCGAGGGTACCTATCAGGTGCGCGTACAGAGCCTCTTCCGTCCCGTCGATGCCAACGAGGCTTGGAAAGACCTGCTCGGCGACTCTATCGAAGACTATGGCAAGCGTGCCGTGATCTACGCCAACTGGGATTCTATCGCTCCTTCTTACTGGTGCTCCAAGTACAATGCCGACAGCTACAGCTGGACAACCGGTAGCTATAGCAACATGGTCGACTCTGTTCTCGACGAGACTGCCGACACCATGATGGCCGTTACCTATCATTTCGCCAACAACCGTCAGGCTGCCGAGTACCAGTTCCAGATGAACTATTATCCTGTGCAGAGCTTCTTCACCTATGTTGGTGCCGACGGTCATCTCCGTCTTGGCTTCAAGAACACCGCCCACAAGATTCAGGACTGGTTCGTCGTTTCCAACTGGGAACTCTTCTACTACGGCAAGAACAGCTCGCATGCTGATGCAACCGGTATAAATGATATCGATGCCGACGAGGCTGTCAACTTCAACGAGATCTACACCATCGACGGTCGTCGTGTCAATGGCCTGCAGAAGGGCTTGAACATTGTCCGCGGCAAGACTGCTTCCGGCAAGACTGTTACCAAGAAGATCGTGGTGAAGTAACCGTCTGAAACACACGCAGTAGCCATGCCGCAAGGCACAGTATGCTGCACAACGATAAAGCCCCTCGGGAATCTGTTCCCGGGGGGCTTTTCGCATTTTATGTGTCGCCCAAATGTTAAAATTGAAACATTTTCGAAAAAAAGTATTGAGATAACTCAATTTTTACCTACATTTGCATATGCAACGTACCTACCGACAGTAGGCGTGGGATCCTTAACCCCCACAATACCTAAATATTCTACTCAATGAACCATATGACAGACCGGGTAAAACTGATGGATCAGACTTACCGAAAGATGTTGGGCTCCGTACTCGCCATCTTCCGGCAGGCCAGCCTATGTGAAGCCGACTGCGAGGACTTGGCACAGAATGTCTTTGTGCGCCTCATGTCCATCGATCTGTTGAACCCCGACACCATTGAGGGAATGACAGCTACCATTGCCTACCATCTGCGTACCGATTATCTGCGCCGACGTGCGGCCATCCGCCGTCATTTTGTCGAGAAGATAACGGCCGATGTTTTTGATACCCGCCGCTCAGACGAGCGCGTGCTCCTCAAAGAACTTTATTCGCTCGAGCAGACTGCGCTCGACCGCATGTCGCCGGCCAACCGGCAGATCTATCTGCTCAGCCATTACGCCGACAAGTCGAACGAGGAGATAGCACAGACACTCAGCATGACCTACCGTTCGGTGGAGTCAAGGCTCTACCGCTCGCGCCAAGAAGTACGGCAGTTCGTGCGGCGTATGGCCATGTAGTTTTCTGCATGGCCGTATAACCCGTTGGCTGGGCAGCCAGAGGCAATACCCTCGAATGCCCGAAAGGAGGATAAATGAAGGTACCTTATTTTATTAAGGTGGCGATATGGAAAGGAAGGAAAAGAACTCTGTACGCTACTAATTGACTATAACGAAACTTGATATTGTTTGTTTAATCCGTTTTATTAACTTAATGCTTATGAAACAAAGTTTACGCTTTATGTCGACGCTGCTTGTCACGATGCTGACGGCGTTGACAACATGGGCTGCCGACTGGACGGTGAATATCGCTCCGGTGGCACTCACGCCGGGCGACACGGTCTACATGCAGAACGTGGGTACCGGGCGTTATTTTGGCGGTGGCGAGGCTTGGGGTACCCAGGCTGTCGTCAATCCGTTGTCGTCGGCTGCCAAGTGCATTGTGGTGCAACTTGACGACGGCACTTACCAAATCAAGAACAATGCTGGTGCTGCCGGATGGATGGCAGGTGAACACGACAACATTTTCTACCGTCAGCCCGAAGACGGCACCTTGGGCAAAGGAAACAAGGGTTGCTATGTGGACTACAGCACGTCCTGGAACGAAGCTGCTTCCAAATGGGCCATTGTCAATGTGGGCAACAACGTCTATACACTGCAGGTGCCCAACCTCGAGGCCTACCAGCTTACCGAGGAGTCAACCGCTACCGACTCGCTGTATGGTTACTTCCCCAGCCAGTATCTGGGCGTGAACCGCAGCCATGCTACGAGTTATAAGAGCGGCAACACCTGGGGACTGTACTACGACGTGGTTTATGCCGACTCGGCTGCCAACTGCCAGTTCGTGTTCCTGCCCATCGACATCACCAATGCCAAGGCTACCCTGCTCCAGTTTGTTGAGGGTGCAGATGCCGCAGGTATTGACGTGACGGCTGCTGCTGCCCTGCTGGCTGATGCAGATGCAACTGTTGAAGCCGTGGAGGCTGAGGCCAGCCGTCTGTCCGACGCCATTGAGCAGGCCGCTTCGCCCAGCAATCCGCAGGACCTCACCGCCAAGTATATCAGCAACCCCACGCCGATTGCCAGCGGCACACCTGCCGGCTGGACGGTTCTCAACCGCGACGGATCTGCCGCAACCACTGGCGACAGTTCTGACGGCTTAGGCGAGTTCTGGAACAGCTGGGGTACCTCGCTGAACTATACTATCCACCAGCTTCCCGCCGGTGTCTATCGTTTCACAGCCATCGCACTGACCCGTACAGGCATGCACGGCAAGTTCTTCGCCGGCAGCGACACCATCGACATTGCTACTGTCGATGCCGGATCGGTCAACAGCCGCAGCGGTGCAGCCACCTGGTTCACCAAGGATGCCGACGGTGACGGTGTGCTCAACGGTACGAATGTCATTGAGCTTGTGCTCACCGAGCCTGCCGACATCCAGATTGGCCTTATGTCCGACACGGGTACCGTTAGTGTCGCTTCCAACGACGCATGGACCGTATGGCGCGAGTTCAAGGTGGAGAGCCTCGGACAGAGCCTCGAGACCTTCCAGTATGTCAACAATAGCATCCTGCAGCAGCTCGAAGCTCTCCTGGCAACCGATCCTGTGTACACGGCTACCATTTACGAGGCTTGCAAGGCTTACGCCGAGGCCGGTAAGGCAGCTGCCGACAGGGAGACATCTGCCGCTAACTATCTGAAGGCACGCGAACAGTTGAAGGCACTGCAGACCAATGTGGCCGCATGGGCTCGTCTGTCTCAGGTGTCCTACGATGCCGAGGACGAGAGCTGGCAGCTCAACAATGGCGAGGTTGTGCAGGAGCTGACTGCCGAGGCTGACATCATGGTGGCTGACCATACGGCCAGCACCGAAGAGGTGATTGCCATGACTCAGAAGATTCTTGATACCCTCGACCAGTGCCGCAAGTCGAGCTATGTGGCCGGCGACGACGTGACCAGCCTCATTGTCAACCCGACCTTCAACGACGAGACCGTTTCTCCTTCTGCCGAGCAGCCTCAGAGCAAGGAGGGCTGGAGCGGTGCTACCTTCGGTTCGGGCGGTACTCCCGACCTGCGCCTCTGCGAGGTATGGGCAGCCAATTTCGATACCTATCAGGACATCACGGGCATGCAGCCCGGTGCCTACGAACTGAGCATCCAGGCTTATATGCGCCCCGCCACCATCGAGGCCTCATGGACCAACTACCAGGCCGGTCAGACAGAGGTTCCTGCTTGGATCTACATCGGCAAGACCTCAAAGCGCATCCACAACATTCTGGACTTCACTTGGTCTTCTCCACAGGATTCCGAAACCGACAACTGGGCACAGCCCGAAAGCGGCGTGTATGTTCCCAACACCATGTCGACCAGCTACACGGTGATGAGCGCCGATGCCGACGTCTATAACAACACCGTTGTGGGTCTCGTTACCGAGAACGGAGGAACCATGCGTATCGGTATCAAGGCTCAGGATCCCGACCAGACAGCCAACCGCTGGATCATCTTCCACGATTTCACCATGCGTTACTTGGGTAACGACGCCGCTTCCATCAAGCCCGTCCTTGCCGAGAAGATTGCTGAGATGAAGGCCATCACCGACCCGATGTCGGCCAACGAGAAGGCCCTGCTTACCGCTGCCCTTACTGTAGCCGACGAGGCTGCTGCCGGCACCGACGGTACCGCTATGCTGAAGGCTTATGCCGGCCTTACCAGTCTTGAAGACACTGTTACCGCTTCGGTCAACGCTTACAAGGAACTTCAGAGCTCGCTCGACTCGCTGAAGAACATGAGCCAGACCGGCGCTTCTGACGCAGCCATTGCCACGGCCAACAACCTCATCTCTGAGGTTACCACGGCTATCTCCGAAGGTTCTATCGCTATCCTCGACGTACCTGCCAAGCAGGCTGAGATGGCCAAGGCCCGCAAGGCCCTCATGGTGAAGGAAGGTTCCGACGATGCTCCTGCCGACTACACGTCTTGGATCGTGAACCCGACATTCAATGACCTTTCAGGCTGGACGGTCAACAAGACTCAGGGCAACGCTCCGGCAGTCTCCAGCAATGCTGCCGAACTCTGGAACGCCAGCGGCGACATCTATCAGGATATTACGGATCTGCCCGAAGGCACCTATCAGGTGAAGGTGAAGGGCTTCTTCCGTCAGGTAGGTGCCCAGCGCGCTTGGCTCGAGCTGATCGGCGACTCCGTACAGGATGTATCACGTGCCTCGGTATATGCCAACTTCGACAAGGCTGAACTGCCTCTCTGGGCTACACGCGAGTACAAGGATGTGTTCAGTGCTACCGGTACAGGCTGGTATGAGGCCATCGACTCTACTACCACCGACAGCACCCGCTATTTCCTGCCCAACAACCGCGCCAACGCCCGTGTCATGTTTGATGCCAACTGCTATCAGATGAGTTTCTACACCTATGTGAACGAAACAGGTCTGCTGCGCATCGGTTTCGGCAACGACACTTACACATCAGCCGACTGGCTGGTAACTACCGACTGGGAGCTCTACTATCTCGGAAAGAACAGTGCACATGCCACCGAGACGGGTATCAGCAACATCGCTGACGACGAGAAGGTTAGCTTTGACGAGATCTACTCTGTTGACGGCCGTCGTGTAGGTACTCTGCAGAAGGGTGTGAACATTGTCCGTGGCAAGAATGCCGCCGGCAAGGTTGTTACCAAGAAGATTATATTGAAGTAAACTTAGTAAACCGCATTTCTTCCTCCGGGATTATATAGTTCTGTTCCCTGTCCTGCAAAGGGTGGGGAACAGCATCCCAAGGGAAGACGGCGGTAGGATAGAGGCGCGGCCTTTTTATCGTCCCACAAGTAAAAGGCCCCCTCAACAAGAAAGGTCTCCGGCGAACATTCGCAAGAGACCTTTCTTGTTGAGGGGGTGTCTGTTTTAAAAACAACCTTTTATCTATGTTGGCTAAAAATGACAATGGAGACAACATCGTGCGTTAGTTGTCTCCATTGTTTCTATTGTCGTTAGTGCTTTGATGTTTCCGTTTGCACTGCGGACAAATATTGCTAAATGGCCTGTGTGGCCTGCTGCAACCACGCTCTGTCATCGTCGTCAAGATGGGGAGCCAGCACTTCGTAAACGTGCTTGTGGTAGCTGTTCAGCCAGTCGACCTCTTCGTCGAGCAGTTCCGACTTGATGATGGGTGTGGTGTCGATGGGGCAGAGCGTGAGCGGTTCGAACTGCAGGAAAGTGCCGAACTCCGTGTCCATGTAATGCGTGATGATGAGCGTGTTCTCGGTGCGCACGCCGAAACGCCCCGGCAGGTAGATGCCCGGCTCGTCGGTCACGGTCATGTGCTCCACGAACGGTGCCGGCATCCATTCCATGCGGAACTGGTGGGGACCTTCGTGCACGTTGAGGTAGGCACCCACACCGTGGCCCGTGCCGTGCAGGTAGTTCAGACCTTCGCGCCACATGGCCTCGCGTGCCATGATGTCCATCTGCGTGCCGCTTGCGCCGGACGGGAATTTGCAGAGTTCCAACTGTATGTGCCCTTTCAGCACGAGGGTGTAGATATGCTTCTCATAGTCGGTCACCGGACCGAGCGCAATGGTGCGCGTTATGTCGGTCGTGCCGTCCACATATTGCGCTCCGCTGTCCAGAAGCAGAAAACCGTGGGGCTCCAGCACAATGTCGGTTTCGGGCGTGGCCTCATAGTGAACGATGGCTGCGTGGGTGCCGTAGCCGGCTATGGTGTCGAAACTGATGTCTTTGAACAAGGGCTGTTCGGCACGCAGGGCTGTCAGTTTGCGGTCGATGGATATTTCGGTTTGTCCGCCGGCTTCCACCGCCGGTTTCAGCCAGCGCAGGAATTTTACCATTGCGATGCCGTCCTTGAGCATGGCCGACCGGTAGCCTCGTATCTCTGCCTCGTTCTTGATGGCCTTCATGGCCGGTATGGGGCTCTTGTGGCGTATGGTCTCCTGCGTCTGTATCAGGCGCGACAGGGTGTGGCTGGTTTCGTTGGGATCGAGCAGGATGTTGTATTCGGCATAGTCCTTGATGCCTTGTCTTACTTCCGCATAACCAGCAGTTGCCACTCCTTGGCTCTGGAGGTATGCTTCGACCTCGGATGTGAGTTTCTCCTTGTTTATATAAAGGGTGGCACTGCTGCCCGAGATGAGCAGGTAGGAAACGAACACGGGGTTGCAGTGTACGTCGGTGCCCCGCAGGTTGAGTGTCCAGGCGATGTCGTCGAGTGCCGAAACGAGCATGCCGTCGGCATGCAGGCTGCGCAACTCCTTGCGGATGCGTGCCAATTTCGACAGTGTTGTCTCGCCGGCGAACTCCAGTGGCTGGATGTTTACCTTGTCTGCCGGTATCTGCGGCCGGTCTGTCCACACCGTTTCCAGCGGATCGAGGTTGGTGCGTACCGTTATGCCACCTTCATGGCGTAGGTCGCTCATCAGCGCCTCTACGCTTGCCATGGAATTGACCATGCCGTCGACACCTACCTCTGCGCCCTCTATGTCGCGCAGCTCCGCACCCAGCCATTCGCTGATGGTCGGTGTCCCGGCAATCTTCAGTTTCATCAGCTGGAACTCTGTTCCCGACAGCTGTTCCTCGGCCGCAAGAAAATAGCGGCTGTCAGTCCATAAGGCCGCACTGTGAAGGGTGACGACCGCCGTGCCGGCCGACCCGTTGAAACCGCTGATCCATTCGCGTCCTTTCCATCGGTCGGGCACATACTCGGAGTTGTGGGGATCGGTGCTGGGAAAGACAAATGCGGACAGGTGCTCGCGACGCAGCAAGTCGCGCAGGTCGCTCAGTCGTTGCGCTATGATTTCTTTCATATTCATGGGGATTTAATACGTTCGTTTTTTTGCCAAATAGACATGGCAAAGATACATTTTTTAAGAATAAACAACAAATTAAAAACCCATTAAATGTGCGGCCGCTTGTTTTTTTTAGTAACTTTGCAGAAAAGAGAAAGGCAAGGCCAGGGCGGTGGCATGGTCTTTGCTTATACCCTTGACAGACACATACAATTTTAACTATATATTTTCGCTATGAAGTATTTAACAAATGACAAGCTTCTTATCGTCGGTGCAGGCGGTATGATTGGTTCCAACATGGTTCAGAGTGCTCTGATGCTTGGTCTTACCCCCAACATCTGTCTTTATGACATCTATGAGCCGGGTGTACACGGTGTGTTCGACGAGATGCAGCAGTGCGCCGTTCCCGGTGCCAACCTTACCTACTATGCTCCCGCAGTGGAGGATATGAACGATCCCGAGAAGGTTGCCGAGGCTGCCAAGAAAGCTTTCACCGGCGCCAAATACATCATTTCCTCAGGTGGTGCACCCCGCAAGGCCGGTATGACGCGCGAGGACTTGCTGAAGGGCAACTGTAAGATTGCAGCTGACTTCGGTGAGAATATCAAGAAATACTGTCCCGACGTGGAGCATGTGGTTGTTATCTTCAACCCTGCCGACGTGACAGCCCTTACCGCCCTCATCCACAGCGGTCTGAAGCCCAACCAGCTGACTTCGCTTGCAGCTCTCGACTCTACCCGTCTGCAGCAGGCTTTGGCCCTCGAGTTCGGCGTGCAGCAGGACAAGGTGACCGGCGCACACACTTACGGCGGTCATGGCGAGCAGATGGCTGTCTTCGCTTCGCAGGTCAAGATTGACGGCAAGCCCCTGCAGGAGATGGGGCTGTCTGACGAGCGCTGGGCAGAAATCAAGCATATGACCACTCAGGGTGGTTCGAACATCATCAAACTGCGTGGCCGCAGCTCGTTCCAGAGCCCTGCCTACAACGCCGTGAAGATGATTGAGGCTGCCATGGGCGGCGAGCCCTTCACATTGCCCGCAGGTTGCTACGCCAACCTTCCCGAGCTGGGTATCAAGGACGTGATGATGGCTCTCCCCACCACGATCGACAAGACGGGTGTTCACTACACTGTACCTGCCGGTACGCAGGAGGAGATGGACGAACTGCAGAAGTCGTATGCGCACCTCTGCGACATGCGCAAGGAGGTGATTGACCTCGGCATCGTTCCTCCCGTGGACCAGTGGAAGGAAGATAACCCTAACCTGTAAAGATTAGCAAAGCCTGTCGGCAGCGACAGGCCAACAGATAAAAGTCCCGTCGACCATTGGCCGGCGGGACTTTTTTAGGCTCCTGAAAATCGCTGGGCTTTTGCCTATCTGCTCAGCTTGGGATATTTTATGCGTGTGTGGTAGATGGCTTTCAGACGGTCGATGAGCACGCTCTTAGCCTCGCTGATGTCGCGGAACGTGATGGATGCCTCGGTAAAGAAACCGTCTTTCACCTGGTCGTCGATAATCCTGTTGACGAGTTTGGAGATGCTCTCCTCCGAATAGTCCTTCAACGAATGGGAGGCAGCCTCGCAGCTGTCGGCCATCATGAGGATTGACTGTTCGCGTGTATAAGGATTGGGACCGGGATAGGTGAAAGGCTCCTTGTCGACTATTTCGTCGGGATGTTCGTTCTGGTATTTTATGTAGAAATACTTGGCCATGCCGTGTCCGTGGTGGGTGAGGATAAAGTCGCGAATGATGACGGGCAGGTTGTTTTCTTCGGCCAGTTTTACGCCGTTGATGACATGTTCCACGATGATCTGCGCGCTCTCCTTGTCTGTCAGATTGTCGTATGGGTTGACACCCCCTTGTTGGTTTTCGGTGAAAAATGCCGGGTTTTTCATTTTCCCGATGTCGTGGTACAGTGCGCCCGTACGCACAAGGGTGCTGTTCGCGCCAATGCGGTTGGCTATCTCGGCGGCCAAATTGCTCACCGTGATGGAGTGCTGGAAGGTGCCCGGAGCCTCTTCGCTCAGGCGCCGCAGCAATGTGCCGTTGGTGTTAGACAGTTCGATGAGGGTGACGTTCGACGTGAACCCGAAGGCTTTCTCCACAACCAGCATGAGTGGATAGGCCAATAGAAGCAGTACGCCATTGATCATGAAATGCGAGAACATGCTGGTGTCGATGTCGAACGTGGTGCCGCTTTGCATGAGCCGTAAGGTGAAATGGGCGAAACAGGTGGCAAGAAAGACCAGCAGGGCGGTCTTGAACACTTGTGCCCGCGACGACAGTTCGCGCAGGGAATAGATGGCCACAAGACCCGCAATGATCTGCACCACGACAAACTCGTACTGGTACCGGAGCGCAGCGGCGCAGATGAGGACCATGACCAAATGGGTGATGAAAGCCGTGCGAGAATCCTGGAACACACGGACAAAGATGGGCGTAAAGGCAAACGGAAGCACGTAGACGCTGAAACTGAAATAGGAATGCTGCATCATCAGCGAAACCAGGATGGGGTAGATGGTGATGAGGGCGTAAAGCATCAGGATGTTGCGCGGTTTGTCGAAATAGTCTTTACGGAACAGCGACAGGTAGACGGTGAAGAGAATGATGAGCGCACAGACATACAGGGCGTTGCCAATGAAGTTGAAGTTGATTTGTTCCATGCTTGCCCCGCGGCGGTTTATCTCGCGTTCGAGCGACGACAGTTCGCGGTAGCGCTCCTCGGTGACAATCTCGCCGGTTCCGATGATTTTCTGTCCGGCTTTCACCATGCCGGCGGCCGGCGGGATGGCTCCAAGAAGGTCGTTCTTGGCTGTCTCGGATCGTTCTTTGTCGTACACGAGGTTGGGCTCGACGTAATTGATGAGGTTCAGCCGCTGCAACGCCTGACGGTCGTCGGTCAGCCGGTCGTCGGCCAGCAGGTGTTCGTAGGCACTCATCGTGGAGTAGAGGCCGCTGACCGCCAGTTGCTCCACGTTCTTGGCTATGACTACCCGTACGGTGCTAGTAGTGTCGCGGTGTACGCTGTTGTAAAGCGGGGTTTCCATGATGCCCGTCTGGTAAAGACGGTGCAGGCGTTCCTCGATGATCTTCGTGTATTCGGAGGGCAGTCCGGGCAGTCCGTTGGAAAACTCCTGCCGGAAACGGTCCATCACGCGTGTCTCCACTTGCTTGTCGTAATCGAAATAGGGTACGAACAGATGGAGTACGGAGTCCTTTTCCTTGGCCAGCGTCTCTTCGGTCTTGTAGATGGGAAAATCGTACTGGGCAATGACATCGTTGTATCGCCAAGGTTCGTCCACGTCATATATGAACTGCTTTCCTTCTCTGCGGGGCAGAAACCAAATGATAAGCGCTGCCGAGACGACCACCCACGCCGCTCTCGTCAATATCCTTCGCCAATAATAGCTGTTGTCTTTGTAAAAATCGAGATGTATCATTGAATAGCACATGTAGGCCTGTCCGGAAAGCGGCCGGGACAATGCCGGCAACCCGCCGACTTGGCCATTTACCGTGCGAAAATAATAAAAAAATACGTTAAAGAGGAAAAAATGTAGTAATTTTGCAAAAAATAATATTTCTACACCATGGCAGAAAGAAAAGTCAGGGTGCGTTTTGCGCCCAGTCCCACCGGTCCGCTGCATATCGGCGGTGTGCGTACGGCATTGTATAACTACCTGTTCGCCCGACAGCACGGCGGCGATTTCGTGTTCCGTATAGAGGATACGGACAGCCACCGTTTTGTTCCCGGAGCCGAGGATTATATTATAGAGGCATTCAAATGGCTTGGAATCGAATTTGACGAAGGTGTGTCGTTTGGCGGAAGCCACGGGCCCTATCGCCAGAGCGAGCGGCGTGACATCTACAAGAAATACGTGAACCAGCTTATAGAAGACGGCAAAGCCTATTACGCCTTTGACACTCCCGAGGAACTGGAGAGCAAACGCAAGGAGACGCAGAATTTCCAGTACGATGCACATACCCGGCTACAGATGCGCAACTCGTTGACGATGGACCGTACGGAATGGGAGCAGCTCATTGCCGACGGTGCACAGTATACGGTGCGTTTCCTTGTCGAACCGGGACAGGAAATCCGTGTCAACGACATGATTCGCGGGGAGGTCTGCGTAAAGAGCGACATTCTTGACGACAAGGTGCTCTACAAGAGTGCCGACGAACTGCCTACCTATCATCTGGCAAATATCGTGGACGACCACCTCATGGAGATAACGCATGTGATACGCGGTGAAGAATGGTTGCCGTCGGCACCTCTCCATGTGCTGCTTTACCGTGCTTTTGGCTGGGAGGACACCATGCCGCGCTTTGCACATCTTGCCCTGCTGCTGAAGCCGGAGGGCAAGGGAAAACTCAGCAAACGCGATGGTGATAGGCTCGGCTTCCCCGTGTTCCCGCTGGAATGGCATGACCCGAAGAGCGGCGAGGTCAGCACGGGTTACCGCGAGAGCGGCTATTTCCCCGAGGCAGTGGTGAATTTCTTGGCAATGCTCGGATGGAACCCTGGTACCGACCAGGAAATCTTCTCGTTGGACGAACTGGTGAAGGCTTTTGACATTACAAAATGTTCGAAGAGCGGAGCCAAGTTCGATTACCAGAAGGCTGCATGGGTCAACCATGAATATATACTCCGTAAGAGCGACGAAGAGATAGCCCAGCTCTTCGCTCCCATTGTGGCAAACAATGGGGTGGACGAGCCGTTCGACAGGGTGCGCCAAGTGGTGCACATGATGAAAGACCGTGTCAGTTTCGTGCGTGAACTGTGGCCTCTGTGCAGTTTCTTCTTTGTTGCCCCGACGGCCTATGATGAGAAGACGGCCAAGAAACGCTGGAAGCAATTCAGCGGGCAGCAGATGACGGAGCTGATGGGCTTGCTGCAGGGACTCGACGATTTCTCGGTTGAATCCCAGGAAACGGTCGTTGAACAATGGATTGCCGAAAAAAGCTACAAAATGGGCGACGTGATGAACGCTTGGCGATTGACCCTTGTGGGAATAGGTAAAGGCCCCGGGATGTTCGACATTGCAGCTTTCCTCGGTAAGGAGGAAACATTGCGCCGCATGGAAAAGGCTATCGGTATTCTCGGATAAGATAGAAAGGTAATGTATCAATTCTTCATGTTTCTTTACTCCCTTGGAGTGCGGACGGTTGCTCGGTTCAGCGACAAGGTGCAGAAGATGTGGCAAGGCGAACGGGCCGCTTTTGGCGTGCTTGCCAACAAGCTGGACCCCAAGGCCGGTTATATATGGTTTCATGCTGCGTCGCTGGGCGAGTTTGAACAGGGGCGACCGCTCATGGAGCATGTGCGAAAAGATTTTCCTGAATACAAAATCTTGCTAACCTTCTTCTCGCCTTCGGGTTATGAGGTGCGCAAGAACTACGAAGGGGCAGACATCGTGTGTTATCTGCCTCTCGACACAAGGAAAAACGCCCGTCGTTTTCTGGATATGGTGCAGCCCAAGATGGCCTTTTTCATTAAGTATGAGTTTTGGTACAATTACCTCCATGAACTCTGCCTGCGTAATGTGCCGGTCTACAGCGTGTCGAGCATTTTCCGTCCTAACCAGGTGTTCTTCAAGTGGTATGGACGCCAGTATGCCAAGGTGCTTGGTTGCTTCACGCATTTCTTTGTGCAGAACGAAGAAAGCAAACGGCTTCTCAAAGGCAAGGGTATAACTTGTGTGGATGTGGTTGGCGATACGCGTTTCGACCGTGTCCTCAAAATTAAAGAAGAGGCCAAACAACTGCCTGTTGTAGAAAAATTTATCGCCTCTTCCCCGCATGTATTTGTGGCCGGCAGCTCATGGCTTCCGGACGAACAGATATTTATCCCTTATTTCGAATCAAGGCCGGACTGGAAACTGATTATTGCGCCCCATGTGATCAGTGAGGAACATATTGAACAGATAACACAGCTACTGAAGGGAAAGCGTGTCGTACGGTATACGCAGGCCTCTGAAATGAATGTTGGCGATGCCGATGTGCTTGTCATTGACTGCTTCGGCTTGTTGTCAAGCATTTACCGGTACGGACAGGTGGCCTATGTGGGCGGTGGCTTTGGGGCTGGCATCCATAACATTTTGGAGGCTGCGGTGTGGGGCGTTCCGGTATTTTTCGGCCCGAACAACCAAAAGTTCAAGGAAGCACAGGAACTGAAAGCCTGTGGAGGGGGGTGCGAAATCCTTAGTTCTGATGATTTCACAACCAAAATGGACGAGGTTGTCCGCCTTATTATAAAAGGTGAAGATGTGGGGGAACAGTCGGCCACATACGTTATGTCGTGTGCCGGGGCGTCGACAAAGGTGGTGCAGGCTTGTTTTAAGGCAGGCAAATTATAGATTTCCTCTTGTCTGAAGATTGTTAATGCAGATGCGTAGGGTTCCCCGTGCAGTCTGTATTGGTCGTTCGTTGAGCTATAGATGCCTGCTGCACAACAAAATATTCGAAAAATTTGCGTATTCAGAAAATATGATGTAATTTTGCATCCGCAAATTGTGGGACTATGTCCTAACGTAAAAGTTTAACATTTAAAGTTTAAAACCAAAACAACATGATTATTGTACCTGTAAAAGATGGCGAGAACATCGAAAGAGCGCTGAAGAAATTCAAGAGAAAATTCGAAAAGACTGGTGTGGTTAAAGAGCTTCGCGCTCGTCAGCAGTTTGACAAGCCGTCAGTCAAGAAGCGCCTGAAGATGGAGCACGCTATTTACGTACAGCATCTGCGCGACGAGGAACAATAAAAGTTTCTCAAAAATTTGGTAGTTCCAAATAATTTCCGTATATTCGTTGCCGAAAACCTGCTTGCGCAGGAGTAAGTGACATTGGATGATAGATAAGTTCTTGAATTACTTGCAGTACGAGCAAAACCGCTCGCCGCTGACAGTAAAGGGCTATGCGGAGGATTTGGTTGCCTTCAAGGAGTTCTACGAGAATTTGGACTATCAGCTCTCATGGAAAACCGTGGACCCGGATGTGGTGCGCGATTGGCTGGAGAGTATGATGGATAAAGGAAACAGTGCCGCAAGTGTCCATAGGAGATTGTCGGCGCTGCGTTCGTTTTACCGGTTTGCACTCGCGCATCATTTGGTCGACAGAGACCCAGCAAGGCTGGTGGAAAGTCCCAAAAAGGCCAAGCCGCTGCCTCAGTTTGTGAGGGAAGAGGAGATGGACAGATTGTTCGATGATGTGGAGTGGGGAACGGAATACCAAGATGTTCTGGAACGAACTATCATCATGACATTCTACCAAACGGGCATACGCCTTTCGGAACTCATCGGACTTGACAATGCTTCGGTTGATTTCAATAACCGGCAGCTGAAGGTGATGGGTAAAGGCAGCAAACAGCGATTGGTGCCTTTTGGCGAGGAGTTGGCCAACGGCCTTCTTTATTATGTCAGTGTCAGAAACGGGTTGCCAAGTCGTGATGGCGAGGCTTTCCTTGTCACTGCAAAAGGCGAGCGGCTGAAGTCACAGCAAGTGCGGAACTGGGTGAGATACCGGTTGAGCGCAGTGTCGACGGCTAAAAAACGATCGCCGCATGTGTTGCGGCATTCATTTGCTACGGCAATGCTGAACCACGGGGCGGGTATAGAGAGTATAAGAAGGCTTCTGGGGCATGAGAGTGCGTCCACAACCGAAATATACACCCATACCACTTTCGAACAGCTAAAGCGAATATATAAAGAAGCCCATCCCAGGGCTTGATTATTTAACCTTTTAAACAGGAGGTAACTATGGAAATTAAAATTCAATCGATTCATTTCGATGCTACCGAGAAACTGCAGGCGTTTGTCGAGAAGAAAATCGGCAAGTTGGAAAAATCATTCGAAGACATTCAGAAAGTAGAGGTGCAATTGAAGGTTGCTAAGCCAGCTACAGCATTGAACAAGGTTACCTGTGTGTCGGTAAACGTACCGGGTGGTAAGCCTCTCTTCGTAGAGAAGACATGCGACACTTTCGAGGAAGGTGTTGACCAATGCGTGGATGCGCTGAAGGTGCAACTCGAGAAATTCAAGGAAAAAACGAGAAATCACTAAAATTTTCCGCGAAAAGTTTTGGAGATTAAAAAATAAGTAGTATCTTTGCAGCCGTTTTACAACAGGTCCTTCGACAAGTCGCAATGCGGCTGCAAGACTGCCTCTTTAGCTCAGCTGGCCAGAGCACGTGATTTGTAATCTCGGGGTCGTTGGTTCGAATCCGACAAGA
>CAVKJH010000037.1:0-8024 GCA_963656755.1 bacterium
AAATGATAGGGGCGCGCCCCTATCCTATAATATGTCGCCCTTACAGGGCTTGCCATGCGCTTGCGTTGTGTTCGCCTTGCGCCCTTACAGGGCTTGCCGTGTGCTTGCTCTGCGCTGGCTTACCGTCCGCTTGTTGCCTCTGCTTGCCATGCCATGCGTGGACTGTGTCGTGCTTGCGTTGCCCCTGTTGGCTTTGGCCCCTGTAGGGGGCGCATAATATAGCGTAGGGGCTTGCCCCTACGTTTAACGGTTCATTGTTTTTCCATCGCCCCTGTAGGGGGCGTATAATTCAAATCATCGTGCGGTTTAATTATGCGCCCCCTACAGGGGCGGTTCATTAATACCGCATTGTAAATGATAGGGGCGCGCCCCTATCCTATAATATGTCGCCCTTACAGGGCTTGCCATGCGCTTGCGTTGTGTTCGCCTTGCGCCCTTACAGGGCTTGCCGTGTGCTTGCTCTGCGCCGGCTTACCGTCCGCTTGTTGCCTCTGCTTGCCATGCGTTTGCTTGTTGCCATGCGTTTGCGTTGCCCCCTACAGGGGCAAAAACTGCACAAACGCTGCATATTTTGATGCGAATTTTGCCCCCCTACCTTTCAGGGCTGATGACGTTCTCGCGCTCTTTGCCGGCGGCAGCCTCGGCACGCTCTCGGCCGGCGTGGCATGGAACGCCATGGGGTGGACGGGCGTGTGCCTCGTCGGCACGGCGTTTGCCGTGGCGGGGCTGGCCGTCTCGCTGCTCTTCCAGGCCAGGCTCAACAGACCAGTACGGTAGGGCGATGGTATCTACAGCCCGCGCTTGCGGTAGCTCAGTATGGCCCACGTGTTGATGACGAAGGCAAAGGCGAGCAGTGCCGCTGCCTGGTGGGCGATGCACCGCAGGTCGCCGCCGCGCACGAAGACCGTGCGTATGGCGTCGATGTAGTAGTGCATCGGGTTGATGTATGTGGTGAGGTACGCCCAGTGGGGCATGGAGCGCACGGGGGTGAAGAGACCGCTGAGCAGTATGAGGTTCACCACGATAAACCACATGACGAACACCGCCTGCTGCATCGTGTCGTTGTAGTTGGAGATGATGAGTCCCAGTCCGCTGAACGTCAGTGCCAGCAGCATCGACAAACCGTAGCAGAGCACGATGTTGCCCTGGCACGTGATGCCGTACACCGCCCATGCCAGCAGGAAACAGAGGCTCATCACCACGAGGGCTATCATCCAGTAGGGTATGAGCTTCGACAGTATGAAGGCCGGCTTGCTGACCGGTGTGACATTGACGGCTTCGAGGGTGCCCGCCTCCTTCTCGCCCACGATGTTGAGCGCAGGCAGGAAACCGCAGACGAGCAGCAGCAGTATGGCCATGAGCGAGGGTATCATGAACACCTTGTAGTTCAGGTGCTTGTTATACAGGTACAGCGTGCTCACCAGTCCGTCCACAGACGTGCCGGTGAGCACGCTGCCGTTTGCGGCAAAGTCGCCCAGATGTCCGCCTATGATCTGGCTAAGGTAGCTCAGTGCCATGCTGCCCTTCGTGCCGTTGACGGCGTTGGCCGCCACGTATATCTGCGGCTGCTGGCCGCGTAGCATGTTCTTCCCGAAGTCGTGCGGAATGTCCACGACGGCATCGGTCTGCCCGTTGTCTATGTCTGCCATAGCCTTGGCGTACGCATCCTTCCGGCCGCAGAAGACGAAGTAGCGCGAGGCCTCTATGCGGTGCACGAGTTGCGAGGACAGCGAGGAGCGGTCGTTGTCGACCACCTCCACGCGGATGTTCGTTATCTCCATGTTCATCACCCACGGCATTACGCACATTATCATGATGGGGAACACCACGATGAGGCGCGGGATGAAGGCATTGCGCCGTATCTGCAGAAATTCCTTCTGTATGAGGTAGGAGAGACCGTCAAGTTTGTTCATACGTCTTTTACCATTATTTTTTTCACAGTCGTTTCTTGAAATTCAGCAGCATGGCGGTCAGCAGCACAGCGGCCATTGCGGCCAGCACCGTCACTTCGTGCGCCACTTTGTCGATACTGACCCCCATTATCATCAGTTTGCGAATGGCCGAGATGTAGTAGCGCGGCGGTATGACGGCCGATACGTACTGCAGCACCTTCGGCATGCTCTCTATGGGGAACATCATGCCGCTGAGCAGTATGCACGGCAGCATCAGCATCATCGCCGAGGCCAGTAGCGCCACGAGCTGCGTGCGCGCCAGGGTACTGATGAGCATGCCGAGCGCCAGGGCCACGGTGATGTACACTCCCGACACGGCGAATATCCACCCCAGATTGCCGGCTATCGGCACATCGAGCACAAAACGGGAGATGCCCAAAATGAAACACAGTATGCAGAAGGCCAGCACGAGGTACGGCACCACCTTGGCCACGATGACAAGCAGCGGGCGCACGGGGCTTACCAGCAGCACCTCCATCGTGCCGCGTTCCTTCTCGCGCACGATGCTGATGGAGGTCATCATGGCGCAGATGAGCATCAGCAGCATACCCATGATGCCTGGCACGAAGTTGTAGCAGCTCCTCATCTGCGGATTGAACAGCAGCGACAGGCTCAGAGGGGATGCCGCTTCCTGCTTGCCCGAGGCGGGGCGCAGTATCTCGCTGGCGTAGCGGCTGTACATCTGCGCCATGTTCGGGTCGGCCCCGTCGGTTATTATCTGCAGTCGCGTGTGGCTGGTGGCGTAACCGCTGCCGAACACCACGGCCATGTCCGCCCGTTGCCGGCGTATGAGCAGTTCGGCCTCCGCCGGGGTATGCACGTTCTGCACGATGTCGAAGTATTCGCAGGCCGACAGCCGCGCTACGGCCTGCTGCGTCGTGTGGTCGAGCGACGAGGTCACCACCACCGTGCGCACGTTGCGCACGTCGGTGGAGATGGCGAACCCGAATATCAGCATCATCGCTATCGGCATGCCGAAGAGGATGAGCATCGTGCGGCGGTCGCGCAGGATGTGGCGCGACTCCTTTATGATGAATGTTACGAATGGTTGCATGTCATTGTCGTGTAGAGGTGCGTGCCAGGTGGGTGAAGACGCTGTCCATGTCGGGCAGGTTGAGCTGGCGTTTCAGTTCGCCGGGGCTGCCCATGGCCCGTATCTTGCCGTCCACCATGATGGAGATGCGGTCGCAGTACTCCGCCTCGTCCATGTAGTGGGTGGTGACGAAGACGGTGATGCCCCGGTCGGCAGCCGCATAGATGAGCTCCCAGAACTGCCGCCGAGTGGCCGGGTCCACGCCGCCCGTCGGTTCGTCGAGGAACACGATCTCCGGCTCGTGGAAGATGCTGACCGAGAAGGCCAGCTTCTGTTTCCATCCCAACGGCAGACTGCCCACGATGTCGTCGGCATGCTCCGTGAAATGCAGCCGGTCGAGCAGGGCGGCGGTCTTCGCCTTTATGTCCCGTGGCTTCATGCCGTAGATGCCGGCGAAGAGGCGAATGTTTTCGCGTACGGTGAGGTCTTCGTAGAGCGAGAACTTCTGGCTCATGTATCCAATGTGCCTCTTTATCTGCTCATATTCCGTCGTGATGTCGCACCCCGCCACACGCCCCCTTCCGCTTGTGGGCGCGTTGAGACCCGTCAGTATGTGCATCGCCGTTGTCTTGCCTGCCCCGTTGGCCCCGAGGAACCCGAACACCTCGCCGCGTCTTACGGAGAACGAGATGTCGTCCACGGCCCGGAACGGCCCGAAAGCCTTCACGAGGTGCTCCACCTCGATGACGTTCTCGCTGAACGTGTTTGCCTTTGCGTGCTGCATGCCCTCGGGGCAGAACACGTCCTTGAAGCGCGAGAGAATATCGTGGGGCTGGCCGATGCCCGTCAGCGTGCCCTCGTTGAGCAACGCCACGCGGTCGCACCGGCGTATCTCGTCCAGATAGGGCGTGGCGGCAACGATGGTGATGCCGCGCTGCTTCAGCGTGGCCAGCATTTCCCACAACTCCTTGCGGCTCACGGGGTCCACGCCCGTCGTGGGCTCGTCGAGCAGCAGCAGTTGGGGCTGGTGTATCAGGGCGCACGACAGCGCCAGCTTCTGCTTCATGCCGCCGGAGAGAGCCCCGGCGCGCCGCTTCCTGAACGGCTCTATCTGGCTGTAGATGGCCTTCACCAGACTGTAGCCCCCGGCCACGGTGGTGCCGAAGAGCTCGGCGAAGAACGTGAGGTTCTCCTCCACAGACAGGTCCTGGTAGAGCGAGAACTTGCCCGGCATGTAGCCGATGCGCTTGCGTATCTCGCCCATGTCCCTCACGACGTCGAGGCCGCAGACCGTCGCCTCCCCCTTGTCGGCCAGCAGTAGCGTGGCGAGTATGCGGAAGAGCGACGTCTTGCCGGCGCCGTCGGGACCGATGATGCCGAATAGCTCGCCCTCCTCTATGTCGAGCGACACGTCGTTCAGTGCCTGCACCTTGCCGTACCGCTTGCTGATGCCCTGTAGATGAACTGTTGTACGTCGCATACCTTAATGCTTAGAATACCACTTCGCCGTACATGCCTATTTTTATCCCGCCGTCGTTCCTGACGGCAATCTTCACGGCGTACACGAGGTCGGCGCGCTCGTCGTCGGTCAGGATGGTCTTGGGCGTAAACTCCGACTTGGCAGAGATCCATGTCACCTTGCCCGCGTACTCCTTGCGCTCCCCGTTGCCGTAGTCGGCCAGCACTTTCACGCTCTTCCCGACATTCACGCTTTTCAGCTGGGCCGTAGTGACGTAGGCACGCAGGTACATATTGTCCGTGTCGGCCAGTTTGAACAGCGGCTTGCCCACGGTGGCAAACTCGCCCCGCTCCATATACTTGTCGAGCACCGTGCCGGCTATCGGCGTAGTGACGTGGCACTTGCGCAGTTCGTCGGCCACTTGCATGCGCTGTATGTCGGCCGTGCCCATCTGGGCGTTGAGACTGTTTGTCGACGAGCTCAGCGACGACTGCAGGGCCGCGATCTGCCTCTCCAGCACCTTCACCTGGCTTTCCGCATCCTCCAGTGCCTTGCGGTTGGCAGCCCCGTCCTTCACGAGCTGGGCAAAGCGCTGCTGCTCCTGCCGTGCCTTGGCCAACTGCTGCTGCACGGTGGCTATCTGCTTGGCGATGTCGGGCCGCTGGGCCGCGTACACCAGCTTTGTGGCTCCTACCTGCTTGGCCTTCAGGTACAGCTGGGTAGTGTCGATGAGGGCCACCTGTTGCCCGGCCCCCACGCAGTCGCCCTCGTTGATGTCGAGCGTCAGCAATCGGCCGTTCTGCTCGGCCGACACCGTCACCTCCGTGGCCTCGAACGTCCCTGTGGCGTCGTAGTGCTTCTCGTTGCTGTCGCATGCGGCCAGCGTCATGGCCAGCATGCCTATGGTGTAAATCTTGATCGTATTCATGTTCCGTTGCATTAATGTGTTACATATCTCCGTTCAGGCTCCGTTTGGTGTAGAGGGCCTTCAGCAGCTGCACCTCGTGCATGGCCCGTTGGCTGCGCGCCATGTTCACCGCATTGATGTCGCGTACCAGCTCGTTCACGCTCTCCGTACCGGCCGCCACCTTGCGGTCGGCCATGCGGCGTATGCCCTCGCGGAGCTTCACTATCTCGTTGTCGCTTTCCAACTGCTTGCGCAGGGCCGCCACAGAACCGTCCGTCTCCTGCCGCTGCAGCTTGTTCTGGAAAAGGAAGGTCTGTCGTTGCACGTCGTTCTGCTGCCGCCGTGCGTCCAGTTTCCGGAGGTCGTTCTTGCGGGTATACAATGCCCCGATGTTCCACGCCACGGACAGGCCGCCCAGCAGCATCCCCGTGTTCACCACGTCCGTCACCTTCGTGTGCAGCAGTCCCATGCCCGTAAAGGCCACCGTGGGGAGCAGGGCTGCGTTCAGCTGTCGGCGTTGCGCATCAAGCAGCACGTCCTGCGAGGCGTAGAGGCGCATCTCCGGCCGCAGGTAGCCGTCGCCGCCGTTGCCCGCAGGCAGCGAGGGCCGCTCTATCGCGGTGCTGCCGTCGAGCTCCTTGCCTATCAGCGTGCCGAGCATCCTCAGGTAAGCCGAGCGCGAAGCCTCGCAGGCATCGTGCTGCTGGCGGGCGCGGAGCAGCTCCACCTGCAGGGCGTCCAGGTCCGTCTGGTTGGCAATGCCGCCGCGCATCATCCCCTCCACCGTCTTTATGCTCACCTGCAGGTCGTTCTGCAGCAGGTCGTTCTGCTTCAGCTGCTCGTCGATGAGCAGCAGGCCGAAGAATACCTCTTCCGTGCGCACCTTTATATTATATAGCAGCACGTCGGTCTGCGTGGCCTCCACCGCCGATTTTGCCGCAATCGTTTGTCGGCTCGCCGCCGTCCTGCCGCCGTCGTACACCGTCTGCTGCACCGTAACGCTGCCGCCGACTACATAGTTCTCCATGCCTGTCATCCCCATCTTGCCTACTGCGCTTTCAGCGTTGACGATATCCGTGAAGCCGTAGGCTCCAGCCTGCAAGGAGACCTTGGGCAGCCACCCCTTGCCGGCGTTGCTCATGTCGTAGTCTTTCGTGGCCGCCACGAGCCCGTATTGCTTTATGGCGGGGTAGTTGTCGTGTGCCAACCGTCTGCAGTCTTCGAGCGTTAGCCCCTGGGCTGCACCGCACACCACACCCAGCACCGCCATCATCGATAACAGTAGTTTCTTCATTGTCTTCTTGTCGTACGTTGTTATTGTGGCTGCAAAGTTACGGGTTGTTTCCGTGGCGGCCGTTATTGATTGTTATCGCAAAATGTTCTTTTTGTACGATTATGCATTGTGACGAATGTAAAATATGCGAAAACCGTTATCTTTGCATACGAAGAACATTAGCCCAAGTAAAACGATACCGTATGTCGTCCCCACAGAAACTCACCCTTCGCCGCATGTACCGCGCCTTCGTCCAGATGGACGGGGGCCGAACGAGGCACATGTTCTTTTCCGACAATTTCGGTATTGTCATAGACGCGCAGAACGTTCTGCGGCCGTTCATCCTCGAGGAGCGAGTGCCGTACATGATAGAGGACTACCGCCTCTTGTATTGCAAGCGTGGCTACCTGCGCACCATCGTCAACCTGCAGGAGTACACCATAGAGGCCGGCATGCTGGCGGTCGTCGTGCCGGGCACCATCGCCGAACCCCTTGCTATCAGCGACGACTGCACCGTCACGGGCATCGGCGTGTCGGAGGAGCGCATGCAGATAGCGCACAGCAAGAAGTTGCCCGGCATACTGTGCGGTCGCCGCGAAAACTTCTTCCTCCGCGCCACCGAAGAGGAGCTACGGCTCGTGGAGCAGCTCTACGCCACGGTATGGACCCTGGCCAACGACAGGCAGATAACCGCTGCGACGCTCGACCGCATGATCACCGTCGTCACCCACGCCTACGACGACATCTTCGGCCGCCACGCCAACGACCCGGTGACGGTCGCCGCCGTCCGCCGCCGTCCGCACGACTTGTACCAGAGCTTCATAGCCCTCGTCAACGAGCACTGCCGCAGCGAGCGCCAGCTCGACTTCTACGCCAGCCGCCTCTGCGTCACCAAGCGCTACCTTGGCACCGTGGTCCACGACGTCAGCGGCGTCACCGCCAAGGATTGGATAGACCGCGCCGTCATCACCGCCGCCAAGGTGCTGCTCCGCCACACCGACCTCTCCGTGGCCCAGACAGCCGACCGTCTCCATTTCCCCAACGACTCCTTTTTCTGCAAATACTTCCGGCGCCTCACCGGCAGCACACCGTCAGAATGGCGAGCGGCCAGCCTGTCGGCCAATGCAGAAGCAGACGAGTGACGGGTGTAAACCTGCCTGCCATGCGTAAAAATAATATTGGTGTCCGCTAAAAATCGAAGAAACCAGTCGCATAGGGTAGGGTGTTCAAAATTCGTATCAAAATATGCAGCGTTTGTGCAGTTTTTGCCCCTGTAGGGGGCACATATTTAAATCGCAGACGGCGTTGAATTATGCGCCCCCTACAGGGGCAACCTATTAAAACGGCATTGAAACGATAGGGGCGAGCCCCTATCCTATAATCTGTCGCCCTTACAGGGC
>CAVKJH010000038.1:0-10303 GCA_963656755.1 bacterium
ACGCTCGTCACCACAAGGGCGAGAAGGGCGCACAGACGCAGCCATTGGCGGGAACCGATGCTGAGTAGTCTCTCTTTCATACTCTTAACGTTTAAAAAAATGAAACTGAATGATAAATGAAAATGTTAACGGCGAAGGGGTGCAGCACGCCTGCCGCACCCCTTGGCGTATTGTGGTGGCCGTCCCGCATGCAGGGCGGCGGGGAACAGACTTAGCGGAGCATTACTTTCTGCGTGGCCACAGCCGATCCGCTCACGGCCTTGACGATGACCGTACCCCGGTAGCCCGTCGGCTTGACGCTGGCCTCGGCATTGCCCGAAGCGCGGCCGATGAGCAGTCCGGCCGGCGTGTAGAGGCTGACCGTGACGGGTGCGTCAGACTTGACAGTAACTGTACCATTGGCAGCACTGATGATGATACCGGCCGCAGCGACCTGCGTGTCGCTGATGCCTGTGGAACTCTTGACATCGGCCATCTTCACCAGTACGGCATTGACAAGGGCGTTGGTGTTGCCGTCGAAAGCCATGAAGACGATCTTGCCGTTGTTCTTGGTATAAATCTGGTCGGGATACGACAGGCTCAGGTCGACACTGTACTCCTGCCCAGCCTCGAACGACTGGGGGAAACCGGCGTTTGAACCCGAGAAACTACTACCCCAGTAGGAGCGTACCACGTCGTCTTCCGCCACGTTGGGGACTTCGGCATAGGCGTAGATACCGCCCTTGCCCCACTCGCCGAAGATAGGATCGTCGTATGCGCGGACACCATTGGCCTGGGTATAGACGATGCCGTCCTCCATGGCTACGGCAAAGATGTTGACGTACTGGTTCTTCAGATTGAGCGCAGCACGCAGCGAGAGGGTGAGGTCGAGTTTGTTGGTGGTCTCGTTGTGTACGATGGAGGGTACGGAGAGTTCGAAGTCGGCCGGCTTGTTGAGCTCGGCTGCCACCTTGTCGCTCCAGAGATAACCGCCCTCGGAATTGAAGGTGTAGTCGCCATCGTCGTTCTGTGTAAGTGGAACGGAGATGTTTCCGTCGCGCTGGATGATAGCAGAGGGGGCGGTGGTCAGCCCGAGATATGAGGTGTAGCCGTAGAGACCGGTGCCGTAGAGATCACCCGTGTAGGTATGGATGGACACGGGGATGAACTGGTCACCGTAGAGTTTCTTGAGATGCTCGATGGTCACAAGACCCTCGGGACAGTACTGGCAGGTGAAACCAGTCATCTCTTCGAGCACCACGCGCTTCACGGGTTCGAAGGTGAGGTCCTTGATGCTGCTCTTCACCTCGTCGGTATAGTCGTCGAGCTGTACCTTGATAGAATAAGCGTTGGACACGCCTATGGTCAGCGGCAGGGGCTTGGCGAAAGTGAAAGACTGCTTGTCGCCCTTCTTGAGGCTAAGTCCCGACTTGGTGAAGGTGTCGACAACATTGCCGTCGGCATCCTTCAGGGTAAGCGCAACGGAGTGGTAGACATCATCGTCGGCATTGACGGTAATGGTGCCGGAGATGGCCTGCTCGGTCTTGCGCACGACCGACGAGGCATTGTTGATGGCCATGAGGTACTTCAGGTTGCGGCGTACCATGACACTGTCGAGGAACATGGCACTCTGGTCGGTGTTGTTGTTCCAGAAAGCGATGTAGACTTTCTGGCCAGCATACTTGGCCAAGTCGACCGTGTAGTCGGTGAACTCGCCGTCAAGACCGTTCTCCGTGTCGCCGATGTTGAGTTCGAAGGTGTAGACATCACCGCCGGCCTTCATCTTGGCGATGCGCTCGCTGCCAAAATAGCTGATATTCTCCTCCTGCGGCCATATCACCACACGGAGCGTGTCGTGCTTGTCCTCGAGGTAACTCTGGGCCTTGAACTTCAGGGTGGTGAAAGCGTCGGGAATGGTGAGTTGGGGGATAATGAGCCAGTCGTCGGACTGTCCGGCCGGAGTGTACATGGAGTGCGACGCAGCATAGTAGTTGCTGCTGGTCGAAGCCTCACGTATGGTGAAATTCCAGGGCTGGTTGTCGGCATCGAATGTCAGGGCTGACATTTCGCTGGTCGGGGTGAGATGGTCGCCCTCGTAGCGCATGAAGTTCTTCAGCGACGTGGCGGGGTCATCGAAATCGTCGAAGAAGAGGTTGGCATCGTCGGTAGAAATCTGGCGCTCGTAAGTACCCGTATAGTGTATGGTGAGTTCCTCGTTGCGGGTATTGTCGGTATTGTCGGTGACATCAGTTCCGGAAAGGTCGGTCAGCGCCCCGGCTGCAAGCACTACCTTATATTGTGCGCCACTATATAAATATTGTGTGGCTGCGGGCACGAGGGCCACCTTGCTGTTGTCGCTGCTGGTCACCACGCTGAGTGTGCTGATGGTTTTCTCGCTCTCGCCGTCGACCTGTATGAGCGATGCGGAAGCATTCTTGGTGACACGCACCTTGACATCGGGCGTGAGGTAGATGGGGTTGCCGGAGTTGTCGATACGGGCAATCTCGGCATTGTCGACGGGGAAGACATCGGTAATCTTGACGGGCACGTCGGCACGTCCGGTATAGTTGAGGGTGATGTCGCTGTTCACCTTCGACGTGTTCTTGGTGAGGGCGATGCTGCCGGCGGGTATCACCACGCTGTACTGTTCGCCTTCGTTGAGTTCTGTAGCACGGAAGGTTACGACGAGCTGCTTGTTGCTGGTCGACGACGCATAGAAGGCCATCGAGTTGCGCACGGTCTTGCCGTCCTTGTCCTTGAGGATGGCGGACTTTGCGTTGCCGAGGACGGTGATGTCGTTGGAGAAGGTAAGGGTGACGGTCTCCATCCAATGGAACTGTGCGCCGTCGGAAGGCGACGGAGTGTAGTCCTTAAGCAGGTCGATGCCTTCGCAGGCGGCACCGATAGACTCGGGAAGGGTGGCTATCCAGCTTTCGCCCTGCGGCGAAACCATGGAACAGATAACCTTACCGTCGGCCGAGCCGCACCAGGGCGTACCCGTGTTGTCGTAGCCCGTGTAGTCGGTATAGCTGATGCCGTAGCGCTGCTCGAGTATCTGCGAGAAGGGATACCACACGTTGCCGGTCAGCACCTGCCACTCGCGTACGGGATTGGTCGACGGCGTGGAAGCGAAAAGGTCGCCTGCGTTGTCCACCATATCCACGGCAAGGTCGTTCTCTTCGGCGGAGTTGAAATAAGTGTAGGTCTTCGTCTCAATGTTGTAAAGCAGGGGATAAAGGCCGTCGTCGGTAGTGCGGATGGTACCTGCAGCCCACTTGCCGTTGGGGCTCAGCACGATACCGCCCTCCATCTGGAGGAAATCGGTGGGATAGTTGGTACCGGTGTTGTGGGCACCGAACTTGATGTAAGTTCCTTCCTTACGGTCGTAGAGATAGCTGATGGGGGCATAGCTCTGGTTGCCGTAGATGGCGATGTAACGTCCGTCGGCTGAGACCTGGGTAAAGGCTTCCTGCTGCGGGGAGTTGTAGCTCATCTCCATGACGGGCTTGCCCGGCAGGGAAACAATGGTATCGGCCGTGAGGTCCCACATGACACCCTGCGACACAGAGGTCCAGGGATTGGAGGTATCGCTCTCGGAAGTACCTACGGCATAATGGCCATCGGGCGTCACACAGCTCACCACGGCCGAAACGGCACCGTCGGGCAAAGGAAGGGCTGTCCATGTCATGGCAGTCTTGTTCCAGTAGCCGGGCTTTCCGGTGTAGTATCCGTCATCGGTGAAACTGCCATCGAAACCGCCGACAACAATGTTTCCGTCGTCGGTCACGTCAGACACCTGGTATTTGCCCATCGTGGCGGCTTCGGTTTCATTCTTGGTACGGATGACGGTCTCGGCCTTGGTCTCTACGTTGACGAGATAGGAGTAGCCGTTGGTTCGCTGCTCGTTGGTAGCACCGTATACCAACGCCCATTTGCCGTTGTCGGAAATGGCGGAAGCTATCTCGTACTGCTTGTACTTCTGATAGAAGAAAGTGGGCTTTCCCACTTGCGCTGCGGCCTCGTGGCCGAGGGCGAGCATGGTCAGAAGAAGGGTAAGTGCGGTAAAAGTTCTTCTCATAATAGGATATATGTTTGCTTGGATTGGATTTGAGCTTTGACAGTGAAAGCGGCTATCGTCACTTCACGGCTACCTTGCGGCTGACGGTCTTGCCGTCGGCGGTATGCTGACGGGCAATGTAGATGCCGTGAACGGGGGCAGATACCTTGCGGCCAGTCATGTCGTAGTACTCGGTGGTGGCGGAAGCATCCGTCACGCCGGCGATGCCGGTCACACCGTTGAGGAAATTGACAGTGACGCTGGGGCCTTCTACCACATCGTAGATTTCTTCGCCGGAGGTCTCCGTGTTGCCGGTCTTTGTACCGACAAGCAGGGTGAGAACCATCGTGGCACTGCCTTTTCCTCCGGGGAACCATTCGGCAGCAAGGTCTTGTATGCGTCCGGCCTTGAGCACGCTCAGGCTGACGTGGTTGCCGTTGTTACTGAGTTTGGGTACATAGTTGACACCGGGTTCGCTGGTGCTGGTGCAGGAACTGAACACGCAGGCTTGTGCCATCCCCGAATCAATGGATTTCACCACATATTTCAGCTGCAGACGCTTGCCGCTGCCGGAAGTGTTCTCTACACCGAGACCGGCACTGATATAGGAGTCGAAAACATCTTCGGTGACATCGGTCACGTTGATGGTCGATCCGTCGGCTACGTCGGCCACTTTGACAACGTCATCTCCTTCAAGACGGACGGTGATGAAGTGTATGCCCAAGTCATCTTGGGCGAAAAGGGAAGCCACACTGACAAAGAGTGTGACGGCTGTCAAACAGAATCTTTTCATCTCTCTTATTTTTCTTTTATACTGGTTATCTCCTAAGAATGATTATCTTACGATCTTCTTTCCTCCCACGATGTATATGCCGTGGGGCAGCGCGTCGGCCGATGTCCCCAGGTATCGGCCATCAATGCCATAGACTGCACCGGTGCGTTTACCGTCGGTGTTCAGATGGCGGATGCCGGTCGAGGTGTTGCCGTTATGGAAGGAGAACGAAATGGTTCGGTCGGCATTTTGCACAATGGCCGTCACCTCTTTGTTGAGCAGGAACGAACCGTCGCTGTTGGCATGGATGAGCGTGGCGGCAGGGACGGTGGTATTGCCGAAGGCGGTGTTGCCGTTGTAGGGATAGAGGTCGCCACACACGTCGTCGATGATGCGCTCTGTGGAGTTGTCGGCCGGAACAATGAAGCAGCGCTCCTTAGTGGTATTTACGTTGTTGGCCGTCCAGGCCTCCTCACTGTAGTCAACATGGGTAATCATAAGGCCCGAAGCGTAGAGACAGGAGTCGATGCCGGTCTGCTGCCGGTTTTCGAGCAGGAAATACTCGTTGCGGTCGCCGTCATTGTAGATGATGTAGGTCTCGCCGCCCTCGGAGAGGGGCTTCATGGCTGTAACCACGGTGTCGGCCTTCAGTTCGATGGGTTGCCGCCAACCGCAGTACATACGCTCGAAGGCGGTATATCCGGCGGGGGTAAAACCGTTGCCGAGATAGTTGCCCACGTTCATGAGGTCCCACACATAGGTGCCGTACTTGAGCGTGGTCTCGCCGAAGGAGGTGCCCTTGTCGTACATGTCGGGCAGACCGAGCGTGTGGGAGAACTCGTGGCACATGGTGCCGATACCGTCGAGCGCGCCGCCTACGCCCAGTTCGTTGCTGACGGCATACGACTCGATGGTCACACCGTCCATCACAAACGGGGCTTGGTCTGACCCGAGGGCGTTGAGCGACCCTTCCTGCGGCCACAACAGACCGGTGTCATCATTGTTGACGTTCTGGCCCTGTCCGGCATAGAGTATGTAGACAAGGTCTACCTTACCGTCACCATCGGCATCAAACTGGCTGAAGTCGACATCAGCGTTGGCCTTGCGGCATGCGTCGTAGACAAGTTGGCCCAGATGCACGTCCTGTACGCCGTCCTCGTCGGCACCGTAGTAGTTGTATGCGTTGCCGAGACGGTAGGGGCCTACGACCTGAAAGGAGAACTCGAGCTGACCGTCGCTTTGCGCATAGAAATAGTCGCGCACGCTTTGTGTAAAACCGGTGGCGGGATCGGAAAAGTTCTCCTCGTTGGCCACCCGCTCATAAAACGCGCGGGCATCGGCCGTGGAGAAGGCTACGGCCGGCGTGCCGGTAGCGGTTCGCTTGGGAAACTCCACAAGGATGATCAGACCTTTCTTCGTGCCGGTATAGGTGCCCGGCTTTACCGGAGCAGCCTGTGCAGTAAGGCTAAGCGCAAGCGCCATGGAAACAATGTATCTTCTCATTTTCTAATAAGGCATTTTGTTTAAGCGAGGATATGCGGTATGGGGTTCCTTAATCTTTCTTCGGAACAAACGGGGTCTTGATGACCTGCATTACGCCAAGTTCGTCGCACACGAAAATGACATACGACAGGCGGTCGGGCTTCCATTCCGTCGCATCGACGGCAACACCAAAGGTGCGGGTGACAGGGTATCCCTTGACAAGTGTTACGCCCTCGCCCTCCATCGGCGCGGTAAGGTTGGTACGGAACACATGGTTGTGCACATAAGTGGTGTTGGTTCTGCCGGTAGGCATCACCTGCGGACTGACAACGCTGTCCTCTACTACCCATACGTTGACCAGCGCATTCGGCACATCGACCATGCTCTCTACCGTCACCTCCAACCCGGCTTTTCCCGTTGCGGCATCGTAGGTGGCAGCGGCCGACAATGTGGCGCGGGCCTCATTGGAGATGGTGGAATGGACGAGGTTGGTCAGCACAGAGTTGTCGGAAGTGATCGTGACGCGGTCAACAAAGACAGTGGGCTGCTGCTGTATTCCCGTCGAGGTGTAATAGTCGTCGCCCACCTTGGTGGTCAGAGGCAGGAGGTCGCCGTTGGTGCGCTTACCGAACGGCCCACTGTAGATGCCCACGGCAATCACGGCACTGTCGCCGTAAGTCTGCTGCAGACTGTGTATCAAGTCGGTGGTTTCGGGACAGTTGCGGCAGGTCTGGCCGGTAAAATCCTCGATGAGTATGTTCTTCTTCACGTCGGACGGCTTGACATAGACAAGGCGGTCGCCGTCGGCAATATTCTCGCACGACACTGTACCCAAAAGGGCTACAAGACAAAGTGCTGATAGGATATGTGGTGTCTTCATCGCTGGTTAGAAATTATAGTTGTAAGACAGGGTCAGACCTTTGCTGGCAGGTATCCAGCGGCAGACACCGCCCGAACAGTTGTAGCCGGCACGCGTGCGGCCGTAACCGAGCTGCAGACGGTGGGCACCGGTAGTGAACGTAGCGTACCCCTGATAGTAGTGCAGATGGGTCTCTCCAGAATTATACATATCCGAAACGGTAAACATCCAATGGGGCATGACCGACAGTTCGAGCAGTCCGTAGAGCCAATCGCCCTGGTCGTTGGCGGTGGCAAGATACTGCAGCTCGCCGCGCAGGGTAAGTTTCTTGTTGAAACGGTACTTGGCGTCGGCCACATAGATATCCGAGTGGACCATACCGCCTTCACCCTTTACCACGGTCATATTGTATCGTTGGTTCATATACATGAGGTTGAGCGTGAACGCCCGGGTGAATTTCTTTCCGATTTGCACGTTAAGATCCTGATAGTAAGTTTCGTCGCCCCATTTCCAGAAGGCTGACCCCTGGCCGCCTGTACCGACTTGTGCCGTCTGCTCTGCGTTGCGCGCCAAGGCATGGACATGAGAGAAGTTCACCTTGACCTCGGTGCCGTACTTGCCACCAATGGCGGTGTTGCGCTTGAACTTGTAGCCCAACTCGGCTTGATAGGCCCACTCACCGTCGGGATGGGTTTTGTAGGGATAGAGGGCGGCCAGTGCATAGGTATGGTCCATGGTGAAGGCAGGCAGATGATTGACCATCGATGACGTGCCGTCCATGCTGCGGCGGCTGCGGAATGACATGTAGTCGCTGCGCTTGGCCTGCACGAGAAGGCTTACGCCGCTCTTGCTGTAGGTGGCCGAAAGCATGGCCACATGACCGCGGCGGAAGATGTAGTTGTTGTCGTACGACGGGTCGTCGGTCTTCCAGGCATACTCGCCGAGCAACCCCAAATCGCCCACCTGCAGATTGGCACGCACATCGAAGGCATTTACATACCTGGGCACGTTGATAAGATAATTACCGGTCATGAGGTTGCTCTGCTTCTTCTCGTACTTGTTGACCCACGAGCCACCAAGGGTGAGATACATGCGCCGGGCCTGCAGAGACGGTATCCATTGGTCGACGTTCAGTTCGAGGTCTGCACCGCTCACCAGTCCCTTGTTCCAGCTCCAGTAACGGCGCTGGCGTCCGGAAAGTGCCTTGACTGTAACACCTTTGGCTGGCTTGACCACCAGACGCGCACCAAGCAGCGAATTGTCGATGCCAAGACTACGTTCCTCGTAAGTGCGAAGGATAAAGCCCGAACCGAACTGTTCGTAGAAGCTGCCAAGTGTCAAGTTCCATTTCTCGTAATGCAACTTGGCATAGAAATAGGGAACACCACACCCTTTGAAATCAGCCTCGTAGCCCGGAAGGGGATGTTGGTTGTACTCAAAACGGATACCTGCATCGATATGACGGCTCGTAAGGTTTACATCGGCATAGGTGTTCGTAAGTCCCCAATCGCTGGTCGGTTCGGTCTGTATCTTCTTGTCGTCCTGCGGAATGAGAATGTCGCTCTGTACACTACCGGTAACAACAATGCCTTTGTCGCTGTCGTCCTGTTGGGCAAAAGCGACAAAGACCGTCAAAGCACCCGCTATGGTGGCGCATAGTCGTCTGTTCATAAAAAATATCAGGAAGTTGGTTCGTCGTTCTTATTGTATCAAACGGGGTGCTATTGCTTTTTGGCAATCAAAGCGCGTACCTTCTCGATGAGTTCCTCCTCTGCACCGTCTGTATAGCCGTTATGTTTGTATACAATCTGTCCGTTGCCGTCAACAATAAGAGTGTAGGGAATCATCTGAACACCCAAGGCTCGCTTGAACTCGCCGTTAGGGTCAAGCAACACTTCATAGGGCCACCCGTGACCATCTACCAAAGGCTTCACCTTATTAATATTCTGCGCCTGGTCAATGGAAACCGCAATAATCTTCACGCCGGTTTCTTCCTGCCAATCTTCATAAACATCGGCTATGGCCGACAATTCGCGGTTGCAGGGCTTGCACCAGGTGGCAAAGAAATCAATAATGAAGGGTTTGCCACCATTGCTGAGTGTATCGGTACGGACACTGGTGCCGTCTATGCTGCGAAGAACAACTTGTGGCAACTGGGCATGTGCAAAACTGCAAAGCAAAAACGCCAGGAACAGACTTGTATAAAGTCTTCTCATGATAATAAAATTATTTGTATTGTATATATTTTCTGCATAAGCCCAGCTTTAAACGGGCCAAACGCTATCGAAGACAATCCTGAACTATCGACAATCAGAATGAACAGGCTAATGAATATGAGATTTATCAAAAAGACCTGAACTACGAACCTATTGAGCTTTGCAAAGATATTAAAAAACTATAAACTACGCCAAATGTTTGCAAAAAACATAACATTAATATAAGCCATATTTATCAACACGGAAGAATAATGCCAGATATTGCAATAAATAATAAGCAAGATGGTAGTACTCTTGAATAGTTTGTAACAAAGTGGTTACAAACAAGAATACAACTCATTCTGATTAAATGCAAAAAGCCCGGAGACTCATATTGAATCTCCGGGCTTCGCTCTTTTGAAAGAAGGCGGCTTCCTACTCTCCCGCATTGCATTGCAGTACCATCGGCGCGACCGGGCTTAACTTCTCTGTTCGGAATGGGAAGAGGTGGGACCCCGGCGCAATAACCACCTGATTAAATCGCTGCCTAATGCGCTGTGCCATCACGTAGGACCGGCACGCACAAGGCGTATGGGTGACTATCTCCACAAGCAAAACTGTACAAGACACAACTGAAATACGGCTACGAAGAAAGCGTTCGGGCAATTAGTAGCGCTCGGCTTTGGCGTCGCCGCCTTTACACCTGCGCCCTATCAACGTCCTCGTCTCGGACGACCCTAAAAGGAGTTCTCATCTTGCGGCGGGCTTCGCACTTAGATGCTTTCAGCGCTTATCCCGTCCAGACTCGGATACCCGGCGGTGCGCCTGGCGGCACAACCGGCAAACCGGAGGTCTGTCCATCACGGTCCTCTCGTACTAGTGACGGCACCGCGCAAAACTCCTGCGCCCACGATAGATAGAGACCGAACTGTCTCACGACGTTCTGAACCCAGCTCGCG
>CAVKJH010000039.1:0-7053 GCA_963656755.1 bacterium
CTATCATCAGCCCCATTCCCAATCCATCGCCCCTGTAGGGGGCGCATATTTCAACCGCATGATGATTTGAATTATGCGCCCCCTACAGGGGCGATGGAAAAACGATGAACCGTAAAACCGTAGGGGTAAACCCCTACGCTATAATCTGTGCCCCCTACAGGGGCAATCGTTGCGAATAATCCCTACATACGAAAGGCTTCTCTACAGGGGCAATCGTTGCGAATGATCCCTACATACGGATGGCTTCTCTACAGGGGCAATCGTTGCGAATGGCTTCTCTACAGGGGCATGTGTTCAATTACGAAACTGTTTGTAACAACCTAAATGCCTTATATTCCGCATATTCGTGTTTTATTCTTCGCCGGAACCTTCGTTCGTTCCGGGCCGGGCCAGCTTGCGTAGCTCCGCCCTTGCTATCTTGCCGTTGCCGGCCTTGGGGATGGCTGCGACACGGATGTAGTGGCGCGGCCGCCAGTAGCGCGGTAGCTCCTCTTCCAGTTTTGCCCTGAAGGTGGCAAGCTGCGCGTCCGCGTCACTGCCCGACGGCGCCTCTATCACCATCACGACGGCTTCGCCCAACTTGGGGTCGGGCCTCGACGTCACGGCGAACGGAAAGGGAGCCCACGGCTGTGCCCTGCGCTCCACCTCCTCGGCCTGTATCTTGATGCCGCCGCTGTCAATGACGTTGTCTATGCGGCCGAGTATGCGGAAACGCCGTCCGTCGGGCGCAAAGGCGGCCACGTCGTGCGTCTGCAGCGTCCCGTCGAACAGTTGCGGCGCCTCTATGCACAGGCAGCTGGCGGCGTTCGTCCATACCCTGACACCCGGCAGCGGCGTGTAGCAGTCGTCGGCCTCGGGGCCGTTCATGCGGCGCATGGCAATGTGCGAGAGCGTTTCGGTCATGCCGTAGGTGCTCCACACGGCGTTGGGAAAGTCGGCCAGCTTTGCGGCCAGCGTGCTGTCCACCGCCCCGCCGCCGATGATGAGGTGGCGTATGCGACGCAGTTTGTCGAGGTCGTCCGCATCTTCGGTGCTGCACGCCACCTGCAGCGGCACCATGGCTGCAAACGTAGGCACCTCGTCGAGCGCAGCCAGCGGGCGCGAAGACGGCGTCACGCTCACCAGCTTCATGCCGGCCACGAGGCTCCTCACCACCACCATCTTACCCGCAATGTACTGCAAGGGCATGCAGAGTAGCGCCGTGTCGCTCGCCGTCAGACCGAGAAAGCTGCAGGTCATGCGGGCACTCGCTTCCATGCGCCGCTTCTCCACACGCACGGGTTTCGGTACGCCGGTCGACCCGCTGGTGTGTACCGTCAGGCAAGGGTCGTCCGACTGCCACTCGTGCAGGAAGGCAGCCAGTTCTTTCTGTGCATCGTATGGGTTGTGCATCCTCTTGTTTTCGTTAGTCGGCACCGTCATTTGGCGTCAGCGGTGCCGGTGATACGGTAAATGCGGTTGCCGCGCACCACGGTGCGCTGTGGCAGGTTGTCGGCGTAGAGCGTTCCCGTGCCGAGCCCTTGCGGCATACAGGTGTGCGTGTCGTCCTGGCCGCCCATGAACTCGTGTGCGGCCAGCTGGGCCACGGCATCCAGGCCGACGCTGCTTTCCAGCGCGCTCGTTATCCAGCATCCGGCACCCCGTTCGCGGGCAAGGCGTATCCATTCCTGCGTGCCGCCGATGCCGCCGTGGAGCGACGGTTTCAGCACGATGTACTGCGGGCGGATGGTCGCCATCAGTTCGCGCTTCGTGGCGGGACTGTTCACACCGATCAGTTCCTCGTCGAGCGCAATGGGCAGCGGCGTCGTAGCGCACAGGTGCGCCATGGCCTGCCAGTTGTGCTGGCGTATGGGTTGCTCTATGGAGTGGATGCCGAAGCGGGCCAGCTGTTCGAGCCTTTGCGGCGCTTCGTCTACCGAGAAGCCGCCGTTGGCATCGACGCGCAGTTCCACGGTGCTGGCCGAGAACCGCTTGCGGATGCTTTTCACGAGCGACAGTTCCGCGTCGAAGTCGATGGCCCCGATCTTCAGTTTTATGCAGTCGAAGCCCTGCTGCAGTTTTTCCTCCATGCGGCGGTTCATCTCGTCGAACGAGCCCATCCATACCAGTCCGTTGATGGGGATGCCTTCCTGTCCGCGTGCAAACGGGGTGTCGAAAAGGATGTCGCCGCGCTGCAGGTGCAGCAGCGCTGTTTCCAGTGCGAAGCGTATCGAGGGCCAGTTGGCCAGCAGTGCCGTGTCGATGCCGCCCTTCTCCTCGACGGTGCGGCAGATGCTGCGCAACCTCTCTTCGAAGTGGTCGCTCCAGTCGCAGCTCAGGTCGGGCAGCGGCGCACATTCGCCCAGTCCGGTACGGCCGGGCCAGTCGCTGCTGGTGGCTTCGATGAGCCATATGCGCCGCGTGGTGTAAACGCCGCGCGACGTGCCTGCAGGCTGCAGGAAATGCAGTTCGCGCGGTATGACGGTAATTTTCAGGTTGTTCATTGCGGTGGTTGCCCCTTGCGGGTAGGGTGTTCTAAATGAGTATCAAATATGCATCGTTTGTGCGGGGTTTGCCCCCTGCAGGTTTTGCCTCCTGCAGGTTTTGCCTCCTGCGGGTTTTGCCCCCTGCAGGTTTTGCCCTTGCTTGTGCGGGTTTTGCTCCCTGCAGGTTTTGCCCTTGCTTGTGCGGGGTTTGCCTCCTGCAGGTTTTGCCCTTGCTTGTGCGGGGTTTGCCTCCCTGCAGGTTTTGCCCCTGTAGGGGGCACATATTATAGGATAGGGGTTTACCCCTATCGTTTCAATGCCGTTTTAATGAGTCGCCCCTGTAGGGGGCGCATATTTAAACCACATACTATTTTGAATTATGCGCCCCCTACAGGGGCGGTGGAAAACTGACAGACTTTCGTACGTAGGGGTAACCCCCTACGCTATAATCTGTGCCCCCTACAGGGGCATGTGTTAATAACACCCTACCTTGCAGGGGCATGTGTTAATAACACCCTGCCTTGCAGGGGCATGTGTTCAATAACACCCTATCTTGCCGTGTCAGGGCAGTTTGAGGTATTTGCTGAAGTCGGGTTTGCGTTTCTCGAGGAAAGCCTTGCCGCCTTCCTGCGCCTCGTCGAGGAAATAATAGAGCATGGTGGCATCGCCGGCCAGTTCCTGTATGCCGGCCTGTCCGTCGAGCTCGGCGTTGAGGCCGGCCTTGATCATGCGCAGGGCCAGCGGACTGCGCTCCATCATGGTTTGCGCCCACTCCATGCACTCGTCCTCGAGGCGTTCGAGCGGCACCACCTTGTTCACCATACCCATGCGCTCGGCCTCCTCGGCCGAATACTGGCGGCACAGGAACCATATCTCGCGGGCCTTCTTCTGTCCCACGATGCGCGCCAGATAGGAAGCCCCGAAGCCCGCGTCGAACGATCCGACCTTCGGGCCGGTCTGTCCGAAGATGGCATTCTCGCTGGCAATGGTGAGGTCGCACATCAGGTGAAGCACGTGTCCGCCGCCGATGGCATAGCCGTTGACCATGGCGATGACCGGCTTGGGCAGCGACCGTATCTGTTTCTGCACGTCGAGCACGTTGAGGCGCGGCACACCGTCCTGCCCCACATATCCGCCACGTCCCTTGACGTGCATGTCGCCGCCCGAGCAGAACGCCTTGTCGCCGGCCCCCGTAAGCAGCACCACCCCGATGCGCTGCGCCTCGCGGCAATAGGCGAAGGCCTGGCTCATCTCGTGGGTAGTGAGCGGTGTGAAGGCGTTGCGGTAGCGTTCGCGGTTGATGGTGATCTTGGCCACTCCGTCGCACTCTTCAAACAGGATTTCCTTGAAGTCGAAACCCTCTATGCTTTTCCATAATCTGTTTGGCATGATGATATAAGTCTTGGTTTATAATGTTGGGTCCGTTAGTCTGTCCGCCAAGTCGCGCATTGCTTTCCGGTCGTCGTCGGCATTGGTGAAAACTTCGAGCACCACGGGCCTGTCCGCCGCACCGGCCATGAAGGCCGGCAGGGTGCGCTGCAGCTCGTCGGCATTGGCGGCCTGCAGATAGCGCAGGCCGTTCTGCCCGCAGATGCCCTTGGCCGTTGCCGTGTGCTGTCCGGCCACGAAGTGCATGGTCTTGTCCGGGAGGTGCAGTCCGCCCAGCTGCGCGAAGATGCCGCCCCCCGCATTGTTGATGACCAGTATGCGCAGGTTGCCCTTCAGGGCGTTGTTCCACAGGGCGTTCTGGTCGTAGAAGAAGCTCAGGTCGCCCACCACGCAGAACACCCTGTCGGCGGTGGCGAGCGAAAAGCCGGCGGCCGTGGAGAGCGACCCCTCGATGCCGTTCACGCCCCGGTTGCACCACACATAGTGGTGGGCGTAGAGGCTTCCCACCCTCACGGCCATGCTGTTGCCGTAGTGCACATGCCACGGGCCGGGCAGACCGTCGAGCGCGTTCTCGAAAGCCTGTACGGCCAGCATCTGCGAGAACGGCGGCTTGTAACTGCCGACGGCACGCAGTGTGCGCTCCTTGGCCTTGTTCCACTGCTCCCTGGCGGGGCACGGCGCACCGGCCGTGCCGGCGGCGAGCAGGGCTTTGAGCAACGCTTTGGTGTCGGCCTTCACGATGGCCGTCTGTGCCCCGAACGTGTCGTGCGCTTGTCCGTCGGCGTTCACCTCCCAATGCTCCCTGACCGTGTGCGTGCGCAGGAATGCCTTGATGTTCTTGCCCACGAAATTGCCGCCCAGCGAGACGAGTACGTCGATCGGCGGCGGCGTGGAGCGCCGGAACACGTCCATGATGCGGTCGGCCGGTTCGCCGGCGGCCGACGAGAGACACTCGCCGACCACGAGGCAGCAGTCCTTGAGCCGCTCCACGAGGCGGTCGGTCTCGCGGTCGGCATGGGGCAGCTGTCCGATGACCACCATGCGGTTGGGCGCCGTCATGAAGCGGCTGGCCAGGGCGGCCAACGGCCCGTCGCCGTCGTGGTCTGTGGCCAGCGGCACGATGTTGCGCACTGGCGGCAGTTGCGGCGTGCCGAAGGCAAACAGCGGTTCGGACAGGTGCACGTTGATGTGCGCCGGTCCGCGTTCGCCGTCAAGCGCCTTGTTGATGGTGGCGTTGAGTAGCAGCGACTGCATGGCACACGTGTCGGTGTCGGCCGGGTCGGCATCGTCGATGTCGGCCTGCGCCCGCACGAAGTTGGCCAGAGCGCCCGTCTGCACCATCGTCTGTCCGTCGTTGCGCCCTATCCACGCCTTGGGCCTGTCGGCCGAAACCACGATGAGGGGCACATGCCTGTAGTAGGCTTCGCACACGGCCGGTGCGGCGTTGAGCAGCGCCGATCCGCTGGTGAGGCAGAGCACCACGGGCTGCCCCGTGGCCAGCGCGATGCCCATGGCATAGAAGCCGGCCGACCGTTCGTCGGTCACGGCGTGGCATGCCACCTGTGCAGCCTCGCAGAAGTCGGCCACCAGCGGGATGTTGCGCGAGCCGGGGCAGAGCACGGCTTGCCGCACGCCCTTGGCGATGAGCAGCGCCACGAGTGCGTTTACGGTATGTTTGTCCGAATACATGTCTGTTTCTCGTTCGTGTAAGTGTGGTTGTTTCAGCGGGCCAGCACCTTGCGCATGGCCAGCATCTTGTTGGCCGTCTCGGTCCACTCGTCCTCTTCGGCGCTCTCGGCCAGCAGTCCGCCGCCGGCATAGAGCGTGCAGTGCGTCCGGCCGATGCGCATGCAGCGCAGTGTGACGAAGAGGTGCGCCTCGCCGGCCGCCGTGTCTGTAGGGCCGCAGAAGCCGCTGTAGTAGCGGCGGTCGGTGTGCTCGTGCTGCAGGATGAAGCGTTTGGCCTCCGTGGCGGGCAGTCCGCACACGGCCGGCGTGGGGTGCAGCCGCATGGCTATCTGCAGCGGGGTCAGTGCGGGCACCGATGCGGCAGCAAACGTGAAGTCGGTCTTGATGTGTGCCAGCGATCCGGCCCTTACGGTGGTGGGCGTGCCCTCGGCATAGCCTATGCCCATCGCCTCGAGCCGGCGGCGCAGGTAGTCGGCCACGCAGGCCTGTTCGCGGCGGTTCTTGTCGTTCCACCGCAGGGTGCGCAGTGCGCCGTCGCCACCCGCCGGGTCGAACGGCTGCGTTCCGGCCAGGGCCATGGTGCGGTAGCGGCCGTGCTGCAGTTGCACGAGCGTTTCGGGCGTGGCGGTAATCCACGTCCCCGTCAGCGGTGTGCTCACCAGAGCCACGAAGCAGTTGGGGTTCTGGCGGGCCGCCTTGGCGAAGAGCTGCATGCAGTGGGGTGGGGTGCCCGTCGGTGCCGTGTGGCTGCGTGCCAGCACCAGCTTGTCAAACTGGCCGCGCTGCAGTGCAAGGTGGAAGGCCGCAAAGTCGGCGGCGTAGGCCGTGCGTTCGCCTTCGGGCGAGGCCGCGTCCGTCGCGGTGCCGTAGACGGGGCACTCCATCCGCTCAGCCTCGTCGAGACCGATGACCCGCGTGCCGGAGGCATCGAAGCACACCAGCGGGTGTTGTTCGCCCTGTTCGAAAGGGGCAAAGACAAAGGCCGCCGCATGGGTCGGACAGCCCGGCCGGTGCATGACGTCCAGCTGGCGGTCGTCGTTTTCCATGTAGCGGCAGCGTTCGCCCTCGCGCGGAAATCTGTAGATGGCGATGCACTTCACGCTGTGCCCTCCTTCGGTTGACAGCCCCTTGCTGTGCCGGCCGTGTGGCTCTGGGGCCTCCTGGTTCCGGCCCGAAGCCACCCCGCAAGCGCAGGGTTCGGCCGGTGGGCTATGGTCTTGTTTGCAGTCATGGGTGTTTCAGTTTACTGCAAAGTTACTAAATTATTGTGGGTGTCCGATAAAAATAGCCGAAAAACGAGTGGCCGTCGTGGTGACCAGTATATAATGGTGGTGATTTGCCGGCACTGTCATCATCGCCAAGGGCAATACAATACCAGTGCCGCTGGGGGGTAGGGTGTTCAAAATTCGTATCAAATATGCAGCGTTTGCGCAGTTTTTGCCCCTGTAGGGGGCGCATAATATAGGATAGGGTTTCTTGCTGGCGCAAGCGACAAAGTCGAGCGGCCCCT
>CAVKJH010000040.1:0-11540 GCA_963656755.1 bacterium
AGGGGCCGCTCGACTTTGTCGCTTGCGCCAGCAAGAAACCCTATCCTATATTATGCGCCCCCTACAGGGGCAAAAAACTGCAGCAGCAATAATCCGCGGGCATCAGAAAGGCCATATCAGCGGCAGCACGAAGGTCATGACCACGCCGATGATGACCTGCAGCGGCAAGCCCACCTTCACATAGTCCATGAACGTGTAGTGGCCGGCCTTCATCACCAGCGCATTGGGCGGAGTGGAGAAAGGCGAGGCGAAACACATGCTGGCACCGAGCGTCACGGCCATGAGGAAGGCATAGGGCGACACGCCCGTCTGCTGCGCCGCCACCATGGCGATGGGAGCCATGAGCACGGCCGTGGCCGTGTTGCTGATGAACATGGTCATGACCGAGGTGGTGAAATAGATGCCGGCCAACAGCGCATAAGGTCCCATGGAGCCGAGCGTGGCCACAAGCTGCTGCGACACCATGGCCGACACGCCGGTCTTCTCGAGGGCGGTCGACATGGGCATCATGGCCGCGATGAGCACGATGCTCTCCCAGTTGATGGTCTTGTAGGCATCCTCCGTCTTGCGGAAACAGCCTGTCAGCACCGTCAGCAGTCCGGCAATGATGACGGCCGTGACCGGCGCCGTCCACCCCATGACCATCAGCACCACCATCAGCACCATGATGGCCGCAGCCACGGGCACCTTGTAGTCGAGCGTCACTTTCTTCAGCGTTTTGTCGGGCTGTCCCAGCACCACCCAGTCGTTGCTGTCGCTGTTGAGGTTGAGCAGGTCGTCCCACTGTGCCTGCACGAGCAGCACGTCGCCACCGCTCAGCTTTTTGTCGCCCAGCTCATCACTGATATACTCGTGGTCGCGGCGTATGCCCAGCACGTTCACCTTGTATTTCTCCCTGAGGCGCGACTCGCGGATGAGCGTGCCCGTCAGTTTCGACGAGGGTAGCACCACGATCTCGGCCAGTCCGAGGTCGTAGAAATCGAGCGAGGCGCCGCGCATGCGCTCCAGCCCGTAGGCCTCCGCCATGCGCTCCATGCCGTCGCTTGCGCCCATGAGATAGATGATGTCGCCCTCGCCAATGACGCTCTTTCCCGACACCATGCTCTGCCTGACGTCGCGCACCACGCCCAGCGCCGTGCGCTGCTCGTCGCGTATCTCGACGAGCGTAACGCCGAAACGGTTCTTCAGGTCGAGCGTGGCCACGTCGCCGCCCACCATCGCACTGCCCTTGGGCACCCGGTAGCGGTAGAGGTTGTCGAGCAACTGGTACTCCTCCACAAGGTCGTCGAGCGACTTGCCGTCGTGGTCGCCCCGGCGTTCCTTCTGCCGTTTCACCAGCAGCTTGCTGGCCGGCAACAGGAACAGCACACCGATGACGATAACCGTCAGACCCACGGGCAGAAAGGAGAAGAAGCCCAGCCCCTCGTAGCCCGCACCGACGAGCTGCTCGTCGATGACCAGGTTGGGCGGCGTGCCGATGAGCGTGAGCATGCCGCCCAGACTGCCGGCGAAGGCCAGCGGCATGAGCATGCGCGAACTGCTAAAGCCGGCCTGTGCCGCCATGCTCACGATGATGGGCATCATCAGGGCCACGGTGCCCGTGTTGCTGACAAACGCACCGATGACCGACGTGGTGACCATGACGAGCAGGAAAGCGCGCGTCTCGTTGCCTTTGGCCAGTGCCATCATGCGGCTGCCGGCCTCGCGGGCCAGTCCGGTCTGCAGGATGGCACCGCCCACGACAAACAGGCCGGCCATCATCACGACTACCGTCGACGAGAAACCGGCCAGGGCCTCGGTGGGAGTCAGCACGCCGCACAGGATAAGCACTGCCAGGGCCGACAGCGCAACGACGTCGCTCCGCAGCCGCCCCCAGATGAACATCACGATGGTAAGGGCAAGAACAATGAGTGTGGTAGTCATAAAGACAAAGATAAACAGTTTTCGCTGCACGGCAAAAGCCGTTACGTTTCTTTATGAATTTCTAACAAAATGTGGGAAGCACCGTTCGATTTTAGGCGTGCAACGGACCGTTCTTCTCAAATTATTGTTACCTTTGCACTATTACGAACTAATTACATGAAAGATATTTGCAGTATAGGGCACATCACCCGCGACAAAATCATAACCCCCAAAAGCACAGTCTACATGGCTGGCGGAACCTCTTATTACATGTCACACGGCATCAATGCACTGCCCCAAAGGGTGAGCTACCAGCTGGTGACGAAGGTGGGCGAAGGCCAGAAAGGAGAGGTGGAGAAACTGCGCCAGACCGGCGTGGACGCCGTGTGCTACCCGAGCCGCCACACCGTGTACTTTGAGAACAAGTACGGGGCCAACTCCAACAACCGCACGCAGCGCGTGCTGGCCAAGGCCGACCCGTTCACCATAGACGAGATGCGCCCGCTCGAGGCGCGCGTGTTCCACCTGGGTACGCTGCTGGCCGACGATTTCCCGCCCGAGGTGGTGAAGTTTCTGGCCACGCGCGGCATGGTGTCGATCGACGTGCAGGGCTATCTGCGCGAGGTGGAGGGCGAACAAGTGCGCGCCACCGCCTGGCAACACCAGAAAGAGATACTGGCCTCGACCAGCATCCTGAAGCTCAACGAACACGAGATGGAAGTGGTGGCCAACTCGAAAGACCCGCGCACCGTGGCCCGCCAGCTGGCCGCCGAGGGCGTGAAGGAAGTGGTCATCACGCTGGGTAGCTACGGATCGCTGATCTATGCCGACCGCCATTTCTACGAGATACCGGCCTACGAGCCGACCGAGGTGGTGGATGCCACGGGTTGTGGCGACACCTATTCCACCGGCTATCTGTACTGCCGTCTGCAGGGCATGGGCTATGCCGAGGCCGGGCGTTTTGCGGCCGCCATGTGCACCCTGAAGCTGGAGCACAACGGGCCGTTCGACGGCACCATAGCCGACGTGGAGCGTGTGATGGGCTAATCGGCCATACGATCCAGCCGTTGGCGCAGACTGTTTTTGTCGACCTCCTCCAACCCCTTGCCGAAAGTGAGCAAGCGGTCGGCCAAGCGCAGGGCCAGGTGCAGGTCGTGTGTGGAAAGTACGATTATCTTTCCCGTTTCGTGCGCCAGCCGTCCCAACAGTTTCAGGGTCTCCACCTTGCTGGGGTAGTCGAGGAAAGCCGTCGGCTCGTCGAGCAGCATGACCGGTGTCTGCTGTGCCAGCGCCTTGGCAATCATCATCTTCTGCCGCTCGCCGTCGCTCAGCGTGTCCACGTTGCGGTGTGCCAGCGGCGTCAGTGCGGTGGCGTGCAGCGCCTCGGCCACCAGCCGCCGGTCGTCGTCCGACAGGCGGCCGAAATAGCCCGTGTAGGGCATGCGCCCGAAGGCCACCACCTCCTCCACAGTGAGATGTTCCACCTCCACCTTGTCGGTCAGCACCACGCTGATCCAGCGCGACAGTTCGCTGCGGCTGAGCCGGTGCACGCAGCGTTCCGTACCGCCGCCCACCAGGCGCACCGCACCGGCCAGTGGCTTCTGCACGCCGGCCAGCGTGCGCAGCAGGGTGGACTTGCCCATGCCGTTGGGGCCCACCAGCACCGTCAGCGTACCGGCAGAGAGGTGCGCCGACAGCCGTTCGGCCACCGCATGCCGGGCATATCCCACCGACAGACCGTCGATGACCATCGCATCCAACGCACAATCCCTGTCAAGCATCGCCCTACCCTCTTTGTTCTTGCCTGTCACTGATCGAGCCCCCACATGTCGTTGAGCAGGGCCACGGCCGACGGCGAACGGAACACACGGTCGCGGAAAGTCACGATGGCCTTGGTCGGGAGACTGTCCTCGAACGAGTTGACCAGAAAGTCGGCCTCGAGCAATATGCGGTGGTCCTGCGCCTCAACGCCGGTATAGGTATGGTGGTGGGCGATGAGCCAGCAGATGCGTTCCACCTCGGCGGGTGCGAAGCCGCCCACCTCGTGCAGCACTTTCCGGGCCTCGCCGGGTCCCAGTTCCTCCTGGTGCTTGCCGCCGCAGTTGCCGTACTTGGCCTCGGCGGCATGGATGCCCACGTCGTGCAGGATGGCAGCGGCCTCAAGCACAAAGCGGCCATCGTCGTCCATCGCCTCAGCCAGCGCAATGGTGCGGGCAAAGTTGTGCACCTTCACAAAGTGCTGTATGCGTGGCACGTCGCCACTGTCGTATCTCACCATGGCCTGCATGAGCAGGGCCAGCAGGGTCTGTCTGTCGTTCATCGCAGCGTATCAGTTTGTTGGATTTGTAAAAAGGGTTCTACCTATCCGCCCTTCGCCGGCATGCTGCATGCCGGCGAAGGGCGTTTCTCATTCTGCCGGTGTGCAGAGGTGGGGCACCACATGCTCCTCGGCATACAGCAGGTCGCGCTCGTCGTCGATCTCGTACCAGTGCACGTCGGGCGCGTTGAGCACATGCACCGGACAGCCGTTCTGCGACATGTGCAGCAGTTCGTACTCGTATCCGAGCTTCGGCTGGTCGGCGGCAATGGCCGCATAGTGGTCGCACATGCGGCGGTAGAAGGCGGCCGACAGCTTGTGTATGCCCACCAGCTCGCCCTTGGCGTCGATGGCCGCACGGTCGGTGGAGCAGCGTGTCAGCGTGCCGGCGGTATCGTGCTCCACATAGTACTGGTCCTGAAACTTGGTGACCGGCGTGATGAGCATGATGTCGGGGTGCGGGTCGGCCAGCAGCCGGGTGACGGCGTTGCGGCTGTACACGATGTCCGACTCGAGCAGCAGGAAACCGTCGTCGCCCACGGCCCTGCGGCAGTTCCACAGCGTGTACATGCTGTTGGTCTCGGCATAGCGCGGCGAATAGACGCACTCTATCTGCGGAAAGCGTTCTTTCAGCTGCTCGTAGGCCTCGTGCTTGTAGCCCGTTCCCACGACGATGCGCTGCATGCCGCAGTCGAGCAGCGTCTCTATGGAGCGCACCACCATCGGCATTCCGCCGCACTCTATGAAGCCCTTGGGCATGGTCTCGGTCATCCGGCCGAAGCGGCTGCCCAGTCCGGCAGCCATGATCACGGCAGTCTTAGTCATTGTAGTGCGCAGGTATCTGTATGTTGTTTGTCTCCAGCGCCTCTCTCAACACCACGAAGAACGCCTCGATGTCGGGCACGTCGATGGTGCCGAGCGAGCAGAGGCGGAACGTGTCGGTGGTGGAAATCTTGCCCGGATAGATGGTGAAGCCGCGGTCGTAGCAGTAGTCGTGCACCCGGTCGAAGTCCCAGTTGGGGTCGTCGGGATATTTCACCGACACCACCAGTCCCGACTGTATGCCGCGGTCGATGACGTCGCGCAGTCCCAGAGCCTCGATGCCGCGGTGTATGGCCTCGAAGGTGCGGCGGTGGCGTGCGAACTTGGCCTCCTCGCCTTCGGCCCAGTACTCCTTGAAAGCCTGTATGGCGGCGTAGACGGTCTGCACGGGGGGCGTGAAGTGCATCTGTCCCGTTTTCTCGAAGAAGTCGTACTGCAGGTAGAGGTTGCAGTAGTAGGACCGCTTCGGATAGTGCTTCGACCGCTCGATGAGGTCGCGGCTGCCCACAATGAAGCTCAGTCCCGACATGGCCATCAGCCCCTTCTGTGCCGAGGCCATGCAGAAATCCACATGGTCGGCGTGCAGGTCGAAGGGCAGCATGCCGAGGCTCGACGTGGTGTCGACCACGAACGTGGCGCCGTGGCGGTGGGCCAGCGCGCCGATCTCGCGGATGGGGTTAAGTATGCCCGTGCCCGTCTCGTGGTGCGTGGTGTAGACCAGCGCGATGTCGGGGTTGTCGTTGAGCGTGCGCTCCACGTCGGCGAGGTCGGGCTGTCCGAACACCGACGAGCGCAGGTCGATGTGCGGCAGTCCGTAGTACTGGCACACCTCGACGGCACGCGTGGAGTAGGCGCCGTTGTTCACCACGAGCACGCGCCCGCCCTCGGGCAGCAGCGAGTTGAGGCAGATGTCGATGTTGATGGTTCCCGATCCGCAGAACAGCACGGCGGTGTCGGTCTGCGGGTTGCCGTGGGCCATTCGTACGCAGTTGTCGCGCAGGTCGTGCATGAGCCCGGCAAAGTCTTTCTCGCGCGGGCAGATGTCGGGCACCACCTGTGCCCTCTTCACCGTGTCGGTGGTAGTGGCGGGCCCGGGGTTGAGCAGTATGTTGCGTTGTATGTCTGTCATGGTGTCAATGTGTTGGTATTCTTTCGGATGTCAGTGTTTCAGGAACTCCATGAGCGCCTGTTTGTTTTCCACGGGCGTGGTGGTGGGCCGTCCCAGATCGGCGCGCGCCCCCTTCTTCACCTTTATCTCGAGGAAGAGCGGAGCCTCGTAGTCGGGCAGCTCGCGCAGCACCTCCTCGAGGTCGGCGGCATTGTCCACGCTGATCACGGTCTTGTATCCGCAGGCCGATGCCACCTCGGGCAGGTCAGCCTTGTAGCCCACGGTGGGCTGTCCGCCCACGGAGTCGTGCACGCCGTTGTTGAACAGTATGTGGTAGAAGTTGCGGGGCAGCATGCTGGCACTGATGGCCAGTGCGCCCATGTGCATGATGACCGCCCCGTCGCCGTCGAAGCAGTAGACGGGCCGCCCGGGCTGGTGCAGGGCGATGCCGAGGGCTATCTGCGAGGCGTGGCCCATCGACCCCACGGTCAGGAAGTCGCGGTCGTGGCCCTGGCTGGCGGCCTCGCGGTACTCGAACAGTTCGCGGCTGATCTTGCCGGTGGTCGCCACCGCCACGGCCCGGCTGTCCATCGACGCGGCCACCATCTGTATGGCCTGTTCGCGCGGCAGCTGCGACTCGTCGGCCACGGTGGTCTGCAGGCGGTAGTCGGCAAACGTGCCCTTGCGCACCACCAGTGCGTAGGCCTGGCCCGTGGCCCTCATGTGTGCGGCGGCCTGTGCCACCTGTGCGGCGGCCTCGTGCCCGTCGGCCGAGAGCGTGGCGTGGGCTATGCCCATGGTGTCGAGCAGGGGCAGCGTCACCTTGCCCTGTTTCACATGCTGGGGCTCGTCGTGCACGCCGGGTTCGCCGCGCCAGCCTATGATGAGCAGCACGGGCATGCGGTACACGTCGGGGTCGGTGAGCGACAGCAGCGGGTTGACGGCGTTGCCCTCGCCCGAGTTTTGCATATACACGGCGGGTATGCGCCCTGTGGCCAAGTGGTAGCCGGCGGCCAGTGCCACGGCGCCGCCCTCGTTGGCCGCGATGATGTGGTTGCGCGGTTCGGCGTGGTCGGTGAGGTAGGCACAGAGATTCTTGAGCAGCGAGTCGGGCACACCAGCAAAGAACGTGATGTCCTCGCCGGCCAGTGCCTGGTAGAATTTTTCGGGTTGTATCATGGTGGATGGTTGCGGGTTGTGGGGGTTACTGTTTGCGGCATTTGCGCCGGCGGCCGCTAAAAGCGGAAGCCGTAGAACACGCGGAGGCGCCACTTGCTGCGCCGCAGCTGCAGGTGGTCGGGGTCGCCGGCCACCGAGTAGTTGTAGACCACCGTGGCACCGGCAAACTTGTTGCGCCAGGAGTAGAGCACGGCGCCGCGCCCTGTGACGATGGCCGACGGGAAATGGTACTGCATGTCGGTGCGCTGCCGGGCAACAGTACCGTCGGACGTGGTCTCGGTCCGGGTGTAGTCGTGCGAGTAGACGGTGAGGGTGGGCAGTGCCGAGAGGTGGAACAGCCAGTGGCGCCCGGCCACAAGGTTGTAGCCATAGCCCACGCCCACGGCCAGCTCATTCAGGCGGATGGTCATCGGCAGCCGGTCGGGGTCGGCGGGATCGCCATCGATCTTGGTCTTCGACCCGTCGAAACTGGCGCCCACCATCCAGCTGCCGGCACTGCGCCGCTGTATGTAGCTCTGGCTGAAGGCGGCCGGAAACGAGAAGCGGCGGTGGTTGAAGGCGTAGTAGAAGTTGAGGTTGAGGGCGTTCTGCGACACCTGTCCCTTGGCTATGTCGCGGCGGTTGCCGGCAAGGGTCTGCTGCCCGCGGAAGGTGTTCGACGAGAGGTACACCACGTCGAAGCCGTAGCGGTTGCTGTACGAGTTGAGGTTAAACTCGAAGTCCTTGCACTTGCCGGCCCACTTGGCGGGGTTGACGGCCACGCCGGCAGCCAGTCCGCGGTAGGCCACGGCCACGCTGAACGTGCCGCGCAGGTCCGACTGCAGGTGCGAGGTGGTTTCCGCCTGGGTGCCGCGTGCCGTGGTGCGCATGTCGGCGCCCGAGAGGTTGCCGCGCAACTTCACGGTCCACCGTGCCTGGGGCCGTGCAATGTAGGCCGTGTCGTACGACACCTTATTATAATTGGCGGTCAGCAGCGAGTCGCCGCGGAACAGCGTGCGGTCGTATCGGCTCAGCCGGCCCTGCAGCTTGGTGAACCGCCGCATGAGGCGTGCCCTGCGCTTGTCGCTCATCTTGGCCTGGCCCAGCCGGTCCATGAGCATCGAGTCGACCCACTGCAGCATGCGGCCGCTGTCGGCCGACTGCCTCAGCTGCAGACGCAGGCTGTCGGCCGTCTGGAGCATCGAGCGCAGTGTGGGGCGTTGTTTCACGGTTTTCCCGGTTTTCCCGGCATCGGACTGCGCCGGACGGTCTGTCTGCGCCACTGCGGCGGCCGACACCATGAGGCACGCCGCCACCAGCACGGTGCGGACACAAGGGGGTAGAAAAAAGGTTGTAAAACTCATCGGTCGCGTTTCTTTACTGCAAAAGTATACGTTTTCTGCTGACGGCGCAAATTATAAGTAAAGAAAATGGCACATGGGGCCTTGACGCTGGCCTTGGCAAACGGGTGCAGCTGCGCATGGTGCGAAGCCAAGGAAGGGCGCAACGGTCGTAGCCCAGGGTGAGCAGAGCGTATGCATTGCCTCTGCTAACCGTCCGCTTGCATTGCCCCTGAAGGGGGCACATAATATAGCGTAGGGTTTCTTGCTGACGCAAGCGACAAAGTCGAGCGGCCCCTATGTACGAACGACTATCATATTTCCATCGCCCCTGTAGGGGGCGCATAATTCAACGACGTTTGCAATTTAAATATGCGCCCCCTACAGGGGCATGAGTTCAATACGAACCTGATTGTAATAAACTAAACACCTCATATACAACACATTCGTTTATATTTTGTGCAATTTTCCGTGCACAAGTAAAATTGGATTTTGAACGGCCTACCTTACAGGGCTTGCCATGCGCTTGTGCCTTACTGCCCGTGTGCTTGCATTGCCCCTGCTAACCGTCCGCTTGCATTGCCCCCTACAGGGGCTAAAACAGTGCATCATTCGATTGACACACACATCGGACTGCGTCTGTCGCTGCGTTCGGCACTCGTCTGCGCTGCGGATGCCGCCCTTTCCGACCGCGCCTACCGACAAATCGGACATTTTTTTGCCGTGCGTGGCAATAAAGCGCATATCTTGGCGTTAACAATTTAGAAAGCGAACGATTACTCTCTAACGATACACATCAACATTAACGCCTATGAAAAATTTTACCCCTGAAGAAATGCGGCCCTCGGCCTATTCGCTTATGCTGGTCCGCCAGATTGCCTATACCTACCGTGTGTCGAAACGCACGGGCTGTCCCACCAATTACTGCATGAACTGATGGCCACGATCGTGTCGCCCTCCCTGTTGGCCGCCGATTTCACCAACCTGCGGGGCGAGATAGAAATGATAAACCGCAGCGGGGCCGACTGGCTCCACTGCGACGTGATGGACGGCGTGTTCGTACCCAACATTTCGTTTGGGTTTCCCGTGCTCGAGGCCGTGGGCAAGATTTGCCGCAAGCCGCTCGACGTACACCTCATGATTGTGCATCCCGAGCGGTACATTGCCGAGACGGCCCGCATCGGTGCCATGATGATGAACGTGCACCTGGAGGCCGTGACCCATCTGGACCGCACCATACACGAGATACACGAGGCCGGCATGAAGGCCGGCGTGACGCTCAACCCCTCCACGCCCGTGTCGATGCTCGAGGATGTGATAGCCGAGGTCGACATGGTGCTGCTCATGAGCGTGAACCCCGGCTTCGGCGGCCAGCGGTTCATCGACAACACCTATGCCAAGATTGCCCGTCTGCGGCGGCTCATCGCCGAGAGCGGTTCGCACGCCCTCATCGAGGTCGACGGCGGCGTGAACGGCGACACGGCCCCCCGGTTGGCCGAGGCCGGAGCCGACGTGCTGGTGAGCGGCAGCTACGTGTTCCGCGCCGAGCGTCCCGAAGAACGCATTGGCTGGCTCAAGTCGCTCTGACCCCTGGCGGCGGCTGCCCCGAGCCGGCAAACGACAAACCGATAGAACAAACACAATGAAGAAAACAGCATTATCCCTACTGTTCGCGCTGGCTGCCACGCTGGCCTGTGCGCAGAACGCCCTGAAGAAAGTGTACAACGAGACCGTCGACCCTGCGGCCCAGATAGACAGTGCGCTGGCCGCCGTGCGCGCCGATGCGTCGGGCCGGCTGGTGCTGTGCCAGGTGGGCGGCAACTGGTGCCCCTGGTGCCTGCGCTTTGCCGACTTTGTGGAGCGCGACGCCGACCTGTCGAAGGTCGTGGCCGACAATTTCGCCTATCTCCACGTGAACTACAATCCGCGCAAGGACAGCGACGGACGCGCGGCGGCCCTCATGGCCCGGCTGGGCAATCCGCAGCGGTTCGGGTTCCCGGTGTTCGTGGTGCTCGACCAGGGCGGCAACGTGCTGCACATACAGGACTCCAGTTTTCTGGAGGAAGGCCAGGGCTACAGCAAGGACAAGACCCTGCGCTTCTTCAAGGCCTGGACGCCCCAGGCCGTGGGCAACGCCAACGCCGTGACGCGTGCCATTGACGGCCGCCGGTCGGTGCGCCGCTATCTCGACCGCCCCGTGGAGCACGACAAGCTGCAACAGCTGGCCCAGTGCGGCATCAAGGCGCCGAGCGGCATGAACAGCCAGCAGTGGGCCGTGCGCGTGGTGGAAAGCAGGCAGTGGATGGACGGACTGAACGAACTGTTCAAGAAGGCCAACCCCGACATGGTGAAGCGCGACCCGCATTTCAAGAACATGTTCCGCAATGCGCCCAACGTGATCTGCGTGGCCACGCCCGGCGGCGACGCCTCGCTCGATGCCGGCATGCTGGGCGAAAACATCATGCTGGCTGCCCAGTCGATGGGCCTCGGCACCTGCTGTCTCGGCGGCCCCGTGCGCTTTCTCAACACCACCGACGACTGCAAGCCCTACCTCGACCAGCTGCAGTTGCCCGATGGCTACGAGGTGTGCTACATCCTGGCCGTGGGCTATCCCGACGAGAGCCCCGAAGCCAAGCCGCGCGACGCAGCCAAGGTGCAGTTTGTAGACTGAGCGCGGCCGCCTGTGTTGCGCAACCCTGCGGGACGGATGTGCCCTATAATACTCCCTTAATTTTAGACACCCACATAGGTATAAAATAATTACCTATGTGGGCAAAACAACAAGATCAAAATGGGACGTATGTCAAAATTCACACCAGCCTTCAAGGCAAAAGTCTTTTTCTTGTCTGTTCACTTCATCGTTTTCATATCAATCACATAACGGAACTTCACC